>CAYPKG010000014.1:17667-46524 GCA_964411275.1 uncultured Oscillospiraceae bacterium | reverse complement strand
TTTGAGCGGTGCATTTTATCAATAGTTAGTACCTTTGCCACCGGAGATGACAGGAATTAAACCCCATGTATCGACTTGTTCCCCCGAACGGATAAAAACCATTGACCTGTTCCCTCGAACAGAACACCCCCATAAAAACCACTATTGACCTGTTCCCGAGAACGGACAAAACGAAAAATACATACCAGACATCAACCTGATGCTCTCGTTCCATGTGGAGACTATAGTGTTGCTACACAAGTGATTGACTTTAATGATTATTCCGGGTTCCTAATATACATTTCAGAAATGGTTAACACCAGCTTGGAGAAGCTGAAGTGGCAAGCCACACCACAAATACGGAGCGTGTTTGGTATGCACGCTCCATGTTTTTGCCGCTGGAATCCCGGCGCGTTTCATGGTAAAATTATGAAGTAGATTGATACGTTTTGGCGGAAAATCCGAACATAACAAATCAGGAGGGCTCTTAATGAAAATAAAAAAGAACGCCATGCTTTGCTGCGTGATCTCATTGATTTTCACATTGGCGGTTGGTATTACTGGATTTCTCTTGTTAAGCAGTTCCGAAATGCAATTTACAAATGACATATTGGCATTTGTCTTTCGATTTTTCTTTATTACTGCGCCTTTTATGGTGTTATTGACACTCATCACGATCGCTCGAATAAAGACAGAAAAGTGAAAAATTACAAGCACCGGCGAATATGGAATAGCCAAGCCGTGAGTTTAAGCAGCCGAGGAAGAGCGGCAAGACCGAAAGCAAATTGTGTTCCCATGACGGAACCGAGGGTGGAAACATGCCTTCCCTTCATAGTGACCACCCATGTGGAGACGGTGGTCTTACTTACAAAATAGACATATGTTTTAATGCGCAAGGAGGTAAACACATGGAAAGAAAAGTGAAACAGCAGGTTACAGGTTATCGAACAAAGGACGGCGCAGGCGTGAGCTTGGTAAGGGTATTAGGAAACGGGACCATACAGGATTATGATCCGATTTTAATGCTGGATTCATTTGACAGTACAAATCCCGATGACTATACGGCTGGATTTCCCATGCACCCTCATAGAGGCATCGAGACGATCAGTTATCTGTATCGCGGATTTATGACTCATAAGGACAGCCTGGGAAATGAGGATACGATCGGCAATGGAGAGGTACAATGGATGACAGCGGGTTCTGGTATTTTACATGAAGAAAAGATACCGGCGGCTGAACGAATGCTTGGTGTACAGCTTTGGCTTAATTTACCTCAAAAGGATAAAATGGTTCCACCGGCTTATCATAGTATCAAGAATGGGGAAATTGAAGAGATTAAACTGGAAAATGGCAAGCTGAGACTGCTGGCAGGTGAATATGAGGGTAGAAAAGGATATACAAGCAAGTATCTTCCCTTGGATTATTACGATGTGCACCTCGATGCAAATGCGTCGATTGTCCTGAATACGGAAAATGAGCGGTCGGTCATGGCCTTTACACTTTTAGGAGATGCATATATCGCAGGGGAATTGGTAAAGGAAAAGACGGCGGTAAAACTTACTGCCGGCGATCATGTTCAGATAAAGGCAACGGACAAAAATGCCCAAGTGCTGTTTATGAGTTCAACAACCCTGAACGAACCAGTAGTTTGGGGCGGGCCTATTGTAATGAACACAAGGGAAGAATTGAATAAAGCCTTCGATGATTTGAAAAGAGGCACCTTTTTACAAAATGAGATTTCATACTGATCCTATCAAGCGGATCATAAAGGAGAGCATCAAAGTGAAAAAAATTAAGATATTGGCCATTGTCGGTTCCCTGCGAAAGGAATCGTTTAACCGCCAATTGGCCTTAGCCGCAAAAGAAATAATCGGAGAACGGGCTGATTTCACGCTGTTGGAGTATGGTGACGTTCCCTTATTCAATCAAGATGTGGAATATCCCGCGCCTGATGCTGTAAAACGCGCCCGTGATGCGGTGAAATCAGCGGACGGAATTTGGTTTTTTACACCTGAGTACAACCATTTTTTCCCTGGAGTTCTCAAGAACCTTCTCGACTGGTTATCCCGCCCAATCGGCAGCAAACAGCCCCAGGTTCTTTGGGGAAAGCCCGCCGCTATCAGTGGAATATCTCCCGGAATGTCGGGAACAGGTCTGGCTCAAGATCATTTGGTTACACTCATTAGTTTTTTTAACATGGATGTTATGAATGTACCGCGGCTTACGATACCCAATGCTATGAACCAGCTTGACAGCGAGGGCAATCTGGCACTGAAAGCAAGCTATCCTTACCTTGATAAACAGGCGAATGAGTTTATAGATTTTATCGGACCTTATTGAGGGTTGCGCCGCAGGGGCCAAGGGGACTTCGTCCCCTTGGCGCGGTTTTTATTCTTCCAGGCAGTCGTTTTTAAGGGATTTACTTAGCCTAAGTAATATAATCCGAACCTTATGCAAGTTTGAACAATGATGAGATGATGATCGGCTGAATTGTCACCATGATTATAAATGAATATGCAATAAGCACGGATATTTCAACTGAATCATTGATACTGATGGCTTTGAATTTCTCATAACTATTATTTTTAGATAAGAATTTGCAAATACAGTATCCCAAAAAAGTTCCAATTACATTTGTTACCAAATCATTGATATCGGTTGTCCCCATGCCAAACATCTGTATCATCTCTATGGATAGTGAAAATATGAAACCAAGCAAAACTACTTTGATTGGATTATAATATTTCTTATATAATAGCGGAACGAAAAAACCAAATGGAATAAACAATATAATGTTCAGCAGAGTATCCATAGGCCCCCTGACCATATCTAAAAATGGAACCAGTGCAAGTCTTGGAGAAAAGGCCTTAAAGGAATTGATGCCCGTCACTGTCAGCATCCCAATGAGCAAATAGCCAAATATAAACACAGTAAAAATATGCGCATTGGTTTGCTTTTCCCCTTTTTTCTTGAGAAGCAGAAAATACAGTATCAGTCCAGGAACGATAAATATATATCCACTTATGGAACGAACCAATATTTCTAAGACATAACTATTCATAGCAAATCTTCCTCATTTTTTAACTTCAGTAATATTGTAACTGATAGGAGGTTTGCGTATTTTAAAAAATAGCGAAATATTTCTTAATAAAATCCTAAGAAAAAATTGACGTTTTATATTCCGAATTTGGCAAACGAATAAAAGGGAAATTTGAAACGTTTAATTTGCTTTGGATGGCGAAGCCGCAACGCAATTAGCATGTTAACGAAAGCCTGGTAAACGTTGGGCTAATTCTATCCAAAATCGTGACGGCTTCCCCCTTCAGAACCAATCTTTTCGAAAACCTTTACGATTTCTTCGATGCACTCAAAATCATCCAATTCATCCTGATCCAATATGTCTTTAATTCGCCGCAACGCTTGAAAGCAAATTCCTTCCATCGCGGCATTGGCGCTATTGAGGAGCGTAGTGAAGGCTGGATTGTCTTGGCACGTGAGTTCATACAATAGAAGATCGAAGTAAAGACCCATAGAATCCTCCTTGTATCGCATATACTTAGAATGATATTACAATATCATAATGATGTCAATATGAATTCATATAGAATGAAATATGAAATGTATAATATGTCCATACTATGCGTGGGAGTGAGACTATGGGCAATTATTACGCGCCGTTTTCCTTGCGAATTTCTGAGGAATTGATGGAGAAAATCAAAAAAATCGCACAGAGCAATAAACGCTCTGCCAACAAAGAGATTGAATACGCCTTGGAGAAGTATGTCGAGGAATATGAACGGGCTCCGGGAAAGTCCGAATAAATCGCGCATATCGATTGTCACAATATCATGAAATCATGCTCAATCTAATAAAACAACAACGCTGCCGCGCAAATCACGCTGGACAGCACGATGGTAAGAAACCCCGCGCGGAAACGTTGCCGGGGGCTTTTCGCCCGCCCTGTGGCCAGCCAATACAACAGCGCGCCGAATGCCGCGCCGCAGGTATTCAAAATCAGGTCGTCCACATCCGCCACGCCGATGGACGTGGTATATTGAATGACCTCATAGGCAAGGCTCAATAAAAGCCCTGCGAGGGTGGTTTTAACCGGCCCAAGCTTTGGGAATAGCAGCGGCAAAAACAGACCCAGTGGGATGAACAGGGCGAAGTTGCCAAATACGTTTTTGAAGGCCGCCGAGGAGGAAGCATGCGGTTTCATCCAATCGAAGGGCACGAGGTTTAGCCCGCCCACATTCGTCATGCCGCCGTACTTGAACAGTATGATGGCGGTAAGGGCGAGAAAATACAGCGCGAATAAACACCATAGGATTATTTTATAGGTACGGACATTGTCCGGTGCGGCTTTTGCGTTCACAGGCGGCCCCCCTTTTGGTGATGCTTTTATTATATTGGATAAGTCTGATGGATTTCGGAAGGTTTTATTAATAAAATAAAAACATTTTGCTGTGAGCTTCTCCGGGCGCTTTGTTTGGCTTGACAGAATGCATTATTTGCATTACTATTAATAATGCAAACGGAGGGTGATACGATGCTGCTGAAACTGGACTTCGCGTCGGACGTACCGATTTATATGCAAATACGAAACGAGATCGTGGTAGCCATTGCCGAAGGCAGCCTCACGGCAGGAACACAACTGCCTACAATTCGGGCGCTGGCGGCGGAAGCGGGGATTAACATGATGACCGTAAGCAAGGCATATCAGATGCTGAAGCAGGAGGGGTACATCGAAACCGACCGGCGCAGCGGCGCGATGGTGAAGGGCGCTGGCGCAAAGCGGGACCTTTCAAACAGCGCGCTTTCCTATCTAAAAGTGATTGTGTCCGAGGCAAAACTCTCCGGCATGTCCCGGGACGAGTTGCTATGCCTGTGCCGGGAATATTATGACAAGGAGGGTTGACCAATGAGCGCAAAACTCATCATGCTGATCGCCATTCTACCCATTTTACCCATTCTGTACGGGATGATGGGCAACGAGACAAAGCCGAAAAAGGGAATTATTTTGGGCGTAACGCTTCCAGTGGCCGCCTGGAGTGATGCGCGGGTCAAGGAAATTTGCGCGGACTTTCGCAAATCCCTTCGAAACGCCATGCTTGTTGGCACCGCGGCGCTGGGGCTTTTGCTGCCCATTGAGCGGTTTTCCATATTTTTGACCATCACCCTGATTTGGATTACAATGGCTATTCTGGTAACCTTCTGGCTGTATGCCCGGGCCAACGGCAAGCTGCGGGCGGAAAAGCGGGCGCGGGGCTGGGCGGCGGAGAACAGCCAGGTTCTGACCATCGACATGTCCACGGTGGACTTGAGGACGAAGCGGGTGGGTACAATCTGGTTTGTCCTGCCGCTTATTATCAGCCTCGTACCTGTAGTGGCGGAACTCATGAAGGGCGCGTATATCGAGGCAGCAGTCATCGGCTCTTGCGGGGTGCTGCTGGTGGGGGTCTTCTGGGGCATTCATGGCGCGATCTACCGCCAGAGGGCGGAACAGGTGGGGGAGGATTCGGACATCACGGCGGTACTGACCCGGGTGCGCCGCCGGTATGGGGGCATTTTGTGTGCCGTCAGCGCGTGGATTTCGGCACTGCTGGGGCTGGGCATGTGGTTCTATAGGAGTAGCCCGGCAGGCGCCATTGGCGTGGGCATTGCTTATACGGTGATCCTGCTGGCCCTTGTCCTTTGGACGGAGTTTAAGACCCGGTTTGTGCAGCAAAAGCTTACCGCACAGGTTGGGGGCGGCCCGCTGGACGAGGATGATCTTTGGATGTTCGGCATAATTTACAACAATCCCAACGACAGGCACATCATGAAAAACCACCGGGTCGGCCTGGGAATGGCCATCAATATTGGACGGCCATGGGGGAAAATACTGGGCGGCGTCTGTGCGCTGCTGATCATTACGCTCCCGCTGTGGGGATTCTTTCTGGTCAAGGAGGAAATCACACCGCCCGCACTGCGGGTGGAGAATGGCGCGATTTACGCCCTGCACACGGGCACCAGCTATGAAATCCCCCTAAACGACATTCGGTCGGTAGAGCTTATTGATGCGCTGCCTTCCATGACCCGCACGGCAGGGACGGGGATGGATACACTCCTAAAAGGCCGGTACCGCGGGGGGGACGGGGAAAGCTGCCGCCTTTGCCTGGACCCCACGCAGCCTCCGTTTTTGAAGATTACAACTCCGGAGATGATCTACTATGTCGCCGACCGGGATGCGGCTAAGACAGAGCAAGTTTACGCCGCCATCGGAAAATAGCATAAGCGCAACAAAAAAATATCCTGAGCCCAGCGAAGAAACTTTAAACGCGAAAAGATTCTTCACTTGGCCCAGGATAAGGGCGTCACGACGCCACGCCGCAAAATTCTATCAGGCCGCCGCTTCCTGGGATTTTGAAAGCTTTGCCCGCGCCGCGCGGTTGGCGATGAGGGTGATGAAAAACGCCACAGCCAGGGCGATGATCATGCACAATGCAAACAACAGCCCCTTGCCGTCGTTGGCCATGCCCGGGGCCAGCACCGAGGGGACATAGGCGGTGCCCTTTACATCGAATATGCCCACGAACGCGCCGGAAATGGTGGAGGCGATGAGCGCGCCTGCAAACACCAGCTTATCCGAGAACATGAAGGGGTAGGCCGCCTCTACAAACGTGCCGAAGCCAACATTGATTAGAAATCCCGGGAGGGCCACCGCCGCGTCGGACTTTTGCCGGGGATACAGCACATTCGCTAATGTAATGCCCGCGCTTACCATGACGAGGCCTGTCATGTCGATGGCGCCCAGGAAGCTAAAGCCCGCCGCTTCCATCTCCAAGAGCACGATGGGCAGGATTGCCGCGTGGTACACGCCGCCGATGATGGCCGGCCAGATCAACAGCCCCGCAATGGCCCCCGCCAGCACCGGGCTAAAGCTTAACGCACCTTCGATGAGGGATTTAATGCCGTTGCCCAGCCAAAGAGCCACAGGCGCGATGAGGAACATGCCGATTAGCCCCGCCACAAGCCCGGAAAGGCCGCCCGCCGCGATGTTGGCGGTGGTGCCCGGAACTTTGTGCTTAAAGCAGAAGGAGATGATGTAGTACGCGAGAATGCCCGCAAGCACCCCCGCCGCAAGCCCGCCGATAATGCCGCCGTCCACGGACAGGGTGCCCGCGATGATGCCTGCCACCACGCCCACCTCGTCCAGGCCCGAGATCTGCTTGGCGGCAATGGCCGCGAGAATAACCGGAAGCACGCCGATGAGGGTGCTGAACACATCCCCCAGGGCGGTCAGACCGGGAATTTTGCTTAGCGCCAGAATGAGCGCCATGGCGATAAACCCGGGCATGGACGTCATCATAATGCCCTTAAAGTTGATGCGCTTCCAGACGCTGCCCTGCTGCACAGCGCCTGCGGTAGTGCCGATGACGGGCCTATATTTCATGTTCCATTCCTTGGCCAGCGCTGCCGTAAACGCCACCGCCCGGGTGCGGTTGGTGGTGCCGGTGGTACCCGAGGCGGAAAGCACATTCACCCCCAGCGCCTGGGTCGCCGCCATGGAACCGCCGCCGGTTCCAACCGCCGGGATTTTCGCCTGTGCCGCTGCCGTCAGGCTTGTGCGGTTGACGTCGTTTGGGTCGCAGCTTAAGAGCATCAGCCCGTCAATCTCCGCGTTGGAAATTGCCGCAGCCAGCGCCTCGTCCGCTTTGCGGGCCGCCTCATTGACCGTGTGCAAGGGGCCGGAACACAGGACTTTGGTCTCGCCATCCTCAAATGCGAACAGCGACGCTGTGGTATCCTTGGAGATACCGTCCATGCTTGCACTGGCGCAAACATAATTGAAACACGCAATTTCCATGTCCACGGAGTTGGTTTGCGCCACGATCTCCCGCATCATTGCCACAGGGTCGCTGCCACCCTGATTGAACAGGTTTCCGCCGCTGCTACCCACCACAGCAATTTTCTTTTTCATCAAAATGCCCCCCAAATCGTATCAATTTTCAAAAGTATCATGAGTACTTATACAATGTACACTCCATCGTCCATTTCGTCAAGCATTGCGTTACCACGCTAAAGTAAAATATTGAATTCGCCTCCCTTGTCCGCCGCTTGGGGAGGGGGTATACTCAATACAAGCCTTACTGTAAATTATTCGGAAAGGAAAATCGGCCAATGCAAACAATTCCAGAACGATTGAGCGCCCTGCGCGAAGCCATGGCAGCCCGGGGGATGGAAGCGTACATCATACCTGCGAGCGACTTTCACGCCTCAGAATATGTGGGGGTGTACTTTGAAGTCCGGGAATATTTTAGTGGATTTACCGGCTCTGCGGGAACCCTGATGGTAACAAAGGACGCGGCGGCGCTCTGGACGGACGGGCGGTATTTTTTGCAGGCCGAAGAGGAGCTCACGGGAAGCACAATCGATCTCATGCGCATGGATGAGCCGGGGGTGCCCACCATGGTGGAATACCTGAAAACCGTCCTGCAAAAAGGCGGCGGGCTGGGGATGGACGCACGAACCATCTCCGCCTTTGACGCGAAGGCGTATCTTGCCGCTTTGCCCAATGTAAAGCTGATGGGCGGGGAAGATGTGGCGGGAAACCTGTGGGAGCAACGGCCCAAGCTGAGCGGTGCCCCGGTGTATGAGCTTCCTGTGGAATTCGCCGGGGAGGGCAGGGAGACGAAGCTTCATAGGCTTCGCACCGCCATGGAACAGGAGGGCGCGGACGCCCACCTCATCGCCTCCCTGGACGATATCGCGTGGTTATTCAATTTTAGGGGAGCGGACGTAAAGTTTAACCCCGTTGCCCTGTGCTTTGCCTTGATCGAGCCTGGGCGGGCAACGCTGTATATACAGCGGGAAAAGCTGCCGGAAAAACTCCTGGCCGGGCTTCGCAGGGTAAACGCCAACCTGCGGCCCTATGCTGAGATATACCCCCGGATGGCAGAGTTCACGAAGGAAGCCCGGGTGCTGCTCGACCCGAAAACCGTGAATTATGCCCTGGTGGAGGCATTCCCCGGCGTGGTGATCGAGAAGGAAAATCCCACCACGCGTATGAAAAACAGAAAGAACCCGGTGGAGCAAGAAAACTTGCGCCGGGCGCACAGAAAAGACGGCGCGGCCCTGTGCAGGCTGCTGTATTGGCTGAAAACCCATCCGAATGTAGCCATGTTAACCGAGGTCGCGGTGGCGAAGCGGATGGATGATTTGCGGCTTGAGCAGGAGGGTTGCATCGGCCCGAGCTTTGCTACCATCGCGGGGTATGGCCCCCATGGGGCGATTGTCCATTATCACCCAACGCCTAAAAAGGATTGCCATCTGAAAAGGGAGGGATTTTTGCTGCTGGACAGCGGCGGCCAGTATTATGAGGGGACTACGGACGTGACCCGCACCATCGCGCTGGGCGGGTTAAGCGCGGAGCAGAAAGAACATTTTAGCCTTGTGCTAAAGGGGATGCTTAACCTTTCGAATGCCCGGTTCCCCCGGGGGGTTTCCGGCGGGCATTTGGACGCCATCGCCCGCATGCCGCTGTGGGAGCGGGGGCTTGATTACCGCCACGGAACAGGGCACGGCATCGGATATCTCCTTTGCGTGCACGAGGGGCCGGTGAACATCCGCTGGCGCAGCACGGACACCCCGCTCGCACCGGGCATGGTGGTGTCGGATGAGCCGGGGCTGTACGTGGAAGGGAGCCACGGCATCCGCATTGAAAATCAGCTGCTGGTGCAGCATGCCCGGGAAACACAATACGGGGAATTTCTAGAATTTGAAACGCTGACGCTCGCGCCCATCGACCGGGACGCCATCGACAAAGATGTGCTGGAAGAGGCGGGGGTTCAACAGCTAAACGCCTATCACCAGCGGGTGTATCGTGAGATCGGGCCGCTGTTGCCCGAGGCTGAGCAAGCGTGGCTGTACGAGGCCACGAGGCCGTTATAGCATTTTAGGCTCCGCCGGCTTTTTACGGAATACGGTATGAGGCGCTGCCCCGGCAGAGACAGCGCCTCATTTCTATGGGAGGTCCTATTTGTCGATATTAAAACAGGCCGATGCCGCTTAAGAATACCAGGAATATCAGTACGGGAAGCACGACCATCATCAGCCATTTCCAGATCACAAACCAGCTCCATGTGATTGTCCCGTTGTTTGTGGCTTCCATCTTCGCCCGCTCGGGCTTCCAGACATAGCCGATGAACAAGCACATCAGAAGGCCGCCCCAGGGGAGCAGTATCTTATCCGACAGCCAGCTGAGGGAGTCGAATATGTTGAGGCCGCCGATTGTCAGGCCGGACAACGCGCCATTGGACAAGGAGCAGAGGATGCTGATGACGAATATCACGCCGCCCATGAACCAGACCGCCTTTTTCCGCGCCCATTTGAAGGAGTCGACCATGTAGCAGGTCACAACCTCCAGCAGGGAGATGGACGAAGTGAGCGCCGCGAACAGCACCAGCACGAAGAACAGTATGCCGAATATCGGGCCCATGATAGGGCCGAAGTTGGCGAATACCTGGGGAATCGTGCCGAACAGCAGCCCAGGGCCCTGGCCGGGCTCCATGCCGAAAGCGAACACGGCGGGCAGTATGGCCATACCGGCCAACAGCGCCACGCTGGTGTCCATGCAGCCGACGATGATGGAGTTTTTGACGGCGTTGGTGTCCTTCTTCAGGTAGGAGCCGTATGTGATCATGCAGCCCATGCCGATGGACAGGGAGAAGAATACCTGGCCCATGGCGGCCAGCGCTACCTTGCCTAGACCGCCCGCCTCCTCCACGGCGGCCATATTGGGCACCCACATGAACTTCAGGCCCTCAACCGCGCCGGGCAGCGTGATGCTGCGGATCACGACGATGATGAGGATGATAAACAGCGAAGGCATCATGAACTTGTTCGCCTTTTCAATGCCGTCTTGTATGCCGCCCACCACGATCAGGATTGTCATAAGAGAGAAGATTGCCGTGTAAACGATTGGCGCGACGGGGCTGCTGATTGTGGCGCCGAAGGTGTCCATGTTAAGACTGGCGATGGGCGTCGTAACGAATTTTACGATGTACTCGATGACCCAGCCGCCTACGACGGAATAATAGCTGAGTATGGTGAAGCCGCACAGGATGCCCATAAAGCCCACAAAGCTCCACGCTCTGGGGGATTTGGACTTGCATTCCTCCGCGATTTTGCGATAGCTTTGCATCGCGTCGCCCTGGGCATACCGGCCCATGATGGTTTCGCCGAGTATGATCGGAATGCCCAGTATCAGGATGAGTACGAGATAAACGAGAATGAAAATTCCGCCGCCGTTTGTGCCTGTCAGGTAAGGGAACTTCCAGATGTTCCCCAGGCCAACAGCCGACCCGGCTGCCGCAAGGATGAATCCCAGATTGCCGGAAAATGTACCACGATTGTTTTCCATTGTTTACACTCCCTTTTCTTTTTCTATGGAAACCTCCGCGCTTAAGCTTACGCAATCGGATTACATGGCTTAAGCCAGCCAAGGTACGCAAAACAAGCCGCCGCTTTGTTTCACGCAACGTGAAATACACCCTGGCAATACAGAGATACCCTACTTATTTGATTGTTTTAGTTTGCGAAAGGAAAATTATGCAAGCATCGGGGCGGTATGGCCGCCCATGAAGGAAATGTACGATTGCAGAAACAACAGGACTTGCCGGGCTGCCCGCGTCAGCGCCGCGCTGACAAGGGTGAGCGCCGCGGCCGCGCACAGGAGGGTGAGTTCCAGCGCAAGCCGCGGCTTAGCGCCCTTGCTGGAATTTGGGATTGGCTTGAGCGCGTCCCGATCAAGCCAGCTGGCCGACGCGCTTTGCAATGTGAGACGGTCCGGGGAGGATGGCTGCAAAGGTTCGGTTGCCCAATTCCTGTTATAACATAACGCACAAACGGCGCTGCATACTATCATCAGTATACACAGCCCGCGTACGAAGAAAAGCGCCTGTTTTGGATTAGTTTTCATGATTACCAATCCTGCCGATCTCAATATGTTATGCATTTAGTATATCATGTGAACAGCCATGTGTGCATCAAGGTTGCGTTAAAATCACAGCTTGCGCCATGGCGCGGCCGCTGGTATGCTAATCACATCACAGGAAAGGGAACAGCCATGCAGCCGATTATCAAGTGGCCGGGGGGCAAGACCCGGGAGCTACAAGAGATTATGGAATACATCCCAAGGTTCGACCGCTATGCGGAGCCTTTTATGGGTGGCGGCGCGCTGTTTTTTCATCTGTGCCCTGAGCGGGCGCTGTTAAACGATATTTTTCCGGAGTTAATTTGCTTTTACCGGCTGGTACAGGCAGGTGACGCGGAACTCAAAAGCCATTTATATGCCTATGCTAAGAGCTTTGCGCGGCTGCGGGAGCTGAGCAGAGGCGTGGATTTTTGCGGCGCACGGCAGCGCTTTCTTTGGGGCGAGGACCCGCTGCCGGGCATCGCCGCCTCGATTGCGGCGCGGCTTTACGAGGAGGCGCCGCCCCCGGTTTTGTGCAGGGCGGCGTTCCACTCGACGCTTGTCTCTCAGATGGCGGATAAGCTGCGCCGGACGCTGAAAATCCATGGGGAAACGCCCCTGAGCGGGAAGGACATGAAGGAAAACCTCGTGACGGGGTTGTTAAGCGGGTATTACATCTATTTTAGAAACGTGTATAACGACCTGGCGCTCGGACGGGTGGCCGCACAGTCTGAAGCGTACCGGGCGGCGAACTTTTATTTTATCCGGGAATTCTGCTATGGCGCCATGTTCCGCTATAATCGCCGGGGGGAATTTAACATCCCTTACGGCGGCATGAGCTATAACGGCAAAAATCTCTTTGCCAAGATCGAGGCGCTGTTTGCGCCGCAAACCGCAGAGGTACTCAAACTCGCGGCGTTTCATTGTATGGATTTTCAGGAATTTATGGCGGTTGGGCGTTTCTCAAAGCAGGATTTTCTGTTTCTGGACCCGCCCTATGACAGCGGGTTTTCCGCCTATGGCGGGCGAAAGTTTGGGCTTGCGGATCAGCGAAGGCTGGCGGAAGCATTGCGGGCTACTAAAGCCCGGTTTTTGATGGTCATTCAGGAAACGGCCCCCATTCGGCAATTGTATGAGGGCCGGTTTCGTATCATTTCATTTCCAAAGCTTTATACCTATAATGTGCGGGGGAGAAACCGGCGGGACGCCGATCATTTGATCATTACGAATATGGAATAGCTGCTATTATAACAAACTACTTGATTTTCGCATGGGCCTTGAGCCGCAAAAACGTCTCCTCGCTGATGACATGCTCGATACGGCAGGCGTCCGCTCTCGCGACCTCCTCGCTCACACCCAGCCCCACGAGGCAATCCGTCAGCACCTTATGCCTTTCATAAATTCTCGCGGCAATGGCCTCGCCTTTGTGAGTCAGGGTAATAAAGCCCGACTCATCCATGAGAATATAGCCGTTTTCCCGCAGCCGCTTCATCGCCACGCTGATGCTGGGCTTGCTGAAATTCAATTCGTTTACGATGTCGATGGAGCGCACCTGGCCTCTTCTTTCGCGCAGCACCAATATCGTCTCCAGATAGTTTTCCGCGCTCTCCTGAACTTTCACGGCACACCTCCAGCGTGTCAAAAAACCGCCGCCGCTGCGCAGCTTGCGCTTTTTTGAGGATTCACGTTTTGATTGTTCGACTATGTCTCACGGTCATCAAAACGTGCAAAGTACCCAATTTTCTAATGAAAATTGGTTCCGAATTCGCCGCGCATGTCGCCGAATTCGGCTGAACATCAAGGGGTTACGACTTTTTCCACAGTCTCAACCGAGGATTTTTATCCCCGGTTGCCCAATATTGTACCATGGAAGTGCCGTTTGGAAAAGCCCGGGCTACCCTTATCTTGCTTTCAGCGCGCGCATGGCGTTTATGATGGCGATGACGGACACGCCCACGTCGGCGAACACCGCCCACCACATATTGGCAATGCCCCATGCGCCCAATATCAGCACGATAAACTTCACGCCAAGGGCAAACACGATGTTCTGCCGCACGATGGAGAGGGTTTTTTTCGAGATGCGGATGGCGGTACAAAGTTTTCCCAGCTGATCGTCCATCAGAACGATGTCCGCAGCCTCGATGGCGGCGTCGGAGCCCAGCCCACCCATTGCGATGCCCACGTCCGCCCTGGAGAGAACCGGCGCGTCGTTGACGCCGTCGCCCACGAAGGCCAGCACATGTTTTTCCGCAGTGCGGCCGGTTAGCAGCGCCTCCACCCGCTCCACCTTGCCGGCGGGCAAAAGCTCCCCGTGGATTTCGTCGATGCCGAGGCTCTCCCCGACCTCCTGGGCAAGAACACGGCTGTCACCGGTGAGCATTACGGTTTTCGCGATGCCCAACCGCTTCAACCCGGCGATGGCATCCTTTGCGCCCGGCTTGATTTCGTCCGATATGACGATGGCCCCGGCGTACACCCCGTCCACCGCCACATATACCACAGTCCCGCTTTTCAAAACCGGCTGGAAGGCCACCCCGGCTTCGGACATCAGCTTATCGTTTCCGGCATAGACTTCTTTTCCATCCACCCTGGCGCATATTCCCCGGCCAGGTATTTCCTTGACGCCGCTGACCCGCTCCGGGTTTACCGGGGTGGGGGATGCCTCCCTCAGGGAACGGGAGATGGGATGGTTGCTAAATAGCTCGCAATGGGCCGCCATATCCAACAGCGCATCATTGGACAGCGCTTCCGGGTACACGCCGCTGACCTGGAATACGCCTCTTGTCAGAGTTCCGGTTTTGTCAAACACCACGGTTTCTGTGCGGGCAAGGGCCTCCATATAGTTGCTGCCCTTGATGAGAATGCCGGATTTGCTGGCCCCGCCGATCCCGCCGAAGAAACTAAGGGGCACTGAAATCACCAGCGCGCAGGGGCAGGAGATGACGAGAAACGTCAGCGCCCGGTACACCCATACGGAAAACGGCTCTCCCAGCAGCAACGGCGGCAATAGGGCCAGCAGCACAGCGCCGATCACAACCGCCGGGGTGTAAACCCTGGCAAACCGGGTGATAAAATTCTCTGTCTTCGCTTTTTTCGCGCTGGCGTTTTCCACGAGATCCAGTATTTTACTGACGGTGGACTGGCCGTAGGGCTTTGTCACCACCGCCCGGATAAGCCCGCTTATGTTCACACAGCCTGATATGATTTCATCCCCAACGCCCGCGTCCCGGGGCAGGCTTTCCCCAGTCAACGCCGCTGTGTCCAGGCTTGTTTCCCCGCTTTGAATTCGTCCGTCCAGAGGCACGCGCTCGCCTGGCTTAATGACGATGACATCGCCTACCATGACCTCCTCCGGGTCCATCATGACGAGGACGCCGTCCCGCTCCACATTGGCGTGATCCGGACGGATGTCCATGAGAGCCGCGATGGACGCCCGGGAGCGGCCTACCGCATAGCTTTCAAACAGCTCTCCCACCTGGTAAAACAACATGACGGCCACAGCCTCCGGGTATTCGCCAAGGATGAGGGCGCCGACGGTGGCGAGAGCCATTAAAAAGTTTTCGTCGAAAACCTGTCCCCGGGCGATATTGCGGATTGCCCGCAACAAAACCTCCCCGCCAATGATCAGGTAGGGAAGGAGAAACGCGCAAAGGCGAAATACGCCTGTAAGGGGCAGGAGCGCTGCCGCGATCAGCAGGGCTCCTGATAGAAGAATACGCGTTATGCTTTTTTTCTGTTTAATTGTCATGGCTCAGAGTACCACGGTGCAGTCAGGCTCGATGCGCTTGCAGGCCTTGACCACCTGTTCCATGATTTCCGCTTCCTTCGCTTCGTCCAGCTCCAGGGTCATCTTCTGGCGCATAAAGCTGATGCTGGCCGCCTCCACTCCGCCGATTTTGCGGATGGCGTCTTCCATCTTTGCCGCGCAGTTGGCGCAGTCCAGATCGTTCATCTGATAAGTCTTTTTCATGGGATTGTCCTCCAAATATATTTAAATTTTAGTTTATTCCATCACATGCTCCACGCCCTGGTCGATGATGGTGCGTACATGATCGTCCGCCAGGGAATAAAACACCACTTTGCCATCCCGGCGAAATTTCACAAGCTTGCTTTGCTTGAGGGACCTGAGGTGGTGGGAGATGGCGGATTGGGTCATGTTGAGCAGCTGGGCGATGTCGCACACGCACATCTCGCTTTCAAATAAAACGTAGAGTATTTTAATGCGGGTGGTGTCCCCAAAAACCTTGAAGAGCTCTGCCAGGTCATAGAGCACCTCATCGTCCGGCATACGCTCATTAACCTTCACGATGATCTCCTCATGGGCATGCATATATTCGCAGCGTTCCACGCCGTTTCCATCCAACATATATAAACATCCTTTCATATGAATAATTGTTCATATGTTATTATACATGGATATACCAGTTTGTCAATACATGTTTTGTGTTATTTTTTTGCATTGTGAAGAGAAGGAAAAGGCATTATAATCGGAACCAGAAGGGTTGAGATACGATGTTTATTGACGGAATTCGCAAAGGCCCATGGGACAAGGAAACGTACGTGAACGATATCCCGGCCATCGCGGGGCTTACCGAGCTATGGCTGACTGCGCCTGTTACCATATTCCTGGGGGAAAACGGCTCAGGCAAATCCACGCTGTTGGAGGCCATCGCGGTGAGCTACGGCTTTAATCCCGAGGGCGGATCGAAGAATTTCAGCTTCGCCACACAGGATACCCACTCCGGCCTACATGAGGCGCTCACGCTCATCAAAGGCCCCATCCGCCCCAAGGACGGGTATTATCTTCGGGCAGAGAGTTTTTATAATATGGCAAGCTATTTGGACAAAGTGGGCGATCAGAGCTTTTTTATGGGCTATGGCGGGAAATCCCTGCACCAGCAATCCCATGGGGAAAGCTTCATGGCGCTTGCCATGAACCGGTTTCGGGGGAAAGGGCTGTATCTGCTGGACGAGCCTGAGGCGGCCCTGTCCCCGTCGCGGCAGCTTGCGCTGCTCAGGCGGATGTACGATCTCGTCGTGGGCGGGGCGCAGTTCATATTGGCAACCCATTCCCCCATCCTGATGGCATATCCGGGGGCGGAATTATTTTTGCTCGATGAGCAGGGCCTTAAAAAGACCGCCTATGAACAGACGGAGCATGTGGCAATCACAAGAAGCTTTATGGCAAACCCGCAAAGGATGCTAACAATTCTTCTCGCCGACGAATAGCCCCCATGGCGCCGTCGTGTTGTCCAATCCCGGCAAATACGATATACTGGGGGAGAAAAGACCCATTTGGCAGGTGTATATGAGTAAATACAGGATCATGATCGTGGACGACGAGGCGGAAATGCGCGAGGGGATCGTGCGGCGCATGGATTGGGCCGCGCTGGGCTTCGAGGTGGCGGCTGAGGCGGAAAACGGGCAGGACGCCCTGGAAAAAGCGGAGTACACCGACATCGATGTGGTGCTGACGGACATTAAAATGCCGTACATGGACGGCCTCACCATGAGCGCGGAGCTCATCAAGCTGCATCCCATGGTCAAGCTCATTATTTTGACGGGGTTTGACGAATTTGACTATGCCCGGGAGGCCATCAAGCTTAACGTGGTGGAGTATGTCTTAAAGCCCGTAAACGTGGAGGAGCTTTCCCGCATCCTGACCCGCATCCGGGAGGGCCTGGACGCGGACATCGAGAACCGGCGCAATATAGAGGTGTTGCGGGAAAACTACGAAAAGGCATTGCCGCTGATGCGGGAACGGTTTTTTAACGAGTTGCTCTGGGGCGTGCTGTCAGAAATGGATGTTTTGAAGGAGCTCACACAGTACAACATCCCCCTTTCGCCGGAGAATTTTATGACGGTGGCGGTGTTTGATATCGACCCCATCAGCCGGGATCATGCGGCGGTGGCGCTGGAGCTGGCGCCTTTGTCGCTAAAGCAGATGGTCGAGGAGCAGCTTTCGGACAAATGGCAAAGCGTGGTGTTTTTAAGCTCCAGCTCCGTGATCACCATCATCGCCTGGGCCGCGGAACAAGCCCCCATGGAACAGCTGATCCGCCTGGCCAATGAGGTATGCTCCCGGGCGCGGCGGGTGCTCAACATCAGCGTGACGGCAGGCGTGGGAAGAAAGGCCCTGGGGATCGGCGGCGTCCACACCTCCTTTCAGGAGGCCCGGGCGGCGCTTCAGTATAGGGCGGTGTCCGGCACCGGCGGTGCCATCTATATTGGCGATATGGAAGAAACACGGCCGGAGCCCATCGCTTTTGACGTGCGGGGGGAGGAGCTGATGCTCTCCACGGTGAAGTTCGGCACAGGGGAGCAGATTTCCCTTTTGATCGACGACATCCTCGCCCGGGGCCAGGAGGGCGGAGACTGGGAGCGCCGGGCATATATGCTTGGGGTGCTCAACGCCACATACCGCATCATCCAACGCTACGGCCTGCAGGCGGAGGCCGCTATTGTGGAGCGGATGGACCGGTTTGTGGGTTTTGAGCCGGAAAGCCTTGAAAAAGAGCGGATGCGGGAGTGGCTGACGAATATACTCGTGTGCATCAGCGAGTTCATCAGCGCCCGCCGGGTGTCCTCCACGAAAAAGCTGGTGGAAGAGGCGAAGCGCTTTATTCACGAAAACTATCAGGACCCCGCGCTTTCCGTGGAAAAGCTTTGCGAGCACCTGCATGTCAGCCAAAGCTATTTTTCCACCATATTCAAGCAGGAAACCGGCCGCAGCTATGTCCAGTACCTCACCGACGTGCGGATGGAGCACGCGCTGAGGCTATTGCAGGAAACCGACGACAAAACAAATATCATCGCCCACAAGGTCGGGTACGAAGAACCGAATTATTTCAGCTATGCTTTCAAAAAGCGGTTTGGCGTTTCCCCGACAAAATTCCGAAAATGAACAAGCTGGGGAAGGGAGGCGGCAACTTGAAAAAGGCTCCCGGACGTATCATGCGAAAGCTTTCACGCAGCAGCATTCGCTATACGGTGTTTTTGAGCTTTACGTTCAGCGCGCTTCTCGCCATCGTGATGACGGGGATTACGTTTTACATGCGCTTTTCCAAGCAACTGCAAAGCACGCTGCAAAGCGAAAGCGAAATCCTCGTGGAGCAGGTCAACCAGTCCCTGGGCACCCATCTGCGCAACATGCTTAGGCTGTCCGACTCCATCGCCTATAACGTTGTCAAAAACAAGGACATCTCCTCCCCGGAAATCAACGCACAGATGCAGCTGCTGTACAACACCAACTCCAGCTATGTAAAGAACATCGCCCTATTTAGCGCGGATGGCGAGGCGCTTGTGGCGGCGCCGCCCGCCAAGGTGAAGCCGGAGGCCAACGTTGTGGACACGCCCTGGTTTCAAAGAACAATGGAGCGCAGCGAAAACCTCATATTCTTTACACCTGTGGTGCAAAACGTGTTTGTGGACGCGGGAAACCAGTACAGCTGGGTGTTCAGCCTGAGCTGCGTGGTTGAAATCACCAGAAACAAAAGCACCGAGCAGGGCGTGCTGCTGTTGGACCTGTACTATGGCGGCATATCCGAGCTGTTTGAAAACGTCGCCCTGGCCAATGACGGCTATGTGTATCTGGTGGACAGCGACGGTCACGTGATTTACCATCCCCAGCATCAGCTGCTTTCATCAGGGCTGATCGCGGAAAACAACATCGCCCACGCCGCGTTTCAAGACGGGGTGCACGAGCTGAGCACACCAGTCGGCAACCAATCCGTGATCGTCAGAAGCGTAGGCTATACCGGCTGGAAGGTGATCGGCGTGATCCCAGAGCGGGGGATTTCCATGAACGCGCTGCAAAACCTTTTGTATGTGCTGATCATATTCTTCCTGTATTTTGAGATCATTATATTGGTGAACGCCTTCATCTCTTCCCGGCTGATGGAACCCATCCAGAAGCTGGAGGAGAGCGTGCGCGCCCTTGAGCAGGACATGGATCATGGGGAAATCTACGTGGGAGGCTCCCAGGAAATCTGGAGCCTGGGCAATTCCGTGCAGCAGATGGTCAACAGACTGCGGGAGCTGACGGACAAGATCGTGGCGGAGCATGAGCAAAAGCAGAAAAGCGAGCTCAACGCCCTGCAGGCACAGATCAATCCCCATTTTCTCTATAATACGCTGGATATCCTCGTGTGGATGATAGAGAAGGGGCAGCCGGACGAGGCGCTTCGGATCGTCAGCGCTCTGGCGCGGTTTTTCAGGCTAAGCCTGAGCAAGGGCAAGAATATCATCAGCGTCGGGGACGAGCTGGAGCATGCCAGAAACTATCTCATGATCCAGCAAATGCGCTATAAAAACAAATTCATTTTTAAGATCAACGCAGAGCCGGGCACGGAAAACCTATCCACCATCAAGCTGGTGGTGCAGCCCATCGTGGAAAACGCCATCTATCACGGCATGGATTTCATGGACGGGGATGGGGAGATCGATATTCGGGCCTATCTCCGGGATGGGGACCTCTATATTACCGTGGCGGACAATGGCCTGGGCATGCCCCAGGAAATAGTAGACCGGCTTTTGACCGAGAATAGCCCAGGGTCCATGGGTTCCGGCATTGGGCTTAAGAACGTGCACGAGCGGGTGCGCCTGTACTTCGGAGAAAAATACGGTGTGATCATTGAAAGCGAGCCGGACGTGGGGTCGAGGATTACCCTGCACCTGCCCGCGATACCCTTTGGGGAAACGGAGGACAAATAAATGATCGGACGCCTGGAAAAAATCATGAGTTTGTCTATACTGGGCATCATCATCGTGCTGCTGCTGATGGTGCTGCAAAGCACTGTGGCCGATGTAGAGCAGCGCACCTACAACGTGTCGGCCCTTGCGGGGGACACGTCGGAGGCATTTCGTAGGGGCATGGAGAAGGCGGCCAAGGATTTTAACGTGGATCTGCATATGGTGTCAGGCTATGCGCCGGAGGAAGGCCGCCAGCAGGCGGAGTACCTTGCCCGGGAGGTGGACAACGGCGCGGACGCGCTGATACTGCGTGCGAGGGATGCGGAATACATGAAGGAATGGCTGGACAAAAACCGGCTGGAGCCGGCTGTGGTAACGGTGGGGGAGCAATTGCACGCAAACCGGGGCAACACCCAGTTTGTGGGCGCAAGCGACGGGCTGCTTGGCGAGATGCTTGCCGACGTGATCGAGGAAAGCGAATACCGGGAGCGGCCCTGCCTTGTGTTGCTGCCGGTGAGGTTGGAGGCGCATGTGCTGGGCCGCTACAGAGCCCTGTTAAGCAAAATGGACGACCTGATGATTTCCTATAAAATACTGCGGCTGACCGGTGACGGGGAAAACGAGATAATGGAGCGGTTGAAAGACGACGGCCCCGCCATGCTTGTGACGTTGGATGAGGCGACGACGCTTATCGCCTGCGAACAGGGGCGGCTGTTGGATGTGATATTCGGCATCGGCTTTGACAGCAGCCTTCGAACCAATCTGGAGACGGGGCGGATCGCGTCGCTGGTGGTGTTCAGCGAGTTTGACGCGGGGTATTTAAGCGTGCGTGAGGCGGTGCTGTCTGCGGATGGGAGAACCGGCGTGGATAATATTGAGCTTACGCCCCTTGTCGTGAACGGGGAATGCATGTATGAATACCCATATGAGCTTACGTTGTTTCCCATTTCCTAAGGTAAGGGGAGTCGAACCCGTGTGGTTTTCGTTTGTGCTGCACTCGCTTGTGCGTTGTTGCCGCAGCTTACCGTGGCAGCCTAAGCAATGTAAGGAGGCGATCCAATGAAACACAAAAGACTTTTACGGATTTTTGTGGCGGCGCTGGCTGTAAGCGCAATCGTGATAGCCGTGCTCGTGTTTGCCCGTTCCCAGGAGACCCAGCGGGCGAAGCAGGTTTTTAAGCTGGGGGTGGCCATTTACCGGGGGGATGACACGTTTATTTCCAATATGACAAACAGCCTGAAGCGGATCGCCGCCGAGCACGAGGCGGAGGTGCGGCTGAATCTGAGCGTGGCGGACGCCCAGGGACGGCAGGCCACACAGAACAGCCAGATCGAGCGGTTTTTGTCACTGAATTATGATGTGCTGTGCGTGAACCTTGTGGACCGCACCGACGCCGCGTACATCGTGGACCGCGCACGGGAGGTGAATGTGCCGCTGGTGTTCTTCAACCGCGAGCCTGTCCAGGAGGACTTGCAAAAATGGGAGCGCATCTATTATGTGGGAACCGACGCTGCTGAGAACGGCAGGCTGCAGGGGCAAATCGTGGTGGACGCGTACAAGAAGGATCCCGCCCGGTTTGACCGGAATGGGGACGGGATCATCCAATATATCATGCTGGAGGGGGAAAGCCGGCATCAGGACGCGGTGCTTCGAACGGAGGCCTCCGTGCAGACGCTCAAGGACGCGGGCATCCTGGTGGAAAAGCTGGACGGGGCAATCGCCAATTGGGAACGCAGCCAGGCCGCGGCGCTGGCGGAACAGTATTTTCAGCAATATGGCGACCAAATCGAGCTGATTATCTGCAACAATGACGATATGGCCCTTGGGGTGATCGACACCTGCGAGCGGCTGGAACTGGATTTCACGAATATCGTAGGCATCGACGGCACGCCGCCGGGACTGGAGGCGGTGGAAAAAAAGAAAATGCTGGGCACCGTCATCATCGATTACGAGACCCAGGCGGAATTGATATACGCCGTGGCCCATGCCCTGGCCACCGGGCAGCCCGTGGAGGAGGCGGTAGAGCTTCGGCCCGACAAGTCCGTGCGCGCGCCCATGCAGATCATCACCCAGGAAGATTTTTCCTAGAGTCAAAAAAAAACGGATACTATTACCGGGTTATAATATAAACGAAATGCAAAGAATTTCGATAAAACTCCGGGGAATATCCTATTGAAAACATGTCTCACAATGGGCTATCATTATAGTGTCGCCAAGGATGGCGGCCAAATCATACCATACAGGAGGAGATCAAAATGAAAAAGCTATTGGCATTGGTTTTGGTTCTTGTCATGGGTCTGAGCATTGTTGCATGCTCAACGCCGGCCCCTGCTGAGCCCGTCACCGAGACCCCGGCCCCTGCAGAAGACCCCGCCCCCGCACCGGAGCCCGCCCCTGCTGACAAGAAAGTCGTCAAGGTTGGCGTTTGTATCTACAAATTTGACGACAACTTCATGACCCTCTATCGCGAGGAGCTCCAGAGCTACATGGAAAGTCTCTCCAATGACGAAGTGGAATACCAGGTCACCGTCATGGACGGCAAGAACGACCAGGCCGAGCAGACCAACCAGATCAACACCTTCATCGCTGACGGCGTTGACGTTCTGATCGTGAACCTCGTGCAGGCTACCTCCGCCGCCACCGTCATCGAGACCGTGAAGGCCGCCGGTATCCCCACCGTGTTCATCAACCGTGAGCCCACCGCCGACGACATGCAGCTTTGGGATCAGATCGCGTATGTTGGCGCGGACGCCCGCCAGTCCGGCACCATGCAGGGCCAGATCATTCTGGACCTCCCCAACAAGGGCGACATCAATGGCGATGGCAAGGTTTCCTACGTCATGATCCAGGGCGACATGGAAAACATCGACGCGCAGTACCGCACCGAGTTCTCCATCAAGGCGCTGACCGATGCCGGCGTCACCGTTGATAAACTGTTCGAGCAGCGCGGCGAATGGGATCAGGCCAAGGGGCAGGAGCTGGTAGCAAATGCTCTGGCGCAGTTCGGCGATCAGATCGAGGTCGTGTTCTGCAACAACGACGCCATGGCGCTGGGCGCGTACCAGTCCATCGTGTCCGCGGGCCGCAAGGTCAACGAGAACATCTATCTCGTGGGCGTTGACGCGCTGGATGAGGCTGTGGAGCTGGTTCAGGCCGGCGAGATGACCGGTACCGTTTTGAATGACCATATCGGTCAGTCCCACACCGCGGTTGACGTGGCGGTCAAGGCCATCAACGGCGAAACCCTCGACAAGAACTACACCGTCGACTACGTAAAGGTTGTCGGCTAAACAAATCGAGTTCCCTTGAATGAGATTGCGTG
Organism: uncultured Oscillospiraceae bacterium; assembly: GCA_964411275.1. Taxonomy (GTDB): domain Bacteria; phylum Bacillota; class Clostridia; order Christensenellales; family CAG-138; genus CAYPKG01. The sequence continues at coordinate 22,576 of CAYPKG010000014.1, read as the reverse complement.
CGCCCACAGCGGCGCACGCAATTTCAGGTAAAGTCCAATTGCCGTTCAGGGCGTTACTGCCCCGCGCGGCTCCACTCAAACAGCAAGGGGGAGCACCCATGAGTGAATATGTACTGGAGATGCGCAATGTCAGCAAATCCTTCCCTGGCGTGAAGGCTTTGGACGACGTGTCTTTTAAAATCCGCCCCGCCAGCGTGCATGCCCTGATGGGCGAGAACGGCGCGGGCAAATCTACCCTGATGAAATGCCTGTTCGGTGTTTATAAAATGGACGAGGGCGAAATCATCCTTGATGGGAAAAATACCGTCGTCGTCAACCCGCTGGATGCGCTTAACAAGGGCATAGCGATGGTGCATCAGGAGCTGCAGCCCATCCCGGAGCGCAGCGTGGCTGAGAATATCTATTGCGGCCGCTATCCCATGAAAAAGCTGCTGGGGTTTATCCCAGTGGTGGATCACAAAAAAATGCACGAGAATACCGCCGCGCTTCTCAAAGAGGTGCGTATGGAGTTTGACCCCACCGCAAGGTTGGGGGATCTTTCCGTTTCTCAGATGCAGTCTGTGGAAATCGCGAAGGCGGTTTCCTGCAACGCAAAAATCGTAATTTTAGACGAGCCCACCTCGTCCCTGACGGACAAAGAGGTGGAAGCCCTGTTTGCCATCATCGCGGATCTCAAGGAGAAGGGCTGCTCGATCATATACATCTCCCACAGAATGGATGAAATACTGCGCATTTCCGATGAGGTCACAATCATGCGCGACGGCAAGGGCGTGGGCACCTGGCCCGCCAATGAACTGACCAAGGACATGATCATCACCCGCATGGTCGGCCGGGAAATGACCAACCTGTACCCGCCCAAGGGAAACGTTCCTGGGGACGTGGTATTTGAAATAAAAAACTTTACCTCGATCAGCGAACGCTCCTTCCAGGACGTGAGCTTCTCCCTGCGCCGGGGCGAGATATTGGGCCTTGGCGGCCTGGTGGGCGCCCAGAGGACGGAGCTGATGGAGGCGATATTCGGCATTCGGGCCATCTCCCAGGGGGAGATTTACTACAATGGCAAGCGGCTGAAAATCAACCGGCCCCAGGACGCAATCAAAAAAGGCATCGCGCTTTTGACGGAGGACCGCCGGGCAACGGGTATCTTCAGCGTATTGAGCGTTGCGGACAACGTGTCCATCGCGTCGTTAGACCAGTATGTGCAGTTTCGGATCATGCTCAATGACCAGAAGATCGAAAAACTTGTGCAGGAGAACGTGGCAAAGCTCTCCATTAAAACCCCCAGCAGCAAAACCCTTATTCAATCCCTCTCGGGCGGCAACCAGCAAAAGGTGATTATCAGCAGGTGGCTGGCCAACGACCCGGATGTACTGATACTGGACGAACCAACCCGGGGCATCGATGTTGGCGCCAAATACGAAATATATACCATCATCGCGGAGCTGGCCCGCCAGGGAAAATCGATTATTATGATCTCGTCAGAGCTGCCGGAGCTCATCGGCATGTCCGACCGCATTATGGTCATGTGCAACGGGCATCTGACAGGGATTGTTGAGGGCGAAGAGATTAACCAGGAGAAAATTATGAGCCTGGCCACCAAATTTGCGTAAGAGTGTGAGGAGAGCTTATCATGGAAACGAAACAGAAGCGGTCGGTATGGAGCATCGTCCAGAACAACGCCATTATCATTCTTATCGTAGTATTGGCGCTGGGCGTAGGGTTTACGAAGAATAACTTCTTCTCATGGAATAACTTTATCAACCTCGCCAGCAATACGTCCGTGCGCTTTATCATCGCCCTGGGCGTGTCCGGCTGCCTGATCACAAAAGGCACGGACCTGTCAGCCGGCCGGGTGGCGGGCCTTGGCGCCTGCATCGCGGGCACGCTGTTGCAGCGCTGGGATTATACGGGCAAGTTCTTTGAGAGCATGACCACTGAGCCGTTTATTATTTGGATATTCTTGCTTGTTATCATCATCACCGGACTCATCGGCATCATCAACGGCTGCGTCGTGTCCTTCCTGAAGGTGCCGCCGTTTATCGCCACGCTGGGCATGCAGACACTGGTATACGGCGTTGCGCTGGTGTATACCGGCGCGTCCCCCCTGGGCGGCTTTCGAAAGGATTTCACCAGCGTCGCTACCTCCACGGTGATCAACACAATCAGTCCTGCTATAAAACTCAAATACGACATTCCCTGGCTGGTGATCATCGCCCTGGCGCTCGGTCTGCTCATGTGGTTCCTGTATAACAAAACCCGCCACGGCAAGTTTATGTACGCCATCGGCGGTAACGAGAACGCGGCGGAGGTCAGCGGCGTCAACACCTCCAAGACAAAGATACTCATCTACATGACCGCCGGCATCCTCTACGGCGTGGCGGGCTTCCTGCTGGCGGCCAAGGCCGGCGGCGCAACCGTCAACACGGCCATGGGCTACGAGCTTGAGGCCATCGCCGCGTGTACCATCGGCGGCGTGTCCACCAACGGCGGCGTCGGCAAGATATCCGGCATCCTCGTAGGCGTTCTGGTGTTTGAGGTGCTGAAAATCAGCCTCCAGTTCCTGGGCGTGCCCAGCGACTACACCTACATCGTACAGGGCGTGGTCATCATCGTGGCAGTTGCACTCGACCTTAGAAAGTATCTGGCGAAGAAGTAAGGAAACCTGCTTCCAAAAACCAAATATCTGAAAAACAAAAGGTGGGCGCGATGGCCCACCTTTTATCTGTCATTGAAGTTTTGGGGGTATGGGGGCTGTAGCGCTAAGTGCATACCAAGCATAATTATTCAGATGCACTTGGCGCTACAGCGGGCCGGCGGCTAGAAGAGCCGCAAAAAGGCGCCAGTGACGCCTTTTTAGGCCCCGGGTTTTCTCCGGAGGAGAAAAATCCTACTGTAGCAGTAATCATGATTACTGCTACAGACGTCGTCCCCCGTTCCCCCCTTACATATCGTTGAGTTTCTTGTAGTACTCGATCTTGTCCTTGGCTTCCTGTTCGGCCCGCTCAAAGAGCTCCGCTGCAGCCTCTGGGAACTGCTTCTGGAGGGAAGCGTAACGCACCTCGCCCAGAATGAATTCCTGATAGGAGGTCTTGGGGTCCTTGCTATCCAGCTGGAAGGGGTTTTTGCCCTGATCCGCCAACATGGGGTTGTAGCGGTACAGCGGCCAGTAACCGGACTCCACGGCCAGCTTCGCCTCGGCCTGGGACTTGCCCATGTTGATGCCGTGGTTGATGCAGGGGGAGTAGGCGATGATGAGGGAAGGTCCTTCATAGGCCTCGGCCTCGGTGACCGCCTTCAAGAGCTGCGCGGGGTTGGCGCCCATGCTGACCTTGGCGACGTAGACATATCCATAGGACATGGCCATCATGCCGAGATCCTTCTTGGAGGTGCGCTTGCCTGCCGCCGCGAACTTAGCCACGCTGCCGGTGGGGGTAGCCTTAGAGGACTGACCGCCGGTGTTGGAGTACACCTCGGTGTCGAGAACCAGGACGTTTACATTCTCACCCATGGCAAGCACGTGATCCAGTCCGCCGTAGCCGATGTCATATGCCCAGCCGTCGCCGCCGAATATCCAGATGGACTTCTTAACCAAGAGATCCTGGAGCTCCGCGATCTGCGCCTTCACAGCCCTGGCTTCCACGCTGCACTCGCTGCCGCAGGGACGGTTGATCAGCTCTTTCACGGCCTCGGACGCTACCTTGGAGGCTTCCGCGTCATCCTTGCTATCCAGCCAGTTCTGCATGACCACTTTGCCCTCGTCTGTGCACGCCAGGTCGCGCAACTGCTCAACAAGAGAGGTGAGCTTTTCGCGGCGGTGCTTGGTGGCGAGGTTCATGCCGTACCCGAATTCCGCGTTGTCCTCGAACAGGGAGTTGGCCCATGCAGGGCCATGGCCCTTCGCGTTCACGGTATAGGGGCAGGTGGGAGCGGAACCGCCATAGATGGAGGAACAGCCTGTGGCGTTGGCCACGATCATCCGGTCGCCAAACAGCTGGGTAATGAGCTTGATGTACGGGGTTTCGCCGCAGCCCGCGCAAGCGCCGGAGAACTCGAACAGCGGCTGCAGGAACTGGCTGCCCTTGACGGTGGCGCGGTTCAATTCCAATTTCTCCTCTGGCAGCTTGATGGCGAATTCCCAATTGGCTTCCTCGGTGCCGACGATGTCGCTCAAGGGAGCCATCTTCAATGCCTTTTGCTTGGACGGGCAGACGTCTGCGCAGTTGCCGCAGCCGGTGCAGTCGAAGGGGGAAATCTGTATCCGGAATTGTAGCCCGGCGGCCTCCTTGCCTTTGCCGTCGATCGTTACGAAATCAGCGGGCGCATCCGCCAGATTTTCGGCTTTCGCCACGAAAGGACGGATGGTGGCATGGGGGCAAACCAGCGCGCACTGGTTGCACTGGATGCAGTTTTCGGGAATCCATTGGGGCACTTCCACCGCGATGCCGCGCTTTTCGTACTTGGTGGTGCCTGTGGGGATAGTGCCGTCGGGAGACAGCATGGACACAGGCAGCTTGTCGCCTTCCTGGGCGAGGATGGGCTTGATGAACCCCTGGAAATACGGATCGTCCGTGGTGTGGGCAGCCTGGGCGCCGGTGGTGGCGTTGGCCCAGCTCTCGGGATACTTGATTTCCTCAATGGCATTGACGCCGGCGTCGATGGCATCGTAGTTCCTCTTGACGATTTCATCGCCCTTCCTGCCGTAGGAGCTCTTCGCGGCGGATTTCATGTACTCGATGGCCTGGTCAACAGGCATCACGCCGGCCAGCTTGAAAAACGCGGACTGCATGATTGTGTTGATACGGCCGCCCATGCCCACCTCCCGGGCCAGCTTGATGGCGTCGATGTTGTAGAATTTCAGATGGCTCTTGGCGATGGCCTGCTTCATGGAAGCGGGAAGCTCCGTCTCCAT
>CAYPKG010000014.1:0-17657 GCA_964411275.1 uncultured Oscillospiraceae bacterium | reverse complement strand
CAGGGGGAGTTGAGCAGGAACACGCCGCCGTCCTTGATGCCCTCAGCAACCGCGTAGCGGGTGACGTAGGAGGGGTTGTGGCAGGCTACAAAGTCCGCCTGGTCAATCAGGTACGGGCTCTGGATGGGGGTCTTGCCAAAGCGCAGGTGGGACACGGTGAAGCCGCCGGACTTTTTCGAGTCGTAGGAGAAATAGCCCTGGGCGTACATGTCCGTATGATCGCCGATGATTTTAATGGAGTTCTTGTTGGCGCCAACGGTACCGTCAGAACCCAAACCAAAGAACTTACAGGCGATGGTGCCTGCGGGGGCGGCGTTGATCTGTTCTTTTACATCAAGAGAGGTGAAGCTCACGTCGTCCACGATACCCACTGTAAAGTGGTTCTTCTTTTCGCCGTCCATATTGTCGAACACGGCCTTGACCATGGAAGGCGTGAACTCCTTGGAGCCCAGGCCATAGCGGCCGCCGACGACGGAAACGTCGCTGATGCCCGCTTCCGCGAAAGCATTGACGATGTCCTGATACAGGGGCTCGCCCAGGGAACCGCTTTCCTTGGTGCGGTCGAGAACCGTGATCTTTTTCGCGGTCTTCGGCAGGGCGGAAAGGAAACGGTCCGCCGCGAATGGGCGGTACAGGCGAACCTTCAATACGCCCAGCTTCGCGCCCTTGGCGTTCAGGTAATTGACGGTCTCTTCGCAGACATCCGCGCCGGAGCCCATGACCACGACCACGTTTTCCGCATCGGGCGCGCCTACGTAATCAAACAGGTGATATTTGCGGCCGGTCAGCTTGCCGACCTCTTCCATGTAATGCTCCACAATGCCGGGTACCGCTTCGTAATACTTGTTGGCGGCTTCGCGGCCCTGGAAATAGATGTCGGGGTTCTGGGCGGTGCCGCCCATATGGGGATGCTCAGGGTTCAGCGCGCGGGCGCGGAACTTTGCAACCGCTTCCTGGTCGAGAAGCTTCTCCATGTCTTCATAATCGATGGTTTCGATCTTCTGAACCTCGTGGGAGGTACGGAAGCCGTCAAAGAAATGCAGGAAGGGTACGCTCGCTTTGATGGCGGACAGGTGAGAAACCAGCGCCAGGTCCATGACTTCCTGCACGGAGGCGGCGGCCAGCATGGCGAACCCGGTCTGGCGCACGCCCATCACGTCGCTGTGGTCGCCAAATATGGACAGCGCGTGATACGCGAGGGCACGGGCGGTAACGTGGAACACGCAAGGCAGCAGCTCGCCGCTGATTTTGTACATATTGGGGATCATCAGCAACAGCCCCTGGGAGGCGGTAAACGTCGTGGTCAACGCGCCTGCGGCGAGGGAACCGTGCACAGCGCCCGCGGCGCCGCCCTCGGACTGCATTTCCGCGATGCGGACTTTCTGACCAAATAGGTTGAGGCGGCCGTTTGCCGCCCAGTCATCGGCGACTTCGGCCATAGGGGAGGATGGCGTGATGGGGAATATCGCGGCCACATCGCTAAATGCGTATGCTACGTGTGCTGCTGCGGTATTGCCATCAATTGTCATTGTCTTTGGCATAGCTGAACCTCCTGCATTATGTTGATATTTATTTTCCGGCAGCATCGCCCTGTGCGAAACAGCCGTCGGGATTACCCACATTTCATTATAATATTACGTTAACGGGGTGTCAAGAAAACCATGCAGGAAATCTTGCAAAAAAAGCTTTATTATCTGGAAATCATGTAGATTGCGATCCAGGCGCAATTTGAATAGCAAATAACAGTACTATAACCGCTGCTTTGATCAAGGGCTGGGGGCGGCAGCGGGTTTGTTTTGCGTATGATGGCTGATACATGCTATAATGATAAGACGAATGAATACGCATAAAGGAGAAAAAGCGTGCTTGACTTACAGGATTTAAACGACCGCCAGCGACAGGCGGCACAACATATCGACGGCCCGCTGCTGGTGCTGGCGGGCGCTGGTAGCGGCAAAACCCGTGTGCTCACATATAGGATCGCAAACCTCATTGAAAACCATCATGTGAGCCCCTGGAATATTCTGGCGCTGACATTTACCAACAAGGCCGCCCGGGAAATGCGGGAGCGGACAGAACGGCTGATCTCTACTGACCCGAGGGATATGTGGGTGATGACGTTTCATTCCTGCTGCGCGCGGCTGCTGCGCCGGGAGATCGAGCCGCTCGGGTACACGAAATCCTTCGTGATATACGACGCGGACGATCAGATGAGCCTGATCAACACCATATTAAAGGAAATGCGGGTGGACGACAAACAATTTCCCAAGCGCTTGGTGAAGGACAGGATCAGCAGCGCGAAAAACCATCCCCTGCGTCCGCTGGAGTTTTTGAAAGAGGAGAGCTTTGGCCCCAATGTGCTGGTGGAGGCGTACAAGGAATATGAAAAACGCTTAATGCGCAGCAACGCCCTGGATTTCGACGACCTGATACTAAAAACAATAGAGCTGTTCGAACGGTTTCCGGAGGTGCTTCAAAAATACCGGGACAAGTTCCGCTATATCCTCGTGGACGAGTATCAGGACACCAACATGGCACAATACCGGCTGGTGGGGCTGCTGGCAGGGGAGCATAAAAACCTCTGCGTGGTGGGCGACGACGATCAGAGCATCTACGGCTGGCGCGGTGCGGACATCCGCAATATACTGGAGTTTGAAAAGGATTTTCCGGGGGCGACGGTGGTGCGGCTGGAGCAGAATTACCGCTCCACCAGCGTGATACTCGACGCTGCCAACGGCGTCATCGAAAACAACATGGGCCGCAAGCGCAAGCGGCTGTGGACCGTGAAGGAGGGCGGCGCGCCCATCAACCGGTTTGACGCGGAGAACGAGAGGCACGAGGCGGATTATATCTGCTCCACCATATTGAATGGCGCGCGAAACGGCAAGCGATATGACGATTTTGCGGTGCTGTACCGGATGAACGCCCAAAGCCGGGTGCTGGAAACCGCGCTATCCAACTACGGCATTCCCTATCAAGTGTTTGGCGGCACCAGGTTTTACGAGCGCAAGGAAATCAAGGACGTGATGGCGTACCTGCGGCTGATCAGCAATCCGGCGGACGACGTGTCCTTTGAGCGGATTGTAAATTTGCCGCGCCGGGGCATTGGCGACGGGGCCATGAACGAGCTTGCCCTGGACGCGGTAAGCCGGGAAATGCCGCTGTTTCTTGCGGCGATGGAGCCGGGAAACGGGGTTTCAGGCCGGGTGCGCAGCAAGCTCAAGGATTTCGCCCAGCTGATTACGGACCTGATCTCGGTGAAGGACACAATGGGCCTTTCGGATTTTGCCAGGCATGTGCTGGATGTTGTGGAGTATGACAGGTATTTAAGAGACAATAAGAAGGAAAGCTATGAGGCACGGGCGGAAAACGTGCAGGAGCTGATGGGCGCGTTGGAGGAATTTGAGGATGGGCTTGATCCGGCGTTGCTGGAGGAGCTGGATCCCTTGCAGGCGTTCTTAGAGAATGTGGCGCTGGTTGCGGACATCGATGCCATGGAGGAGGACGCCGGACAGGTATCGCTGATGACGCTGCACAGCGCCAAGGGCCTGGAATTTCCCGTGGTGCTGATCCCCGGCATGGAGGAAACCGTGTTTCCCAGCCGCAAAACCGCCCAGGAGCCGACGCTTCTGGAGGAAGAGCGGCGGCTGTGCTATGTGGGCATCACCAGGGCGAGAGAGGAGCTGCACCTGATCTGCACCAGGCAGCGGACTTTGTTTGGCAGCACCAACTATAACAAACCGTCCCGGTTTTTTGACGAAATCCCATCGCAGCTGTTCGCGCTGCCGCCGCAAAGCAAGGGGGAAAACAGGCCCCAGGAGCTGGAAGCGCGAAGCGCCGGGTTCCACAGCCGCCCGCCGGCAAGCGCGGCATCCCTCCATTCGGGGTTCGGAAGGCCTTCCATTTCGGCAAAGCCGGAGACGGCGCCTGGGAGGAAGGCAAAAGCCGCTGTGGCGTTCACGGTGGGCCAGCGGGTCAGTCACGCCAAGTTCGGCCCCGGCGTGATACTGGCCGTGGAGGGCGGCGGCACCGCCGCTGTGGTGCAGATCGACTTTGGCCGCAAGGGGGTCAAAAAATTTGCCGCCGCGTTCGCGCCCATTACCCCGGAGGAGTAAGCTTATGATAACGGATCGACAGGTTGAATTGACAAAGACATTGGCCCGCTACGCCTCTGCATATTACCAGGAGGACGCGCCGCTTGTCAGCGACGGGGAATACGATGCGCTGTACGACGAGCTCATGGCGCTGGAGGAGGAAAGCGGCGAAACGCTGGCGGACTCTCCCACCCGGAAGGTGGGCGGCGGGCCGCTCCTGAAGTTTGAGCCTCATACCCATATCGCGCGGCTTTGGAGTTTGGACAAGGTAAAGACCCCGGCGGCGCTAAAAGAATGGGATGTAAAGGCGCATAAGCTGCGGCAGGAATATATGAACCGGACGGGGAACCCCCTAGCGGAAATCGAATATCTTTTGGAATACAAGTTTGACGGGCTGACAGTCAACTTGACGTACGACGGCGGCAAGCTTGTAATGGCCGCCACCCGGGGCAACGGCATCACCGGCGAGGGCATCCTTCCCCAGGTGCGTACCATCTCGGACGTGCCGGAATTCATCCCCTTTCAGGGGCGGATGGAGGTGCAGGGGGAATGCTATATGCGCCTTCAAGTCCTGGAGGAGCTCAACCGCACGGCTGTGGAGCCCCTGAAAAACGCCCGGAACGCGGCTGCCGGCGCCTTGCGCAATCTCGATCCTATGGTGACAAAGCAGCGGCGGCTGAGCCTATACTGCTACAACGTGGGGTATATCGAGGGCAGAACCCTCGAGGATCAGCTGGAGATGCGGGCGTTTCTCAAAGAAAACGGCCTGCCTGTCAATGAATACTGTCAACTCAGTAAAAGCGCCGACGGTTTTTTGCCCCAGATCACGCAGGTGGAGAACACCCGGAATGAGCTGGATTTTTTGATCGACGGCATGGTGCTGAAAATCCGGGATTTTAAAACACGGGAGGCCCTTTCCCATACGGAAAAATTCCCCCGCTGGGCCATCGCCTATAAATTCGCCGCGGAAGAGGCCACAACGAGGATCGAGGAGATTACCTGGGAGGTGGGCCGTACCGGAAAACTCACGCCCCTTGCCCATGTTTCCCCAGTGGAGCTTAGCGGCGCCACCATCCGCCGGGCCACGCTTAACAACATGGACGACATCAGGCGCAAGCAGGTGGGCGTTGGCTCCACGGTGTTTATCCGCCGCAGCAACGACGTGATCCCGGAGATACTCGGAAGCGTCCCCGCAGACGCACCCAAAGAGGAGGTTGAGCCGCCCATGGTCTGCCCCGCTTGCGGCGCGCATGTGGAACAGCGGGGGGCGCACCTTTTTTGTACGAATTCCCTGTCCTGCCGCCCCCAAATCGTGGGGCGCATTGCCCATTATGCGTCCCGGGACGCCATGGACATTGAAACATTTTCCGGCAAAACCGCCGGGGCGCTGGTGGACGCGCTTCATATCGCCACCATCCCGGAGCTCTATGAGATCACAAAGGAGCAGCTGCTAACGCTGCCGGGGTTTCAGGAGAAAAAGGCGAAAAACCTTTTAGACGCTCTTGAACAGAGCAAAAAACGGCCTTTGGGGAATTTCCTGTTTGCCCTGGGCATTCCCAACGTGGGCGCCAAAACGGCAAAGGTGCTGGCGGCCCGGTTTGGGACGCTGGCTCACATCCGGTCGGCCACAGCGCAAGAGCTGGTGGCCATCGAGGATGTGGGGGATATTATGGCCAATAGCGTGGTGGAGTTCTTTCAGGATCCCTCCATCGCCGCCCAGGTGGACGCGCTCCTGTCCCATGGGGTGAACCCACAGCCGGAGGAAGCGGCGAAAAGCGGCGACGACGCGCCGTTTTTAGGGAAAACAATGGTGGTTACCGGCACGCTTTCCACCATTGGCCGCCGGGAGGCGGAGCAGCTGATTGCCCGTCTGGGGGGCAAGGCCGCCGGTTCCGTCAGCAAAAAGACGGATTATGTGGTGGCTGGGGAAAGCGCGGGAAGCAAGCTCAAAAAAGCCCAAGAGCTTGGGGTGCTTGTTTTGACGGAGGCGGAGTTTTTGGCCCTTGCGGGCTTGGAGGAAGTATAAGATGCGGCTGGGGAAACTGGATAACCATATGTTGGAGCGGGTGGTGCTCAGTAAATTTACCAAGGTGCGCCCGGAAACGCTGACAATGCCGCAAATTGGCGAGGATTGCGCACTGGCGGATTTTCAGGGGGATTATCTCGTGCTGTCCACAGACCCCATCACCTCCGCCGACGCGCATCTGGGCCGGCTAAGCGTGCACATCAATTGTAACGACGCGGCCGCCGCAGGAGCGGACCCCGTTGGGCTGATGGTGACGCTGCTGGCCCCGCCCACGGCCACCATCGAGGAGATCGAGGCCATCGTGGACGAACTGGCGGAAGCTGCCCTGGAAGCGGGGGTGGACGTCATGGGCGGGCACACGGAGGTGACGGACGCGGTAACCCGGTTCGTTACCAACACCACGGTCGTGGCGCGGCTGCCCAAAACCGGCAGGCTGCCCGGCATGCGCCCGGGAGACGCCCTTTTGATGACCAAATGGGCGGGGCTGGAGGGCAGCGCCGTCATCGCGTCGGATTATCAAAACCGGATAGCGGGCCTGGGAGAACAGGCGCTTGATACGCTCAAAGGATTGACGCGGTATTTGAGCGTGCTGCCGGAGGGACGCTTTGCCGCAAAAAACGGGGCCACTGCCATGCATGATATTACCGAGGGCGGCGTGTACGGCGCGGCCTGGGAGATGGCGCATACGGCGGGATGCGGGCTGTGCCTTGAAGAGGGCGCAATCCCCATTATGCCCGAGACCGAAGCTATGTGCGAAATGTTGGGGCTTGACCCCATGCGGCTGCTGTCAAGCGGCAGCATGCTCATCGCCTGCCCGGATGGGGTGGCGATGGCGAAGGGGCTTTCCGGGATCGGCATCCCCGCCGTTGAGATCGGCCGGGCGACGGAGCAACCGGGGGTGATCCTTACAGACGGCACGCCAATTCATCCGCCGGAGGCGGATGAATTGTATCGGCTTTTTTAATAGTCTTTGATTGGTTTTATGAGTTTTTGTCCCCTGGAGCCGGGGCTGTGGGCCTCCTTGCCCCGAGTGTATTGTAGGGGGTCTTGAAGAACGGCCAAATAATCCCTAAAAATCAAAGTACATGGGCTTGTCCAAAAGATACATCGTGGTGGTGCAGGTGCAGCACAGCTGCCCTTCTTCATCGAATATATTGATCAGTGTGACCCCGGTGCGCTTTCCGCCGTGGATCTCTTTGGCGACCGCCCGGACAGAACCCGCTCGTACGCCCTTGAGATAACGGATGGAGGTGTCCAGCGTCACACAAGTGCGGCCATGATGAACCATAGAGCAGCCTGCGACGATGTCCGCCAAAGTCGCCAGCGCGCCGCCATGAAGCCCGCCCATGATGTTTCGGGTCAGGTCGGTTAAAGGCATTTCCGCCTCAGCGCAGCCCTCGCCCACGGAAAGCAGGCGGATGCCCATATTGTAACTGCACAAATCATGGGCGTTAAAATAATCAACAAATGCTTCGTAATTCATGATAATAAGCATACCATAGGTGGCGGTGGTTGCCAAGAATATTCTATCAGCCTGCCGCTCCGCCATCCATGGTCTGCTTTACGATGTTGTCCATATTTGCCCGGCTGAGCCCCCCTGGAACATATCCAAACACGTTTCCTTCCTCATCGATCATAAACGTGGTGGGGAAAGCGGAAATCCCGTACTCGATGAAAGCGTCCCCGGTTTCGTCCATGGCCACGGGATAGGTATAGCCGTTTTCCGCGAGGAACGCGGCGATGCTCTCGGCGCTTCCCTCCTGGCCCACATTCGGCCCGGCCACGCCCAGCACCACCAGCTCGCCTTCGTTTTCGCCCCAATCCTCATACAAAGCCTGGATGTCCGGCATTTCCGCCCGGCAGGGCGGGCACCAGGTGGCCCAGAAATTGAGGAACACGGTTTTTCCCTTGTAGTCGGACAGTGTGTGCATGTCGCCGTTTTGATCCGTCAATGTGAAATCCGGCGCGGGGACGGACTCGGGTTCCGGTGTGGGTGAGGGTGCCGAAGGCGTTTGTGTCGCCATGGGAACATTGGCATTTTCCGGCGCAGGCGTTGACTCTACCGTAGGGGCAGCGGAGGGCAGGCTGACGGAATTCAGGTAGCCGGTGATGTTGTTCATCCAGCCGGTTATCATCATAATGCCCATCAATACCATCAGCACGCCGCCGATTTTTACCGTATAGCGCACCACGTTCTGGTGTTTTTGAAAATATGTCAGCAGCGACCCTGTGAAGAACCCCACCGCAAGAAACGGCAGTATGAACCCCAGCGTGTATACGCCCACCAGGGCAAACCCCGCCATCTGGGAGGTGGCGGAGGCGGCCATCAGCAGCACCGACCCCAGTACCGGCCCCACGCAAGGCGTCCACGCAAAGCTAAAGACAAACCCTAAAAGCAATGCTGTAAGCGGGTTCATGGCCAGCTTATCGAGGTTGAGCGGCAGCCGCCGCTCCTGGGACAGGGTCATGGAGGAGCCAAAGAGCCCCAGCTGGTATAGCCCGAACAGGATCACGATGATCCCGCCGATCCGGGCGAATAGCATTTGATTTCCAGTGAAAAAACGGCCAAGGGCGGAGAAACCAAGCCCCAGCAGCCCGAAAGCGAAGCTGATGCCGATTACGAAGAAGGCCGTGTTTCGAAGTATGATGCCCCGCTTATAATGAATTTCGCCATTTTCGCCCATGGTTTTTCCACCGCCGGACAGGTACCCGATGTAGAGGGGGATGAGAGGCAAAACACAGGGGGAGAAGAAACTCAAAAGCCCCTGTACAAATACCGTGATTGCGGTCACGCTGTTTTCAAGCTGCAGCTGCATGACGGCTCCTTTCTAGCGGCAATTCCGCTTCCAAATGATGGCCCCACAAATGGGGCGCCATTTACTGAGTAACCCGTAAGCAGTAGAATGAAGCTCTATTTTGATCGGAATTATTCCAAACCTCCGCAGCATCCAGCCTTTGGATGTCGTCTACGGTTAAGGTAAGTATGGAGACTGTATATGCTCGAACCACTGGCCGTTCATGATACTCGTAATAATCCATCAGCCACACATGCCAGATTTCCACGCAATCCGTGTGCTGAAGGGCAGCCCGAATATAATCAAGAATTTTCCTTGCCCGCCCCTTCGTATAATACGCCCAATCCAACCAAATGCCGTATTCTTTGTCCGTATATGATTTTACATCGTTGAATTGATGTAGATAATAATTGTCATCTGCATCTCCGTCATAGATTGTTCCGTTGTCAACATTGATATAAAGCGGATATTCTTTACTCGGCGCTACTTCAGGAAGATAGCAATTCGCGGCCAAAAACGTGCAGATACTCAATTAAAACACCTCCCAACCTTGATGTATCAAATACATGTTACCATTCCATGAAACCATCCGCAATATAGGTTGAGGCTGAAACCAAAGGCGCTGTATATAATAACTTTTATTCGTGCTGCCACCCTAAAAACGATGGGGTGCGTAGGTTTTAAAATATATTCGTAAATAAAAATACAAAAAAATGTATATTTATCTCATGGATTGTCCGCAATTTTTTTGCGCCCACGCAGAGCCGAAACAAAAAACATGCAAAAAGTATTCATTATATTAACATAAAGGCCGATAAGCGGGTGAAATTCCACTGGACGTGTTTATATGATGAAATTTCGGCAATTTGGGGATGCAGCTCCCATGTTGAAATAAGTATAGGTTATATAAAATAGGGATATTTTCAGAGCTGGCGAGGATGTTGACATCGTTTTTACAAAGGACTACAATGAATTCAATATACATATTGACATAAAATTATCAATAAAACAATCGGCTTACGCCGGTGTAATAATTAGATAATTTGAAGGGAGACTGTATGAAGCAGACGGTGGATTTTACATTTATCGATGGGCTGATCGATGAAATTGGCTGCGCGGAGCGGGGCATCATCGCCATATTGCAGGGCATCCAAGAGCAATACCGGTATCTGCCCAGGGAAGCGTTCCCCTATCTGGCGGCGAAGCTCCGTGTCAGCGCTGCCCGGCTGTACAGCGTGGCGACATTTTATGAGAACTTTTCTTTGGAGCCCAAGGGCAAATTCGTCATCAAGGTCTGCGATGGGACGGCCTGCCATGTGCGAAAATCCATACCCATCCTCACCCGGCTAAGAAAAGAGCTGGGGTTGAGCGAAACAAAGGTGACCACGGACGACCTGGCGTTTACGCTGGAGACGGTGTCCTGCCTTGGCGCGTGTGGCCTTGCGCCGGTGTTGACGGTAAACGACAAGGTGTACCCGGCCATGACGCCGGAAAAGGCCGCGGCCTTGATCGCTGCGCTTCGGGAGGAACTGTAATATGCTTAAAAACAGAGAGGAATTGATTGCCCTTCGGGCGGCATGCGGCGAGCTTTTAGCCAAGCAGACGAAAAAAATACTGGTGTGCGCCGGTTCCGGCTGCGTGTCCGGCGGCTCGTTGGAGATATTTGACCGGCTGGAGGAATTGCTGGCGGAGCGGGATATTCCCTGTGCGGTGGAGCTTGCCCACGAGCCTCACGAGCATGTTGTGGGCATGAAGAAAAGCGGCTGCCACGGCTTTTGCGAGATGGGGCCGCTGGTGCGCATCGAGCCCCAGGGATATCTTTATACGAAAGTGCAGCTGAGCGACTGCGAGGAGATCATCGACAAGACCATCGTCGCTGGCGAGCATATCCCACGCCTTGCTTACCAAATGGATGGGGTTGTGCACAAACAACAGGAGGAAATCCCCTTTTATCAAAAGCAGACCCGGATCGTGCTCACCCATTGCGGGCATATCGACGCAACCTCCATCCGGGAATATCTTGCCATCGGCGGGTATTTGGCCTTTGAAAAGGCGCTGTTCGAGATGGACGGGGACGCGGTCATCAACGAGATCATAGCCTCAAACCTCCGGGGGCGCGGGGGCGGCGGATACCCGGCAGGGCGCAAATGGGCCCAGGTGCGGCGGCAGAAGAACCCGGAAAAATACGTTGTCTGTAACGGCGACGAGGGGGACCCAGGCGCGTTTATGGACCGCAGCATCATGGAGGGCGACCCCCACCGGATGCTGGAGGGGATGATGATCGCGGGGCTGGCCAGCGGCGCAGGCGAGGGCTATATCTACGTTCGCGCGGAATACCCCATGGCGGTCAGCCGGCTGAAGACAGCCATCGCCCATGCGGAAGAACTGGGGCTGCTGGGGGAAAACATACTGGGCAGCGGATTTTCGTTTAGGCTGCACATCAATCAGGGTGCCGGTGCCTTCGTCTGCGGCGAGGGCAGCGCGCTGACCGCGTCCATCGAGGGAAAGCGGGGCATGCCCAGGGTCAAGCCGCCCAGGACAGTGGAGCGCGGGCTGTTCGACTCCCCGACGGTATTGAATAACGTGGAGACATTCGCCAATGTCCCCGAGATCATCACAAGGGGCGCGGACTGGTATCGTGGCATGGGGCCTGAAAACAGTCCCGGCACAAAGGCATTCGCCCTCACCGGAAATATCATGAACACCGGTCTCATTGAAGTGCCGATGGGCACCACGCTCCGGGAGGTTATATTCGACATCGGCGGCGGCATGCGGGGTGGCGGTGAATTCAAGGCCGTGCAGATCGGCGGGCCCTCCGGCGGCTGCCTGACAACCAAGGATCTGGATCTGCCACTGGATTTCGACTCCCTGAAAAAGGCGGGGGCCATGATCGGCTCCGGCGGGCTGGTGGTCATGGACAGCGACACCTGTATGGTGGAGGTGGCCCGGTTTTTCATGAACTTCACCCAGAACGAAAGCTGTGGCAAATGCGTCCCCTGCCGGGAAGGCACAAAGCGCATGCTGGAAATATTAGAGCGGATCGTAGCGGGGCAGGGGGAAGAAGGGGATATCGAGCTGCTGCTGGAATTGGCGGACACCGTTTCCGCTACCGCTTTGTGCGGGCTCGGGAAAACCGCCGCGTCGCCTGTGGTGAGCACCATTGAAAACTTCCGGGAGGAGTACGAGGCGCACATTAAGCAGAAGCGTTGCCCCGCCGGGGTTTGCCAGAAACTCAAGCGCATCACCATCGATCCCGCCCTGTGCAAGGGCTGCAGCAAGTGCGCGAGAAACTGCCCGGTTTCCGCCATCAGCGGGAAGGTGAAGGAGCCCTTCGCCATTGACCAGAGCAAATGCATCAAATGCGGCGCCTGCGTGGAAGCGTGCAGCTTCCATGCCATCAAGGAGGACTGAGTATGGAACACAAAGAACTCATGACGATAGACGGTATCCCGGTGGAGATCAATGGGGAAAAGAACCTGCTGGAGCTGATCAGCAAGATCGGCATCAAAATGCCCACCTTCTGTTATTATTCGGAGTTGTCCATTTACGGCGCGTGCAGGATGTGCATGGTGGAAAACCAGTGGGGGGGCCTGGAGGCCGCCTGCTCCACGCCGCCCAAGGCGGGGATGGAGGTCAGAACCAACACGGGACGCCTGCGGCGCTACCGCAAAATGATACTGGAGCTTCTCCTGGCGAACCACTGCCGTGACTGCACCACATGCAGCAACAACGGCACCTGCAAATTGCAGGACCTTGCCATGCGCTTCAACATTACGGGAGTGAGGTTTCCGAACACGGCTGAAAAGCCCAACCGGGACTGCTCCTCCGCCTGCATCACGGTGGATCACAGCAAATGCATTTTGTGCGGTGACTGCGTGCGCATGTGCAATGAGATACAAGGCGTGGGCGCCATTGACTTTGCCCATCGCGGCTCTAAAATGAGCATCAGCACCGCGTTTCATGTCCCCCTTGCCGAGTCCCCCTGCGTTGGCTGCGGGCAGTGCGCCGCTGTTTGTCCCACAGGCGCTATCGTGGTAAAAAGCGATGTGATGGAGGTGTGGAAGCACCTGGATGACAAAGGCACCAAAGTCACCGTGCAAATCGCCCCCGCCGTGCGTGTTGCGCTGGGCAAGGAGCTGGGGATCCACGACGGGGATAACGCCATCGGGCAGATCGTGGCGGTGCTTCGGCGCATGGGCTTTGACGAGGTATACGATACATCCACAGCGGCGGATTTAACCGTGCTGGAGGAAGCCAACGAGCTTTTGGAGCGGGTGGCGGACAATCCCTCAGGGCTGCCCCTGTTCTCCTCCTGCTGCCCGGGCTGGGTCAGCTTTTGCGAGAAGAATTATCCTGAGCTGATGCCCCATGTGTCCACTTGCCGCTCGCCTATGCAGATGTTCGCCTCCATCCTACGGGAGCATGGGAGCACTTCCAGCCGCAAATGCGTCCATGTGGCGCTGATGCCCTGCACCGCGAAGAAATTTGAGGCGCGGCGGGAAGAGTTTACACAGGACGGCAGACAGAATGTGGACTATGTTTTAACCACACAGGAGCTCGTCCAGATGATCAAGGAAAGCGGCCTGCAGTTTTCAGACATCCTGCCGGAGGCGGTGGATATGCCCTTTGGCACCATGACCGGCGCGGGAATACTCTTTGGCGTCACCGGCGGCGTAACCGAGGCGGTGCTTCGGCGGGTGTCCTCGGAAAAAACAAAGACCGCCCTCATGACCATTTCCTATCGCGGCGTGCGGGGGCTTGAGGGGGTCAAGGAGACGGAAGTGCAGGTTGGTGAAAAAACCCTGCGGGTGGCAATGGTCAGCGGCCTTGGCAACGCCAGAAAGCTCATCGAGCGGATCAAGGCCGGGGAACATTTTGATTTTGTAGAGGTGATGGCCTGTCCCGGCGGCTGCATCAACGGCGGCGGCCAGCCCTTCTGCGCAGCACCCCAAAAGCAGGACCGGGCGGAGGGATTGTATCAGGCGGACCGGCTGAGCAGCATCAAATGCTCCGAGGAAAATCCGCTGATGATGTCCCTGTATGGCGGTATTTTGAAGGGCCGCGTGCATGAGTTGCTGCACGTTCATTACAACAGCGTCGTGGAGGATAAATAACATGGAATTGAGTGTGTGCATTGGCAGCGCCTGCCATGTGCGGGGCTCCTATAACGTGATACAGACATTTCAACAGCAGATCGAGCGGCATGCGCTGCATGAGAAGGTGGAACTGAAGGCATCGTTTTGCTGTAAGCAATGCCAGAACCCCGGAGTGGCTGTGGTTTGGGGCGGCAAGGCCCACTGCGTAACACCGGAAAGCGCCATGGCTTTTTTCAAAGACGAGGTTTTGCCGCTGGCGCAGGAATAATAGAGGATAAATTTCGGGCATGGCGTGCGCCATGCCCGATAACTGTCGAAAAAGTCCTTTGGGGATTATCAAGGGGTCGTAGCCCCTTAGGGTGGTCAAAGTCGAAGACTTTGACATAGAACCTTACTGAAATCCCCGAAATCCAATGATTTCGGGGGGATGTTCAACCGAATTCGGTGACACGCCCCAGGGTGCCCTCTCTTGCCGCCTTGCGGCAATTCACCTTAAGACATAGTCGAACAATCAAAACGTGAACCCTCAAAAAAGCGCAAGCTGCGCAGCAGCGGCGGTTTTTTGACACGCTGCGATGGCTGCTATCAATCGCTTCTGCCGCCTTGGTGATGCCTTCCATGTCCTCCATGGCGGTTGCCATGGCGGCCGGGATGTCCATCGGGGCGGGGAAATTCCCGCGCCATTGTTTCCATGTTTGCAAGGAGCTTCTCCAGCAGCTTGGAAAGCGCTTCCTTTTCCTCGTCAGTAAAATTTGCAAAAAGTGCAGTCCGCCGTTCACCCCGCTTTGCGTCCATGGCCGCAACTACGGCCTTGCCTTCCTCTGTCAGGTGAACGTCCACGTTGCGCTTATCCTCCGCGCTGCGGGCCCGCTCAATCCAGCCACGGTCCTCCACCTTGAACAACAGCTCGCTCAATGATGCGGAACGGATGTCCAGCATTTCCATCAGGGCCTTTTGGGACATGTCTCCTTGCTCGTTGAGTACCGCAAGCACCCGGAACTGGCCGCCTTTGCCCTCGCCGTGATGATGCCGGTGGGACAGCTGGCGGATTTGGAAATGCAGCTTCTCTTCCATGCTGTTAAACTGCGGGGGGGTTCCGCAGATTTTTCCGTAGCCTTCCGACTGGCAGTAACGAAATTTTTTCCCATTCATTTTCATATTGTTCTCTCCTTTTTCTTTTCTACATCCATAGAATAGCATAGGAGAATACAAATGTCAAGGTACCTAGCAATATAATTTTCAGGTACCTTGCGAACTGTGCTCAAAGGGGAATTCCCAGGGCAGGTTTTTCGCGTCCCGCACGGCGATCATCTCCTTTTGTACCGCCTCTCCTACGGGAACGCCCTTGTCCCTGCGCTGCTGCCAAACCAGATATTCCTTCTCCCCGGCGGTATAGATCCGGTTCTGGCCGGGGGCCTTTTGGCTGTCGCGAAGCTCCCGCAGGATATTTCCCGCGATTGTTTTGAACGCGTCAAGCCCACAGAACGCTTCCGGGTCGATGACGAGAAAAAAGTGACCCAGGTTATAAGGGCGTTTGTTCCCATTCTCGTCCGCGCCGGAGAGCATCCTCAAAAACCCGCCGCATTGGAGGGCGGCGCTGAGGATTTCCACCACCGTGGCATACCCATAGCCCTTGTAGCCCCCCAACTCCTCGCCGATGCCGCCCAGCGGTGTGAGCGCGGCGGTACCGTCTGTCAGCCCCTTCAGGATGGCCCCGCTGTCCGTCATGGCAGTGCCGTCGCGGCCGATGACCATGCCCTTTGGCGTATCCTGTCCATTGCGGAAATAATACTCGATTTTGCCCCGCTGGCTGATGCTGGTGGCGCAGTCCAGCAGGAATGGGAAGGGCTCGTCTGTGGGCAGGCCAATTGTCAGCGGATTGGTGCCCAGCATGTTTTCCACGCCGAAGGTAGGGGCGATGGAGGGGCGGGCGTTGGTGCCTGTCATGCCGATCATGCCCTCGTTGATGGCCATGCTTGGCCAATACCCGGCGATGCCGTAGTGGGAGCTGTTGCGCACGGCGGCCATAGCAAGGCCGTATGTCTTCGCCTTTTCTATGATGGCTTCCATGGCCCTGTAGCTTGCTACCATGCCCATGCCGCCATGTGCGTCCATCACCAGGGTGGTGGGGGTTTCCCGGATGATTTCGCAATGGGTGACGGGGTTTAAAACTCCAGCCGCGATCCGGTCAATATAGATTGGTTTAAAGCGATTGCAGCCATGGCTTTCAATGCCCCGGCGGTCGCTTTCCAAAAGAACGTCGGCACAGATGGCCGCGTCTTCCGGGGGTACGCCATAGGCTGTAAACGCGTCCCTTAAAAAACCGTCCATCAGCTCCCAGGGGATATAAGGCCTTGTCTCTTCCATAAGACACCTTCCTTTTCGATTGCTTACCGGTATTGTATCACGAGATTGCGCTAAGTAGCAGGGGATTTTACATGATTGTATGTTTTTGCGAAGGGTGTTACAATTTAGAAAACAAGCGGCGGAGGAATTGGCATGAAGAACGTGCTGAAACAAAAAATATTGTCTGGGGAAAACTGCATCGGCACTTTTTACGAACTGGGCGGAAACGCGGCGGCGCAGTGCCTGTGCATCGCGGGCCTGGATTTCTTTGTCGTGGATACGGAGCATGGACCATATGATGTGGAAAGCGTTATCCCGGCGATTGCCGCCACTGCAAGCTACGATTGCACGCCCCTGGTCAGGGTGAAGGATCACAGCCGGGCGTCGGTTTTGAAGATGCTGGACATCGGCGCGAAGGGCTTGATCGTGCCCTGCATTGAAACTGTGGAGCAGGTGGAAAAGTTGGTGGAGTACGCCAAGTATTATCCTTTGGGCCGCCGTGGGTTTGCGCCGACCCTTGCGGGGGAGTTCGGGTATGCCGACTTTGCCCGGGACACGAATACGTATTTTAGCGTGTCCAACGCGCAAACCCTGCTGGTGCCCCAATGTGAAACGGTGGGGTGCTTGGAGCATATCGAGGAGATTGCCGGGATGGAAGGCGTGGACGGGATATTTATCGGCCCCTATGATCTTTCCATTGCCCTTGGGAAGCCGGCGCAAATGGACGCGCCGGAACTGGTGGACGCCATCGCGCATATTCTCGCGGTTTGCAAGGATAAGGGCAAAATCAGCATGATCTATGCCGGAACCCCTTCTGCAGCGAAGCAGTATTTTGCCAATGGTTTTGACTGTGTCGCCCTTGGGATGGACTGCATCATGCTGATCGAAGGGTATCGCAATATGGTGTCCCAAATCAGAGACTGAAAGAACGCTCGGCGGCGCGAAATGGTGAAGAAATTTAGCCCCCGCCGCCGGGCAGTTTTGGGGGAAACGGCCGCCGCTAAATTCTTGACAGCCACAATCCGTTTTGTTATAATGCAATAGCGTTCTCGTGGAGAGATGTCCGAGTGGTTTATGGAGCCGGTCTTGAAAACCGGTGATGTCGCAAGGCACCGGGGGTTCGAATCCCTCTCTCTCCGCCATACGAATATTCGTGGAGAAGTACCCAAGAGGCTGTAAGGGGCTCCCCTGCTAAGGGAGTAGGCTGGGGTAACTGGCGCGAGGGTTCGAATCCCTCCTTCTCCGCCAAATCTAAACATCGTTATTGATACAATGACGAGTAGCGAAAAAGTCCAGTATT
>CAYPKG010000013.1:0-50881 GCA_964411275.1 uncultured Oscillospiraceae bacterium | reverse complement strand
AATAGTCAAGCCCGAGACAAATTTCTTTTTGTCTCGGGCTTGACATTTGGGTGGTGGAGCATAGGGGATTCGAACCCCTGACCTCAACATTGCGAACGTTGCGCGCTACCAACTGTGCTAATGCCCCATGTGCTTTTCCGGTCGCCTGACCGCAAAAATTACTATACACCAAACCTTTCAAAAATGCAAGGGGGAATTGTTCAAAACGAAAGTAATATACTGAACCATGACATGGAATAAAAGAGCGTTTCTCTATCAAGCGGGCATTCTCTCCGCCTCCAACCTGGCATTACAGCTGCTGGGCTTTTTATACCGCATTTTGTTAAGCCGCCTGGTGGGTTCCGAGGGCATGGGCGTATATACCCTGGTGATGCAGGTATACACAATCGTCATCTCCCTGTGCATCAGCGGTCTCACCGTGGCTGTCACCACCCTGTGTGCCCGGCATTTCGCAAAAAACGACATTTCTGCCGTCAGGCGGTTGACCAAATGCGCTCTCATCTGCTTTTTACTGCTATTCGCGCTGGTGGCGCTGCCTGTTATATTCTTCCACAGGGAAATCGCGGCGGGTTTCCTGGGCGATCCCCGAACGGATCACGCACTTTTGATGGTGCTTGGCTGCATCTTCCTGACGGGCTTTGAAAACATACTAAAAGCCACCTTCAACGGCGCGCGGTTGGTGCGGCGCACCGCCATCAGCGAGGTCGGGGAAGTGATCCTGCGCATTGGCGCTGTAACGGCGCTGCTGTATTTTTTCAAAACAGGCGAGCATGGTTTTTCCGCCTTCCTGATCCTCCTGGGCATGACCATCAGCGAAATTTACAGCGTTGTATTTTTGTCCATTTCCTATTACCGCTGCTTCATGCGCGGCCCGGCACCGAAAAAGCAGCCCGGTATATGGCGGAGCCTTTTTAAAATCGCGCTGCCTGCCGCCGGAACCGCCATCGTGTGCAACCTCTTTTCTTCCCTCGCCACAATCCTTTTCCCCGCCCGGCTGCTTCTGGCGGGCTACGACCGGGGAAAAGCCGTCAGCGCTCTGGGCGTCATTTCCGGCATGGCAGCGCCGCTGATGATGTTGCCCATGGCCTTCATCAGCGCCGTATGCACGCTGCTGATGCCCAGCATCTCCGGCGCAATAGCCACAAAAGATTACGCAACTCTCCGGCGCAAGGTGGACAAAGGCATTCAGGTCACCGGCCTCATCGCGCTTCCTTGTACCGCCCTTCTCCTCTCATTCGTGCCGCTGCTGTGCGCGCTCATATTTAGGCAGACAATCGACGTCCAGTTGGCGTTGCTATTGGGCGTGCAAACGGTGGTGGGTTATTATCTCATGACAACCGTATGCATATTAAACGGCATGTCCCTTCAAAGGCAGGTGCTTGGCTATGCCATCGTGGGAGAAATATTGCAGCTTATGCTGGTCTATGTGCTAACGGCCCTCCCCAGCCTTCACGTCTATGGGTATCTTCTGGGCATGATCTCTGGGGATATTTTGCGGGTTATGCTGGGGCTGCGGAAAATATACCGCATCACAGGCGTAAAGAAACGCCCGTTTTCCAATTATGCCGTACCGGCGGCCACCGCCGTGATACTCTGGTGCCTGGCCCGGATCATATTCTTTTTTGCCCTCAAAGGCGGCGCTACCAGCGCCGGGGCCATCGCCACAGCGCTGTTTGTATGCGGATGCGTCTATTGGGTGATATTACGGCTGCTGGGGGTCAGAACCCTTCAGTATTTCCGGCGTAACGTCTTGCGTCGTTAGCATAACGTCTTTCGTCGTTAGCGTACCCTGCACGCTCCAGCCGGGATGCCAGCGTGAAATAACGGGCACAAGAGCGTAAACAAGACCTGTATATATAGGGATCATCACGGCCTGGTTGATTGCGCGAAGAGGAAGAATGCCCATAAGAGGAAGCCCGTACAGCGTGACCATGAGCAATGTATTTAAGATCACGCTTCCAATTGTCTGCCCCGCGAACACCGCGAAAAACAGCCTTAAAAACGTAGGCTTTTGCCCTTTCCTGAAAAATAGGCCGGGAATGAGCCCGAATAATATGCCAATCACCGTAAACCAGGGCACATACGCACCTTTTGGAAAGAGGATGGCCTGTAAAAAGTCCGTAAGCCCCCCCACAAGCCCGCCATACATCGGCCCATACATCACCCCGGCAAGTATCACCGGCAGTACGCCAAAGCCGATTTTGACGGAATACGCGCCCAATGGGAACGCGGGAATGCTGAGCATACCTCCCAGGATAACACCCATTGCACAGAGCAGACCGCAGATGATCATGCGGCTCAACTCAAACCTGATCTTGAACTTGACATTCATAAAAAAATGCGCCTCCTTCTTTGGTGGGCGCAAACAGTCCTCTGCCTACTATTTTCCTTCGCCTGCGCCAAATATTTGGTGCAGTATGATCAATAGTATTACGGGCAGCGAAAGTTTTGCGCAGCGGACGCGATGCTGCACCGCGGAACGCATCCTTTCGTGCAGGGGCCACTTCCCATCCCCTGCCACTTTGGCCAACCGGTTTCCCGGCCAGACGCACGCGCAACATCTACTCTGCTGCAAAAAAGTATATACTATAATTCGCCATAATGCAACAGCGGCAGTATCGAGAGGATACTGCCGCCGCACTGACTCGTTAACTTGTTACTTACGGCTGATCGCGCCGAACTTGCACTTCTCGACGCAGGCACCGCATTTGATACACTTCTCGGTGTCGATCGTGTAGGGCTTCTTGATCTCGCCGGAAATAGCGCCTGCCGGGCAGACCCTGGCGCACAGGCTGCAGCCTTTGCACTTGGCGGGATCGATCACGTAGTTGAGCAACGCTTTACATACGCCGGACGGGCAGCGCTTTTCGTTGATGTGCGCCTCGTACTCGTCGCGGAAATACCGGATGGTAGACAGCACCGGGTTGGGCGCGGTCTGGCCAAGGCCGCACAGTGCCGCCGCCTTGATGTTCTGGGCCAGCTTTTCAAGCTTTTCGATATCGCCGGGCTTGCCCTTGCCCTCTGTGATCTTCTCAAGCATTTCATGCATCCGCCTGGTGCCGATACGGCAGGGCGGGCATTTGCCGCAGCTTTCATCCACAGTGAACTCCAGGAAGAACTTGGCGATGTCCACCATGCAGTTGTCCTCGTCCATGACGATCATACCGCCGGAACCCATCATGGAGCCGATGGAGATGAGGTTATCATAGTCGATGGGGACATCCAGATGCTCTGCTGGGATACAGCCGCCGGAGGGGCCGCCTGTCTGGGCCGCCTTGAACTTCTTGCCGCCGGGGATGCCGCCGCCGATCTCGTAAATGACCTCCCTAAGGGTGGTGCCCATGGGGATTTCCACAAGGCCGGTGTTGTTGATCTTGCCGCCCAGGGCGAATACCTTCGTGCCCTTGCTCTTTTCCGTGCCCATGGACGCGAACCAGTCCGCGCCGTTTAGAATGATCTGGCAGATATTGGCATAGGTTTCCACGTTGTTCAAGAGCGTGGGCTTGCCGAACAGGCCTTTGACGGCAGGGAACGGCGGACGGGGCCGGGGCTCGCCGCGGCCGCCCTCGATGGACGCCAGCAGCGCCGTCTCCTCGCCGCAAACGAATGCGCCAGAGCCCAGCCTCAAATCGATGTTAAAGTTAAAGTCCGTACCGAATATGTTATCGCCCAGCAGCCCGTATTCCCTGGCCTGGTCGATGGCGATGCGCAAGCGCGTCACTGCGATGGGATATTCCGCGCGGACGTAGATATAGCCTTGATTTGCGCCGATGGCATAGCCCGCGATGGCCATTGCCTCCAGCACGGCATGAGGGTCGCCCTCTAATACAGAGCGGTCCATGAACGCGCCGGGGTCGCCCTCGTCGGCGTTACAGCAAACGTATTTCACATCGCTGACAGGCTTTTGCGCAAGGCTCCACTTGAGGCCGGTGGGGAAACCGCCACCCCCGCGCCCGCGCAGGCCAGAAGCCTTGATGATGTCCACAACCTGCTCCGGGGAGAGCTCCGTCAGGCACTTTGCAAGCGCCATATAGCCGTCAAACGCGATGTACTCCTCGATGTTCTCCGGGTCGATGAAGCCGCAATTGCGAAGGGCAACCCGCTTTTGCTTTTTATAGAAATCCACTTCGTTCAGGGAACGGATTTCCATCTCCTCAGTAACGCTCTCTTTGTACAGCAGGTCCGTGACAATACGGCCCTTGACAAGATGCTCCGCCACGATGCGCGGGACGTCATCCACCTTGATATGGCTGTAGAACGCACCTTCGGGATAGATGATTACCACAGGCCCGGTCTCGCACAGGCCGAAGCAGCCTGTAGGAACCACCTTGATTTCCTTGCCCAGGCCAGCCTTTTCAATTTCTTCCTCAAACTTCGCAGTGATCGCCCGAGCGCCGGAGGACGTACAGCCGGTACCCGTGCAACACAACACTTGCGAACGGTAGAATTCCATAGTAGTTTTCCTCCTTAGCGATTATTTGTTGTGGGTTTCGTTATAGCCGATGGTATATTCGTTAACGACATTGCCGTTGACGATATGCTCGGTTACGATTTTTCCAACCATATCCGGCGTCACCTTGACATATGTCACCTTTTCCTCGCCGGGCTGATATACCTCGACGATGGGTTCCAGCCGACATATTCCGATGCAACCGGTCTGCGCCACAACAACATTCTGCAAGCTGCGTTTCGACACTTCATCCATAAACGCGGTCAAAACCGGGCGCGCGCCCGCCGCGATGCCGCAAGTCGCCATGCCAACCACGACGCGGGTACCCTCGTGCTCCTTGCGAAGGTTGATGGTGTCCAGCGTTCTTTTTCGGATGGCTTCGAGTTCCTGCAACGATTTCATAATGAAACACCTCCGTTTAATTCTGTAATTCCTTCAATCAAATAGTCCTTGAGCCATGCCATAACCTCCGGCACCTGGAGCGGCACCCCTTCGCCCAACGCGGCTTTGATTTCCCGCGTGTCGAACAGGAACTGTCTCTCGTCAATCCGATAGTCCAGCACAAAATCGATGTCCTCGTGACAGACAACGGTACCGAGCATGGTTTGCGCCATATCCCCCAAGGGCGGACGGTCGATATGTGTAATCTGGTACTCCGCCTCAATGAAAGTTCCCTCACCTGGGGTGGATCGGATGGAAAACCGGCCGCCGGCCGCCTCCGCCCCCGCCTTGAACATGGGAATGCCCAACCCGACCTTCCGGGTGGTGCGGCTGGTGGTGAACGGATCGACTACGCGTAAAAGCATTGCTTCGTCCATTCCGCAGCCATTATCGGCCACGGACACCCGCATACAATCCCTGTCCTGCCGTACCGTGACCTTTACGGTGATAAGGCTTGCCCCCGCCGTAATGGAATTCTGCACGATATCCAGCACATGAAGGGCGATTTCCCTCATCATCATTGCGGTAGATCCATTAGCCTTTCTCGCGGTATTTGGCGATAATCCCCGGGATGTCCGCCGGCACCAGCCGCCCGTACACCTCGTCGTTGATCATCATGGCCGGCGCAAGTCCGCAGCAGCCGATGCAACGGGTCGCGTCCAGCGTAAACATGCCGTCCGGCGTTGTCCTGCCAACTTCCACATCCAGTTCTTTTTGCAGAGCCTCCATCACCACAGCCGCGCCACGGACATAGCATGCAGTTCCCAGGCACATGCCGATGGTGTTCTTCCCCTTGGGCTCCAAAGTAAACTGAGAATAGAATGTCGCTATACCGTAAACCGTGGTCGCCGGAACGCCGGCTTTTTCTGAGATGTAAAGCTGCACCTCTTCATCCATACATCCGCAAATTTCCTGGGCATTCTGCATGATCGGCAATAATCCGCCCTGCTGATCCTTCCACTGGGCAATCACGCCATCCAGCATCTCGTATTGCTCTTTGCGAGTGCTGCTTACATTGGACATAGACCTGTTACCTCCTTTATGCTCTTTGAGAAACCTTAAAACCCATTGACATTTTCTAAACGAGTTATCATTCCGATTGTAACATAACCACATATGAAATAAAAGATATTTCATCTCAGAATGTAATTATATATTCCTTGCCGCCCACCTGTTTCCTGTGTCAAATACGCCATTTGGCGCGGCAATCAGGTGTAGCCGCACATCATGGGCATCCATGGGCACATGGGGCACAACTTGGTTTTCCAAACAAAATCCAACAAAAATCGCCGCCGTTTGGGAGAGATACCGGTCATAATATCCGGCGCCCCGGCCAAGCCGTCCTCCAATTTTATCAAACGCCAGCCCCGGCACCACGATCAGGTCCAGCTCCTCCGGCGGGATCACCCGGGAGCGGGCAGGGTCAGGGGCGATGATGCCGTGCCGGCCGACAAGAAACGCGTCCTCTTTCAGGGGCTCCAGCGCCTCCATGCGCCAATTCTCCCCGCACCAGGGGAACGCAACGCGCTTTCCCTCCGCCCAAGCCTGCTTTACGATGGCGGAAGGATCCGCCTCCTTGTGCAAGGCGCAGTAGCACAGCATCCGCCGTGCCTTCTCAAACGCCGGATGCGCAATCAAATGCCCTGAGGCATCCCGGGATTGCCCTGCAATTTCCTCCGGGTTAAGCCGCTTAAGCCGCTCCTTTATTTGCGCCCGAATTTTCTTTTTTTCAATGATCCATTCATTTTCCATGCCATAAAAAAGCCGCGCAAAGATGCGCGGAAATCGTCATTCTTCCAAAATGGCCTGTGCGACAGCCAGAGATTTAATATGTGAAATGCTTACATGCACTCTGTTTCCGCCCAAATCCAGCATGCGCTTGCGCGCCCCGTTGCTAAGCTTCGCATAGGGTTTGCCGGTGTCATCGCGCATAATTTCAATGTCCCGCCATCCAATTTTGTGAAACCCGGCGGACAGCGCCTTCATGGTCGCCTCCTTTGCGGCAAACATCCCCGCAAGGGTCTGGGGATTGCAGCCGCAGGAGCGGTAGTACGCCTGCTCGTATTCAGTAAAAATACGGTTCAGGAATGCCTCCCGCACGGAAGCGCGTTGGATGCGGTCTACTTCGATCATGTCGATGCCTGTACCAACAACCATGTACTTCCTCCCTCATTACATTCACACCATGATCCACTAATTGTAAAGCATGAACCCGTTTATGTCAAACGAAAGGACGTTCTTTTGACATCGGTTATAGTGTTTTAAATGGCATGACGGGTTAGAAAACCCGGGGCATAAAAAGGCGCTACCGGCACCTTTTGGCCATCGGCAAAGCGCTGGCTTCTATTGCTTTTAATATGCCTTATTCTAAAAAATCCTTTAGCTTTTTGCTGCGGCTTGGATGCCGGAGCTTTCGCAATGCCTTCGCTTCAATCTGCCGGATGCGCTCTCTTGTGACGGAAAACTCCCGCCCCACCTCCTCAAGGGTGCGGGCTTTCCCATCGTCCAAGCCAAAGCGCAGCCGCAATACCTTTTCCTCCCTGGGGGTCAGCGTATCCAGCACATCCATGAGCTGCTCTTTTAGCAGCGTGCCAGCAACCACTTCCGCTGGGGCGGGCGCGTCGTCGTCGGGGATAAAGTCACCGAGATGGCTGTCCTCCTCCTCGCCGATGGGGGTTTCCAGCGAAACCGGCTCCTGGGCGATTTTGATGATCTCCCGAACCTTTTCCTCGCTGATGCCCATTTCCTTGGCAATCTCATCCGGCCTCGGGTCCCGGCCATATTCCTGCAACAGCTGCCGGTTCACCCGGATGAGCTTGTTGATGGTTTCTACCATATGCACCGGAATGCGAATGGTCCGCGCCTGGTCGGCGATGGCTCTGGTGATCGCCTGCCGGATCCACCAGGTGGCGTATGTGGAAAATTTATAGCCCTTGCGGTAATCGAACTTCTCCACGGCCTTGATGAGTCCCAGATTGCCCTCCTGTATGAGGTCGAGAAACAGCATCCCTCTCCCCACATACCGTTTCGCGATGGACACCACCAGGCGCAGGTTCGCCTCGGCCAGCTGCTGCTTTGCCTCCTCGTCCCCTTCCGCCATGCGCTGGGCGATTTCAACCTCTTCCGCCGCCGTCAGAAGCGGCACCTTGCCGATCTCCTTGAGATACATCCGGACAGGGTCGTCGATATTCAGCCCCTCAGCGGCGCTGACCTGCGTAGCGATAGAGGCAATCTCCTCGTTGATATCCGCTGGAACCTCAACGTCCTCCACCACATCGATGTTCAGCGTTTCGATGCGCTCATAAATCTTTTCCACCTGCTCCTGGTCAAGCTCCAATTCCTCCAAGGCGTCCATAATCTCCTTGTAGGTCAGTACGCCTTTCGCCTTGCCCCGTTCCAGAAGCTCATCTATCTTATGTGTCCGGGCCCCTTTGTTTTCCAAAGCGCGCCCCTCCTTTGCCATTAGTTTCGAAGTAAATCTATAATCACCGCAATTGCGGATCAACCTCTTATTTTGTCAGATCCCTGACCCGGGCCTCCAGCTCCTGCACCTCTTTTACGAGCGCCAGCTTTTCATCTAGGGGCACCGTATCCCCCGTCATCCGCTCCCTAAGCGCCGCTGCCTTGGCCAGCAACTGGCCGCGTTCCCGGCTTTTCAGGCAATCGGCCACTGTCTTTACCGCATCCACCGGCGGCTCTTTGTTTAAGAGCTTGGCCGCCTCCTTGGTGGCCTCCGGATCAAGGGCGGCTATGAGCAGCGGGCCATCCGGAGGTTTCCCCGCCATATACGTGCGGGTAATCTGCGCAAATATGGCCCCGTGGGCCGGGTTAGCAAATTCAAATCCCTCGGGGATCAGCGCTGCCGCCTCTTTATCATGGAGCGCCCCCCAGAGCATTTGCAGCTCCAGATCCCGGTATTCCATCCGCATGCGCTCCTCCAGCCGCTGTGTCCGCCCGGCGTTTTGCCTGAGACTTGCATTCGCCGCCGCTTTCCCCTCCCGGCTGCCCTGATCCTGCAATGCCGCTACGGAAATCCCCGTCTCCCTTGCCACGATCAAATAATGCCGCTCCCGCTCTACGGGCTCCAGCGTGGCAATAAACTTGCAGGCCTCCCGGGCATACGCTTCCCGCGCGTCCGGATCGTGCAGATCGTAGTCCTTGACCATCCGGGATAGCTTGAACGTGGAAAGGGCCATTGCGCTGTCCCGTAGTGCGTCAAACGCTTCCTTTCCATGTTCCCGGACAAACTCGTCCGGATCCTGCCCGCCGGGAACCACAATCACCCGAACAGAAAGCCCCTCTTTTGAGAGGATATCCAGTCCCCGTAACGTGGCGTTTTGACCCGCCGCGTCCCCGTCATAGGCGATGTAGACGGTGGAAACATATTTCTTTAGCAGCCTCGCCTGCTGCTGGGTCAGTGCGGTGCCAAGGGACGCCACCACGTTTTTGATCCCCCGCTGATAGAGGCCGATCACGTCCATATACCCCTCTACCATGATGATATCCTGGGGCTTCCCAGCGCCCTTTTGCATGTTCAGCGCGTACAGATGGTTGCGCTTGTTGTAAATGGGCGTGTCCCCAGTGTTGATGTATTTGGGCGTTTCCTCCCCCATCGCCCGGGCGCCAAAGCCCAGTACCCGGCCATTCGCGCCTATGATGGGGAATATTACCCGATTGCGGTAGGCATCATACACCCTGCCGGACTTGGAATTTTTCACCAGCAGGCCGCTTTCCACAAGCTCCTCCCTGGAAAATCCCTTTTCGGTCATATGCAGCAAAATGTTATCCCAGCCATCCAAGGCGTAACCAAGGCCAAAGTGCGTTACCGTTTTCGCGTCCAAACCCCGGCGGCCTAAGTATGCCCGTGCAGGCGCGCCTAAATCCGAAAGCAATTGCTTGTGGTAATACAGCGCCGCCTCTTTACAGATGGCATACAGCCGTTCTTTTCGCATTCGCTGGCGCTTTAGCGCCTCGTCGTCCACATTGCCCGGCATCTCCAAATTAGCCCGTTCCGCGAGAAACCGCACGGCCTCGCCGTAGCTCAAGCGCTCCATTTCCATGACGAACTGAACCACCCCGCCACCCTTGTGACAGCCAAAGCAATAATAAAACTGCTTGTCCGGCACCACGGAAAACGAAGGCGTCTTTTCCGTGTGAAAGGGGCAAAGTCCCCACAGCCGGCCGCCCTTGGGCCGGAGTGCAACGTAGGAGCCAACCACGTTTGCGATATCGTTCCTGGATAACAGCGTTTCCATCCAGGCATCGTTATACAAAGCCATAGTCGGCCCCCTTTCCCGCGATGCTTGGCTTCTCCTGCGATTTTCCGCGCCTTAGCCGCCGATGTATACTGTTCGCCACAGGTTCCAAAATTCCTTCTTTTTAAGGAAAATTCAACAGTACCCGCGCTATCGGATGAGATCCGTCCATTCCTCCGGCACGTACAGCCTCCTATATTCCGCGATTGCGTACCGGTCGGTCATACAGGCAATCCAGTCCGCCGCCACCTGATCCGGCCCGTCAGCTTGGAGGTTTGCGCGGTATTCCCCGGGCAAGTCGACGATGTGATCCCGGCAGTGATAAAACAACGCTTCCACCACATGCTTGGCCTTTTGTTCCTCCCGCTTCGCATCCGCGTTGTAATACACCCGGTCAAACATAAAATCCCGCAGCGCGTCGAAGGCCTCCTGAATTTCCCCGCTCATCATCACGGCAGACTGAAAGAAACTACTATGCACCACGTCGAGTATCATGGTGTTGATCCGATCCCCATGGGTACGCCCCAGGACGCCTATTACCTTCGCCGGAATGTCCGAAAACCGCAGCACCCCAGCGCGCACCGCGTCGTCGATGTCGTGATTAAGGTAAGCAATCCGGTCCGCAATGCTCACCACCCGGCCCTCCAGGGTTTCGGGGTTGCCGGTTTTCTTGTGGTTTAAGATGCCGTCTCGTACCTCTGCTGTCAGGTTCAGCCCTTCCCCGTCCCGCTCCAATGTTTGGGCAACCCTGAGGCTTTGCCGGTTGTGCTCAAACCCGCCCGGCACCAGCCTGTCAAGAACGTCCTCCCCGGCGTGACCGAAGGGCGTGTGCCCAAGATCGTGGCCCAAAGCGATTGCCTCGGTCAAATCCTCGTTTAACCTGAGCGCACGGGAAATGGTGCGGGCAATCTGGGAAACCTCCAATGTGTGGGTCAGCCGCGTGCGGTAATGATCCCCCTGGGGGGAAAGAAAAACCTGGGTTTTGTGCTTCAGGCGGCGAAAGGACTTGCAATGGAGTATCCGGTCCCTGTCCCGCTGAAATTCCGTCCTGATCTCGCACAGTGGAAGGGGCGTTTTTCGTCCCGCCGTATCGGCACTCAATTTCGCGTAAGGCGAAAGCGTGTCCCGCTCCAAAGCCTCTGTAAACTGCCGGCAGCACATGCGCGGGGTTTCCTGCATAGGCAAAACGCCTCCTCACAATAGAATGTATTTTCTACCTATAATAATTAACCACAAAGCAAAAAAATCCTGCTTTGCAGCGGATTTTAATCGATTATTTGGTTTCACAAAGTTTTATCTTCTCGGCACCAGCGCGCTTCTAAGCTGGGTCTCATAAAACCTGACGCATAGGGCATAGAGGAGATCGGCTAGGATGAACACAGCCTGAACCAAAAGGACAAGCCCCCAGACAGGCAACCAGTTTGGCATCATCCCCGGCAAGTCATATGAGAAAAGCGCCGTCGCGAGATACAGTCCCGCTAATGTAAAAACATCGCAATACAAGAGCTTTATAAGCGTCCTGATCACCCTGCCCCTGACCCGCATTTCTAAAAAAGCCCGAAATATACCGTAATGCCCCAGCAACAGGGTGTACACCACAAAGGCCAGCTTGTCGGGCAGTAAAAAAAACGAGAGAAGCGAAACCGCCAGAAAGCAAACCCCCGCCATAGCAAATGCCCCTTCGCAGCACAGGACATATATAAACAGTGAGGAAAGAAAATAAAATGCCAGCCGGCCTGTGGGCAGTGAAGCTGCCGCATACAGGCATAATATGGTCAGCGCGGCCACCATGGCGCCCAGGGTAATCTGCTTCGTCAGCGGCAATTTGCGTTTGTTCCTTCCCCTTGCCATTTAGCAGCACCCCCGGCCACCCATGCCGCAACAGCAATCCAGGCACCAAAGCGTGGCGCACACGTCGCAGATCGAGCATTCGCTGCCCATCTGCCCCGATTGCTGGGCGCGGCCAAAGGGGTTTCCCGCGTTGTTGATGGCGGCATACGCGTTTCGGTATTCAGCGTTGCCCGGCTCCTGCTCGTAGGCGCGGGCGATGTATTCCCGTGCCTTTTCATACCAGCCCTGCCTTAAATAAATGATGCCGTAGAGATAATACCATTCGGCGTTCCGGATGGAAATCCCGTCCAGCACCTGTTTGGCCGCCTGTAAATTATTTTGGTTGATATAGGCTCTTGCCCGGGCGAACTCCTGCGCGCCGGGGCCGGAGTACGCGCTGCCTGAGCCGCTGTAGCCGCCATAGCCGCCGCTGCTGTTCCACTGCCCACTGGCAGTGCTCCCGGCGCTGCTCTTTTTCGTAAGTATTTCGTACGCCTCGTTGATCTCCTTGAGCTTTTCGTTGGCAAGTTCTTTGAGCGGGTTGTCCGAATACTTGTCCGGATGATATTTTTTGACAAGACTCAAATACGCCGCCCGGATCTCCTCCTGGGTGGCGTCCTCGCTTACGCCCAACACCTTATACGGATTCATCGGCCAGCTTTCTCCTTATTCATCCGTCTTTGCATACCGTCCCCCGTTTTCCCCGCCCCGGTTCCGCCTAAAAGCGCTCTTGTCCTTCCACGGCAGCCCAGGTGAATGATGTTATTCAAAAGCCCCTCATGGCATTTGATGTCCATAAGATCATAGGCCTTTTCCATTTCGCTCAGCGACGCGTAAAGAAGAAAAGACGCCTGGTCTTCCCCAAGGCCAGTAATGAGAAACGGATTGTACGCGCCTGACTGTTCGTCCTTTTCCCGGTCCTCCCACGCGTCCATAAGGTAAATCCACCGGCCCAGATGATATCCAAGCCAGCTTAGGGGCAGCCGCTCGCGCTGTTTGAGTCCCGGATACAGCGTTAGTATCTCCCGAAGCAGCGTGGCAAACGCGTCCGCCACCCGGTCTATCTCATCACACCCGGCCTTTTCCTCTTTTGACAGGTTGGCGATGCCCGTTTGGATTGCCGCATGCAGCTTTGGCCTGCGTTCCCCCGCCCGCCTTGCGGCGCTTGCAAGGGCCTTTGACCCGAAAAGGCCTTTCAAAGACCGCTCGTCATGCCAATCGTCCAGGAGCTTTTCGTGGCTCAGCAGTACGTTTGCATCCGCCGCGTAATCAAGGGCCGGGGTTTCCCCCGCCATGGGCCTGGGCTTTCTTAGCGGCTTAAGCATGCAGGAACATGCTTTCATTGGCTCTCCCTCGCCGGAGACCCCCGCTAACAAAAGCGCGAGAAAAGCGCAATCGTAGCTGAGCGCCAGCCGGGGCAACTGCCCATACCGCCGGGAGATTGTCTTGCACAGCCCACAGTACCAGCCCTCGTACTCGGTTAGCTCACGCACCCTCAATTCGCATTTTAGGGGCGAAACATATCCAAACATGCCGTCCTCCCCTATGGCTCAGGTAAGGGCCGCCGCCGCAGCAGCGGCCTCACATCCGAAGCTTGCTTTGTCTACTTTATCATCAATTTTTGTCTCTGCCAAGGCAAAATATGAAAGAAAATGGATTTCGACTGGGCCCTCCAGGCAAAAATTCAACAAATTTCACTTTTGCTCTACTTCTTATACCCGTTCGTATGCTATACTGTGACACAAGAAACTTACACAGGATGAAGGAGAAAATGACGCATGGCCATCCAAATCGTATGTGACAGCACCGGTGGATTTTCAACAGAGGACCTCAATCGCCTTCGGCCCACAATATTGCCGTTGACTGTGAATTTCGCAAACGGCGATAGCATGATCGAAGGACAGCGGGAAACATACCCCCCGTTTTACACCCGTCTCATCCAGGAGATTGACCTGCCAACTACCAGCCAGCCCGCCGTGGGTGAGGTCATTGAGGCCTTTTCCCGCATCCTGTCCAATGGGGACGACATCATCGCCATTTGCCTGTCCGAGAAGCTTAGCGGGACGTACGGTTCGTTCTGCGCGGCGGCGAAAAGCCTGGATCCTTCCCGCATTCGGATCGTGGACTGCAAATGCTGCTCTGTGGGCGTGAAATTCCTGGTGGAGTTCGCCCGGCAGCTGATCGACG
Organism: uncultured Oscillospiraceae bacterium; assembly: GCA_964411275.1. GTDB lineage: Bacteria > Bacillota > Clostridia > Christensenellales > CAG-138 > CAYPKG01. The sequence goes on along the minus strand of CAYPKG010000013.1, from coordinate 36,718 downwards.
CCGGGGCCACGCTGGACGAGATCGAGTCCACATTGAGCGATCAGGCAACCAGAAACAGCGCCATCATGGTGGTGGATGATCTCAAGTTCCTGAAAAAGGGCGGCCGGGTGGGCAACGCCGGCTTTCTCGTGGGAAAGCTCCTGAACATCCATCCAATTCTGATGATGAAAAACGGCGCGCTGATGGCCCACGCGAAGGTACGGGGCATGCGCAATGTGTACGACCGCATGATCCAGGAGCTGCCGGAAAAAATGAAGCTGGTGACTGTTCTTCACTGCGTCAATGAAGAAGGCGCGCGCCTGTGTATCTCCAAGATCAAGAACCGCTTTGGCAACATCAACATCAATCTCGAGGATTTAAGCCCTGTGATCGGCACCCATCTCGGGAACGGTTCTGTTGGCATCATATTTTGCTGGTAAATGATAAAAACGCAAGCTGCAACGCGGATGCGTTTTTTTAGCAATCCTGATAGGATACGTAAGGAGGCTCCTCATGCATAATCTCACATCGCTGTTTTCATTTGAATTGCCCACCCGTATCACATACGGCCCCGGCTGTGTGAACGAGCTGCCTCAGGAGCTTGCCAAAGCGGGAGGGCGAAGGCCACTTGTGATCACGGATAGGGGCGTAGAGCGTGCGGGTATTCTGAAAAAGGCAACCGGCCTGCTGGAAGGGGCCCAAATCCCCTACGCGGTGTATTCCGGCGTGGAACCCAATCCCAAGGACACCAACGTGCGCGACGGCGCGGCGGCCGCCCGGGCTCATCAGGCGGACTGCCTGATCGCGGTAGGCGGCGGAAGCCCCATCGACTGCGCAAAAGCCGTGGGGGTGCTCCTTGCCCATGACGCTGAGGACATCAAGCTTTACGAGGGGAAAACCGCCGCGACGCTTCCCAACCCGCCGCTTATCTCCATCCCCACCACTTCCGGCACCGGCAGCGAGCTTACATTCTCCGCCGTCATTACAGACAGCGTAAACCATTATAAAATGACCGTGAAAAGCCCGTATACCGCTGCTGTGGCCGCAGTGTGCGACCCGCTTTTGACCCTTTCGGTGCCACCCGCGGTCACCGCCGCTACCGGGGTAGACGCGCTGACCCATGCCATCGAGGCGTATACCGCCACCTGCGCGGAGCCCATCAGCGACGCGGTGGCGCTTTACGCCATTGAGCTGATCTATCAAAACCTTCCGAAGGCTGTGAAAAACGGCGAAGATGAACTGGCGCGCAGCGCCATGCTCATGGGCAGCATGCTTGCGGGCATCGCGTTTAGCCACGCGGACGTGGCAAGCGTCCATTGCATCGCGGAGTCCCTGGGCGGCCTTTATGATTTGCCCCATGGGGTGTGCAACGCCGTGTTCCTTCCCTACGTTATGGAGTATTCCAGCGAATATTGCATCGACCGGTACGCGCGGGTAGCCCGGGCCATGGGCCTGTCCTTTGATACGCCCGGCGAGGGCGCAAAATTAGCTGTGGACGCTGTCAAAGCCTTGTGCTGGGAGGTTGATCTTCCCGCCTTCTCCTCTTTCGGCGTACCGGAAAGCGAGTTTGAAAAGCTGGCGGAGCTGTCCGCGAAAAACATCTCAACTTTATCCAATCCCCGGCCTATGGAAAAAGCTGACTATTTGAATGTGTTATATGCGGCGCTGAAGGGATAAGAAAATTCCCTGTTTTCACAGGCGTTATTTTGTTGTATAGTATTGTTAGCTATAAGCATTAGAAATATAAGTTTATTTTTTCTTGGAGGTATTCTACATGAGCGAACTTTTGAAAGGCGCCTGTATTATCGGCCAGTCAGGCGGCCCGACATCCGTCATCAACGCCAGCGCCTACGGCGTCATCCGCACGGCGCTGGACAACCCCGCCATCACAAAGGTTTATGGCGCTGCCCACGGCATCCGGGGCGTGCTGGACGATGTGCTGTACGATATGGGCGAGGAAGACGCCACGGAGCTTTCCCTGCTGCTGCATACCCCGTCCTCTGCCCTGGGCTCCTGCCGCTATCGGCTCAAGGACAGCGAAGTTGACGACACGGATTATAGACGCATTCTCGAGATATTTAAGAAGTACGATGTGCGCTACTTCTTCTACAACGGCGGCAACGACTCCATGGACACCTGCAATAAAATCTCAAAATACATGGAGAAGGTGGGCTATGAATGCCGCATCATGGGCGTGCCCAAAACAATCGACAACGATTTATTTGGTACCGACCATTGCCCCGGCTATCCCAGCGCCGCCAAGTACATCGCCACAAGCTGCATGGAGCTGTATCTGGACGCCCGTGTGTACGACACCGGCATGATCTGCGTGCTTGAGATAATGGGCCGTCACGCGGGCTGGCTGACCGCCGCCGCCTCCATCGCCTCACAGTATGGTCAGGGCCCAGACCTCATTTACCTGCCGGAGCGGGATTTCGACATGGACACGTTCATCGCGGACGTGAAGGCGGTCTACGCGAAAAACAAGAAATGCATCGTGGCCGTGTCCGAGGGCATCCACGACAAGGACGGCAAGCTGATCGCGGAATACGGCGCGGAAAACGCGCCTGTGGACGCGTTCGGCCATAAGCAGCTGGGCGGCCTGGCATCCACTCTGGCGGGCATATTGAAAAACGCCATCGACACCAAGGTGCGGGGAATAGAGTTCTCCCTGCTGCAGCGCTGCGCAGCCCATTGCGCCTCCCAGACGGACGTGGAAGAATCCTTCCTCTCCGGCAAAACCGCCGTGGAATGCGCCGTGTCCGGCATCACCGACAAAATGGTGGGATTTGAGCGGGCGTACGACGAGAATGGCAAGTATGTCTGCAAGATCAAGCTGATGGACCTTGCGGATGTGGCCAACACTGAAAAGAAAGTGCCCCTCGAGTGGATCAACCCCGAGGGGAATAACGTTACAAGCGACTTCCTTGACTACGCACTGCCCCTCATCCAGGGTGCGCCGGAAATGGTGTTGAAGGATGGCCTGCCCCGGTTTGCGCAGCTCAAGAAGGTACAGGCAAAATAAGCTTAAGCTCTTAATCCCTTAACCTATTAACCTCTTAAAGAAACAACGGCGCCGCGAAATTGCTTTCACGGCGCCGCAGACTGTCGAAAAAGTTCTTGGGGATTATCAAGGGGTCGCAACCCCTTAGGGTGGTCAAAGTCGAAGACTTTGACATAGAACCTTACTGAAATCCCCGAAATCCAATGATTTCGGGGGGATGTTCAGCCGAATTCGGCGACACACCCCAGGGGATACTCTCTTGCCGCTTTGCGGCAATTCTCCTTAAGACATAGTCGAGCAATCAAAACGTGAACCCTCGAAAAAGCGCAAGCTGCGCTGCAGCGGCGGTTTTTCGACAGACCGGCCCTACATTCACCCAATGTCAACGCCCTAATTCCCAGCCGCGGTATTTATATTGGTATTGTGCTCCACGTCCGGAAGCCCCGCCACGTGGGAGCGGCTTTCATAGAAAAACAAACAGGCGTGCCCGTCCATCTCGTTGCGGGCTATGGTATCCTCCCCATGGGGCTGCCCCTGTAACGAGCAGGCGATCAACTCCCCATCGATGGAGATGAGCATAGGCCGCTTGAAATAATTAAACGCGTCTCCAAACGCCGCGAGATACGCCTGGGTGTCCAGGGCAGTTGTGCACTCCATTTCCCCGTGCATTTCTCCGCCGGTGTATGTCATTGCAAATGTCGCCCCAGTGTTGAAATCCGTCAGGGTATAGCTTTGCCCAACCGTCAGCTTTGCCTGCACCTCGGGCCAGCCCGTGCGCTTGCCTGTCTCCTTCTGGCTGCCGTCGGCGCGCTTGCCGATGGGAATATGCAGCTCCGCCGGGATGGGCGCCCGCTCCGCCGCGGTAGAGAACAGTATTTCGATGCTCTGGGCGCCAACGGTGCCGTCGGCTATGATGGCAGCGCCCGTTGCATCCGTCTGGTTCTTTTGAAATTCAATGACTGCCGCCCGGGTCATGCCCTGGAAATTGCCGGTAGGCTTAAAAAACAGGTACCCAAGCTCCCGGAGCCTGACCTGTATCATGGCCACCCATTCGCCATTTTCCTGATAAGCTATGAGCCCGTCGCCATTTCGGTCTCCCGTAATTGCCAAAGAGGCCGGGGCTCCAAGAAGCAGCCCCAACACCAGAAAAACGCTTATGATCCGGTTCATCCTTTCCCTCCAAATGCGAAAACAAATATACATTCATTTTATCATAAGTTGGGTATTTGTATAGGCCGTGTATGAAAACAGTTTGAAAACTGCTATAATGGGTTAGTTAATATCTGTCAAGGAGGGGAAATAATGCGCTGCGGCTGTCCTAAATGCGGCATCTATATGGTACAGCACGAGCAGGGGCTACAAAGCGCCTGCGTCTGCCCTGCGTGCCTGTTTTCCTGCAATGCCTGCATGGGCACAGAGCAGCCTCCTGTCGAAAAGGATGAGGCTGAACTTAGGCAAATGCTGATGGCCCGCGTCAGGCAAATAGAGACGGAACAATATGATGAAGATAAAGGAGATGGTGATCCATGGAAAAGCGGCTGGTACTACTAGATTATGATTTAGGCGATGAAAATAACGGTAGGTTACGTCAGGCGTTCCCGGAGTTCGAGTTTTTTGTGCGCAAAAAGGGCGATCCCGCCCTAGCAGAGGACCTTCTCGCCCGGGCTGAGGTGCTTTGCGGGTATGTGTTCAACAACGACAGGCTTGCCCAGATGAAAAACATACGATATATCCACACTTTAAACGCGGGCGTAGACGGCATCGTGCGCACGCTTCCCGAGAATATCGCACTGTCCACCGGCGCTGGGGTATATGGCGCCCCTTTGGGGGAGCATGTGTTCGCCCTCCTGTTTGCGCTGCTTCGCGGCATCGATAAAAGCATGCTCAATATGTCGGGCAGCCGGGCCTGGAAAGGCTTTCACGGCCTTGGCAGCGTCAAGGGAAGCCATGTAGCCATATTGGGCGCAGGGGACATCGGCACGTATGTGGCCGCAGGCCTGAAGGCATTAAACGCAAAGCATATAGCGGGCTATAAGCTGCATCCCGCCCCCGCGGCGCCGCCCTATGACGCTATGTATGCAGGGGAGAACGCACTCAAAAATGTCCTAACGGGCGCGGACATCGTGATCATTTGCCTGCCGGGTACCCCGTATACAAACCACCTGATTGACGACGCGGCATTCGCCATGATGAAACCCGGCGCAGTGTTGATCAACATCGGCCGGGGAAACATCGTGGACACACCGGCGATGATGCGCGCCCTTGAAAGCGGACAGATATCAGGCGCGGGTCTGGACGTGACCGAGCCGGAGCCGCTTCCCCAAGACCACCCCCTCTGGGGCATGGAAAACGTCGTCATCACCCCCCATTATGGCGGCTGGTCCGCCAATCATGATGATTTGGCAAACTGGTTTCAAAAAAATCTTACCGCCTATCGGGACGGGAAGCCCCTGCCCGGCGCGGTGAACAGAAAATATTGTTATTAGGGTATCAAAATCACGTGAATCCAAGTGGCAGCTTTTTGACATGCTCTATCCCCCGGAACGCAACTGTTCCGGGGGATTATTTTGTCCGGCGGGCGGCCTCAAGGCTACCCGCCGCTGTAAGCATTGATCCTACAGCCCTATTTCCTGCTTCAACTGCCCGGCCTTTTGCACAGCCTGTTGGGCTTCCTGGGAGCTGGCGTTTTTCAACTGATACATATTGCGCTGCTGCAATTGCTGGAATATATTAAACTGATCCTGTCCGCACTCCATCAGATGTTGTTCCAGCATCTGCCTGAGATTGCCACTGCCCGCCTCTGTCATAAAAGTGGCATAGTATTTTACAAGGCCCTTCTCGCTGTCCAGAAGATCTGTCAGCAGTTCCTTCTCGGTCATGTTCGGCTTATTCTGCGTCATACTCTTTTTTCTCCTTTTCTTTACTGATGCTGGCTCATGTAGGATTGCAGCGCCTCAAAATGCTGCTTGTGATGGGATGCGGCAGAGCTTACCATTGTGTTGAGCGTCTCATCGTTAAAATAATTGGCAAACACAGTGCATTTCTTATACGCCATGGCCTCGTGATTGAGCATATCCTCCAGCATGGACAGCTCCTTGGCGCCGATCTGTCTCTGTTGCCCCTGCTGCTGGCTCTGCTGGCCCTGGGGCCCCATCTGGGACTTCTGGCTGCTTTGGTCTTGGGCGTTGGGAATAAACGCGCTGTTATCGCCCCCTTGGACGTTCAGGGGATTACCGGTATAATCGTCTTTTTTTTGCATGATGCTTTTGACCTCCTGCGTAATTGTACTTCTAGTATGCCGCGTCAGTTTTTCTCTTATGTATCGCAACGCTCAAAACCGTTTTTTTTTGCGGGCCAGTCTGGTATACTGGAGGATAAGTTAATATGTGAGGAAAAAATATGGAAAAATCCGCGAAAAAAAAGAAGAAGCGCGGCCGCACGCCCATGGAAGCGGCCATGTATTTCTACAGCAAAAAAGAGCGCACCGTCCGGGAGGTGGAGCGGTATCTGGACGCGCAGGAGTTTGGCGAATATGAGGTTGCCCAGGCCGTGGGCGAAATGGTGGAGCTTGGATATCTTGACGACAAGGCCTATGCTGAGGAATTCGTAAGCTCCCGGCTGGCCACAAAGCCCGTCAGCCGCCGGAAGCTGCGCGAACAGCTCACCGCCCACGAGCTGCCCGCCGACATCATCGACGAGGCATTGAAGAAAGTTCCGGATGAGCAGGAACAGGAAAACGCCCACCTGATCGCAAAGAAATTTTCCGCGCAGCTTGCCGGCATTGAGGACGAGCGGGAGCGGTATCAGCGGCTCATGCGCCGGCTTCTTAGCAGGGGCTATTCCTATGAGGATGCCCGCCGAGCCATCGCGGAGCTGAATTCGGAAGGGGAATAAACTCATGCGCGAACGCATACTCGCCATCCTACAGCAGCATCCGGGGGAATTCGTCTCCGGCGAACAAATCAGCGCCCACATGAATGTAACCCGGGCGGCTGTCTGGAAGCACATAAAGGCGCTGCAACAAGAAGGCGCATTGATCGAGGCCGCCACCCGCAAGGGCTATCGGCTGATTGCCCCTCCGGACATGCTCAGCGCCGCGCAGATGGAGCCGCTGTTGAGCACCACCGCCTTAGGGCGGCATTTCGTGTCCCTTCCAGAGGCCGTGTCCACAAACGCCGTGGCCCGGGAGCTGGCCCGTCAGGGCTGCGAAAGCGGCACGGTGGTGGTGGCCGACGATCAAACGCTTGGCCGGGGCCGCCGGGGCAAAAGCTGGCAGTCTACGCCCGGAAAGGATCTTTTGATGAGCATGGTGCTGCGCCCGGATATTGAAACCCGGTTTGCCCCCCGGTTTACCGTGGCAACAGCCCTTGGAGTGTACCGCATGGCGGCGGGGTTTGGCCTTGTGCCGGAGATCAAATGGCCCAACGACGTCCTCATCGCGGGGAAAAAGCTTTCAGGCATTCTTCTTGAAATGGAAGGCGGCCTGGAGGCCTTGGAAGCGGTCATCGTGGGCGCCGGCGTGAATATCAATACGATGGATTTCCCCTCGGAAATCCGGGACACCGCCACAAGCCTCGCCAGGGAGCTTGGACAGGAAATTCCCCGAAAGGATGTCACAGCTACGCTGTTGAACGAGCTGGAGCCCCTGTATGGCGCGTGCGAAGGCGTAAAAGCATTTGAAGACCTCATGTCAGAGTACCGCGCCCGCTGCACGACGCTTTCAAAACCCGTACACATTAGCGGCATTCGGGAGGAATTCGACGGCGTCGCCGAGGATGTGGACGAGTTGGGGCGGCTACTGGTGCGGCTCAACTCCGGCGAGCTTGTGACAGTCAGCGCAGGTGAGGTCAGTGTCCGCGCCTCTCATGCTGAGTAAGGAGAAAAAAATGCATATCGATCATGTGGCGCTATACAGCCTGGACATCGACAGGATCAAGGATTTTTATATCACCTATTTTCAAGGAAAACTCGATCGCGCCTATCACAATCCAAACACCGGCCTTCGCACCTATTTTCTGTCCTTTGACAGCGGCTGCCGGCTGGAGATCATGACCCGGCCGGAACTTTTAGACGAAACAATCCCCTCTCTCCTCCCCGGCTATGCGCACCTGGCGGTGGCCGTGCCAAACCGGGCGGCGCTGGACGCACTGACGGCCCGGTTGCATGAGGACGGATACCCCGTTGTCAGCGGCCCACGGGTCACCGGAGACGGCTATTATGAAAGCTGCGTACTGGATCCAGACGGTAATTGCGTAGAGCTTGTGGCGCTGCAATAGAAATGGAACCATTTGTACCTTTCTTGCGTCTTGATAGGTAGATTTGGGGGGGATTGGATGGCAAAACGGTTGACGATATACAGCACCGCGCATTTTCTTGTTGATTTTTGCTGCGCGCTGTTTTTGTTTGGGCGGGTGTCCGGCACGCAAAATTGGTACCTGTGCCTCCTATTTTATAATTTCTGCGCCTTCGCCATGCAAATGCCTTTCGGCGTGATCATCGACCAAACCGGTAGGCCGGGGCTGTATGCCGCCCTGGGCTGCCTTCTTGTTGCAATCGGCGGACTGCTTGTATCCCTGCCTATTCCGGCCGCCATCGTGCTGGGCCTTGGAAACGCGCTGTTCCACGCGGGCGGCGGCGTGGACGTGATCCACGGGAGCAGGGAAAAGGCGGGGCCTCTGGGCGTGTTCGTCTCCCCTGGCGCGGTGGGCCTGTATTTGGGCACGCTGTTAGGCCGGGCGGGCGGCATGGGCTGGCCGTTGCCGGGGCTTGTTATTTTGCTCATGGGCGGGCTGTGCGCGGTGTTTGGAGACCGTTCTCCAGCCCCGGTCTCCCTAGTGGTACAGGAGCAGAAGGAAGCATGGCCGGTGGCGGCAATGCTCGCTGTGTTTTTCGTGGTAATGCTGCGCTCCTACATGGGCTTTGCGATGACATTCTCCTGGAGAACAGGTGCCTGGGCCGTCGCGGCTGTTTTGGCCTTGGCCCTTGGCAAGTCCGCCGGCGGATTTCTGGGGGACTGGCTGACCCCCATGAGGGCGGCTGTGGCCTCACTCTCCCTTTGCGCCGTACTATTTGTGTTTTCCGCTTCGCCCCTTCCCGGCGTACTGGCCATTTTCCTGTTCAACATGACGATGCCGTTAACCCTGTTCGCCCTGGCGCGGATGCTGCCCGGACGGGAGGGCTTCGCCTTCGGGCTTTTAACATTCGCGCTGTTTCTGGGCTTTTTGCCCGTGTATGTGGCGGGGATGTCCCCGGCGGCAAACCCGCTTTTCTTTACGGTGCTCACCGCCGCGTCACTGCTGCTGCTTGTTTTCGGGCTGCTGCCGCTAAAAAAGCGTCTATGAGCGGCCTTCAACCGCAAGCCCTGCTCCTGTCCCTTGGGGTATCATTGCTGCTTACGCTGCTGCTGGAGCTTGCGTTTGCGCTCCTTTTCCGGGTGCGTGGGAAATGGGATTTGACGCTGGTCATTCTCGCCAATATCCTCACAAACCCCGTGGTGGTGCTTTGTCATCACCTCACCCGTGCGCTGCTCCCCAGCTTTCCCATTGCAGTGGCGACCCTGCTGCTGGAAGCCGGGGCCGTGCTCATCGAGGGGCTTTGCTATCAGAGGTATTCACAGCGCATCCCCCGCCCGTACCTGTTTTCCCTGGCTGCCAACGGTTTTTCCTATGGAATGGGCGTGTTGATCAGCATTCTATAAATAAGGAGGATATTTTCATGAAAAAGCGCAATGCAGCCGCCATAGCGCTGGGCATGACGGCATTGACTGCAGCCTCCCCCGCCCTGGCGGACGTAATTATCGGGCCGGATCCCGCCAGCGTGTCACTTTTGATTATTATAGGTCTTGTTGTTTTCGTAGTGGCGCTGGTGGTTATTCTATTAAAGAAATTCAAAAAGAAATAGTGTTGCAAGGAGGAAGCCCAATGACAAGGATGAAACGCATTCTGGCACTGATCCTCGCGTCCTTTTCCCTGCTCGCCGCCTTCCCGGCGCTGGCCGACGTGATGTGGGAGCCGCGAAACAATTTTTACGAAAACCACCGGGATGAATGCACCTATGAAAACCGTGCTTATTTTGCTAACGGCAAGGATGGATATGCGCTTGTTTACGACAGCCCCGCCTCAAAATCTCCGGCTGCCGCCATCCTAAACGGGACAGAGCTGCATATTTACTTTACCTTTGCGCAAGGGGGAACCACCTGGGGCGTAGCGGAATACGCTTTGGACGAAAGCGGATACGCAGCGAATGAATTCAACAGCAATTTAACAGGCTGGGTGCCCATGGCGGACATGCATGTGCGCTACGACAGCCAGGCGTTTTTAGCGGAGCACGAGGTTGTGCCTGTCACGGAAGAGCCGCGGGATTTTGAAGGAGAAGGCAGCCTTATATTCTGGACATATCCCAATTCCGGTGAGGTTTACGCCACGGTAGAGCTTCCCTGCGATGATATCTCCATCGCTTCCCTTTATACGGACGCGGATGGCCGGGAGTGGGGCAACATCGGCTATTATCGCGGCATGCGGAACTGCTGGCTATGCCTAAGCGACCCCACAAATCCCGACATTCCGGAGATAGCCGTGGAATACAAAAACCTGTACCCCGCGGCGGCCCCAGAAAAACTCCCCAGCGGGTCTAACAGCATCGTATGGATCGTTGTGCTGGTGGTTGTGGTGGTGGCGGGAACCGCCGTGCTGCTTAGACTGCAAAAGAACAAAAACAAAGTCAGCCGGGTAAAATAACAATTTTCGGCACAGTCCACCGGCCGCGGGGAAATCCCTGCGGCCGGTTTTGTTCTACTTACCTATTTTGTGCCCCGGTGCACTATTTTCTTATTTCCCCGGTACGCATCCCCATACAGAAATTCGCCGCCCACAAACTCCCCATCCTGATACTGATCCCGATACACCACCACCTGGATTCTCGGGCGGGCTTCCAACCGGGTGACTTCCTCCCCTTTTGGCAATTCCGGATCGTCGATGTAGGTGACTTCCGTGATCGGCTCCTTCTTCACGACCTCGCTTCTCAGCCTATATTCCTGCCCATCCTGAAGGGGCGTTCCATAAATGGAAATCTGAAGCTCCCGCCTAGTCGCCTTTGTCTGCTTGATCTCACATTCAAAGCGAAGGGGCGCGCCGGTGTCGTTGATGAATTTAAGGTCAATGCCGCCAGAATCCACCGTGGCGTCCAGTCCAATGGGCACATAGCTGGCAGGGACAGAAAGGGCCCTGCGGTCCGTTACCGTGACGTTCGCCTTCAATAGCGCGTTATACAGCGTGGCGCTCACCTGAGAGACGCCGCCGCCCACTTGGGAGGTATCCTCACTGCTGGTGGAGATGCCGATTTCAGCCCGCCAGCCGTTCTCTTCGGTGCGCATGCCCACAGTATCGTTAAAGCTCCATTCCTCCCCCGGCTGTATGACGCAGCCGCTTAAAATCTCCGCCGCCTTCGCGATATTATAGCAGCGGTTGGCGGTTATTTCGCTCTCTTCGCTCTCGCGATACGCGTATGATGTAAAATACGTTGCCCTAAGCCCCTCCGGCGGAGCCTTCGGGCTTTCGCCCGCCGGCCACTCACGAATGCCAAACTCCCTGTCGATATATTCTCCGGTCACGCCATGGATGGTGCAAAGGCTGTTGCTGTCGCTGCCCGAGAGCGCATAACGCAAATCCTTCTCATATATTCTGTCGTCCGGGGATATAGACATGCCTGACTGCTGGGTATGCCGGAGCGTCCCGGTTTCATCCGCGATCATGATGTTGCCAAAAAACTCCCATGCGGGGATGAGAATAGTGCTGCCGTCGTAATTGCGCACGCCGATCTCTCCAAGCTCCACGCGGTCGATCCGGTACTCGATGCGGCTCGTCTCCACGAGATCATTGTCGTTTTGAGCCGCGTTTTCGATCCGGTATTGGGGCGTTTCCTCCACCAGCGCCTCCAGCATGGCCGCCTTCGCCCGGTCGATGCCGATTGTCTCAACCTTTGTCTCCTCCACAAGCACGTCTCCCATATTGCGCCATTCAAAGCCGGTTAGTCCGTATGGATCAAAGCGGATGTCGATCATTTCCGGATACACGTCGTCCGTGATCTTACCACCCGTATACGCAAGCGTTTCGATGATGGAGGCATGATAGCCCATTCTCGCCTGCTCGCTGTAGAGCTGGGGCGCGCTGCCCACGTCACGCATAAACGTAAAGCAAATCCCCTGATTGGCAGCGGGTTGTTGGAGATTGAGCCTGTATTCCGCATGGGAATAGTTAATTGGATACTCCTCAATATGCACAAGAGAAAATTCCTCCGCAATGCCGATTTCCCTGACGAGAGCCTCCGCCTGCCGCTGGGCCTCTTCCCAGCTGATGGTTTTCGATCCATCCTTGGGCAGGCCATTGTTGACAAAGCGGATGTTCAGGTATCGGGGGCGGTAAGCGACGAACTCCCCAGGGGAATTCCTGTCAAGCTCCGCCATCACAGCATACCTTGGCGGATATTTCGCGAGGTCCGCAAGGACCCCGGGGGGCGCCGTTTCCGGCGTGCTTGAAATGTCTTTCTCCATATCAGAAAGCGTGGACTCAACGCTGAAGATGTCACGATCGCTCAGCTTATCCCTGTATTTTTCCAATTCCGCCCGTTCGTGCGCGAGCTTTCTTGTGAGCATGTCTTTCGTTCCCACGTCTTGATACAGGGTGGCGTCACCAAGAAGCAGGGAGGCGATTTGCTCCATCAGTTCCTCTGGCGTTTCCTCATACGGTATCGCCCTGCCCACCGGCAGCGGCCCTTGCGGAACCACGATCTCCCCGTATATCGCTACCCGGCTGCCATTTGACAATATGTGCTCCTCTTTGATGCGCTCCCCCGCTTTTCCGCTTTCCCGGACGGGCTGGCAGGCTGTTGTAAAGCAGCCGATGAAGAGGGCGCAGGCCATGGCCGCAGCCACAATCCCAGTGCCGATCCCGGACTTTTTCTTCATAAACGCGCCGTCAAGCCGCCGCTTCGCCGCGCGCTTGCTACGCGCCCGGGACATGGACAGCGCCGGGCCAGCTTTGCTGGTAAACAGGGACAGCAGCGTCGTGATATACGCCCGCTTTTCCCCCGGGGCAATCACGTTGAGCACCTGTGCGTCGCATGCGCTTTCCATGTCGGAAAGCATTTCTTCAAAGGCGATATGCACCAGGGGATGGAACCAGTAAACGCTTCTTAACAGGCTCATGAGATGCAGCATTCCCATGTCCCCCCGTTTAAAATGGGTCAGCTCGTGCAATATGGCGTATTTTAGCTCCTCCCCCTGCAGCTTCCTTGGAAGCACCACGACGGGCCGAAGCCGCCTTAGCATCAGCATGGGCGAAATCTCCATGTCAACCACAAAAAGGGCGATGTGCCTTTTGATCCCAAGTTGATCCATTATGGCGCGAAAACTCCCTAGCGTGTCCTCATGGGTTGGCACCCCGTTTTGTAACACAAGCCGGTTCAGCCTGCCCTTTGATACAAGCGTCCAGATCCCGCATGCCACCGCCCCCAAGCCCCAAACCAGAACCGCCATCTCCCGCCAGTCTATGGCCCGCCCGGTGTTTTCCGGTTTCACAAAATTCGGGGCGTGGTTGGCGGGAACCACCGTCATATCCCCCGCCGGTGCGTCCGGATTTGCGCTGATCCGCTCCTCCAAAACGGTTTCAATAGAGTCGGCAGCCGGGGCTGTTGTAACAGCCGCTGCTTCCGGGAGGGTAATCAAATGGAACCCCACCGGAACAATGCTGGGCACCATCAGCCTAAGGATCAGGGCAAGCCACATAAGATACCGCAGCTTTGCGGACAGCTTTGTTTTGAACAGAGTGCGAAACAGCAGGATCGCGGCAGCGATGATGGCCGCGTACAAGGAAACGTCTTTTAGCGCATCGAATATCCCGCGCATCATTACCCCTCTCCCTCCTTTTGCAGGCGCTCCTCCAGCAGGGAAAGAAGCTCCTGATACGCTGCGGGGCTTAAATCGCTTTCCCGCACCATGCTGGCCACAAGCAGCTTTACGCCCTCCTGCTCCAGTTTCCCCAGTATGTTTTTGCTTTCCTGCTCCACGCAGGTTTCCCGGCTGACGGCGGGCGAATAGAATTTGTCCCGCCCCCGCTTTTCTGCTGCCACATATCCCTTTTTTTCAAGCAGCTGTAGATAGGCCTGATACGTCTTGTAGTTCCAGTCCGCCTTGTCGCCGATGGTTCGGATGGTTTCGGAAATTGTAGCGGGGCTGTGCTCCCACAGGGCGTTCATCACGATCCATTCGTTGGGATTGAGCTTCATTGTATTCACCTTCCACTTAATAATATGATCCTATGACTATGATTATAGTCCTTTGGGCATATCCTGTCAAGGGGCATTGAAAAAAAAGGTTGATGGCCGCATCATACAGCCCTCAACCTTATTCCTCTTAGCTAAAAATCCAAGCACATGTTATTCTATGGTGTTCATCCACGCATCATAATTCGCATCGCTGGGCATGCGCCAGTCCCCCCGGGGAGACAGGCTGACGGAGCCGACCTTGGGCCCGTCGGGCAGGCATGAGCGCTTAAATTGCTGCTGGAAAAACCGGCGGCAGAATGTTTTGAGCCAATATCGAATGGTCGCCTCATCATACTCCCCTTGGAATGCATACATCGTTAGGCGCAGGACTTTGTCCGGCTTCGCGCCCCAGCGGATCATCCAATACAGGAAAAAGTCATGGAGGTCGTAGGGCCCCACAAGCTGTTCCGTCTTTTGGGAGATTTCCCCTCCGCCATCAGCAGGGAGCAGTTCGGGGCTGACAGGGGTATCCAGTATGTCCATGAGAACCCCTCGCAATTCTTCCTGGGACTGCTGCGCCACATGATGAACCATATGCCGTATCAGGGTCTTTGGGATGGACCCGTTTACCCCGTACATGGACATATGATCTCCATTATACGTGGCCCAGCCAAGCGCCAGTTCCGACAGGTCGCCGGTGCCCACCACAAGCCCGTTCTTCTGGTTCGCGATGTCCATGAGCACCTGGGTGCGCTCTCTCGCCTGGGCATTTTCATACGTTACGTCGTATGTGTCCTCGCCATGGCCGATGTCCAGAAGATGCTGCCTGACAGCCGCGGTGATGTCTACCGTCCGGCAGGGAATGTGAAGACATTCTAAAAGGCGCTCAGCGTTCCCCCTGGTGCGGCTGGTGGTGCCGAAGCAGGGCATCGTCACTGCCGTAACGCCGGCCCGGTCGCGCCCCAATAAATCCATCGTCCGGGCGCAAACCAACAGCGCCAGCGTGCTGTCCAATCCGCCGGACACGCCTATGACCAATGTGTCGCAATGGGTGTGCGTCAGCCGCTGCATCAGGCCATGGGCCAGGATGTTCAAAATTTCCTCGCAGTGCGCCTCCCGCTCCGCCGCGTGCGCAGGGATAAAGGGACGGCTTGGGATGCTCCTGGTCAATTTGGTTTCCCGGACGGGCAGCCGGAAGGGAACCATCACATACCCGTCATGATCCTCGGATGGGAATGTGCTGATCCTGCGCCTTTCATACATCAGCCGCTGTACGTCCATTTCGCTGACGCATAATTCTCCAGTAAAGGGTTGGTTTTCGCAAAGCAGCGTGCCGTTTTCCGCGATCATATTGTGCCCCGCAAACACCATGTCTCCGGTGCTCTCCCCCCGGCCCGCGTCCGCGTACACATATCCGCAGGCAAGCCTGGCGCTTTGGCTCATGACCAGCAGCCGCCGGTACCCGGCCTTGCCGGTTGTCTCACCGCTGGCGGATAGGTTCGCAATCACAGTCGCCCCATGCAGGGCAAGCCCCGTGGACGGGGGCGACGGCGACCAGAGATCCTCACAGACCTCCACACCGATGCACAGTTCCGGCAATGTCTCACATTGAAACAGCAGCTTCGCGCCGAAGGGATAGCCCATACCGCCGATGCGGATGCTTCCATTGTCCTTTGGCGCGGGGGCGAAATGCCGGGCCTCATTGAATTCCGCGTAATTGTGCAAATGTGTTTTGGGGATCACGCCGAGGATACGGCCATTTTGGAACAATACCCCGCAGTTATACAGCTTATTCCCCCGGCGAAGGGGGGCGCCTACGGCACAGAGCATGTCCTCCCCCGCGCTTTGCTCAACAAGCCGCAACAGGGCGGTTTGCGCCGCGTCCAACAATGTGTCCTGCAAAAACAGGTCGCCGCAGGTATATCCTGTAAGGCATAGTTCCGGCAGCACCAGCAAACCGGCGCCGCTATCACAGGCCGCAAGATACAGCCGCCGCAGCTCCTTTTGGTTATAGCCGCAATCCGCCAGCCGGATGCCAGGCGTGCCGGCCGCCACCGCAAAAAATCCGTGCTTCATCGCTTCCTCCGTTTCCCAAAGCCGGGTCAATCCACCAGCCCTATGAAAATATTGTATGCCCCAGGCCCCGCTTCGTCAATCCTAATTCCACCCAAGAGATATTAGAGCCGGCACCTTTTTCATATGTTTCACTTTACATTACTTGGTTATATCTATATAATATGTAACGTAAAAAAGTCATAATTCATTGGTACTTTCTGAATTTCTTTTTGTTTTTGTAACGTAGGAGGAAGCATGGAAGAAGTCCTAAGCCCCGTTGAAGAGCAGGTGACAGAAGCTGCGCCAAAGAAAAAGAAAACTCTCATCATCGGCACGGTGGCGGTATTTCTCGCTGCTGCTGTGGCATTGTTTCTCATCACCCGCCATCAGCAGCAGGAAGAACAGCGTCTTGCCATCACAACATCCGGCACCCTGCCCATAGGCGTCAGCATTGACGGCGTGGATGTGGGCGGGATGACGCCGGAAGCGGCCACTGCCGCCGTGGAAAAGGCGCTTGAGGCGGAGCTTAAACGCATTTCCTTCACCCTGACCTATGAGGATGCCGCGTTCCCCATGGACGCCGGGGCATTTGATATGACAAGCAACCTTCCGGAAGTCGTGAACTCTTCGATGTCTTTAGCCCGGGAAGGGACTCTCCCCGAGCTCCAGGAAGAGCTTCTGGACATCGAAGCAAACGGCCGCGCGTTCGATACGGTTTTCACCCCAGATGAAGCGGCCGTTGCGAAGGCGGTTGCCAGGATTGCCGGGGAGGTGGACGCGCCAGCGAAAAACGCGAGCCTGACGCTGCCGGATAAAAACGCGGAACCTGTAGAGCCCTCTATGCAGGAGGCTACGGCGAGCGCCGCGCTGGCCGGGGCGAACCCGCTGTTTCAGCGGTTTGTGGCGGTTCCCCATGCGGACGGCGTAGCGGTGGATCAGGAAGCCCTTATCGCGGCGCTTCTGTCTATGGCGGCAAGGGAAACCTATGAGAACATCGAAATCCCTGTGACGGCTGTTCCAGCCGATGTCACGCTGGATACACTCGCCGGGGATATCCACCTTAGGGCCGGCGCGTTCACCTCTTATGCAAGATCACCCTATAACCGCGCGTCCCGGGTGGAAAACCTCAGGAAGGCATGCGGCCTCATCAACGGCACCGTGCTGCAGCCCGGGGAGGAGTTCTCCACAAACGGCGTCCTGGGCGACCGCACGTACGGCGGCGGTTGGCAGCCCGCCCCCGCCATCGTCCGCGGGCGCAGCGAGGATCAGGCCGGCGGCGGCGTGTGTCAAGTGTCCACCACGATGTATCTCGCGGTATTGAAATCCGATATGGAGGTGGTTTACAGGCGTGGGCATTCCGGCAGGCTTAGCTATGCCCCCGCAGGTCTGGACGCCACCATCGACAGCGGGCGCATTGATTTTAAATGGAAAAACAACACCAACGCGCCTATCTATGTTTTTAGCTATCTCGACGAAACGCAAAAGACAATCAACGTGGAAATCTACGGCGCGGCCATGGAGTACGATGAAATCCAGCTTTCCTCGAAAAAGGTGGAAACAATCGATCCCCCCGGCCCCCAGACCTATACCGTGGACAATACCCTGAGGCCGGGAGAACGCGTTGCTTGGGTGAAACGCAAGTCCGGCTCCCGATGGGAATCCTACGCCACCTACATCAAGGATGGTGTGGAGGTAAAAACCGAGTTCATCGCCTCCACCGTTTATAAAGCATACGCTGGGGAGACACTCGTGGGGCCCACACCGGTCTCGGACACAACCTCCACCGACGACGGCGGCCTAAATATCGTCGTCAATCAATAACAATAAAGAGAAAACATATGCCGTTGCGGCATATCAAAAAAGCGCGAGCTTCACTGCTTGCGCTTTTTTTTGAGTTTGCCACCGCATGTTTTCAATAAGCGGCACTCTACATCCGCTCCTTAAAATATTGGTACAAGGTGCAGGTTATGCCGCCATTGCTGAGCTTCCGGCGCTTGTCCGCGCGCTTGCCGTAGACCCTTTCAAAATCGGCCATGGCGGTGATGATATGCTTGGAATACCCATTCAATCCGTCAAACGCCCGCCGCATGTCCCGGTACAGCGCCTCCGTCTCCCGCTTCCCCAGCATCCGTTCCCCATAAGGCGGGTTACACAGCAACACGCCGCTTCCCGTCGCAGCCGGGGTTTCCTTTACGGGCCGCACCTGCCAGTTGACCATGACTCCGGCCTTTTTCGCATGCCGCTTGGAGATGTCGATGCTGTGGGGATCGATATCGCAGCCAAGTATATTGAGCTTTACATCCCTCACGTTGTCCCGTGCCGCTTCCCGGCCCAGCATCCAGATTTTTTCCGGCAAAAATCCCCATTCCTCCGCCGCGAAGGACCGGTTCAGCCCCGGCGCCATATTTTTTGCGATCATTGCCGCCTCGATGGGCATCGTGCCGGAGCCGCACATGGGGTCAATGAGCGGCTGATCGAAATGATACCTGGAAAGCAGCACCATTGCCGCCCCCAGAGTTTCGGATAGCGGCGCCGCAACGTTCCACGTCCGGTAACCTCTGCGGCTCAGGCCCGCGCCGCAGGCGTCCAGTGTGAGGGTGGCCATGTCCCGCAACAGCCCCACCTCCACGATCACCTTCCGGCCCGTTTCCGGCAGCACCCCGGTGCGGTGTGCTGCCTTCAGGTTTTCCACAATGGCTTTTTTTGTGATGCTCTGGCAATCGGACACGCTAAACAGCGCACTTTTTGCGGACTTGCCGTTTACGTGGATAAACGCATCCCTGGGA
The DNA here is from genome assembly GCA_964411275.1 of uncultured Oscillospiraceae bacterium. Classification (GTDB taxonomy): domain Bacteria; phylum Bacillota; class Clostridia; order Christensenellales; family CAG-138; genus CAYPKG01. The sequence continues at coordinate 17,635 of CAYPKG010000013.1, read as the reverse complement.
ATATACGGCTTCCACTGGAGGGCCTTCACGCCCTCGAATAATTCTTCAAATGTGCGCGCCGGAAAAGTCCCCACCTCCAGCAACACCCTTTCGGCGCAGCGTAGGTACAAAAGCGCCTTCACAAGCGCGTCAAAGCCGCCAGAGAATATAACCCGGGCATCCAATGTCTCCAGCACGGGCAGCCCCAAATCGAGAAGCTCCCTCTTCACTACGGACTCCAGCCCAAGTTTACATGTGGCAATCATTTTAATCTCGGTATTTTTCAATTCTCGTCACCATCTCGCAGCAGCTTGCCTATGGCATTGTTCAGCCTTAAAAGCGACACGCCGTACAGCGAAGCGATCTGGGCCTTGCCCGCGTTGCGCTCCCCCGTCTCCTTGCACGAAAGAAACTCCAGCGCCGCCGCCATGGCATATACCTGGGGCCTTGTCAGGCGGGGATATTGGCCTTTCAGGCCCTCCACATACGCCTCAAAGCGCTTGGCCGCCAGTTCCAGGCATTCCGGTGAGCGGGTATCCGCCATGCTCTCTAGCATGATTTTGATGACCTCCTGATACATCCCAGGCAAATTCTCCGGCAAATGGCAGAACAATCCAGCCCGGCTTTGCACCAGGTTCCCGTCGATCATCGCGAGATAAGGCTCCTTGGCGCCCATGCGCTTTAGCAGCAGCAGCCCTTCCTTTTTGATTTCGTCCGGCTGCTCCGGGTCCAGGGCAAAGGCGCGTATAATCTGCTCCGCGCTTTCGCCGCCGATGTTGGCGATCATCAACAGCAAGGCTTGCTTGGCCAAAGGCTCCGGCAGGCGCAGGCCCCATTGCAGCAGGGCGCGAAACCGGCTGCTTTCCATCCAAAGCCTGTCGATCTCCGACTGGTCGAGTTTTGTATAGCCGTTGATCATCCGGATGCGGCGAATGACCTCCTCATATGGCACCTGATAATTGTGCATCCATTCCATCTGCACGGGCTTGCCTGCGATGGCCTTCTGGCAAAGCCCCCGGTAATACAGCGCGATAGAATCTTCCGGTTCGATCTTCAAAAGCCTGTCATAACATGCCCGGGCCTTTTTATACTCCCCCAAACGGTAGCAGCAAACGCCCATGCGGTGCAGCGCGCCCTCATCATATGGTACGATCATCAACAGGCTTTTCATCACCCGTTTGGCTTGCTCATACTCGCCCATTTCAAGGAACGTGACGCCCATGCGGTTGAGGTCATCGGGATCCTTGGACGTGCATTTCTTGAGCTTAGATACCGCTTCTTCCACCTGTTTCATGTCCCCGCTCGCCTTGGCAAATATGGCAAGGTTGCAATACGCCTGAATGTTCTTAGGGTCGGCCTCCAGCACAGCCCGGGCGATGCGGATCGCGTCGTCAAACTGTTTTTTGCAAAAATAAGCCATGGCAAGGTTGTTTTGTACAAACGCCAGGGCCGGATACCGCTTGGCGGTTTCCTTCATCAAAGCCAGCGCCTTGCTGACATTTCCATCCTCCATATACTTGCGGCAGCGGCTGCATGCCTCCTGGGCGCGCCGCTCCTCTTCGGTAGGAACATCGTCCATAAACAGGCCGTAATCCCCTCCCTCGATGGCGTCAAGCATATCCAAGGCGTCATAGCAGTAATACCCCTCCGGGTCGATCTCAAGATAATTCTGCAGGCTCTCCCGGGCGCGGCCAAACTCCAGCATACCGATAAAATTACAGGCCATGCCGAAATAGCATTCCGTGGGGTGCCCTTTTACCCCAAGCAGCGGCAGTATCAGCTGATTGCTTTGCTCATACCGGTGCATTTCCGTAAGCACCTGGGCCAATGCCAGCCGGTATTCCGTGTTTTCCGGTTCCCGCTTACAGGCCATCCGATAGTTATACGCCGCGTCCCATAAATCGTTTTTTTCAAGCCGAAGGGAACCGCGGCGAAGAAAAAATTCTCCGTCCCGTTCAAAGGGGATGATCTTCGCTCTTTTGTTTTCCTTATTTTTATCCACCTGTTTTACTCCATCGCCGCCTGCAACAGCGCAGCAAGCTCCGCCGCGTCAAAGCGGTATATCAAATTACAAAAATGGCACGAAAGCTCTGCGCCCCCGTCCTTTTCAATCATGTCTTCCAGCTCCTGGCGGCCAAGGGCAATCAGCGCCCGTTCTATCCGATCGCGGCTGCAGTCGCAGCAAAGCTCCGGTACAATGCTATCGAGGACAGTAAGCGTCAGCGCCGGGCCCACGGCTGTCTGAACCGCCTCCACAAGGGGCGTTCCTTCCTCCAGCATGCGGGACAATTCTGCAATATTTGGCGCGCAATCCTGCAAAAGGTCAATTTCCTCATCAGGGCATCCGGGCATGGGCTGGGCCAGAACCCCGCCTGCCGACAAGACTTCCCCGGTGTCGGGGCGGATGCGCACCCCCAGGTATACAAGGCTGGGCGTCTGCTCGCTCACCGTGTAATACTGGGCGAAGTCCTCCGCAATTTCCCCGGAAACCAAGTTGCACTCCCCCACATACGGCTCTTTCATGGACAGGTCGCGGATGACCGTCAGCCTTCCGCTACGGCCCACCACGCCGCCTACGTCCAGTTTTCCCGACGGGGTAAGGGGCAATTCCACCAAAGGCGAAGCGGCATATCCCTTGACTTTCGCGCCGTAGCGGCCTACGCACACCAGATTGCCCGCCGGGCCGCCCCCATGTATGATGGTGGTGACGCTTTCATTTTTCGATTTCAACGAAGCGGACATAATCGAAGTCATCAATAATTGCCGACCAAGCGCAGCCGTCAGCACCCGTGACAGGCCGTGGATACTCCGCGCTTCCTCCACCAGCCGCTTTCCTGAAATGGCACTGACGCGGATATTTCCCAACATCCCTATTATAATCTGATCCTGCATGATCCTGTTCCATCCTTATTTATTATAGTACCTGTGCAACGGGCCGGCGCGCAACCCATTGCAGCCGCTCCGCCGTCTTTTCCGGCGCTTTAGAGGTAAATGCCTCATAGCAGCGCACATCAGCAAATCCCGCCGCTTTGAGGGCGTTTTTGATCTCCGTTTTTGAGTGCGCCCGCTGCACATGCCGTTCGTCGAACCGCTCGTAAAGGCCGTGCGGCAGCTGATTGAAAAAGCTAAGCCGCATTTCAAGCAGGTGCGCCGCTTCATCATATGCGTTTTGCCATAGATACGCGCATTCGGCCCCGTCCTCACACAACACAGTATTCCCCAAAATGGCGGATAGCTTATAGCGGGAGCTGATGTCAAACAACAATACGCCCCCTGGGTCAAGCGCCGCGAAGGCGGAGGCGAAAAACAACCGTACATCCCGGATGGAGGTGAGGTAATTCACCCCGTCACACGCGCACACCAAGGCGTCTACCGGCCTGTGCAGGCGGATATGGCGCATGTCCTGACAAACAAAGGGGATACTAAGCCCGCGTTTTCTCGCGTTTTCGCCGGCGATACCGAGCATGTCTGGGGACAGGTCAAGGCCTATTACCCGGTAGTTTGCCGCCGCCAGCCGCACGCTAAACTGTCCTGTGCCGCAGCCGCAGTCAAGCACGCTGCCCGAGGCTACACCGGTCTCAAGGAGCAGCGCCGCAAGATACCCGGCCCAACCGTCGTAATCGACGTCTTGCATCAACCGGTCATACACGCCGGCAAATTTTCCATACGCTTCCCGGTTCATGGCTACCCCTTTCCATAGTTTTTCAAGCTATTCTACAACAGAACCACCAAAGACGCAATATGAGAGCCCATTTTCGTTGACTTTGCAAGTTGGTTGTGCTATACTTTCACGCAATCGCAAATAGGTGCCACGCATTTATTTGTATCAAAATTTATAACAATCGTAACGGAAAAGGAGGCTTGGAGAGTCATGAAGCAGTACAATATCGCGGTAGTCGGCGCGACCGGTATGGTTGGCCGAAAATTCCTGCAGGTTCTGGAAGAGCGTAAGCTCCCCGTATCGAACTATTATCTGTTCGCGTCCAGCAGAAGCGCAGGCAAAGAGGTAACCTTTATGGGCAAACCTCACATTATCCGCGAGCTCACCGAAACCGCCTTTGACGGACTTGATGTGGATATCGCCCTGTTTTCCGCAGGCGCGACGGTGTCCCGGGCGTTCGCACCCATCGCGGTGGCCGCGGGCGCTGTGGTTGTGGATAACTCAAGCTGCTGGCGGATGGATCCTGAAATCCCGCTGGTGGTGCCGGAGGTCAATCCCCATCACATCCCGGATTATAAGAAGCGGGGCATCATCGCAAACCCCAACTGCTCCACCATCCAGGCGATGGTGGTGTTAAAGCCGCTCCACGACGCATATGGATTGAAGCGGGTGGTGTTTTCCACCTATCAGGCCGTGTCCGGCGCGGGCAATAGCGGGCTTGCGGAATTGCAAGAGGGGCTGCAAGGCGGCAGGCCGCACAAGTTCCCCCATGCCATCGCTGGCAATTGCATCCCGCATATCGACGTGTTTATGGACAATGGCTATACAAAGGAAGAGATGAAGATGGTGGAGGAAACCCGTAAGATATTAGACCTGCCTAATCTTGCCGTTACCGCCACGACAGTGCGCGTTCCGGTGTTCCATGGCCACAGCGAAAGCATCAATGTGGAATTCCAGCGTCCGTACGATTTGCAAGAGCTAAAGGACATCCTGGGCGCAGCTCCGGGCCTTGTGGTACAGGATGATCCTGTACACAATGTGTATCCTATGGCGCTCACCGCCGAGGACACCGATCCCGTTTACGTCGGGCGTATCCGCCGGGATTTTTCCATTGAGAACGGCCTCAACTTCTGGTGCGTTGCTGACAACATCCGCAAGGGCGCTGCCACGAACACAATCCAGATCGCGCAAGAGCTGATCCGGCAATGGGGGGCGCAATAGCGTTCACTGCGGCGCAGAGCAAATGCCCTGCGCCGTTTTTTAAGGCAAGCAGTTTTATTCTCATCAAAATATGCGTACTATGCAGTAGGAGGAATTTGCTATGACGATTTTCAAGGGTTCCGCGACCGCTATTATTACCCCGTTTACAAAGGAAGGCGTTGATTTCGCTGCGTTTCAAAAACTGATCGACAGGCAATTAGAGGGCAAAGGCGACGCACTTGTGGTGTGCGGCACCACGGGCGAAGCGTCCACCATGGATGCCGGGGAAAAGGCCGCTGTCATTGAGTTTGCCGTCAAACATGTGGCGGGCCGCATTCCCGTGATCGCAGGCACCGGCGGCAACAACACCGCGAGCGTCATCCGTGACAGCCTGGCGGCACAAGCCCTGGGCGCAGACGCCCTATTGATCGTGACCCCCTACTACAACAAAACCTCACAGGCGGGGCTCATCGCACATTACAACGCCATCGCCGACAAAGTGCACACGCCTATCATCGTGTACAACGTGCCGGGCCGCACCGGGGTCAACGTGCTGCCCGCCACCATGCAGGCATTGTGCAAGCACCCGAACATCGTAGCCATCAAGGAGGCCAGCGGCAACATCGAGCAGATCGTCAATCTGGCCGCCCTGTGCCCCGACCTGGACATTTATTCGGGCAACGACGATCATGTACTGCCCCTGCTGAGCGTAGGCGGAAAGGGCGTCATCACCACAATCGGCAACATCATTCCACGGGAAATGCACGATCTATGCGCGGCGTTCTTCGCGGGGGATTTGGAGAAAGCCCGGGAAATCCAGTTTAAGATTCTTCCCATCTGGAAGGCGGCCTTCTGTGAAGTCAACCCCATCCCCGTAAAATTTATGGCCGGCATGCTGGGCCTGTGCGACCCAACGGTACGGCTGCCTCTCGTTGCGCCAAGCGCCGACAACGCCAAGAAGATCGAGCAGGTGCTGAAAGTTTATGGCCTCCTCTAGACCAAGGGCGGGTTCGGGTTAAATTTGTTACGCCAAGGAGGTATTATGATTAAGTTATTGATTAACGGCATTGGCGGCCAGATGGGCCGCGTGATTACGGGCCTTGCTAAGGCGCACCCGGACGTGTTTACGGTGCTGTACGGCGTAGACCAATCCGGGGTCTGCGAAGTATTGGGCGTACCTGTATACAAAAGCTTAAACGATGTGCCGGACGGTGCGGACATGGTCATCGACTTTTCCGTGGCGGCCGCGCTGCCGGAGGTACTGCTGTATTGCCAGAACAAGGGCGTGCGGCTGGTGGTTGGCACCACCGGGTTAACCCCTGCCGACCGCAATCTCATGCAGCGTGCCTCCTCCAAGGTCGCCATATTCAATTCTGGAAACATGTCCCTGGGGGTAAACCTCCAGATTGAGCTCGTTCAAAAAGCCACCACCGCCCTTGGCGACGGATTTGACGTGGAGATCATCGAACAGCATCATAAGCGCAAGATCGACAGCCCCAGCGGCACCGCGCTGATGCTGGCGGACGCTGTGTCGTCCCAATTCCCCAAGGAAATGGAATACGTTCATGGCCGCCACAGCAAAAACCACCGGCGCACGCAGAACGAAATCGGCATCCATTCCGTGCGCGGCGGCACCATCGTCGGCGAGCACAAAGTCATGTTCATCGGCCAGGATGAAGTGGTGGAAATCTCGCACAAGGCCTATTCCAAGCAGGTGTTCGCCACAGGCGCGCTACGGGCCACACAATATCTCATAAACAAGCAGCCCGGCCTTTATAACATGCATGATATCGTGACGGAGCGGGATGTGCTGTCCCATATGTATACCGATGATAAGCAGGCGATCATCACTCTTAGTCCCCTCCCACATGAGGCGGGCACCATGGCCGCCATATTCGACGTCATCGCCGAAGCAAATGTGTTTGTGGACATGATCAGCATGGCCGCCCCCGGCGGAAAATACGGCGATATCAGCTTTTCCCTTCCCCAGCAGCAGCTGGTTACGGCTTTGAACGCGTTAAAGCCGCTGCAAAAGCGCTTTATGGGCATGGACGTCCATGCGATGCAGAACATCACAAAGCTCACTGTAGAGGGCAGCGGTATGGCGCTTCGCCATGGCGTGGCCGCCCAGTTCTTCCATGTGCTGAGCAAAGCGGGGGTGAGCATCGAGCTGGTCACCACCAGCGAAACCAAAATCGCCTGTTGCCTCAACTGTGCGGATGTGCCCATGGCGGTGTCCGCCCTGGCCAAAGAGTTTGCGCTGTAATGATGGTACGGGCAATCTATAGGAGAAATGCGTGAATACGAAACGGTATCGTTATAAACGGCTAGCCTGGGCTTTGTCCCTTGTATTGACCCTGGCCCTCCTTTGTGGCTGCGGCATGTCCGTGCAGGACGTGCTGGACGCCGCAGACGCAATATCCGAGGCCTTAGAGGAGCCCAGCGTTACCCTCCCCCCAGCCACTGCGCCGGAGGCTCCCGCCGACATACCGGAGAAGGCTGAAACACCTTCCCCGGCAGAAGCGGCTGCCATCGACGAGTTTGGCTCCTATACCACAAAGGACGACGTCGCCCTGTATCTGGCCACATTTGGGCGGCTGCCGGATAATTTCATCACGAAATCAGAAGCAAAGGCGCTTGGCTGGCCGGGCGGCTCTTTGGAGGAATACGCCCCGGGCAAGTGTATCGGCGGCGACCGCTTCGGTAATTATGAGGGGCTTTTGCCCAAGGAAAATGGCCGCATTTATACGGAATGCGACGTGGATACCCTGCATGCCAAAGAACGGGGCGCCAAGCGGATTGTATTTTCCAGCGACGGGCTGATATACTATACCGACGATCACTATGCTTCCTTTACGCAGCTATATTGAGGTTTATCGATGAGCGAGAGAATTTTGCTTGACGGCCGCAAATTTACCGGCCGGGAATGCGCCCACCGCTATTTGAAAGAGCGGCTTTCCCTGCCTGGCTGGTATGGCAACAATTTGGACGCGCTATACGATGCGCTGACGGAAGGAACCGCCCCCGTCCATCTGCTGCTGACATATCCGGAAGCTGTGGAGGACAATCTAGGCGCATATGGGACGCTGCTCATCAGGGTCATGACTGACTCCATCGCGGCCAGGCCCGGTTCCACCTTTCGCCTTCGGCCCCGGGTTTCCGGCCTGCCGGATTGACGGGATAACAAATACCGGCTGCCTTTCACACGAAACGAGAGGCAGCCGGTTTTTATCATGCCGGGGTCTTGCGGTATCTGCCCCCTAGCGCATAGGATCCACGCATTTTGTAATGAGGGTTTGCGCATTCACCACCACCTCAACCGGAACGCTGGGCGTTGGGTTTGAACGGATACCATCATATTCCACAAGGGCCGAAACGGTATAAATTCCGGCCGGGGCATCGGCCTTCACCGTTTCTTGGATCTCCAGCCGCACCACATCATTGCGCTTGATGCGATCTATGATGGAAAAAACCGCCGTATTGCCCCATGTGTCAATGGAGGCCACCGTCTTTTGCGTCCCGTCATTGATGCTATAGGCCCCGTCCATCACAGTAAAACAATGGCTGCACGCAAAATCATATACCGCAATCTTCGATAAATCCTTTCCGGTGGTATTGGTCACCGTGATGGTATAGGTCAACCGGTCGCCCGGACGCACCTTGTACTGATCCACTTCTTTATAAACGGTGATAGCGTCTCCCACCAACAGCGGCACCGGTTCTGTTTCTATATACCATTCATCAAAAGCGGCTTTCGCCGTATCGTAATAAACGCCCTCCGGCGTGTGGCCTGCCACCAATAATTGAAACGCCACTTTCACGATGGAGCCGGTATTGACGCTTTCCGGTATCGAAAAGGATAATTTATTCCCCGACTGTGTCGGCGTTATGGTTTTCTCAACGCCGTCATCTATGGTATAACAGCCGCTTCCGCCCACATAGGAGAAATAATTGCAATCCATGGCGTCGGTCAAGGTGACTGTTTTTACAGCGGGCGCTCTCAACGGACGAAAGGATATGGAAACCCCTACCTGATCCCCTGGTAAAACCCGGTGGGACAGGATATCCTTTTCAAGGCAATATACTTCAGGTTCTTCCTGCGCACCTGTGCCGGACACGTTTTCTTTATGTAAGCCCACACTCACCGACGCGGAATTGATCCGTGGGCGATATGGGTGTTTGCATTCATATTTCATTCAATAACATCCTTCCTGCAAAGTAATTCACATTATATATATATGTATATCACCGCCTTTTTGCTTCTGTTATTGAAATCAAAACGGCGCCCCCAGGCAATCGGGCAATAGCCCTATTTTCACCTGTGAACCGCCATTTTAAGTTTTTTAATATTATGCGTGCCCAATACCCCGGCGTCATGCGGTCAGCGGAACTTTTTCAGCTTCTTTATGGCCCAGCCATAGTGGCTTGATGTCGCGGAAACGCAATAGCTCCCCAGTGTGCTGCCCCCGGTCCACTCAAACGCGCCCTTTTGAAACAGCGTATCGCTGGAAAACCCGTCGATGAGGGTCATCACTGCGGCGTGGCTTGTTTTCAGCATGGCTTTCGCCGCCTCAAGGCTTGTACCCTGATGTTTCTGCCAAAAGGCTACGTTCATCTCCCCATAGGTTTTCCAGTTATAGGGCGCTGGCAGAAAGGGTTTTTCCTGCCCCTTTTGGTTTATATCTACCCAATTAAGCAACAGCTGGTGCCATTCATATAGGTGCACCAGCACATCCCTTAGGTTTTTATCCCGGGCCCAATGCGCCTCCTTGCCCTGAAAATCGCCAAAATTAAATGCAGCCGCCTGCTTATCCTCCGGCATAGCGTCGATCAAGTTCCACAGCTTATCATATTGGGTTTTCGCAGCCTCGATTAAATCGGCTTTGGTGGTCGGTCTTCCCATGTTTTTTATCCCTTTCCTTTGATTTTTCGGCGCAACCGGATCAATCGCGTGACATCCTCAAGCACCGCTTCGTCCGTCACATGGATCATCAGCCAGCGCGCTCCCGCCATGGAACCCGCCGTCCGCATCAGCCCCTGCACATGTCCGGTAAATATGGGCATCATAAGCTCCGCCTCCGCCTCCTCCTTCGCGCCGATCACCACCAGCGCGATAAAAAAACCCGGCATCGGGTAAAGCGTGCAAAGGGAGCGGCCTGCCTTCTGATATTTCACATTCCACCCCGGCTGGCTGGAGCACTTGCTGTACTGGTGAACAGGTTCCACCGCATAGCTTTCCTTTAGAAACGCCTGCAGCTTCTCCCACAGGGGATTTGCGATGTATTGGGATATATCAGCCTCTGTTGGCTGCCTGTTGGGGCCGTAAAGCTTGACCCATTCCATATAGTTCCCTCCTTTTTCATCAGCATATCATCTAAAACATGACATCTGTTCGTCATATTATCCGCGCAATTTTTCAAGCCTATCCCGCACATGCTCTGGCGCGGCCACCTGCACGTCTTTGCCAAACGACAGCAAAAACCCGTACAGCCAGTTATCCTCGGGCATCCTTGCCGACACGCGCAATCGCCCCTCGCCGTCGGCCACGATGGAGCCAGGGTCAAACTCATCATACAACCGCCAGGCAACCCGGGCTGGAAACACAAGATCCAACGAAACCAGGGAAGCCGGGGGCATTTTTTCGTCCTCCATCGGCGGCAAGGCATACGCCGCCCGGGAGAATACTTCTTCTGTTTCCTCAATTTGCAGCATACGGTTGATCTTGAAGGTGCGATACGCCTGTCTTGCCGTACAAAACGCCCTAAGATACCATGCCCGGGATTTGAAATTTAGTTTCAGCGGATAGACCGTCCTTTCGCTTCTTTCTCCAGACGCGCCCACATACGCGAAACGCACGGCATGCTGATACAGGATGGCGTGTTTGATCAGCTCAAAGCGCCTGTTGTCCGATGCGCCCTGACCCCATCTGGAAAAATCCACCTCGATCCAGTCAGCGTTCGCCTTTTCAAACAGGTTTGCAAGCTTGTTGAGAAGCTGATCCGATGACAGTTCCCCAGTGGCGGACAGCCCCTGCAACGCCAGCAAAATCTGATCCTGCTCCTCATCCGAGAGGATGCGGCTGTTAAAAACGTAATTCCCCATGATGGAGATGCCTCCGCCTTTGCCCTTGGTGGTATACACGGGGATGCCCGCCGCCGAAAGCACATCGATGTCCCGCAGGATGGTTCGTTTGGACACCTCAAAGCGCTCCGCCAGCTCTCCCGCGGTGATGGTTTTTCTGCCCATCAGCAGATAGGTGATTTCAAATAAGCGATGGATCTGCATGATGTCACCCCCTGATCAAAGTATACCATATCCGGTCGAAATCGATCAGGCTGACTAGAGGCTCGAAGTGAATGAGATATTATCTTAAAAGCGGCATAAAACCTGTTAATTTATTCACCTTTTTCTTATTCCCATAAATAGAAATTCCATAATAATGATGGTCTTGCTCTTCTGTGGTTGACACCTTCGCAATATAATCACTATATTGATTGCAGCTTTGCGCAACATCAGAAAAATCAACAACGATCAAATCAGCAAATTCCGGGCCGTACAAACGCTCCCGCAAATCCTGTAAGATTGCCGTGTCTCCACGAAGCATCGTAACAGGAATTGTAATGATGCCCAAATGGGGTTGTTGGGAAGCGTCCGTTACGTCTATTCCGATCTGTTCCGGAATATGCTTGCCCAATGTGATGCCTAAAATAGCAGAGGTGTTTGCCATAATGCCCATCGGCAGTCCTGAGTTTATAATCATGACACATTTCATCGTACAATCGCTCATTATTCTTGCTCCCTTTGCTTTGTAAAAATTTAAACCTCAACCTTGAGTGTCCTTGAAAATATTCATATACTGCTTTGGTGTCAACCCTATAAACTTCTTGAAGAAGTTGGAAAAGTGGCTCTGGTCGGTAAAGCCTGTCTTAAAAGCCACATCGATTGGCATAACACCCTGCTCCAGCATTTTCTTTGCTTTGTCAATTCGCATTGTTTCCAAATAGCGGTAAGGAGTAATCCCCTTTTGTTTCGTGAACGAGCGAAGAAGATAATATTTACTTAGCCCTGTGAGTTTGCAAAGGTCATCCAGTGTAACATTCTCCATGTAGTTGTTTTCCAGGAATTCAGAGATTGCCTTAACCTCTGTGCTTTGCTCTTTTTTTCCTGTTGTCATCGCCTGTTCGGTATGCTCTTCTATCAGCTGTTCCAAAAGGAAAAAGAATATTTCCTCTTTTCTAAAGCCGCTTTCTTCCTCCATGATGCTTTGATGTAATTCCCGAAGCACAGATACCAATTCGCTATGAAATACCACTTGGGGTGTAAAATAAGGCAAGTATTCTTTTCCAGTTATTTCAATGGCGATTTTGCGCATAATCTCCGGTTGTATATTGATACAGCGGTAATCCAGCGTATTGCCGTCTGTTTGTTCACACCCATGATTGTCACGAGGATTAAACAGCAATAAATCCCCCGGCGCTATATTGTATTCTCTGTTCTTGCAGGATAAAAACCTCTGACCATTTTCAATAAAGCCAATGACATAGTATTCATGAAAATGATTGGGGAATTTTTGCATAATCCCTTCAAAATGATAGGCTTCTATTTTTAATTGGGCATCATATTTTACCGTCCGTATCTCCTGCTTCATAAGATGTCCCCTTTCCTTCTTTCTGATTTCTGATACTAAGTGTACCACAGGTGGCAATCCCATTCTTGTATGATATTGCCCAATGCAAAACGCCTGCCAAATTGGCAGACGTTCATGCAAAAAACAAACAATGGATTATCTGAGTTTTCTTACACTACCGCGTTTGATGCTCATATCATGAATAAACATTCCCATAGCCCCTATTAAGGAGGCGGTTATCAACAGCAGGCCTTCAATAAGGGATCCTCCATCGCCAGTCTTCGGTACCTCGACCTTGGTGTTGGTGAATGCTGCCGTAGCGGTTGTGTTGGCGGCAATCATGCCGGTATCATCGCTCGCATGGACGTAGTAGCCACTGTTACCGCTTTCAATCACAGAGTAAGTCGTTCCGGCTGGCAGATTATGAATGGTGATATACTCGCCGTGCTTGAGAAACACGGTGCCTCCGCTTCTAATCATGCCGTCATAGGAGCCCGTATAGGCATAGCTGCCGCCTGCGCTAAATGTGATGGTAAATATGAAATCCTGGCTCATGTCGCCCTGGTCACCCGTGATCGTCTTTTTGACGGTCAGATTGCCGGTCAAGTAACCAATCGGCGGTTCATAGGGCTCTTCATAACGATTGGTATACGCCGCCGTTGCTGGCGTGCCGCCGATTGTGCCGCTGTAAGTTCTATCAGAGGGCGTAGGCGCATAGTGTGATACCGCATCCTCCACCACCGTATACATCACACCCTGCGGAATGGTGATTGTGATGCTCTCACCGTGTTTTAGCTGTACGCTGCCGCCCGTGGTGAGTGTCCCTGTCCTGGAGCCGGTGTAGGAATACGTTCCAGCCTCGCTGAACGTAAAGCGGAAGGTAAACATCTTATCTGTGGATGAGCCCATGCCTGCTACGGCCTTGCTCACCGTGAGCGTGCCGGTCTGCACAAGCTCTTCGCCATACCGGTTGCAAAATACAACGCTTGCGCCGGATGACGGCTTTTCGGGCAAATCCTTTGCCTCAAAAGTGACATCAAACCCGAAATCATATTGGCGGTATTGGTTCCATGCATTGGGAGTTTCAATAAAACCGCCTATATTTTCTAAGCTGATAGAGTCGCCCGTTCCCAGCCAGGTTCCGCTCTTAAATGCGTTCGCTGCATTGCTCACAGCATCATCCGTCCTGTCGATATAACTTTTCACGCTGGAAACATCTTCTACAATTTGCATCATGTTGTCATTGCCGGTAAAGATCTCCCGATCTAAATTGTCGAAACTAAAGCGAATACAGCGTTCATATAGGTACTCATAGCCCATCTGCAGCACTTTCGGGTCACTTTCCAGCAAGTAATAGCTCGGCTGATAGGCATACTCATTGGAACCAACGATCTCGTTGTATGAAAATCCCCAATTCTGGAAGTGATTCAAGGTTCCATTATCTAGCGCTTTATGAGGGACACATAAGTTTTGCTCGCTGACTGATTTGCTATAGTAGGTTGTAATTTGGGTCTGGCCGCCATATGGGACCTCTGGCGATCCGAGAGATCCAAAGCCCAACGTATTGTATTTTTGCGCACCGCTTAATTCGTCCAACGATGTTACGTCATAGAATATGCAAAGGAAATCCGCATACGTACGAGAGGCATCCTCCGCTACTGGTACCTCTTGGCCCAGATAGTTTTTAAATGTAAATGCCCCTTTGATCAAGCTGTCAAATGCGTTCATTTGAAGCAGCGTAACGTTAAGAGCTTTTATGTCTTCACCGGAAGCGCCGGTTAGCTCACCCCGTCCTGGGTTGCTCCTGAAATACGATATGATTGCCGGGTTGATGGCGCGCAACGGCGCAATCGCCAAGCGTATGCCATTGCCTTCAAAATCCTCCGCTTCAAATACCGGGCTTATGGACGTAGATTCTTCTATGATAGGCAGCATCACCTGCCAAGCCATGCCCCATCCAGAACTGTGCTTATTGTTCATCACTGGTTCGGTAGAAGGCGAAAAGATTTCTCCACTTCCTATCCGGTTTTGGGTGGTAAAGGAGTAGTCTTTATACGTAATCTCGATGCCGCTCTCGTTGACAATCTTGATGGGGAATGTAATGATTTTAGAGCTATAATTTTTGCGCATTTTATACTCCATAGCCTGCGCAGGTCTATCAAAGTCTATTTTTATCTCTTTGTTGGCGTCAATTTGATCGGCGGTCACGGTATAAACCCAACAGTCATTTTGATCCACATGCCAGCCGCCTGAAGTTCCTGCTCCTGCAGTCTCTTCCACATACACCGTAGCGGATGCAATGTTTTCATAAACCGTTCCATTGACAATAACATCGGTTCCTTGATAGACTGCCTGCCCCGGTTCCGTTTCCGTGATGGTATACCTTCCAACCGGCAGCCCTGATAAGACGGCGAACTGACCGGCCTTCAGGGTAATGATGCCGTTTTCGGGAATATCGGTACTGACACCGTCAATGGTATAGATGCCAACGGCAGCTACGTCTTGCGCGTCTTTCACGGTGAATGTAAAGAGCGTATCCGCATCCGGCGTTTGTGTTCCAGCCGTCTGCTTGGAGATGGTGATGGTGGTGGTCGCGCCGTTTATGGCAACGCCGCCCCCAACGCCTGCGGTATTTTCGCCAGGCAGGACGGGTGCCATGTCTTCCTGCTCGGATGGCGAACTGTACACCCTCACTATGATTGTTGGCATCTCGCCATCGTACTGATAAGCAGGGTCAGCCAGGGCTGCGGTCAGCGTGTAGTCACCCAACACGACGGGATCGTATATACCCTCCCATGTCACGGAAACGGTTTCCTCGCGGGTTGCAGCCTCACCGCCAGCTTCGGTGGCTGGTGTTTGTATGGTGATGGTCAACTCTGCGGGCAGGCCGATATCCTCTTTTGCCGTTCCCTTTGTCACAAAATACTCCGTGGTGGCAGGGGCGGTTACCCCTATCATAATTTCACCCTCGCTCAACGCAGCAAATGCGCTTGTGGGCGTCGTCCCCAAGCACATTAGCAGACAAAGAAGCATTGGAGTGCTATCATAAAAGTGCAGACCCAAAACACCCAAAATCTGATAGAATACTTTAAGCGAGGTGTTTTGCAATGAAGCGATATGACAAGCAGTTCAAAGAAGAAGCGGTATGGAGCGTACAAATTCAACAGACATCATATGGACAAAGATTACCAATACAGCAAGAACGGAAAGCCTGTGAACCCAAAGACCTGTCTCACGTTTGAGAATACGTCCCTTCAAGCGTTTCATAACACGGATTGTGAATGCATTAGAAAGGATGAATGCCCCTGTTAATGTCGTCAAAACCAAAAAGGTTATTGCTATAATGCCTGTTGGAGTTACGCTTGGCATGACTGCAAAATCCTTTTGCTGCATTAACTCACTGCCTGCATGAGCGATGGCGGATAGTATTAAGACAATAGCCATTGCACCATGAACGGAGTACATCAGAGGCAAACCAATCATGCGTTCCGCTCTTTTAGGACGCAGCGCAATCAAAATTTCCGTGAGAGCCAAAGCAAAGGCCAGTAGGCCCAGGGCAATCGGGAACCGTTGCCCCACTGGTAAAAGCTGCTCATTTGCTAAAAATGCTCCCAAAAGCGTTCCATAAATAAACAACGCAGTCAGTGGGAATAACCATTTCTTTAATACTGACATCGGACGCCCCCATTTCTAAAGCAACCATGTTTCAATTTACTTTTTCATTTCGACTAACTGAACCTCATAGCCATCCGGGTCATGAACAAAAAGAAAACAGGTATTGGGGGCTGGAGAAACCGGCCCGCGGACAATTGGGATTTGATTGTTTTTAAGAAGCTTCTTCGCATCCTCCATACACTCAACCGCTATTCCTACACTGATATCGGAATGCAGCGCCTGATCTTTCCTGTTTGGCATACAGATCAACTCGATCTTTGGCTGATCCTTGTCCCCCAGCATAGCCATTTCAATTCCATTGCCACTGTGCTTGCTGTCAATGGGAAGCTCCAACACATTATGATAAAATATGAGCGATGTTTCCAAGTCCATGACCGGTAAAGTTACCCAACAAAAATTCATGTGGTTGTCCTCCTAATTATTTTCTTTACTCGTAAATATCCGCTTTGCTCAACCGTTTTTTTTCTTCTACCAAGCCATTCAAAATGGTTTTTAGCAGATAATCCACCTGTTCGACTTCCTGTGACGATAAATTTCTTGTCGTGATATTTATAATTTCTAATACGGTACTCATAATTCGTGTTTTCAGAAGTTGCCCTTTTTCGGTGAGATACAGCCGCTCGGAGCGTTTATCTTCGGGTATCTGCTCTTTCCTAACATATCCAAGGGAGGTCAAAGCTTTCACAGCCTTTGCAGTGGTGGACTTATTTGCAAGCAGGATTTGACTAATCTCTTTTTGTGTGATTCCCTCATTGTGCGCAATCAATTGCATGACTTCATATTGGCTGCCCCGAATTGGTGTATCTTGCAATTTCATATTTAGTATACTGGACAAGTTTCGATATATGGCGGCATTTAGCAGACCAATATTATCCACTGGCACACACCCCTCTATCAAGTAAGCTACATGTATTATAGCAAAATATAGTTTCCAATTCAACTATTTTTATATATTTTTTGTTCAGTCCGGAGAAAACCTTGTAATTTGAGACGGGCAAGCGTAGATGGTGTTGGTCTTTGCTTTCATCACGCCGTTCTGCATGCCTGCACAAGCCCAAGACGAAAGAATTGTCTTGGGCTTGACATAATCGTGTTGGAGCATAGGGGAGTCTCCGCTTCGAAGGCGACGCGCCGCAGCGCTAGTGTCCAAAGCCGTCTCCCGGTTTTGGACCGCTACCCGGCCGCTAAAATCGATTCACTGGATCGATTTTTCCCTTCGGGCCGCGGCTTCGACTCCCTCCAACAATGGCTCCACTAATTCAAAAAAGGCATCCCTATCGGGTGCCCTTTTTGAGAATGGTGGAGCATAGGGGAGTCTCCGCTTCGAAGGCGACGCGCCGAGCGCTAGTGTCCAAAGCCGTCTCCCGGTTTTGGACCGCTACCCGGCCGCTAAAATCGATTCACTGGATCGATTTTTCCCTTCGGGCCGCGGCTTCGGCTCCCTCCAACAATGGCTCCACAAATTCAAAAAAGGCATCCCTATCGGGTGCCCT
>CAYPKG010000012.1:50965-57132 GCA_964411275.1 uncultured Oscillospiraceae bacterium | reverse complement strand
GTGCAGGCGGAATTTGACAGGGCTGTAGAAAGGATTCGCATTGCCCTGGAGAAGATCGCGCAGGCCGAGGACTCTCCCGCCGATCCGACGGAGCCCGGAGCCGTGCCCCCGCTTGAGCGGGCGACGCTGGCCTCGTGCTGGCAGGGATCGAACGCGCAGACGCGGCACATGAACATGCTCTCGCCCGCGATGCCCGAAGCGGAGTTCGACAGGCGGCTGGCGTGGGCGAAGACGCAGGGGTGCAACACGGTGCATTGGTTCACCTCGAATCAGGGCGATGGTGAGTTCGCGGGGTACGCGCCGAGCGCGGACATGCGCGGCAGGATCAGCAAGGCGCGGGCGAAGGGAATGGCCGTGGTGCTGTGGCTATTCGCGGACGATTCGGCGAGCTACAACCATGCCGAGGCGCGTGACTTCGGGGCGCACGTGCGCGGCGTGAAGGCGGCTGGGTTGTTCGCAGAGGCTACCGCCGTCGTGGCCGGGCTGGAGCTGGACGAGTACTTTTCCGCCTCGCAGGTGTCCGCGCTGGTTGCGGCGATTCGTGCGGAGTTCAGCGGGCCGGTTGGGACGCACGAAACGAGCGGGCGACATGCGTTCGCGGGCGTGGCCGATTTCGTCTGTTATCAGGTCGATCCGGGGAAGTCGGCGGACTGGATCGAGGCGGAATCGCGCCGCGTGAAGGCGAAGGTCGGCAAGCCGCTGGTGTTTTTCGAGTTGGACAGGAAGCCCAACCGGAGCCTGTGCGAGGCCGCGCTGGCGGGCGGCGCGTTCGCCGTGGGCAACTGGGAAGGTGGAGCGGTTGCGCCGCCGCCGCAGGGAGGATCTGGAGGGGATGCCATGGCCTATTCCGCGCTCAACTGGAGCATGGGCGGGTTCAACGGCTCGAAGGCGGCGCGGCATGAGGGCGTTGAGATCGGCTCTCTGTCCGTCAAATCAAACGGCATGAGCTATCGGTGGGTGCGCGGCGGGTGCGAGCAACTGGGGGCGGGGGACAAGGGCGACGCCAGCAAGACGCTGGCCTGCCTGTTCTACCGCGACAAGGCCGGCAAATGGCAGGGCGGCAAGTTCGACTGGATCTCGACCAGCCGGACGACGCGGGATTTCAAAAACATCCACAGCGGGTACAACGGCTGGAACGCGGCGGCGTTCGACGCGGCGACCGAATTCGCGTTCGTCATCGTCGGCACCAACGGCCGCCGAACCAACGTCATTAGGGGGGCGCGGAAATGAAGACAGCTGTAATTGTGGCGTCGGGCAGGACGGTCTACAAGGCGTTGAATCACGCCGTGAAATATCTGCGTGACGAGGCGAGCGGGTACTATGCCCTGCTTGAGCCCGCCGACGTTTGTGTTTCCGGCGACGGGGCTGGCGGCGTGAATTGGTCGAATCACGTCCTCCAAATCGTGAGCAACGACGACGACAACGTACGATTCCGCGCCGAGCCGTTCGCGGCGACGACAGGGTATTGGAACGGGCCGTCGGTCATTGCCGACTACGACGACGGGCGCATCGAGGCGAGCCTGTTCCACGATCTCATTTGGACATGGGCGGACGAGATCGCCGAGGCGAACGGCATGACCGCCGACGAGGTTCGGACTTGGAGCAACAAGCATCTGGCTATCATGTGGCGCGAGTACGGAAAGCAGAAGGGCTGCATCCCCTGGGCGGTGCGGATGAAGACGTGGCTGGCCGCGCAGGTGGTCAACTCGTGGCTGGCTAAGGTGTGGCGCAAGCTGACGGTGCTGGTGCTGCTGGCGTCGATGGTGGGCGGGTGCGGCGGGTGTCTGGACATTCCGGACTGGACGGTGACGGACGCGGGCGCGGTGGAGTACGAGACACCGGAGGGCAGCACAAATGACTGACGCAGGATTCGAGATGAGCAACCAGGCCGTTGCGGCCATCTTCGCCGGGTGTTCAGTCATGTCGCCACCTGGAGTTTTCCACCCCTCTGATGACATCCCTGATTACGCTATTGTTCCCACGGACACTCCTTTCTTCGACGCGGCTATCGAGCACCTGGACTCAAAAACCGATTGACCCAACCCCCCCCGTTAATGGTATTGTACGAGATATAGCCATAGTGAACGATGAAATCAACCACACCGACAACGTACACACCCCTGGAAGCGGGGCTCCTTCCCGGAGGGAGCCAGCGACCGAGCGGGCGTTTGGAACGGGTTGGTCAGGGACGAAGGGGGTTATAATGGGGTTGTCTCCGGTCATGTCAGATAGGATTCGTCGGTTGTCGGATATGTTACGGGAATCGGGGCTTGGGTTCGATCAGAAGGAACAGCTCTACGAGTACATCGCCGCGGCATCCGCATCAGCGAATGGGGCGCCGGATAAAATCCAGGCGATGAGTGAGACCCTGCTCATGACTGTGTTGATGCTGGTTGAGGATCGGGTGCGCCGGGAGGCCGACCGGGAAGAAATCAAGCATGAGGTGGCGAAGGATCATGACGACCATTGCGTCTTCAAAACCCAGGCAGGAAGTACACTCGGGTTTGTTCTGCTTCTGAAGTGGCCGATCACTGCGGTTCTTATAGCGGCCATGGTCACCCAAAATCTTGAATTGATATTGCGTGCTTTTAAGGAGTTTGCGTTATGAAAAAGGGACAACCAAACATCCAAAGAACGTTTGACCGGGTCGCTAAATTTGATGATCGTAGCCGGTTGTTTGGCACCGTGCTTGCCGCGGAGACGAAAGGAGGCCTATGCTAAAATTTCGAGCAAAAAATGTGGTGCCTCCCGGTAGCGTTTACTTTTTTGTGGTCCCGGAGACGGGGGCCCCCTTTGAGGGGGCCACTATGCGCCACTTGCTTGACCAGATCAAAAGTCATCTTCTGGCCAATTCTCTTGCGGTCCCCCCTGATTTGGCGGACATAGTGGAGGATTACATCTGCAGGCATGTCCCGGAAGGTTTTTGTTATGGGGATGCAGAGGGACGCCCGGCGGTTCGGGGGGTTACGCTACCCCAGATCAAATCGGCCACGGTGGCCCTTGTGGCCAGTCAGGCTCGTGTCTCGCCAGGAGAGGTCAGCAGGCGCGTTGAGCTTTGCGGGCGGTGTCCTTTTAATGATCGGAGAATGTGCCCCTCCTGCGTGGGGCTGATCCGCTGGGCCCAGCGGCTTGTGGGGGCAAAGAGCCCGAGGGACGGGTGGCTGGGTGTGTGCGCGGTTGATTGTGTGGCGCTTGCCGCCAAGGTTCATGTGGCAAACGTCCCAAAGAATGAAAATTACCCTGTCGAGTGTTGGGTACATTCAAGTGAAGTCGAGGTGTAAATGGAAACGAATGCAAAATTTGAAATGCAGAATGTGACCCCCGAAGGGACGCCTCCCCGGCGCCGGTTGGCGACGGCGGATGCTGTTTGCGAGTTGTTTCGCAGGTTGAAGCAGGAGGACTCTCAAAACGAGGCCCCCCGTAGGGCCACTCTTCAGGGTATGATTGATGGCAACCCGCCCTATGATGATGCCGAATTGCAGGAAATGGGCCTGGGGCACCTTGTGAATGTCAACTTCATGTCCATGAGGGCCAATTTGGATGCCCGGGCCGCGGCGTGGCATGAGCTGTTTATCGAGGTGCCCACGTTGATTGAATGCCGGCCCTTGCAGGTGGTTTCAGAAATGCCTGAAGTGTATCACCATTGCGCGGTTGTCGCTGAGGAATTTACCGAGCTGGTGTCTAATTGGGACGGGTTTCTTCCGTGCATGGATCTGGTGGGTCGGGATAGTGAGGCTTACGGAATTGGTTTTGGGCTGTTTGAGAATGAGTGGGATTGGCGTTTGAAGGCTTTTCATCGCGGCAATTTACTCATGGACGCCAAGGCCAGCGTGGAGATTGACAAAAACGATTTGGTCATGGTCCGGGATGAAATGTCTGTCTCGGAGGCTTTTGAAATTTTGGAGAATGAGGAGTTGTCCAAGGACCGCGGGTGGAATATTGCGGGACTAAAAGAACTGCTTATCTGTACTTTCCAAGGTGGAGATGCGGCCAGTGGGGAGGATAAATTTCAGCGTTCCACCTGGGAATCCGTGCAGCAGATGGCCCGCAACAATGACTCGGAGTTTCAGCAAAAACAGTTTAACCGTTTGCGTATTGTGCATGTGTTTGTAAAGGAAGTCTCGGAAGATCGGAAAGTCAGTCACCTGATTGTTCCGGAGTCCACATCAGTGGGGCCGATGTTCCTTTTCGAGGGGTACTCCCGGTATGACAAGTTGTCCAATGTGCTTTGGTGGATGCCATATAATTATGGGGATGGTTATGCCCGAAGCATCCGGGGGGTTGCCTCATTTATGGCCCAGCATGATGATTTGAGCAACAGATTTCTTTGCCGGGTGTTTGATGCCGGGTTTATGTCCTCGGCGTTGTTGCTTCGCCCGGACACCCAACTTGATTTGTCCCGTTTGCAGATGTTGCAGCATGGACCTCTTACCATTCTTCCTCCGGGGCTCAATGCTGTTCAGTCCACATTCCAGCCTCAGATACAGCCGCTGATTGCCTTGAGACGGGTGTCAGAGGAAGTGATGATGAACAACACAGGCACCTACAGGCAGCATAATGAGTCTGTGGACAAGGGGGCGGAAAAGACCGCCCGGCAGGTTGTCGAGGAGGTCAGCAAGGAAGCCCGGTTTGAAAAGGCGGCCATCGCCTCTAAGTATGTTCATTTGGACAAATTGTACCGTGAAATCATGCGTCGTTTGTGCAACAAGGATGTGTTGACTGACACTGAGGTGAACTACCCCGGAGGAGAGGGAGCCAGGGAATTCTACAAGCGTTGCTTGGATCGGGGTGTGCCCAAAGAGTTTATTTTGGAATGGGACAAATGGTTTCGTGTGTCCGCTTTCCGGTCGATTGGTCTGGGTAGTATGGGAGTCAAGTATGACATAACCAACCAGCTTTTGTCCGCCAGTGCGGGTTTTGATGAAATGGGCAAGAAGAACGCCCTGCGTGACTGGGTGGCGGCTCGTGTGGGCTACCGGAACGCGCTCAAATATGTGACCCCGGTGGATCGTGACACAGTTGCCTCCAATGAGACTTCCATTGCGATGCTTGAATATAATGATGTTGAAGAGGGGTCCGCTGTGGTGGTTGGATCCGATCAGTCCCATAAGATTCATATCAATGTGTTTGTGCAGCGGTTACTGCCCTTGCTGCAGGCTGTCCAACAGCGGCAGTTCTCAGGGGATCCGGCCAGGGCTTATCAAACGGCGCGTTTGGCCTTGCAGCACATTGCCGAGCATTTGCAGGCCCTTGGCCAGGATAAACGGTATGGGGGTTTTGTCAAGCAGATCACCCAGTTTATTCAGGAGGCGGGCTCAGTGGTAAGCATGCTTGAACAGGAAGTCAAACGTCAGGCCAAGGAGGCGGCGTTGGCCCAGGGTCAGCAGCAACAGGCTCTTGCCGAGGCTGAGGCCATCAAGCGAGATCGTGACCTGGAGGCCAAGCTGTATGAGATCAGTATGAAACAGGGAAGTCTGAACAAAATGCGGGAGATGAAGACTGAGGAGCAATTGAAAATCGCCCATGACAAGGCGGAGGCCAATATCAGACTGCGGGCCGAGGAGCAGGCGGTCAAACTGCAATTGGCTGCCCAGAAAGCGCAGGCCGACATGGCGTTGGCGAGGCAGCAGGCCACCAACAAGGAATAAACAAGGAGAGGTAATTAGATGACAGCGTACGATAGGATATTGAAATCTTTGGAGACTGCGGAGGGGCGACAGAATTTTCAGCAGTGGTCTGAAAATGAAATCACCAAGGTGGTGCTGGCGGCGGCTCGTGAAATGGCCAGACCAACACCCCTGCCCGAGGGGGCCGTTGACCCTTATGCGTGTTTGTACCAGCATGGCCGTGGTGTCGGGGCCAATTCTGTGCTGGATTTCCTTTCCTCGCCCCTGCGATTTGCAAAGGGCGGAGAGAAGCCGCGGGAGCTATTTCCCGATTATGGAAGCAAAGCCATACTGAGGAGTATGCGAAATGAGTCGTAACACTAATAGCGGGGTCTTCCTCGCAAACCAACCACAAAAAACCGGGGTGGGGACTGCCAGCTCAGAACTCACCAACTTGATTTCGGGGCTGATGGATGATACTGGGGACCCGCAGGAGCCTCCCAAGCAGGAGCCTCCCAAGCAGGAGCCTCCCAAGCAGGAACCTTCTGGGCAGGAGCCTCC
>CAYPKG010000012.1:37720-50865 GCA_964411275.1 uncultured Oscillospiraceae bacterium | reverse complement strand
AGGAGCCTCCCAAGCAGGAGCCTCCCAAGCAGGAACCTTCTGGGCAGGAGCCTCCGCCTCCGGTGTTGATTCCCCCGGATGTTTTGGGAGGTCAACCTACTGATTCAGTGACAACTCCTCCTCCAGTGGAAGAAGGCTTTGGGGAGCCTGAAGAACCGGCGCCGTTGTCTGTTCAACAGGATGAAAAGGCGAATAAGGCCTGGCAGAAACTTAAGCAGGAGCGGCGGGAACTTCGGGATAAGGTCAAAGCCCAGGAGGCAATGCTTGCCAAGATGTCTGAACAGCAGGCTGATGGCGCTGTGGAAGAAGTGGCCCGGTTGAGGGCGGCGGTGCGGGACTATGAAACCAAGTTGGCCAAGTATGATCTGGCGGAGACCCAGGCGTTCAAAGACCGGTTTGACAAGCCCATGACTTCTGTGGCGCAGCGGGGGGTGGCGGCGGCGGTCCGGTTTGGCAAGTCGCCGGAGGAGGCCCAGGAGCTGATGAAGAAACTTCTGACGGGAAGCAAGACGCCGGAGGATTTGTCCGACATGCTGGCAAGCGAGCCTTACTCCCTCCAGGGGGCCTTGGTCAACCTGGCTGCGGAATTTGATGAGCTTTCCCAGGCTCGCAGCGCGGCTCTCAAGGACTGGGAACAGACCCAGGCGGCACTGAAGTCGGAAACCAAGCGGGAATCCGCAGTCAAGCTCATGGAGGATGTTGAGCGTGACACGGAAGCCGCGCTGCAGCAAGTCCAGAAGGCCGGTAATTGGATGTACACCAGGTCTGAACAGAGCCCTGAATGGAATGCGCAGGTTGACCAACGTATCAAGGCTGTGAAGGGCATACTTCGTTCCGGCAAACCCCAGGACATAATCACATTGATTATGGAGGGGGCCACCGCCATGGACACCCGGGCGCTGGCGGCCTCGTTGAATGACCAGGTGAAGGACTTGCAGGCCCGGGTGCAGGGCCTGGTTAAGCGCTCCCCCAGTTTTGGCGAGGGGGGCAACCCCCCGGCACAGGGAGGGGAGATGCCTTCAAAGCCCCGTGCCCCCGCGGAGTTTTTGGAGGAGGTGTTTGGAGATTCCCCGGGGTTGTCCTTGCACAGATAAAACCAGGGAAAGCTGACCCCAAAAATGCCCGGACCCCCCGGGCATTTTTTTTTATTATTTTATGTTGACATGGGAAGTTTGTTTTGCTAGGCTCCCGGATAGCTGGAGATAAGTACCCACGGCTCCAGGTGGCCACAAACCTTGGTTATGGTAGAGGATATGCAAGCCTGATCTGCCTCGTCAGACACAAACCCACAAAAGACCGCATGGTCTTTCGAAAGTAATGTTTAACCTCTCATTAGAAAGGACCCCAACCATGGCTATTCAGCAAGGTTTGGAATTCTACAACCAAAAGTTTCTCACAGTGGCTGAGCACTTTTCGGAGTTTATTCAGGCGCGTGTGACCAAGCAGCCAAATATTTGGCACGATCGTATCCCCCGCGGCGCTTACCAACTATTCAACGGCCTTGAGCAGAAGACCAATGTCTTCCTTGGGGGCCTTCCGGTTGCGGAAGGACTCGCCCATTGGAAAAATGTCGGACTTTCCCGGAAGCCCAGTGACAACGAAATCGGTTTCGACAATTGTGCTCCCGGTAATCCGCACACGTATTCCTATGCTTGGAAGACAATCCTGTTTTCCGGGTATCAGGACGAGTGGCAGTCGGAGCCCATTTGTCTCTCTGACCTGAAGTTCGTGGATCACGCCAAGCAGCAGCTTGAGCTTGTGGTTCGCACGGGGGTGGACTTCGGCATTTCCATGCTGGAGAACTGGAATCGGGAGATGTATGTCTATCAGGCCATGAACGCCAATCGCGGCATGGTCATGGCGACTGGTGCCCTGGATTTCGAGGGTGATGCCCGTTACCGGTTCTCTTATGACCCCTTTGATACCGTTGCGGACGTCGATGGGGTGCAAAAGCCCTACATCACCTTCAGTGCTGATCTGGATATTTCCACGCTCAACTGGGACTTCCTCGATTATCTGCGGACGAATTTGGCGGAGCGGGCGGGTGAGACCGCCGTGAGCAATTCAGGCGGCATGCCGATTTTCGGCTTGATGCTTGATATGATGGACTTTGAACGGTACATCAAGAGTGACCCCGCGCTCCGTGAGGATTGGCGCCAGGCCCACCCGGAAAAACTGATTGATGGGTACAATATGGCCCTCAAGGAGTACCGGGGGTTTGCCCTGATGCACGATGCCCGGCAGATGCGTTTCCGTGTGAAAGAGGTGACCGCTGATGGCAAAATTGTTGCCACCCGGGTTAGCCCAATGAAGGCGGGAAATGCTGTCACCATCGGGAATGAGCCCGTTGCGAACCCGGAGTATTATCGGGCGGAAATCGGCATTGGGGTCATCTTCCTCAATGACGTTTTCCAGAACCTGTTTGTGCCCTCCATTGACAGCCTTGGCTCCGGAACCGTTTTCGGTCCGGCCCCTGGTCTCACGGGCGACTGGCAGTGGATCAACATTCGTGACAACAGCACCAACATCCTCGGGGAATCCGGATACTTCTACGGAAGATTCCAGATCTTTCCGAAGCCCTTGATGCATGCCCTTGATTGCACGGTGTTCGCCTATCGGCGTTGCGCCCATGCTCTGAGCACAGGGTGTGCGGTTGAGGTCCGGGATGACACGGGTGCTGGCGCGGTCGCTCTTGCCTCCGACGCGGTGGCCGGGGACTTTGATGGCACGCTCAACCGTGTCACGGTCAACCTGTCTTCGTTGCTTGCGGCGGGCGTGGGAGATGCGGTCACGGTCAAGAAGGCCAATGCGGACTCGTTCACTGGGTACATCCTTTCAGATGCCCTGGCTCCGCAGTATGTGCTCGGGTGGAAAGAGGGGGCGACCAACGAACCTTCTGCCTATACGGACTTCACCACGGCAACCACGGTCACGGCCTAACGTCCAGGCACCCCGGGCGTAATTTCCCGGGGTGCCGTCACAATGTAAAGGAATATGAACATGAACAAGAACAAGATGAAACTGTTTGTTGCGGGAGCGGCCCTTGTGGTCACGTTTGTCTTTGGGATGTCCCTGATGGCAGACACGGTCACGCTTACGAACAAGGCGGGCATAGTCTACACACAGACCACCATGGGGGAGGGTGCCACTGTTGTGGATCAGTTGTATCTGGGCGGGGCTGTAAGACTTACAGACACTGACGCGGATGCTCCCACGACAGGGTTTCTCACCATCCGAGGCACGAACCTTGTGTTCATCACGACTATGAAGGATGGAGTCGCAGTCAGCCCCACTAACGCCTACGTGGTTGTTAAGGCGGGCGTCCTGGTTCCCTAACCTACCGCCGGGACACTTCTAACCGGAGTGCTCCCGGTCTTTTACTTTTACGAAAGGTATTCAAGCATGAAGAAATTCCTTATTACCGCGCTGTTGCTCACTTCCATGTTAGCACACGCTGAGGTTGACGCGCAGGCTATGAAGGCCATCAACGACATTCAGGTAGGGCGCGACAATAACAACCAGATCAAAGAACTGCGCGTTGCTGGCGATGCCACCATCGGGGGTACCCTAGTTCTTAGCACCACTACGCTCACGGCTGCCGGGACCAATACGCTGGCCGCTGCCACGAACGCTCCAGCGCTCGTTTCTGGTGCCGCACCCAAGTGGGTCACCATAACGATTGGTGGCACCGACTACCTCGTGCAGGCGTACGAAAAGAAGCCCTAATTTCACTCTGAGCCTTCCGGCTCGGCAGGGTTGGTGTCTCCGTGTCCCACCAAGCCGGAAGCGCTCTCTTAAAGGAGATCGATATGTTCAAAAGAATCTTAGTTTCAGTGCTTCTCGCGTCTTGCTTGTTTGCGAACGCGCAGTCTGGCCCCTTGGGGCGGGCCATCAAGACTACGCAGGTGGAGCTTACAGCTCCTGTCGCGTTCAGCGAAGACACAAACCTCCAACCGGTGCTTGAGGCCATTGATACGGCTATAGCGAGCGGGATCGACGAAACTGAAAACTTAGGTAACCGCATAGGGGCTATCGAAGCTGAATGGCCGATCACCATAAGGAGCTCCGGGCAGACGACGCCAGGCGGGGCGGTCCAGAAAAGCGGCAATGACTACGTGATTTACTTCAACACGGGCGGGGGCGGTGGCTCTGGCTCTAACGGCGTGTCTGGAGCTACGGTCATGGACCCGGGGACGGTTGTTGCATGGCCTGCCTCTGAGATTCCTGAAGGCTGGCTACTTTGTGACGGCGCTTCACTATCTACGAATGAGTACAGCGATCTCTTTGGGGCCATAGGGTGGAAGTATAGCCCGGACGCCTCGGAGAGGTTTAATGTCCCAGACTACCGTGGAGTGGCTCTGGTCGGAGTGGAAGGAGACCGGGGTTTGTTTGACACGACCAACCGCATAAGTTCAGGCCTAGGGGGTGTCCCGGAGGGCGTTGGTAGCTTTCAAGGCCTAGCTAGGGCAACTACGAATGATGCTGATGTGGTGCGACTGCCTAACACGTACGTTAACTGGATCATCAAGGCTAGGGACGACACAAAATATTTCGTGTCTTCGGTTGTTGCTTCTGAAGGCACCGACTATGCTTTTACAAACAACATGGGCACGCTGTTAGTGACGCACCCTCCAGCAACACTCGGTAGTCCTCGTTGGCTCCAAGCTCGCTTGATCTCTGCTTCCAACGGCGATACAGGGATTAGATCCCCAAGTACCACAAACCAAACAATAACCGCGTACTACTCGGACGGTGACATATACTCTGGGCGTACCCCGATTCTGGCTGGGTACGTAGGGCCTTCTATCAACAGCCTGGCTTCGATAGCCTACACGAAGCTTCAGAACGCCGATCCTCGTGCCGATGGTGACACGTTCTACTGCATAACGTTCGATGTGCCCGCAGGCATGTATTATCGAGTTACTGTACACGGTTTCCGTGTAGGTAGTAACCTCCGTATAACTACTGTACTCAAACCATAAGGAGCCAACCATGACTAACAAACTTTTCTACTTGCCTGGCTTGATTATCGGGTGCTGTGTCACATTATCCGGGGCTCCGCTCCCGCCATCGCCAATGGGGAGCCCCCTAGAAGTGCGGGTGCATGGATACATCCAGGCCTACGAACCCTACACCACCTTTGAGTGGGTGCTAGACGAACGGGGGGATGTAGCTGAACTGACGGAATGGACGAGTCAGGAGATACCTAAACCAGATTTGAATAAGGACTTACCGTCGCTTAGCCTTCTAGCTTTAGATTACAATAAGCGTGCTGTGGTAACTTCGGGTGGGAAGAAGACGTGGCGTGCCAGGACTCCTGAAGAGATCCAAGCCCAGCTTGACTTAGAGGCCGCACAGAAGCAGGCTGAGAAGTCTCCCGAGCGGCTTCAACTCGAAGAGGAGTACGTGCAACTTGTCTTAGCCCTGGAGTCAACCCAGGTAACGACTAACGAAGTCCCTGCAGGCTCTGGGGAAAGTGGTAAAGGCTTAATCGAAGGCGGGGAACGCGTGGTGCGTAAAGCCCCTGACCGTAGTGTACTGGCCGTGGCCAAGGGGTTGGAGGATTTAGTTAAGTCGGACCCGGATACAGCTGTAGTGATGGCTGTTAAACTCCTCGCGTTAGATAGACGCCTGGCTGCCCTCTCCCCTCACTGGGAGGCGGACATAGTCTGGCCCAAAGACGCCGCCGTGGAGGAGCCAATAGTCGACCCCGTGGTTGAAACCCCTATTAAGGAGACACACTAATGAGCGCCCCTAATTTCTATAACCGTTCTTGCCCAGAACCTGTGCCTGTATCCCTCACCCAGAACTTCTTGAGTCTGTCTGGGGAGCAGGCCACGCTCGCTGTGTACTCTAAAAAGCTCACGGGCACAGAACTTCAGCTCCCGCACACCCCCTTAGTCGGGGTAGAGATCAAGGTATTTGTGAACGGGTTGTTGCAGGAACTGGGTGCTCATTACGACGTACACGCGGGTACGGGGGTAATCTCCTTCCACAACGCGCTTTCTAACGACGACGTCCAAGTAAGCTACGCACACCTGGTAACTTAAAAGGCTATGGCAAACTTACCACATACAACGCAGGCTATGTTGGCACAACGCTTCGCTGAGGCAAGTGCGTTAGCTTTGGCCGATTCCAAACTCGAGACGCTCGCCACTTCGTTGGATGAGGTTGGGGAATCGCTCTACGATAAGTTGATGAGTGTGTTGACAACTCTAGGAGAGGTCGCTCCCGTGGGGACTGTTAATATGTTCTTTCGCTCCACGGCCCCCGCTGGCTGGTTAGCCTGCAACGGGCAGGAGGTATCCCGAACCACGTACAAGAACCTGTTCGCTGAGATTGGGACAACCTGCGGTGCAGGGGACGGTACGACTACATTCAACGTCCCGGATTTCCGAGACTTGTTCCTCCGTGCCTGGGACCAAAGTGGCCCGAGGACGCTTGGCGATGTTCAGGAAGATGCCGTGAAGTCCCACAGGCACAGGCTCCCTGTTATTAAGTCAGGCGATGAGGCAGCAGGCTATGGCGCACAGGCGGGGTCGACGGCTTTCGCAGACATTCTTGCGATGATTCGCCCCACGAGTCTTAAAAGACAGTATAGTGAGGACACAGGTAGTACGGAAACCCGGCCCAAGAACGTGGCCTTACTGTGCTGCATAAAATACTAAGGAGACAAGTATGCCCGGTGAACAATTTGATGGATTCATAGAGCTCAGTCGCGGGATTAACGCTACGCGTAACCCAATGCTGTTGCCTGAGTCCCAGTGTGCCCGAGCCATCAACGTCAGTTTCCGAGGGGGGAAAGCTCGGACACGCCCGGCTTGGGTAGCTCTCGAAGGTGACCGCCTTCCTGCAGGCGTGTTCCGTGGCATGGCTCGGTGGAGTCTGGAGCGGTCAGACTGGTTGGTTCTGGTAATCGATGCTTCGGTATACACGTTTGCTATTGGCACGATGGTGCTCACTAAGCACGCGGACTTTGATACGTCTTTTGGCAACTGCTTCTTTACACAGGCAGACCGGTTCATGGTTGTCCAGGATGGCGAGGGCGAGCCTATCGTGCTGAAGGAGTCGGGAGGAACGCCCAGCGTGCTAGAACCTACCGAGTTTGAAGACGAGCAGTTTGGCATAACTATCCGCACGCCCTCGATCCCTCCGGGAACCATTGGCCTCTTCGCCCACGGCAGGATACACATGGTGCCTAAGTTTGTCCAGAACACTTCGGTTTCCGGGAAGCAATACCTCGAGAGCGGTGACATCATGTTGCCCGACGAGCCTGAAAGTGTGCTGCGGTTCACTGAGACCTCGTACCTATCCGAGGGTGGCGCACACGCGATGCCACTGGAGATGGGGAATATTGGTGGGCTTGGTGTCCTTAGAAACGCTCAGACCGGGACCGGGCTGGGGAGTGTTGTCGCGTTCGCTCGAAATGGTGTATGTGCATTTGACTTTTCGATCTCTAGGACTCAGTGGAAAGACCAGGTCTTGTCCAACGTTCTATTCTTCGGCCCTGGGTGCCGGAGTCCCCGTAGCATCCTGGCCGTTAATGACGATTTGTTGTACCGCGGACTGGACGGGATACGTGCGCTGCGCTACTCGGTGTCCCAGTCCGCAGGGTCTTCCGGAACGTTGTCCAACACGCCGCTCTCACAGGAGGTCACCCCGTTCCTCGAGAACGACACGCCCTGGCTGCCTAACGTATCCTCGGCACTGTGGGATAATCGATTCCTATGTACCTGTGGCGGGCATACAGCTATGGACGGGAGCTTCGGGGGCCTGATTTCCTGGGACGTAGGCGCTTCTTATTACAACGGGGTTTCAGCAGCCGGAGTTTACGATGGGCTGTGGACGGGGTTTCAAGTTAACCAGATCACACATGCGCTACGGGACTACGAGACGGAGGTGCTTGCCATATCTAGTACGAATAAGCTGTACCGCCTCGATCTGGACGCAGTGCTAGATCCGAGCGATACGCCAATCAAATCCCGCATTGAAACTAAGTCCATGATGTTTGGGGACGTGGTAACTACAAAGCGCTTGAACTACGTGGAACTCTGGTTGTCCGAGGTGGCTACAACCACAGAGGTCACTATCTACTACAGACCACACGCCTACCCGCTATGGAAGAAGCTCGGAGACACCCGCACAGTGACAATACCGCCCGGCGGACGAGCGCAACCCTGTACGCGGCTGCGTTTTAACATTGACTTTAGTGCCGAAAATTGCAATCCTATTACTCAAGAACCCCTTTACCTGGGCCAAGGCTTTCAGCTGGCGGTAGAGTGGACTGGGCGAGCGACTATAGACAGGCTTCGAGCATCCGTAGAACCTGTCGGGGAACAGAACCCAGACCCCTGCGACCAAGAAGGAGCGGTCATTGAACCGTCACCAATGGCCGGGCAAGAACTGACTGATTACGACTACCAATTCCCGGAGGCCCCCTAATGTTATACACCCTGAGCCAAGCCAGAGAGCAACTGAAGCGCTTCGTAGATAACGGAAGCTGCAACCTTGATACGGTTGACGCCCGAATCAATGAGGCGATTGAGCGCTTGACGGATAAGGCGGACTTCGAGTGTATGCGGGCGACAATCCGCATTGCCACGGACCGCCACACGTTCACGCTCCCCTACAATGTAGAGAAGCTTTTACACGCTACGATCGATGGAACTCCTGCGAAAATCTTTGGGACGGCCTACCAGTTCCTAAGTTCTGGAATCGGTGATCTTGACTTTCGGGAGGGGAGTGGAAGCGGCTTCAGGGATATGGTAGATGTTGGGGAGTTTCCCACACAGTTTGATGTCCCGTTCATGTACACAGCGCTGGATGGAACTTGCGTAGATCGAAGCAAGCAAGGCATGCAGCTAATTGCTTTCTCCACTGCTGCGCAGGACGTTGGTAAGACAATAAAAGTACGTGGGTTCGCCGGCTCTGGTACAGGTGATGAAGTCAATGCAGGCATGGACCCCGGGGAAGAGATCAAGATTCACAAGTGGCATGGCGGCATAGAAGGGCAGTTGAGTGGTTACTGGAATATCCACTACACGGCGTCCGAGGCGCATTATCGTGAAGTTACAGAAGTCCTCAAACCCGAGACGAAGGGTTACGTAACATTGTACGCAGTGGTTGGGAACAACGTCGACCCCAATAAAACGCATTTTTCTTTCCTGGCTAAGTACCACCCACGCCAGACGATCCCGCAGTTCCGCAGGTACAACATATCAAAAGCGTTGGGCTCAGACACTGTGTCCTCAGTCCTGGCGCTGGTCAAGTTGCGCAACGTCCCGCTTGTGGACGGAGATGACATCCTCCCTGTGGACAGCATGCAAGCCTTGAAGCTTATGGTCATGGCCATCAGCGAGGAGAACAAGGGCAACTTACAAGGGGCGCTCAATTTTGAGGCGCAGTCGACAGCCATCATGATGAAGCGGGAAAGTGCCCGCGTCCAGTCTGATGGGATTCCCGTTATTTTTAACAGCGAATATCGCACGAGCCTTGGGCGAAAGCTCAATCGTCGGCGGTTCATACTTTAAGGAAGGAGTGTGTTGTGGGAGCCCCAGATCTTCTAATAGACTCGAATGACGAGCATTCAAAAAATTATAATCGCTCTGTAGAGAAACTGCTTAAGGAAGGAATGACTCGGCAGCAGGTGTACGACCACAGGAACGAGCTTATTGCTTCCAATGGGAAACTGGTTTCTGGCTGGGGCGGGGTGGCAGCATCTTATGCTAATGCAGCTACGGAAGAGTCCGCTTATGGAATGGCCGAAATGGAGATGGGTATGCAGCTTGAGGCCGCTCGTGAGATGGCCCGGCTGAATTATGCACTTACGCAGGAGGGGATTGAGGCCAACCTGGAACGTTACCCCCGGGTTTCTGGGATGGGCCTCGAACACACGAGAGAGCAGACGGTTGAACTGAACGATTTGATGCAGGGGGAGTATGAGGACGCCCTGGATGAATACTACCCAGACTGGCGGACGGACATCCTTGGGGCGGCCGGGGAGGCTCAAGCAGACTCCGTTAG
This sequence comes from uncultured Oscillospiraceae bacterium, assembly GCA_964411275.1. Classification (GTDB taxonomy): domain Bacteria; phylum Bacillota; class Clostridia; order Christensenellales; family CAG-138; genus CAYPKG01. The sequence goes on along the minus strand of CAYPKG010000012.1, from coordinate 40,842 downwards.
TATTACCAAACGTTTTCGGGAAACCATTCTTCCAGGTGCCATAGAGGCCGCGAATCGAATGAGCGAGCAGGCGATTGGAAATGCGGAGGCCATGCTGCGCGGTGAGCTTCCGGATGATGTGGCCGCCCAGGTTAAACGCCACGCGGCTGAATTGGCAAATCAGATTGGCGTCCGGGGGCAGGCCGCCCAGTATCTTACAGGCCGCGATTTGGGGAGGACATCCTTGGACTTGATGCAGCAGGGCCTCGCTGATGCCCCGGCGGCTTTGTCGCTTGGTGCCAATGCCTACCTTGGGCTCAACAGTGTGCTGCAGGCCCCCGTGAAAACGGGCATGGATGTGTCCAATCTTGTCAAGAGTTACCTGCCGCAACAGGTGGACCCGGCCTCCTTGCTTTCCTCCAACCTTGGGGTGTTGGCGGGGGCGGCCACGATCCCGGCGGCGTCCTTGATGGGCACCACGGCCAGTGTGATGCACAGCGGGGCCTCCCTGGCGGCGGATGCCTTTGGGTCGGCTCTTGAATACCAGTCGCAACAGTATTGGAATCGGCAGAATCTTAACATGCAGAAGCAGGCGCTTGATGCACAGAGATCAGCAAACATGATGAATTTTGTGGGTAGTTTGGTCGGGGCAGGTGTTGATGCTTATGCCGGGTATAAGATCGGCAAGTGATAGTAAGGATGGTTAACTTTAGGAGATTTTATTATGGCTAATTATGGTGGACCAGACACGTATGCCTTTCGGGAATTACTTAATGCTGTGCGTTCCCAGGGCGACGCGGTATCAACTACTATCCGTGGCCTGGGGGAGACTGCGGGCCGGGTGCTTAAAGAAAAAGGCATCCGAGAACGTGAGGAGAGCGTGGATCTCTCGAAGGAGGCGCGAGCGGCTGGGTTTGAATGGGAGGGTATGGACTCCGGCAAGCGTTTTACTTTGCGTGATTGGAAGAAGCGGGATCCTCAAGCGCAAATGACGTTGGCAAGCTTGGCTGCTACAAATCGAAAAAACAAGGAGTTTGAAGCTGCCAGGACTGCCGCTGAATTTTTGGATAGTCTGCAAAGTACTCGCGGACCTAATGATATAAGTGCGGTGTCCTCGGGGACGGTTATTTTTTCCGGGGCACTTGCAGGTGAATTGGATGATGCTCTTTCAGATCCGATGTTGTACCATTCTGTCCCTTCACACAACGGTGACGGTTCTGTCAAGTCAGTGCAGTATGCCAAGGAACAAGAGGATGGCGGGGGAGTCGTTGGCCCTACGGAGAACGTCAAGGGTGATCAAGAACAGGGCAAGGTTCAGGCGGGGGGTCTGCCAAGCCCGCCTATGGTGCGAACGACTCATAAAGAAGCTATACGGACTTTTCAAGGCATTATAGGAAAGTTTGAGGAGGCACTTGGCCCCGGGGGTAAGCGCGCGGATGTTTTGAAATATTATAAATTGGCCGAGCAGTTTGAGAAAGAAGTGTTGAAACCTAATGGGATTACCGGTTTCTTTGAGCAAATGGCTCGTACGGCAGCTAGAACTGGGGATGCCCATACAGCCAAAACTTATGAAGACATGAGTTTAGCGGGGCTGAGACGCAAGGCGGCCCAGGAGGGCACGTCCATGGATGCGCTATTTGACACAGCGACTGTCGAAGGGCTAGAGGCTAACTTCCCCGGGCTTGGGCGTCCGCTTTTGGGCAAATTAGCTCGCCAGGCTGGGGGTGATTATCCAGCAAATGAACACCCGGACGCTCCCATTATAAGCGAAATTGAAAGATATACAAAACAGTACCCTGCTGATCCTTTCATGGTAAAAACCCAGGCTGATAAGTTGCTGAACCTGTTTAGCTTTATAGAGAATACCTATCCTGACAAAGGGACGACTGCACAGCGGGCCCATGAGGCCATTACGCTTGCTCGTATGGGGGACACAACTGGAGAGAATCCGGCCCTTACTCAAGGGGCATATACCTCCCTGGTGGACCTATTTGAAATTGTGCATACGGTGCCAGATCATGCCCCGGATAATAGTTCCCCGGATGGGCTTTCGGAGGGCGCTCCTGCCATAGAGGCTCAGCGGAAGCCTACTACTTCGGAAGCTTTGCAGGCAGCTTCCATGGTCTTTTCGGCTATCCATACGGTGGCTCCTACGCATGCTTCTTCGGTTTTACGAATGCTTGACCAGGGTGTGATAGACCCGGTGGCGGTTAGTAAAGGCATCTCGCCCCGTGAGTTTGCAGCGAAGTTGGGCAAATTGGCCCCGGCTATTTCTAGTATCGAAAGTGTGGTCTTGGATAGGTTTCCAGACGACCCAGTGGCTCGGCTTAATCTCACCAAGAAGCTGTTGCATGGGATGGCCCTGTCAAATAACGTTAGTTTGTATGAGCCTGATGCAGACCGGGATACTGAAGCTCGAAATGCTGTGCGTGATTTGAAGGCGCTCGTTGTGGATCCGGATGATTTTTCGGCCCAGGTGGGCTTGCAGTCGCAAGTGGTTGAACCCGCAGTGGTGGTGCGTGATGCGGTTGAAAGGGCCGTTGAGGCCGGCGAATTCACTAAGGCCGATGCCGCTAAGTTTCTAGAGAGCATGCGCGGTGTGGAAGAGTACGAGGACGACCGAACAGCTCAGGTGCTTGCGCTCTTGTTTAATGACAAGCGGCCAGATGGAACCCCGTTTTCAACTGCGGTTGCTAAAATAGGAGGCCCCTATTCAAGCGAACGATCGAAGGTCGCACTTAAACTGGATAAGGCCTGGCAAGAGGCCTTAAAGGGCGCAAGGGTCACTGACGCTCCTGTAACAACCTTCGAATCGAAGGAGGCTGCGCTGGCAAAATCGCTGGGGTTGGATTATGAGGAGCGAGATTCCTGGTCGCAGAGGGAAAAAGATAAGTTTGCCCTGGCCACTCAGAATTATAAGGCGTTGTGGAATAATTTCTTTCATTCTGGAAAAGAGTTGTCCCCCGAGGAAGACCAGGTTAATGCCTTTTCTGTTGATGTGGCGCGAGACCTTGAACAAGCGGGGCTGGGTTTCAAATTATGGACAGCAGGGGCAAAGGCTGCATTTACTGATGAGACAATCTCCGCAGCCCGGCGGCGGGTGTTCTTAGACAGCTCGGTAAAAATAGGGGAAACAGAGCTTC
>CAYPKG010000012.1:33340-37620 GCA_964411275.1 uncultured Oscillospiraceae bacterium | reverse complement strand
AGAAGGCTGGCTTCAGTGGGATCCTGCAAGGAGGGCCATCAAGCATAACCCCAAATTGACGGCCAAAGAGTATCGGGAGGCCAAGGAGGCCAGCGAAAGGCCGAAGGGTGAGACAGTAGGCGTGGTTACATTTGACGCCCCCTGGATTTCTGCGAACACTAAGGTGACCGTGGATATGAAAAACCCCTTGGATGTTGCGGTGGCTATGCGGGCTTCGGCCTCCCCGGACCTTGACGGGGGTGATGCGGCGGCCAATGAGGCTGCTTGGAGACAAGCACGCGATGAAATCATTGTGTCAGCAAAGCGGGCCGTTGATCACCCTGAGTATAGAACCTTTGTGGAAAAGCAAGAGAGAACACTTCTCCCTTATCTGCAGGGGGCGGCGGGAGGTCATGCACAAGGAAATTCCCCCAAGAAACAATCTGAGGCTACCCGGAATGTTGCAAAGAATTTTGTCAGACATCTTGGGGAGGCGGACCAAATTGAGGTGGACAACTTGACGAAGTCTTTCCAAGCGGCTGAGGCGAGGGCGCGGGAGGCGGCTGAGCAACAGCGTGACGCAGACCAAGCGAAACGAACGGCGAAACTAGAGGCGCAACAAGCTGCGAGGACAGCCCGCTTAAAAGCTTACGCGGACGTAATATCCTCGGCGGAAGACACTGCAGATGCTAATCTCAAAGTAGACCTGCTTAAGAAATCGCTGTACCCCCCAGAAGAAGGGGAAGAGCCCCAGTGAGGCCTTCCTCGGTAAACGGGGAATGATCTTGTGTCTCTGGGCAGGTTGTGATAAGGTATCCATGTAGTGACACACCGCCCTGGGACCATAGCTTAAAGGAGAGGTAATTCATGTCGGAAAAAGAAGTTTCGGGTAGTAGTTTTTACGAACTGTTTAACTCTACTCCCCAAAAGACACAAGCCCCGCAACAGGATAGTTTTTATGATCTTTTTTCCGGGGGCGCTACTTCTTCTTCTCCTACTCCTGCTGAAACTCCGCGGCGTCCGCAAGGAATCCAGAATGCTGTGGATGAGGAGTTTGCCGTCCAAGGGTTCATAGATTCCCTGGCTCCCGAATGGCAGTTGCCTGATCCCTCCCGGGTTTCTTTGCTTGGCATTAAGACGTTGTCCGAGGACCAGCTTAAAAGGCTCGATGGCGGGGAGGCGTTGGTTAAGCTTACCAAGGCCCAGGCCGAAGGCCGGTATGGCTTCTTTGAGGGGCTGACCGATGTAGGTTGGCACAAGGCGCCCTATGTGAGTTGGGTTGCCGGGGATGCAATCCCGATTCGAGAGATGCCCCGCGTGGTGAGCACCTTGCGCAAGCTGGGGAATGGGGAAATGGTGTCTGACCAGGACCTGGTTTATGCCCAGCTTTACCTGACGCACCAGGAGCGTAAAGCCCAGGCCACTACCGGGGGCATGATCGGGGACAATATCAGCGCCCTGGGAGGCTTTGCCGCAGAAATTGGCATCTCCACAGGGATTGGTTCGCTTGTAGCTGGCCCTGGGCCGGGTACAGCCACCGGAGCCGTGGTCGGAGCCTCTACGGCAACTGCGAAGCTTGTGAAACGAGCGACTTTTAAGTTTATTGACCGTTTTATGCGCGGGGCTTCAAAAGAGGCGGCAGAACGATTGGCCGCAATGCTTATGCGAAGGGTCGGCTCTCAGACCATGCGCAAGTTTGGTGCGGGTATGGCCCACATGGCCGTGGAGGGCACACGCAATATGGCCCTGAACACGGCGGTTACGTCGGCGCTTAATTTGGCCAGGGGCGAGGAACCATTTATGTCCCGGCAAGCGGGGGATCGCTATATAGGGGCGCAATTGGCAGGCGAGGATATGTCCATGCGTGAGGCGCAGATGCTTGCCCTTGGGGATCGTTATGTTGAGTACCTGTCTGAGGCCTCGGGCGAGGCGATTGGAGAATTATTGCTGCCGGGAGGGTCCACAAAAAAGATGCTGGAACTGCTGAACAGGACTTTCCCAGATTCCGCTGCGCTGGTGCGGGCTAAGGCGGCGGCGTATGCGGGGGTCAAAGCGGTTGCAAGCAAGCTCACCGCCGACGGCGACCCAAAGACCCTGTTCAAGTGGCTTAAGAATGTGGGATATGACGGATATTTTGAAGAAATGCTGGAGGAGCGCTTTGGGGGTATCGCACGAGGGTTGTTTGGTCTCGAAGGTGCCGAGGATGAGAATCGGTTTAAGCGAGCGATGCGTCAGGCCATCCCAGATCGACAGCAGTTCATGGTTGAAGCAGTAACGTTTGCCGTACCCATCGCGACCTCGCTGGCTGCGGCCAAGGTGCATCGTCGGCTGGCCGGGGCGGACACCCCGCAGGTAACCCAAGACATTCGCAATGTGCTTCAGGTCACAGAAGAGTTGGAAATCCCCTCGGTTGAGCGGCTGGACGACGCAATCAAGACTTCCGGCAAAGGATCCCCCTCAGTCACGTTTCGTGATGGCCTGGATTCCCTGGACAGGTTGCGGAAATTTGACCAGAAAAAACCCGAGGGGGCAATATCCAAAGTGGCAGACGTGCTTACGTCTTTTGCCGAGTTTGCTGTGACGGGGAGCTTTGCTCCCTTTGTGCAGCGGTCCAACATTGGGCAGGTGCTTGCCCGTTACGGGAGGGATAATCTCACGGCCACCTGGAACCAGGTGGAACGTGTGCTGGAAAGCGACGCGGACACGGTGGAGGCATACAAGAAATTGACGCCGGACGAGCGTCGGGCCAAGGTGGAAAAGGCGGCCCGGCAGATTATGACTGAGGCCCTTGGGGTTGCCCGCAGGGGGCTGTTGCTTCAGGATGATGCGTTGGCCAAGGCTGTGCGGCAAATTGATGAGGCTGGGAGCGAGGAGGCCAAACAACAGATTGTCGAAGAGCTTTCCCGGCAGATGTCCGGCCCGAACGCAAAGCTTGTCATGCTGCCCGTGGGGCGAGGACGAAGTTATCATGATCTGTTTGTCCGCACAGCAGACGGGCACCCCTTGTCCAAGGCGGTGACCAACCTGGACAAGGCTGTGTCCGATGTCCTGGCCCGTCATGGAATCATGCGGGAGCGCAAGATTGTTGATAGTGCACATGACATCCGTGTGGATGAGTTGGCGGGTGTCGAAGTCCCGTTGGCTGATGTGGACGCCCTGCTTGAGGACCCCTTCTCGGTGAAGACCTCCCTGCTTGCCGGGGCCGTGGGCATCAATGTTGGGCTCAAGGGGGCCCCCCAACGCCTGGCCACCATGCTTGGCCGGCACAGGGAGCTTTTTGAAAGTGGGGCGCATGGCCAGGTGTATGTCAAGGATAACGCTGAGCATAATGCCGTGGAGAGTCAGGTTCGCCTGTACACGTTGGCTGATGGGACCGTTGTCTTCCGGCCCGCCGCAAACAATCAGGGGACCCCCGAGCAGCAGCGGGCTCGGATGGCGGCCAGCCGCAAGGCAGCACGCAGACTCAACCAGCAGATCTCAGCGGCCCCCAACGCACTGGCTGCCTCGAAGGCGTTGGCGGATTCTGAATTTGTCCTTGATGATTCTCCCCCGGTGCTTGTCTTCTCAAAGCACACGCTGCTTGCGAACAAGGACCCCAAGGTGCTGACCGATGCCTATGGGCAACCTTTCACAAATGACCGGGATGCCGAGCGGTATATCCGGGAAGAGCTGATGGGTGTCAAAATGTCGGATGGCTACTGGGTGGTCGGCACAGGTAACCTGACTGATGACAACGCTGTGGCCGTACGGGCGGCCGCTAATCTTGCCCACACCTGGGAGGAACTCTCCGAATTACGCCTGCGCCTTTTGAACAGTGTGCAGCGAGGTGATAGTTTTTCATTTGACGCGGCCATCAATGATTTTATCAAAGCAGCAAAGAAGTTGGTGGAGGAACGCATCAATTCGGGGGAGGATCTTAGCAAGTGGCAGGCTTTGTGGGCTTTGTTGGATCAGGGCACGACTGATGGTCCGGTCAAATTATTTGGTCAATTGTTCCTTGGGTACAATTTGACGGAGGACGTGGTTGGTGAAAAATTGTTGTTCTCGGATCAGATTGAGGCCCTTCGGCAGGAATTGCTTCAATTGCCAGAAATGCCCGCCTTTGTGAAATACATGGGGAAGGCTTTGGGAATTCTTAATGAGACCGGGAGCCTTAACAAGGATGAGTTTAATCGACAGGTCAATCCCTACCTGGATGCCGAGGCTCGGATGGTGCTTTCCTCGGGGATTGTGGCGGCATCCAAGAAACCTGCGGAAACGCCCGCGCCGAAACCTGCGGAAACGCCCGCGCCGAAACCTGC
>CAYPKG010000012.1:0-33240 GCA_964411275.1 uncultured Oscillospiraceae bacterium | reverse complement strand
GCAGCCAAGAAGCCTTCCAAAATAAAACCGGTGCCCCTCCCTGAACCCTCCGGGGAGTCCTTCACGATATTGCCAAGTGAACCGGAGGCTGACCTTGAGCCCAAAGAAAAACCCAAAGCAAAACCGGGGCGGGCGCGTCGTCTTTCTATTCGCACATTCAACAAGCCCACACATTCACTAACCCCCGTGGTCCCGGAGCAGGTTCCGGCATACCACCCGCCACATGTTCCGGCATGGGTACCCCTGCGCGTGGATACCTTTTTCCAGGACGATTACATGCTTGCCGGGCAGGCGGCGGTCATTGCAGCCATGTCTCCTGTTGCCGCACGCAGCATTGCCCGGGTGATTCATTTGGAACCGCCTGCCGGGCCGCCCCAGGCTTCTCAATCCATGGAGGAGGCGGGAGGGCTGGTTGAGGAGGGAGACCTTGGGCTGGTGGATGACCCTGTCTCTGATGCCGAGCTTTCGGTGATGAGCGATTCCAACCAACGTGCTTTGAAAGCGTTGCGTGGGGTGGGTCCTTTTGCGCAGGCTTTTGAGCATCTGTCGGGGGACAACGGGTATCATGGATTGTACCGGATGACTCACAACCCCGTAATTCTGGAACGCATGCTCAAAGCCTCTGAGAACGATGAGGCCCTCTTGGATTGGTTGGACCGGGTGGATGATGGTGAAACGGCCACGGAGACCGCCTTCAAGGCTATGCTGCGTTATATGAACGTGCTGGCCGAGCAGGAGGGCGATGAGAACACCGAGGGGTTTGCATCCCGTCATCTTTCAGACCTTGTGGAAACGCTGCGGGTGTTTGAGCAGTATGAGTCAGGGGAGCTTGTGGTTCATCCCGATGGCCGTATTGAAATTGATGTGTTGAATCGCAGTAATTCAGAGGATCGGCTCGTTCAATTGGCCCGCAACCGGCTTGCCTCGTTCCAGGGTGGGGATGTGCTGGCCGCGGGCAGGCAACTCTCAGAAGAGTTCCGAGCTATTTTGGAGCTTGGCGATTTTCAGATAGCTCCCGGAAGGCGGTATTTGTCCACGGACAAACTTGGGGAAGCCCTGCGGGCCCCCAAGTCTAGGTTCAAGACTGAGCTGTTTGCCTTTTTGCATAAGCTGACCGGGGCCCCGGTGCCTTATTTTGCCGAGGTGGCCGCGGAGCCAAGTGGCCAGGGGCGGAAGGCCCTGGCCCACATGGTGGCCACCAACCTGTCCTTTTGGTTCAATCCGGATGCGTCTGGGAATCCCAATGTCATCGGGGGCAAAAAGTTTAATGCCCTTACTGACGCCAAGGAGGCCGGGCAATGGCTGGCTATCGCCCTCAATGACTCCTGGCTGTCCGTACCCCGGAAGGCTGCGGCAAACAAGGCGGCAAAATCCAATTTGATGCGTGTCCTGGAGCACGCGTCGGGCATGGCTGATGATGTGGTGGAGCCGGTGTACAAGGACTCCAGTCTCAAGGGGCAGGCAGGCTGGGTACAGCGGGACAAATACCACCGGTTTCTGGGTGATTTTTTCCAGAGGGTTGGCATGCCCGGGGCGGAGCGGGAACTTGGCTCTGTGGTACAATTAAACGGGGTGAAGCTTGCCGACGGCACCCTGGTGGACTTTGGGGATCTTGAGCCCCACCTGCTGCTTGAAGTGGTCAAGGCCATGGCGGACAAGGGGTATTTGTACACCGGGGTTTATGGAGACAAGGTGAACCGTCGGTTTATCAAAGTCCCCGAGGTGTCCGTGGCTGATGCGGCCCGTGACTACCGTAAATTTTATGAGGCCCCCACCAATACCCTGCTGGATCAGGCGGTTCTTGTTCACCCTGATGTTGTGGATGGCTGGGCGGCTGAGCATGCGCGGCTGGAGGCCTTGGCCAAAACCGGGCCTTTGTCGGTTGAAAAAGGAGAAGTGGACGATTTACGGGATACTGCATTCAATGTCCGCCGTGTCCGCTTTGTATCTGAGTTTGACCACCTAGTGGATGGGGACTATCGTTTCTATGCGCCCAAGCTGCCTTCGTCCATCACCCTCCCGAAGTTTTTGCTCAACACGGTGGCCGAACAGGGGGCCTCACTTACATTGGAGCAGCAGGGGTCCGCTGAAATTCAGCGAATTGCAAGCCATCTCCTGGACGCACGAACCAAGCGTCGGGGCAACGATTTGACAGGAGGCCGGGACCTGGCCTCCATGGAGCGGCATCTTAAGGAAATTACCGGTCGGGATAACGGGCGGTTCCGGGTGTTGGTTGTGGACCATCCGGGGCTGAATGCTTCAACTGACGGTATGGCGGTATACCGTGGAGAAACTTTTGGCCGGGCCTATGTGCTGTCCATGGGGGAGGAATTTGCGCACGGGGAGGAGGAGGCCCCCACCGTTAAGTTTCTTATTGCCGACACCACTGTGGATGTGAATGGGGCCCGCGTGCCTGTGCTTGACAAACTAAATGCGGTCTCCCTTTCGGAATTTGCGGGAGAGTTTAGCTATGAGGAAGCGCGGCAACTGGGTCAATTGATGTCGGATGCCGATGTGGATGTGGTCATATTGGCCTCCTCTGAAAAAGTGCCCTCCGATGCGGCGTATGCATTGGGATTCCTCCCTGACGATCGCCTCAAGCTCAAACGCCTTAAAAACTTGGCCGACGTTCGCACAGTGAACCAGGCCACCCAGTTGATTCGGGAGGTGGAGGGACGCAGCTTCATAGTGCCTGTTGTGCTGGCGGGGGATAACCGGCCTTCCAGGGCGCGGTTTGCCAAGCAGCTTCAGCACATCGCGGTCTCGGTCCGCAATGGGGAGGCCTTGCAGGATACGATTTCGGAGTACCTGGCCAAAATTTCAGAGGACGCCCGCACCTCTGATTATGATTATCTCACCCAGGTGGCTGTGAATAAGCTGAGTCAGGGCGACGCTGACTCACAGGCGCTGGCCCGAGCTTTGAAAACCGGGCAGCTTTCCATTGTGTCCCCGGCTGTCCGGGGGCGTGTGAATTTGATGCCCGCCCTGCTGCATATGTTCGAATTCAAGGTGCCCCGGGTACGGGGCCCCCTGGTCATGCGGTTTGACGCCCCGGACTCAGGACGCATGTACACCACGGGCGCCCATGGTCGTGATTATGCGCTGGCCAATGCCAACATAGACGCCCCTTATGCACATTACCGCACGGATCTGAGGGTCGCCAATGAAGCGGAGGCTTTTGCCGCCTTTTCGAAGTTGTTTCTCAAGGCCTTGCAACGGGTCAACCCGGAGCTGACCCCCCTGTTTTCCGAACTGAGGGCCTCCAAGGCGGGCAAAGCTCCCCGAGCTGTTGGGGAAGTGATTCAGGACATATTGGCTGGAATTAAGCGGGTTCCTTATGACCACGTGTTTCAGCGGCTCCCCGCAACCCGGGAGGCCCTGGAAGGTGAGTTCGCCAGTGTTGCCGGAGAACGCCTGGTGCGTGCCGGAACCCCCTGGATAAAGTTCACTTCGGACGGAAATCTTGACACAGCCACCCTTCGTCCAAACGTCATACAGCAGGGTGAGGATGGGAACTATCGTCTATTGGGCTCGATGGTGCTTCCCGACCGAATCCCCGCGGACGGCCTTCAGTCCATGGGGCCCGTTTTCCTAAATCACCAGGTGGGGGATGGCCAATCCAATCTTATTGAACTGGACCCCCGGTTTGTTGACCGGACGGGATCGGATGGGGATGGGGACTCCCCTGATTTATGGCTTGTGACCGGGGTGTTTGATGACTCCCTGGAGGGCATTGCCAACCGGTTTATTAGCCAGGTGATGGAGTCATATCTTGCTGATTCTGAGCTGGCCGCCTGGAGTGAACGTGGCATCGGCCGTTTGGTGGATGAGATTGTGGCTCCCCTGGGAGAGGAAATGAAGTTTGGCCCTGATGCGCAGATAAGACCGGTGACCACGGCCAACTCGACAGAGCGGTTGCTGTATGAGGCCCAGGTGGGGCAGACCGGCAAGCGCACCATTGGCATTGTGGCCAAATCAAACACGTCGGCTAGGAGATTGGCCTCGGTTGGAGGCTTTATTAAAGACCCATTCAGCCTGGATTTCTCCTTTGGCCGGGTGACCCTGGCGCATTCCAGGGAAGATGCGGAAGCCATATTGGATCCGGGCAACACGGTTGCTTGGAACCGCTATCAAATGGCCCTGCATGTATCCTTGCAAATGGCTGTGTCCCGCGCGGTTGATGACGCAAAGGCCTTCCTCCAGGGGCACATGAAGCTTTGGGGTTGGCGCCTGGCCTTGGAGACCACCGCGATCTTGTTTGACACTTCCATCAGGCACCTGGAATCCGGGTCGGATGTGTTTGATTATGAGACAGAGTTTGAAACGGCCAAAAACCGGGCAATGAATATCACCCGGGCCATGGCCTCCTCGAAGTTTTTGGATGCGGTTGACGAGGTGCTCGCCCCCAAGAGGACCCAGCTGGCCGCGGCAAGAGTCCGAAGAGCCTCTCCACGAAGCGCGATGATGGGCCTGTTGAGGAGCAAGGAATTCCTCACTGAGTCCGAAGCGGCGGAATACAGCCGGCTTTCCCGGGAGCTGTACGGCAAAGCAGAACAGGCGCACCATATTGGGATGACCAACGCCCGCAAGGAGTTTTTGCGACGGCGGGATGCGGGGGTTTCTGACGCGGAAAATAAGGCTTTGCTACAGGCTGAGGAGGCCCCCCTCAATCAGGCCCGGGAACAGGCCAGGGCGGAAGTGCGGGAACGGCTGGATCGATTTTTAATAAATAACACGCAATCCGGCAAATGGGTCAAGTTGTTTGACCTCTCGGATTCCCTTCGGGAATTTGGTCGTGTGGCCGATGCCGCTGTGAGTGATGTGGATTTTCGCACGGTGGAAAACTTTGACCGCACCCGGGACACCCTGGTTACAACTTTACGTGACGGGGCGCTGGGGGCTTTTGGAATCACGCGGCTTAAAAACCTGGTGCCAGCAGGTTCTGTGGTGAGTCAGTTGGAGGGAGCCATGCCTTACGCGCACCCATCCAAGACTCCGGTTGGGCAGGCGTTGCTGGATAAGTTTGGCGGACCCGCCGTGAAAGTCGACACAGCCTTGGGCTCCGTGCAGTCCCAGGTGGCAATCATGTCCATGGCCTCCCTGGAGGAAGGCGGATTGGACTCCCTGGATTTCAGGTTCCCTCCGGAACGCCTCGCCAAGTTGCGTGAAACTTACCCCGACTTCTTCAACCTGCTGGCTCCCTCACGCATGTTTGAGAACGGGCTTAATCTTCAATTTGTCTATGGCGGGCCTTACGGGCTGCCGTTGTCCCCCGCCATGGTTGACCGGGCGCAGGCCTCTTTTGACACCATGCCCCGCAAGCTCCAACTTGAATTGGCCGGGCTTGCCGTGGCTTCCTTCGACATGCAGACCGGGCAGCGGCACTACTCTTACACCATGCTGATGGGCGTCCCGGAGACCTCGGGGTTTGTGCGGGATCTCACAGCGATGGAACGGGCGGTCTACCAGCGGTTCATGGCCGGGGATACTGAGCTGATGGCTCCCGCTGAGATCATCCTGAGTGCCCCCACGGCATACAAGGGTCGCCGGGCTTCCGCCGAGCTGGTGTTTGGTGATGTGTTTGGGAGGCCCCTGAAAGAAGCTCCCGCCGAGGAGGCTGTGGCGCCGGAGGCCGAGGAGGCCGAGGAGGCTGTGGCGCCGGAGGCCGAGGAGGATGTTGAGCCCGCGGTGGCGGAACCTGCGGGGGCCCCTGGTGAAACAGCTCAAGCCGATCCCGTGGTTGAGGCCGCCGAGGCCGAGCTTGTCAACGAAAGCCCTCAAGCCGGCATTAAGCGGCAGGCGGTTCCAGCGCCAGAAGCATCAGAAGCGATGCCCGCTCCCCAGGCCCACACCTCCGCAAAGGAGTTGCCTCAAAATGGATTTGTGGCTACCGACCACGAGGGCCGTCGGGTGGATGTGCGGCAGGACCCGGATGCCGGCTGGTATATACATCGGGACGGGGGCAGAGATTACATCTCCGCTGGGGCGGCGTTGGCCCTTTTCAATCGAGCCAGGGAGGCGGGGGGTCTACCTGTCACGGAAGCCGTCCCCGCTCAGGAACAGGTCGCCGTGCTCCAGCCGCAGACGCCGCAACCTGCCGCCACTGCTCCGGGCGGGCGGTCCTCTGGGTTCATGGGATACCGAGGCGGATTCGCCGACACCGGCAAAGGCACGTCGAAAGGCGATGGCAAAGACCGAGCGATGCGGCTTGTTGCGAACGCCTTTATCGGAGAGCTTGCTCACCGACGACCGTCATCCACGTTGACGTCGGCAAAAGAGATCGCGGCGAAACACGGAGAGGCGCCCCCGTACATCTCAAAAAAGACGTTTCGTGGGGCGGAAGACCCAGGTAGTCATCGAATTTTGGTGATTCCCGAGTCTTTGGATCAGGCCCGCGAGATTGTCGTGATGTTGGCACGAAATGGAGAACTCAAAGGGCAACCGTTGAACGTAGCAACAGTGGCGGGGATTCGCGGGATCGTTCAGTACGGGCAGCGTACGGGTGTTCCAGTCAGGTTTGTTCTCGGTGACATGCCGGGCGTCGATGATGTGTTCATGCTCCAGCTTGAACAACTCGGTGCTAACTTCGAGATTTACCATACCGGAGAGTTCAGCCGCATTAGGACTCGATCAGCAGAAGCCCAGCCGCAGACGCCGCAACCTGCCGCCACTGCTCCGGGCGTCAAAGCCAAGCTAGACGCCGGCGAAAGGGCACTAACGAAAGAACAGGTGACCGACGCGCAAGCTCCGGCCCCCATGTCCGAGCCTCCGAGCGTCAAGGACAAGGTCACGAAAGCAACCCCGTTAGTATACCCGCATGCTAGTTGGAAAGATAATTTATTGCGTGCTGAAGACGGGACTTTGGTTATACACGTCGAGCAGGGGTCCAGACTGACCGGAGCCCTCGACACGTTGTGGGAAGTTTTAGAAAACAACGCGGCTACCCCTGGGGTTCGGGAGCTGGCTAAAGCCCTGCGCGAAGCCACAAAACGCAAGTCTATCCCCGGCGCTTTCGTGTTTCGAGCAAGGGAGCTGCATGGTCAAAAAGCCGCTTTACTGGCTAAACTGGTCAAGGAGAGGAACAAGCGGAGTCTTGATATAACCGGCATGATCGGGTCGTCCCCCCTCACCGAAGATGCGATTACCCACGAGCTGATGCACGTCTTCACATTAGTGGCGGCGAATTTCCCCGACGCGTTAAGTCCGGAGGCACAAAAAGCCTGGACTAACATACAGAACATAATGAGGGAATACCGGGAGGAAATCCTCTCCGCAGTGGATAAAGTCCCGGGACATCTTCGCGGGGAGGGCTTCCCCGAGGTCGCGTCATTTATGCTAAAAGACGCGGAAGAATTTATAGCATACGTAATAGGCTCGCCGGCGGTCCGGGACGCATTATCCACTATTGAATATAAGGGGGAGCGTGGCAGGTCCCTATTGGATAAAATCATAAGTTATATCAAAGCGCTGTTTAACGTCAGGGCAGGTAGTCTTGCTGAAGTTGCTTTGGAAGAATCTTTAAAGGTATTATCTAGCGCAGCGGAAGCTTTCCTGACGGTGGAAAAAGGGGTGTATGCCCCTACCCCAACCCCCATGTCCGAGTCTCCGAGCGTCAAGGACAAGGTGGCGCCCGACCTCACGGCCAAACTCGACGCCGGAACCCCCGAAGACCAGGACGGCGTGGACGTACGGGACATTCGGTTTGCCCGGGCGGACACCCTGCGGCCCACGGTTGAACAGGCACACGCGTTGGAGCTGATTGCTGATTTCATCGGGGATCCTGATGCACGTATGAATTCCCTTGTCGGGTATGCGGGCGTTGGGAAGACCACCCTGCTTGAGAACATCGCCCGGTATGCCCTGGGCCAGGGGATGCGGGTGCAGGCGGTGGCCCCAGTGAACAAGGCGGTCAACCGCATCGCGGAGTTTTTTGAGAAATCCAATCTCAAAGACGTTAAAACCTCCACGCTGCACAAACTTCTTTATAAGATGTCCGATGACGTCATTCCACGAAAACGACCTCGGGACATCACCCCCGGCACACTCATCATCGTGGATGAATCCTCGCAACTGTCCGTTGATTATTTCAAGGATTTGACGAATGCCTTGGAGAATTCACCGGGGAGCAAGGTCTTGTTTGTGGGGGACAATTTCCAGACGGAGGCAATTGGCAAGGATGCCCATGTGCTTGACGCGGAACGGAGCCCCGTGCCCCCCACCCATCGCGCCCGCCTCACAGGGCTCCTGCGGCAGGAGGCCGGAAGCGGCCTGGGCCTCATGGTCACCCGTATGCGGGCCACGCACACTCCGGCGGTTCCCACCCGGTCAACCGAGGATTTCCAGCTCCATGATGGATTGCGTAGTTTTGAAGACGCATACAAAAAAGCACTGTTGGAAAATGCGGATGATGTGGCCATGATCGTGGCCACAAATGCCGACCGGCTGTATTGGAACAAAGTGGCCAGGGACACTTTGTTTGGCGCACAGGCTTCAAAGGCTTTGGTGGCGGGGGATCTGTTGATGAGTGTGGCCAACTCAGTCAATGTAAACAACGGGGAGCAGCTTAAAGTCTTATCTCCTGGGAAAGCCCACGCGGAGTTCCAGGTGAAAATGCCCTCTGCCGATAAAAAGGGGGTGGTCATGGTGAACTTCATTCGGTATGTGGGCGCCCGTGTCTCCCTTGGCCGGGAGACCTTTGAGCCCATTCTGTACATGGCTCCCGGGCTCACTCTGCCCAGTGTATGGCAGGTGGAGGTGGAACGGGGCCTGGACAATGAATCACGGGCGGCCTTGGAGCAGCTGGGAGACCTCAAGCTTAACACCACCACGGGCCGAAGGTCGTTTGACCCCCGGATCATATTTGTCACGCATGGGTTCGCGGTCACCGCCCACAAGGCGCAAGGTAGTGAATGGGGCCGAGTCTTTGTGAAGCAAAGCTACAACTCCGGGTGGGACATGGCTCGCTGGCTGTACACGGCTGCCACCCGGGCAAAAAAGCGGGTGGACCTCCTGGCGCAACCCGACCCCCGCCTGCAACAACGCTTTGATCTTGAAGAATACCGGGCAGAAATGGAGCAGGTGCCCATTGAGTTTATTGAGCGCCCGGTCACGCACTCCCTTACCCGTGTGGTGGAGGAGTACACACCCGCGGAATTGATTGATCGCACCCTCTTTGGCATGGGACGCCGGGCGGGTGACCCCTCTCCGGCTTGGGCGAAGAAAAGACTTTTGGAGGACTACCGGGATGAATTTGAGTCCATAGTAAGGGCGCCCACCCGGGACAAGGCCCATAAGGCTATTGACAAACTTGTCCGTGATCCCCGTGTGCAGCCCCCTGTGGACCTCTATGCGGAAAAAGTATTCCGTAGGTGGGTTGACCACAAGTTTGAATGGACCGGGGACGCATGGCCTGCTGTCGACCGGCAACCTGGGGAGCTTCGCCCAACCCAAAAAGTTCTACAGGACACCCCTGAAGAATATGTCCGGGAGATCGGAGAGCAACCCAATTACCGGCGTTATAAAACAGCCGACGCCCTTGTGGAAGAGTGGCTAGAAGCCCACATTGAGGAGGTGGTGGCCCAGAATCCAGACATGACTGGCCCCACTTTGCTGGATAAGCGACTACGCCTGGCGGAAGCCTGGAACAAGGCCCTGGCGCCCTTTGTCAAAGCCCCCTCTTACGAAGTGGCTGCGGCGGCCCTGGAGGATACGAACAATCTTGCAGGACTTACCGATCTTGCCGTGGAGTCCATGCGTCAATGGGCCTATGAGCACCTGCCGTCCAAGTTTTCCAAGGCCCAGCAGGCTTATTTTGATTTTGCCGGGGACTATTCCCCACACTCACTGGACGGCCTGGCTGACCCTGTCACCCAGGCACCCTCGGAGGCCACACATTCCCTTGTGGCAGTTGTGTCCGGGTTTGATGATGTATTGTCCCCTTATCGAGGGGGTGGTGGAGCCACGCTGACCCGGGTCCTTGTCGATGAGTCCGTGCAGATTCAAAAAGAATTATCCAAGGTTGATCGCTTTTACAAACAGCGTGCGGTGGAATGGGGCCTGACCGGATATATCGACAAATACAAGGAGTATACGTTCCGCATCGGTCCTGATGGCAAACCGTCCAAGTATAAACTCAAAGGCCGGGCCCTCTGGGGTAACTGGGGTGCTGAGAAACTTACAGAGGATGAGCAGAAGCTTAATGCCCTGATCCAACTGGCGGCCTACATGGGCTTGGAATACACCACGGCGGACAAGGACGGGAAGCCCAAATTCGACAAGGTTGCGGGAAAACGGCTACGGGTCATCCTTCCCGTGGGGGTCGAGGGAAGCCTTCATGAATTGTCCAAGTTGCTCCCGGAGACTGTGGCACTACGCCTGCATACGGAAATGCAGCAAAAGCTGAAGGACGCCAAGAAGCTTGCGGACAAAGAGCGTACGAGAGCCCAGGAGGAAGACCCCAGTATCACAGAGGGTGCCGCGGAAGCCTTGTACCAAAGAACGCTGGCCCTGGCTCTTGGGGATATAGCCATTTACACCCAGGAAAATTTTGGATTTGGTGACCCCCGGGCCATTCCGGAATTGTTCAAGGCCAACTGGGTGCCCCGGAATATGAGCTACGTGGTGCCCTATCAGGTTATTGTCGATGCGATGAATGCGTCCAAGGACTCCCGGGCGGACAATCAACTACTGAGCAAACTGATTAAAAATGGGCGGGATGCCACCCGGTTGAATATTGAAACTTTGGTCAACGAAAGTGCGGAAATGCTTGCCGGGATGGAGGAATTTGCCAACTCCCGTGCGCCCTGGATCATGTCGAAGGATGCCCCCTACCTCAGACACCGGACCGCTTATGCACCCCACTATTTTGGGTCCGGTTACTATGGGCCCGAGGAACGGGAGGTGCGTTCCAAGGTGCTTCGGGCGGTCAACTGGGCTTCCTCCAAGACTTATGAGAAACTCCTCAATCCCGCCGGGGCTCCTCCTGTCGGCAAACGCACCTTGGCGGATATTCCCGACTTTGTGTGGGAGGCTTTGTACGATGCCGAGGTGGGTCTTCTCTTCCCCGGGGCGAAACAAGCCCGGGAAGCCCTGGAGCGTGATGAGCTTGCCTTCATGGGGCTTCCAAAGAACGCCGAATATGCGGACGTAATTGCCGCCCTGCAGTCAAAGCTCCATGAGATTTTCTACACCAATGCAGCCCGGGGGGAGGAAGACTTGACCTTGCTGCCCGGGGGCCCCGGTGACCCTCCAGGCCCCCCTGTTGTGGATAATGCCCTTGGGCTGGCCAAGGCCTTGCAGACCCTGCGGGAAGGGTATAAAGACCGAGAGTACACCAACAGGGCCAAGGCCCGATTCCACACGACCTTTGAGGAGGCATTCCGTGTGAGTGGAAGGCGCCCCAGCAACATTGGGGCTCTGGATGCGGTGCATAAATATGCCACCGACATGCTGCTGGCCACCAAGAACAGGATTGTGTTGAATCAATTCGTGCAGGTCACAGATATTGAGAACACGCCCCTGGTGATCCCCGCGCCCAATATGGAGGCCGGGATGTCTGACAAAGACGAAGTCCTCACAAAGGAAGCCTGGCGCATGGTGGCCAACCGCCTGGCCGAATGGTTCCATGACAAAGTTGATCCCGCTCAGTCCCTGCGGGCGAATGTGGATCGGATGGTGAACAAGTATGTGGTGAACAACAAATCGTTCACAAAAGTTGAATCCCCCTATCACAGCATTGGCACCTTTTACACATTCAACCGGGGGCTCGGGAAGGAAAACTTCCTGGATTCCTTGCTGGCTGGGGGCGAGGCAGCGGGTATACTTAAGCACGTTGTCGGAAAACCCTGGAGAGACCCCTGGGGTGTTTTGGAGACCCTTCAGCATATTAACACCTGGATGAAAATTCAGGCTCTACAGTTATCGGTGTTCTTCCCCCTGGCCGGGCAGGAGGGGCTTGTGGCCATGTTCGGGCATAAACGGTTTTCCTCCACAGGAGGCCCCGTCATACCGCTGGTGGAATGGCGCCGCATGATAAAGACCGGACACCCATACGCAATGGCCTTGATGCAGCAGGCGGAGTCACTTGGGTTTCAGTTCAGCGCCACCGCCAACCCGCTGGGCATCCCGACGGGTTATATTGAAAAGGATATTGACCGGGCGGCCACGTTTGTGGAGGAACACATAGGCACCACAGCAGGCTCCTCTGTGCGCTTTGTGGGCAGCCTGGCGAAACGGCAGACCAATTTCATGTTTGAGTCGTATTATAATACCATCAAATTGTGGACTATTCATAAATTCGCCGAAGTTGAACGCAAGAAGGCCGAAAAAGCGGGACGTGAATTTGATTTCGATACCGCCATGCGTCCTTATGTGGATTATATCAATGCCGAGGTGGGCGGCATCAATTGGAACAAGTATTCCTGGATGACCCCCACGGTCCGACAGTTCATGTCCCTGAGCATGTTCTCTGTGGATTGGACCCTGTCGGCCTGGAATGCCGCGGGAGGCGGGATCATCACCGCCCCCCTGCTCAAAAACCACATGACCGAGGAAGAATTAAAATTCATCGCCACCCGCAGGTGGCCTCAAATGTATCTCTACGTGCTCGCCCTTGTCCCCGCACTTGTGCAGGCTACGGCTTATGCTGTGGGGCTTGCCATGGGCACTGTGGACGAC
Source organism: uncultured Oscillospiraceae bacterium (assembly GCA_964411275.1). Classification (GTDB taxonomy): domain Bacteria; phylum Bacillota; class Clostridia; order Christensenellales; family CAG-138; genus CAYPKG01. The sequence continues at coordinate 20,565 of CAYPKG010000012.1, read as the reverse complement.
GATGATGAATGGCTTATATTCAAAAATGAACCCGGGCGTCGGCTGCACGCCGATCTGACCCCCTTGCTGCGGGGCATGCCCTGGTACGAAGGAGCTCCTACAGGAGAGCGGCGCAGTTATATTCGTTGGGGCAAGCAGGCCTATGAGGTCCAGCGATGGCTTGAATCCCCGTGGGATTCCCTGATGAGCAAGTCCTCCCAGATAGCCCGGTGGGCCATAGAACAGGCCACAGGCACAAGCGGGGGGGCTCACAATTTCTCGCTGCCTTTCAAAGACCAGGGGCTTGCCGGGTTGCTGTTCGACCGGGAAGGAAATTTCTGGGGATCCCGGACAGGGTACACCATTAAAAAATTCATGCCTTTCTCCCTGATGGCCTGGGCGCAGAATCCAGACGCGGCCCCTCTGCAAATTGTGGGGCCTGTATCCAGGGGCCTGAGTTTTTATGCGGCCACGGAAGCTTATTCAGGACTGCTGGATTCCTGGGCACGAGCGGACACTTACGGAAATATATACCGACACCCTTATGTAAAGGCCAATCTGGATGCCTTGGGCTGGGAAATCCTAAAGGCGGCCGAACGCAACGGATATGACCCTGCCAAGGTTGTGTCCTCGGCGAAGGGGGCCGTGTTGCGGAAGTTGTATGCGAATCTGTACAAAGGGGTGAACAACAACAATCAGGCCGAGGTGGAACGCTGGGCACGCTGCATTCTTCGGGTAAACGGGACGCTGAACCGCACCCTGGCCAGCGTGAAGAATCGAAACAATATGTACGGGAAACCTGAAAAAATAACTGAGTCCCAGCGGGAAATGCTCCGAGAGGCTTTCAGTCGTCCGTAAAGTCGTTCGTCTGTTCCTCGTCAGGGTAGGTGGTTTCTTTGACGGTGACTTGAGGCATTTGCCCCTCCCTTCCAGGAGCCGGTTGGGCGGTCACCCCGATGACTATGAGAGGTTGTCTTTTGTTTTTGGCGCCCTGCTTTGAGGACTCTGCGGGGTCCATATTGGGTCGGTCAGAAATACCAACCGCGCGGGCTCCGACCCCGGATGCTCCGGTCAGAGCCTCTGCCAACTGTTTTAATTTGCTGATGGCTTTCATTTCAGAATCTGAAAAAAGGGCACCTTCTTTCAACTTGTCTGCAAAGGTCTCCACAGCCTCCTCAAGTTTGCCTGAAATGCGGATATGGCGCTCTGCAACCGGGGCCCTGTTGGCTAGAATAATCTGTCGGTATTTATCCTCGGCCCGGTGAATTTCCTCTTGTTCCAATTCCAGCTTCCGGTTACGCCACCCCCCTTTGTTGGCCCAGGTTTGAACCACCTGTTTGCCAACTCCCACAGCAATGGCAATATCCGTGAGTGTGTAGTCTGACGTAAGATACAGTTCATAAGCTCGCGCCTTTACTTTGGGGTCATAGCAGGTCGCCGTGGTAAATTCTGAACCTTGCACAAGGTCGCCTTTGTGTTCTTCACTCATGTGGGCATCTCCCATTGTATTCTGCAACTTCTTCCAACATTGCCTCTTGGGCAACCTCGTACATCAAGGCTTTGAAGTCCGGGAAATATGTGCTGGCTTCTCCCATGGATTTTTGCAACTTGATGCGTTCCAACCTTATTTTGGTGGCTTGTTCCGGAAGAAATTCAACCAGCTCATCTTCAGCCTCACTCATGTTTCCCATGGCGTACCACACATGGTGAGGGTATCCTAAACGACTTTCGTTCATCAGCACATGTGCTTTTGCCAGATGTTTTATAGCACAGCGCGGACAAAATTCCCGATACATGATTTCTGTAGTGTTCATAGTAGTTCAAATCTCCTTTACAGCTTCATCCCCATAGAGAGGTTCGGCCTTTTTGCCAGACAAGTTTTTGTTTATTTTCCAAATGTACTGATGTGCATCTGGCCGCCATTCCTTGTGGATGTTAAAATTAGCTTTAGCCATCTTCCCAAGCTGAATGGACAACGATCTGTAGTTTAGCTCCCTCGACAAGGATTCAAATTGAATACTCATATCCGTCAGAAGTTGCAAAGCGGTGCCTGACCATTCAACCTCGCCTTTGTGTGCGGAGTTAGCAAAATATGCAGCTAGAAAGCCTCCAAGCATTTCAATTAGCAACCCAAGCCCGTGCTGCCGGGATTCTTCAAACAAATCCTTGTGGTGAAAAGCGGCCACGCCAAACCGTTTTTCTTCAGCCACACATTGCTCTGGATATGGCCAGTCCACCAGAAACCGGGCAAAAAAAGGTAACTCTTTGCTCACTATGCGGTCGTTTGTTTGGAAGTCTTCAAACTTAATAATGGGGTCGGATGCCTTGAATAGGCTTATTTTATCCTGGGTTGAGGAGTCCATGTCTGGCAGGATACGCAAGGATTCTGAGTCCAAGTTGCAAGTGATGACAATTCGCCCGAACCAGGGCACCGCCCCGGTCTTCATGTACTTTTGTTCATACATAATCTCGGGGTTGGCTGTATACCGTTTAACTTTGTTAGTGAACTCCCGGAGAGAGCGAGCATCTTTTAAGGCTGAACTATCGTCTATAGTCATGACGGGGTGCTCCAGCAAACGTTCCGTCCAGCGATCGTTCTCTACCAGATGTGCGGCGGCGTCTGAACGGCCACCTAGCAGAGCACTTATTATTTTCCAACTTAAAAAAGTCTTGCCTTTGCCCGGGGGGCCGGCTATCACAATGGCCTGCCCTGGTTTAGGGGTGCGTTCGAGTGCGTTCACATAGGCATATTTCAGCCAGGCCAATAAAAAAGTAAGCTGCTGAGATTCTCCTGAATCATCTACAGCAAACATGTTGCGCAGCAGCTTGTAGATAAGCGGGAAATGTTTGCGCCCATCAATGAAAGTCATGTGCTCCTGAGTGACCGGGGGTGCGGGTTGGATGGGGGCTACCTTGGAGGTGTTTAGGAATTGCTTTCCTTCATAGGTTATCACCCCCGATGGAAAAAACAAAAAAGGCAGGGCTGCTGAAATTTTTCGGGTTCTTTTGATGTGGTTTTCAATCACGTCAATTTCGGAGGCTGTCTGCCCTGGTTTCTTTCTGGAATCTTTCCCACGCACCCGAAGCTCCTGACCAAAGTCCTCCTTACTCCACTGTGACCATTGCCCGTTGTCCCCACACAACCAAAATTTATCCCCATCGTAAGCCGAGTTCAAAACAATATCACTGATAGCGTCTGCCTCGTATTGCTCAACAAAGGATGCACCAAGCAACTGCTTCCAAGGTACGAAAGCTTGATTACCTGTATAGCACAACATCCCATCGGGCATTACAACAGCTGCGGTGGTGTTGTCCGCGGTGGGATCCCAGAAGCGGATCCCCCGGGCCCCGTAAACAAAGGGCCCCTGCCATCGTCCTGGATACCTTTCCTCAACTTCCTTGGCCAAGTCTTCCGCCGGGATTGTGTAAGTAACGGTCTTTTTGTCATCAAACCGCTGGTCGAGGGCTGCCTGGAAAAACCATAGCTCCAAGTGAGCGATGGGGACATAGGCCATGGCATCAATAGTTTCCCACTTTTTGCCAAGTTCGTAATATTTCACCCAATTGGTAAGGGCACCGGTGTCTAGGCCGCCCAGCCATTTGTTTAATTTCATATGCCTGGACAGGAGTTTCATAAACTCTTTCATATGATTCTTGTTTGTGAACAGAATGGGTTTCTCAAATTCCCACACGAGTCGCCCATTCCCCGAGGACGTGGTCACCAAGTGAGTGGGCATAAATTCACACGGTTTCCGAGTCTTCACATATTCCACGGGGTTATCGGGAAGCGGGTTGTCATAGTCCACCAGAAGCCCGTGCATTTTAAAGGGGGGATTGTCTCCCAAGGTAACTCGGACGTCAGGAGACATCCCCTCATACATGGATAACATGGCATGTTCAGTGGTGGCCTTGCTGCAAAATTCAGTGACTGCCACCTTCCCATCTTGGTATGGGGGTGGAGTGGCCGTTTTTAAATCCCACGGGGCAGGGACTTCTGTTACTGTGGATGCTCGTAGGTTAGGTATGGAAAAAAACATTGTGTGCCTCCTGTTAATCTTTGCAATAATGCTCAGCCACCTGGGCCTCTGCGTCTAACGGACACCCAGCAGCCCACGGGCTTGCATTGCACATTATTTCTACAATCTCATGTTTGCTTTTGTCAGCTTTGTCAGCGTCAACCTCCACCACAAATTCATCATGGATGGTCCACAACACGTCATGGTAGCCCGCATCATCCAGGGCCACCCAGGCGTCTCTTAATGCATCTCGTGCAGTTCCTTGGATCTCATTATTGGTGAGAATCCCCGCGTGAAGTCGGGTTCTATGCCCGCCTTGTTCGCTGAAAGCTGTGAACTCCTGCACAGATTTTTGAAGTGTTTCATTGTACACCATTTCTGCGCGGGGCTGATAGTACCGGATAACCCGACCACTGCGTAATTCTACCTCATGGGTGGGGTCCGCATGATTCACCGATATTCTAAGCCATTTTTGATGTTCTTGCCAGTGGTTGGTGATCAAAGGATTGGCAGCACGATATTGCATTACGGCTTTCTGGGAGTCCTCAAGGGTGAGCCCCAAATTATAAGGTGGTTTGTTGGCCGTTTCTTTAAAACGCGCCGCCCCACAATAATATCCTAGCTGCAAGCATTGACATTTTGCCAACTTATATTCGTCCGTTCCTTTTTTAATGGTTTTCCCATAAGCTTTTTTGGCGTAAGCAATGTAGATGTTCCCTTCCTTATTGATGAGGTCTATAAACTCCTCGTCTCCAACACGCCACAGCAGCAGACGGGCTTCAATCTGTGAATAATCGGCAATTACAAACTTCTTGCCTTTCCGGGGAATAAACATTGGACGGACATCTACCCCATACATTTCATGCTGGGGCATGTTCTGCATGTTGAACTTACCCCCACTGTCGCCACCTCCGCTCCAGCGTCCCGTGTTCGCCCCAAAATACTTGCACTGGTAGGGCACTGTTCCGTCGGGTCGAAGGCCTTCTTGCAGGCTTTCCACTCGTTTAAGCAGTGTATTGACACTCCGATAGTCACTGGTAGCTCGAACCCAAGGAAACTTGTCCCCATAATCTTCCTTCCATTTCAGCACAAGCGGGCTATCTTTTGCCAAGGAGGCGGGTACAGGAATGCCGTCGATCCGTCCTTGTTCACGAATAGCGACAGGGCTCAAAGGAGGCTTACCATCATCCACCCAAGGGAGGGTGTTTTCAATGTCCTGAAGGGTTGTCTTCAAGAGGTGCACCCCGGAATCTACAAGATCCTTGTTCAAGGCGACTCCTTTGACCCCGGCTCTCCGGTTTAAAATGCTAACACGGCGTTCAACTTCAGGCCATTGTTCCAAATACTTCTTTGCAAGCAGATAACAATGTTCTGCGTCAGACCCCCCATAAGCGATAAGTTCTTCCTCCATACCTGCGGCCACCGCGTCCACATAGTGCTTCCCTTTCATATTTGTGCGCGTCGTTTTTTCAAGAGAAATGCCGAGTAATTCTTTGGCGGCAGTTTTAAGGTCTCGCTTGCACCCAAGGTAAGCAGTTAAGTCCGCAGTGCATAAGACACGGGCAGGGTGCACGTGTTGTGGAATTATTCCGTCTTCTTGCAGGCGCTGAAACACCAATTCATCAAAGCTGGCGTTATGCATGACGACTGTACGTTCATGAAGCAAAGACCAGTCAGCCTTGGTTGGATGCCCAACAAAAGAAATGCCCTCCCCGTAAAAGGCTACAAGGTAGGCGTCAAACCGGTCGTCATATACATAATTCCAGGTGGACAAGCTACGCAGACTGTAGTCATTGTCATAGTAAGTTTCAAAATCAACAGCTATGATTTCATTTTGCCGGTGTGTTAAGTGCATTTTAAAGGGTCTCCTTGCTATATTTTTTAATAAACTCAAGTAAAGCTTTTTCAAGGGCTCCGTCTCTTGAAAAACCAAGTTTGTAAGCCAAGTCGTCAAACTTTCGGAAAATCGTTCGGTTCACCCAAGGGTGAATTTTGTAATCGCGGCTTCGTTTATCGCGACGCTGTATGTGCATAGTAGCCTCCTTCTGGTTGATGGGTGATACTTTATACCCTTTAGTTCCATAAGTCAACATAAATAATGAGCCAGTCTGTATTTGCAGTAAGGCCTCAAAAAAAAAAAGCCTGCCGTATTCGTTCTCGATACCACTCTGGAGCGTCCCCTCGAGGGTTCCTCCACCGGGACGCCAGGTCAACAAGGTTAGTTACCCCCCGATTCTGGTGCCACTTTAGAGTAACACGGCACATTTCACGGGATGCCGCCGGGTCGTGCCGGTCGGCATATGTCCATCTGTTCGTGCCCGCCAGGCGGTTGGCTTCATCGACGGCGATCGGCCACATTTGAAGAATGCCAACCGCGCGACCACTGTCCCCGGCGGGAGGGTTTTTCCTCCCGCCGGATTCAACCATGACCAGGGCGTTGATTGCGTCGTCTATCAGGTCAGCGTGCGCCAGGGTGGCCATGAGGATTAAGAGAACAGACTTCTTCATTGTGTTTGGTTGTGGTCACTCTTGACCACGGTCCTCTTTTGGAGTGGTGTGCAAAAAGGTTTCTTCAGCCTCTTCACATATTGCTTTATTCAGCTCGCCGGTCAGGTAGGACACAGCCTCCTTTACAAGCGCCCCAACATCTGTGGACAACGGTGACATATAGCTCAGCGTCTTTGCGTCTGGGAACATCTCCACCTTTGCGAACACTGCGTGTTGTCCGGCCAATGATTCCTGTTGTGCTTGTTCATAGTCGGCGCGTGTCACACTAGGGATTCCATTGTCGTCATCCGGCCCTGTTCCTATAACGTGATCTGTCGGCAACAAAACACGCACGGTCAGTGAAATGTTTTTTGACAGATATGCTTCGGGTGTGGTTTTCTTGGTTTTGGTTGTCATTTTTGAGTTTCCTTCTTTAATGGGCTTGATTTTCAAAAGCCCGAATTGGTTGACGGTCTTCTTTAGCTTCCTTTTGGGGGTGGCGCAACGGATATGTCTTTGCTATGCAGCATAGTGTTTATAGGCGCACTCCACGCAAGGTTCTTCGTTCATACCATCACATCCCTCCTTATATCCAGTAGTTCCTTGCCGAGGCGTGTCCGTTCTTGAGGGTCATCGCAATTCAGAGCTTCCTCAGCAAGCGCCAGCACTCTCTCAAAGTAGGCGGCGGTATTATCTTTATAAGCTTCCAAGTCGGCTCTTGCAAACTGGGCAGTCCTGCTAAAAGGCAGGGCTGCTTCAGCGTGGTTTGCGGCGACCAACAGTTTTTCGTAATATAAATTCATTTACTGTTTCCTTTCCTCATCGAGTTTTGCGATCAGGCGCATAAGAGCCCTTCGGGCAGTGTACAACCTGGTGCAGGGTGGTGTTTTGTGGCCTTGACTATGGAACCGAAAGGAGTAACGCCCCGTTCGGGCTTTCACAGAATGCATTTTCCACGTCAATCCTCCAGGTGAGAGATCATAGCATTCGGTACGGTCGTATGACCAGGCGAATCTTGAGTCGTCTTGTGCTGGAATGTCGTGGTTCATCGCGCCCTCCCCCTGCCCGAGCCGAACAGCCGCCCAAGACCCCGAGTCACTGGTTTCCGTAAAAAAGAGGATTCAGCTTCTGTCATAGGGGAGAGTTTTTTAATGGCCCACTCCAGTGCCTCCAGTTCCTGTAAATGGAATTGACGATGCGGGTAGTTATTCCTCCGTCGGACGGCGTCAGATAACCAACTCGCGCGTGAATGTAGCGTATTCATTTTTTCCGGCTCCGTCATCGTTGCGCTCCTTCCGGCACATGGGCCGCCGCGGCGAGAATCAACAAAGCGTCGGCGTTCACAAGCGTCACCTTTAGGTCAGGGTAGCGACGTTGCGCTTCGGCCTTGAGCTTGTTCTTCCAGTCTCGTTTGGCCTTGCTGTTTGCCGCCTGTATCGCCTTTCGTTCCTCTGGCGTGGCGCCTTTTGGTGCTCTCTTTCGTTCGGACGCACCGAGACCGAGCAGCTTTTGCCAGGCCTTTGGAGCGATCTCAATGACCGGGATCCCAAGCGTCTCAGCAATACAGGCGCATCGTTCGGCCATGCGCCCAAACTGCATCATCTGGGAGGCCCCTCCGGCCTCAACATAATTTGCCACTTTCTCATGGAAGCAGACAAGGGGCGCCTCGGAGCCCGCGATAGTGTGTAAGGATTGAACTTGCTTGAACACGTCGATGGCGTCCCTCCGGGTCTCCGGCATCTTTGTGACTGTTGTGTGCCCGTCTGGTCGAGTCCAGGCAATGGCGCCATTGACGCCGGGATCTACTGCGATAATCATATAATTTCCTTTCCAGAAAAAAAGGCATACGCCCCCGTGTCTGGGGACGTATGCCTGTTGGTTAGTTCTCGTCGTTGATGTCGATGGTTGCCGACTCACCCATCAGGCGTTCGATCTCTTTGAGATTGTCGTCTGTGTGCCGAGACGTCAGCGTCAGTCTCGGGACGTAGTAGTTGATCCCGCCACTGCTCTTCTTCATCACTGTCTTGAGTTCATAGATGCCGGAGTAGAGCCCCCGGTCGCGGAGTGCCAGTTTCCGGTCGTTTTTGATGACAGGCAACACGGCTGCCGCCGCCTGCTTGTCTGCCGTCCAACGGGCGGCCGTGTACATCTTGTCCCCAATCGGAATTGAGAACGCCTCGCACAGCAGACTGTCGGGTTTCTGAATGAATATGTTGGCCGCCATGGCGAGCTTAAACGTTGGCGGAATGTCCGGCTTGCCTTCCTGTTTTGTCCAGGTGGTGGTTCCCCCAGCCGCGATCACTTCCTTCCGGTCTTTGAATTTCCGGGCGATGTTCGACGGGTCGTAGGGCCCCGAGAAGTATTCCTTCCAGTAGGCATACACCATCAGAAGGGTAATGTACAGGGGTTCTCCCGGTTTGGCGAGGAGTTGATTGTCGCCAAGGATGATGGCCCCTTTTGGAAACTCCTCAAATTTCCCCTGTGCGTGACTGATGTTAAGGAAGGGCGGGCGCATGGGAACATCGTCCATGTCTCCATACACGCCTCCCAATTCCATATTATCCATTCCTGTGGTCAGGCTTCGTTCATTGGAGTCCAGGGTTTCCAGGGCGGTGGTGTCGGGTGTTTCTTCGGGTGCGGTTGCTTGCTTGAGAGCCATAGTAATATAATCTTTCTTGTGTTGTTGGTTTGGTTATTTCCCGGCGACAATCGCCAGGAGTTCTGCGTCTGAGACGCGTTTCTCTTTTGCGAGATAGGTTGCTGTACCCTCCTGCAAAATATCGGTGTCGTTGGTTCTGATTTCCTCCTTGATGTCGGCTTCCGGTCGCCCGGTCAACAAGGCCAGTTGTTTATAAACATCGCCCATTGTGACGTTGGCGCACGCCAAGAGGTCTGCGGTGGTCATTTTATACCGGGAGCGCAGGCGATCTGCGAATTCAAGCACTTGTTCTTTGGGGGCACGGAGCCCTGTGCTTCGGGAACGAAGTTTGAATCCTGGAATCTCCAGGCCTTCCTCCGCGGCCTTGGTGTTGCTGGCCTTCCATTTCTTGGCCACCTGTTCCAATGACGAGGCCAGGATGTGAAGAATGGCCCTGTCTTTCGGGGACGCCCGGTCAATGTCGAATGTGGACGGCAGTTGCAGACCGGCCTGGGGCGCCACTGTCAACGCGGTCTCACGAATTGCCGGGCATTGTCCAGCCCGTGCGCATTTTGCACACAGGTCTTCGTGAGGCTTGGGTGGCGTGAAGGGGTTTTCAATTCTTTCGTATATTGTTTCGATCTCCTCTCGGGTTGTTTCCAGCAACAGAGTAGCTGAGTGTGAGGTTCGGGTGGCGTCACTGAGCCGAGGCGCCACGACATGGAGGCTGACCAAATATCCAGTCGGGTCAGTCAACCCCTCGACAACCGCCGCTCCATAGGCCATCAACTGAAGGTCGTGATCGTTTTCCACGCGGGTGAACTTATAGTCCACAACATGGATGCGTTTCAGTTTCTCGTTGATCAGGATTCGATCCGCAGTTCCATGGGTCAGCCCTTTCAGTGATACAGACGCCTCCTTAATATCCTTCCAGTCTTCCGGGGACGTGCCGTCTTCGAACTTCAAGGACTCCACATAGTTGAGCACAGTTTGAACGCAGGTGCTCTGTTCGTCGTTTAGTCCGTTTGTGTTCTCCAGTTCGGCGGCCTTGTGGAGTTCCGTTCCCTCTGTCGCGGCGTCCTTGTCGCTGTCGTCGTACTTGAACCGTACGCACTTCGACAGGGCGTCCAGGGTGGACGGCCCATAGATGTGATGCTTATTCTTCATTATTCTTCTCCAGTTCGTTTGTGTCTATTCCTTCAGGTTCCCTGGCGTTCTTGGCCGAGGCGTCACCTGATGCGGCTTCGATGTCCAGGGTCTGGGTCTTGGTTTCAAACCAGCGAACAAGACGTTTCCGTCCGGTCAACATGGTGTACGTGCCGAAGGGCAGCCCTTTGACAATCTTTCGAATTTCAGCGGGGTCGGTGGAGTCAGCAACGGCATGGATCTCGAAGAAGTCCGGCCCGTCAATCTGTTCCTTCCATTTCCCAATGTAGGCTTTCATGGGTTTAAGTTTGCTCATTTGATCAGTGATCCTTTCTTAGTATTAGGGTTTCGTTGGTGGCGATTATGCCATTTTTGTTCGGTGCTGTCAACACCTTTTCATCGGCTGACGATGACGTCGCATCCGGAAAGTGGGGACTCCTGCTCATCCCCCACAAGAAGTTCGGCCAATTCAGGAAACGTTAGCGCCTCATCGTAAGACAGACAGATGTTATCGTCTCCATCCGCCCAACTGTTGCCGGAGGTTCTGAGCTCTGTGAGTAAGTCGAGAGGGGCTCCAGTTATGTAGACTACGGTGCTCACCAGCAGTTCCATCTTCGATCTTTTCATGTGTTTGTCCTCCTTTAGTCACACTCAACCAAGTCGCCAAGTGCGGCATCTCGGTCAATGTCAATAAACACCCGGTCAAAAGGGCCGGGAAGGAATGGGTTGTCATCGTCAAACAGGCACAGGTGGTCGTTGACTTGTTCCAGAGCCTTTCTCTTGGTGGTGGCCCTTGTCTCCAAAATTACATTCCCGATACGGCATGCAAACGGTTTCTCTTGTTTCTTTATGATTTTCTTTTCCATACTTTCTTGGTTCCTTTCAGTTCACAGAATTCAGGGACGTCACACCAAGCGGGGTTGTGGCGATCACACCCCTGGCAAGGGGCGGTGGTGGCAACAGCCTCATAAACTTTATGTGGGCGTTTGGATTCATCGGTCATTGTTTTAGGCAGGTGTTTCGTGCTCATAGGCATAAGTGTGGGTATTTTTTATGGTGTCCTTGTGAGTATTCGTTCGGGTCACACAATCCCAAGGCGCCCGATTCCGCTACGAGTCGGCGTCGGGAAAGTTCCATCCGCCAACGTGCGTTACTGACGCCAGGGTTGGTTCCCGCTTTTTTCAAGACATCAAGGGAAATAATGTCCATATGTGCTTGTGAATGTGGGTTTTGTTTTTTCATTTCTTTTTGTTGTCCTATGTCGTGTTCCTTTTTTCTCTTAGTGTTTGTCGAATACAATAGATTCTCCCGGTTTTAAGTTCCAGCACCTTCCACAGGTGGAACACCCCCCGTTACAACGGAAAGCATCATCTGGAATCCTGGGATCGGGATTCTTTGGGTCATGCATCCAGGCCTTCGGGAATGAATGCATATCCCGTGGTAATGCGAGTCCCGGCCACATGGAGAGTACGATTCTCAGGTTCTTTGCCTCGTGTTCGGGGTGGGCAGACCACGGTTGTTCGGAGATGAGTTCATATTGCTTTGTGAAGCATAGGAACTTTGTGTTCGGGCAGGCTTTCGCCACTCCCATCATGCCTGTCAGATAGCTCTCGGATGGAATGTCCCCGGACACATGCCATCGAAACAACGCGGGTTGCTTCAATGAGATCATGGCGCGGATGAATTCGAAGTAATCGGACATATGCCATGTGGCGGCCTCCCAATTTTGGTTCCATGCGGTTTCGCATATTGCCCGTCTGTCGTAAAACTTACGGGCGTAACACCCTTCTTTGTAACAAGGGGCGTTGGCACGGCAGGAAATTCCTGGAGGCAGGGATACATTCAGCACCTTTCCAAGTTTTGAATTGCCGGGTCGAAGGGAGACTCCAAGTGGGTTGTGTTGTTTTGCTTTCGATGTCAATTTGTGGTCCTTCTCGTTTTGCGTCGGGACGCCGGTGTCAATTCCCAGACGTCCACGGTGTTTGTGTATGCGACGTTTCGCAGGTCCCACCCGAGTACTTGCAGCACGGAGTCATTTCGGTAGCTGTTCTTATAACAAGACATGCCGACGCCGCCTGAGAAACGAGGTGGGAACACCCCGCTGTCGTCATGGCGAAGGCCGTAGGGAAACTCCTTGAGGCGTTTCATCTTTTTGATAACGACCCCCAGCATGAATTGGTTGAGCAGGGCCGCCACGACCGTGCTTTCTTTATCATATCCACAACCAGAGCATGTCGCCGTAAATTCCTTTTGAAAGGAGTCGGGATAAACCACAAGAGCTGTGGCGTGGGGGTTTCGCCCCCATGTCCGGGATTTTTTCCATTCAATGACAATAGACGCCCGGGCCGGTGTTGGCTGGGCGGCTGCGTCTTCCCATTCTTTCTCAAGTTTTTTGATTTTGTTTTCTATTCGTCGGGCAGTTTCTCCTTTGTGGATTTGCTGAATGAGTGCCTTGATGTGCTTGCTGTTTTTTCCGTTCATTGGTTTCTTTCCAAAAAGACCCCTCCCCCGTTACAGGGAGGGGTGCTAGTGTGTTGTTATTTTGTGCGCTTGATCGTAACGGTGATCTCGTCGCCACCTTCCTTGTTCATGAGGGCGTCAACAGCTTCCCTGACAGATGCGGCAAAGGTGTCATAGGCAGAGTTCCCCTTGACCCCTCCGTCATTCATCCGGCCTTCGTACTCAGCGACGACTTCGTATGCGCAGCATCGAAGTTTCTGGCAGTCGGAATCATAAGGCACTGATACCACATCCTTCGGGTTGATTTTGACAATCACGACTTTGCCCGCACTGCCCCACGATTTCGCGTACTCCTCACTGCCGGCGTGAATGCCGGTGCTGCAGGCCTGCCGCGCGTCGTCGTCCACGTAGGAACGTTGGACGCGAATCTTCTCACCGATTCCATTGAAGATGTGCCCGCTGTCATCCACCTGCCCCTCAATGACGGAGGAGACGCTCCCGGCTGTGATGGACCAGAAGTCGTCACGCACGCCCTTGTAGGCGAAGAAGCAGCCATCTTCTGTGATAGGCATGCCTTTGTGTTTCCGGAAGGTGTACAGCTCCTCCACGGCCCGTTTGCTGGGGTTATTCAGCAGGTTGTCGAAGTAGTTCAACAGGTGAGAGTAGGGCGTCCCACTCTTCCAACAGTCAACGACGTCCTCGGCGACCCCTGCGGGGAGTTTCACCCCGTGTCGGGTCACTGTTCCGTCGACACTGATGGTGCAATCATCCCCTGAATACTGGGTGAGAGACGCCCGGAGGTCGGAAAGTTCCGCGATCTTGTTCTCGTCGGGGGTGGGCGACGTCAGTTCCGCGATGAGCGCCCCGGCTGTGGGGGCGCTCAAGGGGACGCATTTCGCCTTCCCGTTGAGGATGACGGTGATGGTCTGTTTGTCGATGGCATATGTGTGCATGGTTGTTTCTTCTTTCTTTTTTTGTTGGTTTTGTTATGCGAGGTGTTTCTTGTTGTGAGCAATCTTTCGTTTCACATAAGCCTGGAAGTCAGGGTCCTGATCCAGGTGTCGCGAAATCATGCTTAAGTTCGATCTGTTGGTGAATACATTATTCTGTTCCTTTGTTATGGATTGGTATACGAAATTCCCAGAGGTCCCGTCTCGTCGAATTTCGGTATGATCATCTTCGTAATAAGACCGTTGGAAATCAAGCAGGTCTCCATAAATCCCCACGAAGGGGACTTCTTTGAAGACCAGGGCCAGCGCATGTTCCAATGGGTTTTGGATGCTTGTGTCGCTTGACCATACGGCCTGGAGTCGTAACCATGATGGCAGGAATTCATCGGGTGTGTCCCGGAGCCATTGTGTCAGTGTGAGTGGGTGGTTGTCTTTGTTTGATGTTTTGTCCTTTCCTCTTTTAATAAGGGTTTGAAGAAGGCCGTGCCCGCCCAACAAACTGGTTTCGTGTATGGTGTATGTGCGGCTGGTGACAGGAGGGCTTCCGGGGTATCCAAAGTCAAAGATACGCATGTTGAGCATGATGAACTTGATGACTTCAGCCCAGGCTTCTGTCCGGCGTTTGACGAGGTCGTCCAAGGTGTTGGCGTAAGCTTCGTAACGAGCTAATTCTTGGACGCCGGATGAACTCTTGAAGCAGTCCTGTGCGAGCACAGAGGTTATGAAACAGTTCAAGCTGGGGCTTCTGCCTTTATGTTCCAACACTCGGAACAGGTATTCCAGGTCGGTCTCCTTTCGTTTGATCGAATTGATCAGTGTTCTTTTGATGTAGGTGAACAAGGGTTCCATTCCGGACGGGCCCTTATCGAAGTTTGCCTTAGTATAGTCCTTGTGATTCATGGCGTACAAGAGGAACGAGTCTTTCTTGTCCGGGTCAAGAAACATTTTGGGCAGCAACACAGGCAACATTTCTTCTTCATTGAGTCGCAGGTCTCTCACGGAGCCAGACAACCTTATCAAGGATCCGCTATCATAGAGTTTTGGCAGAACGAGATCGTTTACGACACTGTATTCCGGTCCAAGCACGATGCATACTCCAGATTTGTTTTCTTTTCTCAGTGCATTTATATCCCCTTTTCTAAGGAACGCTCCTTGACTATTGACAGCAGTCAGTCGTTCTCCTGTGAACTCCTTTAGCTTTGTCAGGGCGGCGTTCGTCTTCCGCCTTCCTCTCTTCGGGGTCGCCGGGGTGGCGAATAGGGTTTCGTCTATTTCCGGCAGCATGTCATCTGTGATCAGTGTGACAGACCCATCTTTCACCCACGGGATTTCTTCCCGGGGGTTTCCCACCAAGTGCTCAGCCACGCAAGCCGTGACGAGGCAAGCGTCTAAATAATGACGCCCATCGGACGTTGGCAGAGGCAAAAGGTGGTTCTCCATCAACCAGGTCGTCATTTGCTTTTGTACCCTCGTATGAGGGCACTCACTGTCCCTGGTGATATAGAGACAGAGTGGGACGTCTGAACTGAATAGGTTGGGAGGGAAAAGAACACGGTCCGTGTGGGTTACCCCCATGTTGTTAGTATTCACTGTGATACCCGTTGATGAACTAACACATACACTAGATATACGAGCCCGCGAAAATTCAACCGTGTGGGGGAGCATAAACCCGAACGCCGAGGAGACCCACTTACTTTCAGGAATTTCCAACCCGTATTCAGAAGCGATCGGGAAGCGTTGTTTCAGGGGTGTTTGTGTGGACACCAACTGGGACAGTACTTCCGCCTGAAATTCCGAAGAGGTGATAGTTTGCACTAACAGGTTCAGGATTTTAAGTGTCCGGGGGGAATACTTCACGGACTCTCGTGTCGGGGCCAGCTGGACAGATCCAATCGGCAACCTGATCACGGAGTTCCTGAGTAATTGTTTGACATCCTTTTTGTTTGGGTGTTTCTTCAGAGTCTCCGTGATGATGTTGTCAATGATTGATGAGTCCAGGTCGATGGCGATGCCCCCCACATTGAGGAATGGGAGAGACAACTCTCGATACAAGGGGGATGTGGAACTGTTGTTTCCTTTCCTGGTGTGCACATCAATGGTCACTTCAAATTCAGCGTCGCCATCACTCAAAGTCAGGGGGACAGACGCCAGGGGGTCGGGCAGTTTCGGGATGTAGTACTCCATGTCCGAGCACGTCCCCTGGATTGGGTCCTGTGCCGGTTCCTTGAAGTTCAACATCTCCGGCTTTTCCAGGAAGGGAATCACCCGGTTGAGCTCACGTTGGAACGTGTGTTTGGTGCTCCAAGTGAACTCTTCAGTTGTGACTGGAATGGCCACTTCGATTCCCGTTGGTTCGTCGGATGGTTCCTCGGAGGCCAAGGTGGCCACACTCACATCGAAGTCATCCTTCGAGTTGATCCACACACGTTTCATCCCACCGTGCCAGATGGTATAAGTAAACGTCTTGGTGATTGCATAGGCGCATTTGGCCCCGATTCCGAAGCCTCCGATGAAGTCATTGGAGGTTCGTTTCTCTTCTCCGGACGCTCCGTATCCGCGCAACAGCCGGTCTGTGTCTTCTTTGGACAGCCCGGGGCCGTAGTCCCGGATGATCAGACGGTTGTCGAAAAACACGGGCAGCGTGACATCCACCTGCTTGTCGGTTCCCGCCAGCACGTGGGCGTCGATCGCATTGGCCAGGTATTCCCGAAGCACAGCTCGCTCCGGGAATTTATACATGTCTTCGAGAATCATGGACACATGTCCGATGGCGCTTTCGTCGATGTGGAATCGGGATGTTTCCAGTTGTGAGCCACCAACGGTGGCGCGTTCGCTTTTGTCGTTCAAGGTGATCATGGTTTTTGGTTTCCTTTTCTTTTTGGTTTCTTGGTTTCTTGGTTTTTGGTTTCTTGGTTTCTTGTTTGTTATAGCGGCTCAAAAGCCGGAGTTGGGCGTATGAGACTCGCCCGTATCGAGATCGTAAACTGATTCGATGTTTGCCAACGTTACTGGCTCCTGTACGTCAACCAGCACACGCTGGATGCGCCCCGGCGCAGGCAACGGTTCGTCGAGCAAATGCAGCGATGCGTTGAGTGTTTCGACTGCCTCCGCCTCGCTGTCCGCATGCACGTCGAGATACACCCCGTGCAGTACCTTGAACTGGTATTCCTTCATAATTTCTCCTTCTGTTACGGAGCGCCCAAAAAGGCGCTCCAGTTTACTTTCAGTCCTCAAAGACAAAGACAAACCCGTCTTCGAGCAAATGTTTAGCTTGTTCCCGCATGCCATTTGTCTCAGGGTTGCCCCCAAGGAACCCGTAGCATGAGTCACATTCGCTCCATTCCACCCATTCAATGGGTTCGCCGGTGCGAGGATGTTTTCCAGTGAGAGTTGTGGCTTCTTCCGCGACATACCCCCAGGTGTCCCCAGCGAGGTACCTGTTGAAGACTTCGACAAAAGCTCGGAGGGCGTCCTCGGTGACGCCTTCGTCTCTTGAGTACACGTAACCGCTTTGTCCACTGTCCCAAGGGTCAGTGAAGGGCGTTGTCGAAAGCACGACCCCACTGTGGATGTATGCGTATACCGGGAGACCGATGAGTTCTCCTTTTTTGATCTGTCGTGAAATGTCTTTTATTTCTTCAAAGGTCATTGGCTTTGTTCCAAGGCAGTTCCGGCAGTGGGTTTGATAAGCGATCTCGCAGTAGTCGTCGTCGGTCCATTCGAAGGCTGGGTCCGGCACGAGTCTGATTCTTTTTGTGATCATAATGTTACCTTTAGCTTTGTATATCGGATAGGTCAATCAGTCGAATTATTACGTCCCTGAGTCTTGCGTCAGGTTGCTCGTCGCTGCGGGCTTCTGCGCAATAAGGACACATGTCTGTTCCCTTTGGAACCGGGTCCCCTTCGTAGCATTCCCAGAAATAGTCCGTGGTTGTGGCATCGTCGCAGGGGATCTGGTTGACCGCCTCTTTAACTTTATCCCACGCGGCCTCGACGGGTGTGCGAAGCTTTCCAGTGGTCTTTGGATTCTTAGTCATTTTTATCCTCATTTGTTGATTATCAAAAACTTATGTTTGGTTAGAGTATCGAGTAGTTTGTTGGGGTTTTTGTTAAGTATACGCACTAATGTGGTGTGATTCCCAATAGTGGTGTCCAGTGCCTCCCCATCATCGGCAGCGATTGCCCAAAACAGGTAGGCCAGGCTGGCGCCGATATTTTCGACTTCCCAGCTCTCGGTGTTGTCATAGCACCACCGTGCTATGTGGTTGATAAGTTCAATACGTTTTTCCGTGTTCATGTTTTAGCACCTATTCGTTTGTTTCTGTGTGTTCGGGGGTTGCATGATCGTGGTTCTTTGTTTTCACGTAGCGAGGTCGCCATCATTCAACGCGTCAATGTTGCTTAGCTTTCGTTCAAGTGCCACCGCGACTCGTTCCTGCACGGTGCCCGCGGCAAACACAAAGTTCTGTGTCACATTGGTGCCGTTGCATCGGCGGATTCGTCCGAGGCATTGCTTCACGGAGTCCGCCCGCCAGCTTGGCGGGATGAAGGATACCCGCGGGCGTGTGTGCGTCTCATCGTGAAGGGAAAGCGCGGCACCGCCGGCCTCGATCATGATGGACGCCACATGAACTTTGTTTTTCTGGAAGGTGTCTATGCCTTTTTGCCGCTCTTCATCCTTCTGGCCCCCGTATACAGAGACCCAGGGAATGCCTTTCTCACGCAGTGTATGCTCAAACTGTTCGCGGGGTTCCGTGAAGTTCCAAAACACAACCGCGCTTTCTCCGTTCTCAACGGTTGATTGAACCAGCTCGGTGATCGCTCCAGTCATCAAATGTTCGATTCTTTCCCGATCATGCATGTTCTCAACAAGGTCACTTGGTGACTCGGATTGAAGGCGGGCTGACATGTTTTCATGCAGCTTGTCAAGCTCTTCCCTATCTCGGGTGTCCAAATCGACCAGTAATGTCCGGAGGGTTTGTTCCGGGAATCCGGGAATCTGTTCCGGACGAAGGGACATGAAACATTCGCCCAGTTTCTTCCGGATGTCCCGCATGTGTTGCTCGGCACGCAACGGGTTGCTCGTGAATTTCAGGGCATAACGCACCGGGGGTGTGCGTTTGACCATGATGTTTGCGCACCCGTTGTCCTTGCAGAAACGGTAGAAGTCCGATTTCAACCAGTTATGGAGCCCGGCCCAATACCCAAGCGCCCGTAGTTTGATCGGACTGTCCGCCACTGTGGCGGTCATCGCATGCAAGGCGAATGATGGGTACGCTTTAAGTTCCGCCATGGCCCTGGCTGAGATGGAATCCATGCCGGAAACCGATCTGTGGGGTTCATCCCACACAATCACGGTGTCCTTGGGCAGATGCCACTTGGATTCCCGGGTGTATAGGTAGCACCCACGGGGGGTGCTGACCTTCTCTGGGTTGATCACGTCCACCAACAAGGAGTCGCACCCCATGGCCTTCGCAGTACGGCACCATTGGGTCAACGCCACCTTGGGCGCCAGGATGAGATGGGGTCGCTGCATTCTTTTTGCCGCGGCCAGGGCGATCACGGTTTTTCCGGATCCCGTGGGGAATCCGGATATGAAGAACCGTCGTTCAGTAAGTGCGTGAACCACGGCGTCAATGAGTGGTTCCTGCCAGGTGTATGGATTGATCATGGTTTAGGTTTCCTTTTGTTTTTCCGAGTCCCTCCACGCTTGTATCTTCCCTTCTTTAAGAAGTTTTCGCTTGTACCGTCTCAGGTTGGCGATTGCACGAGTCAGTTCTTCCCGGGTGTTGTATTTTGTGCCTCGAAGTTTACGAAGCATCCTGTTGTATTCCAAGCGTTCTGGATGCCAGATGAATTGAATCAGGCGTCGGGAGACATTGAATTGTTTGGCGGCTTGTCGAGTGGACAAATGGCCGAAACAATCTCTGATTTCCGCAGTTTGCTGGGGACTGAGTTTCCGACGCCGGTCATACATAGTCCCCTCGATTTTGATTTTGTCAATATTGCTCATTGTTTTGTTCCCGTTTATGTTTAACGAACCCCCGAAAGTCTTCCGCGTCATAGAACTCATCCCGCGCATCGAGGACAGTGCTCAAATGTTTTGAATGTTCCGGAAACCACTTTGTCAACAGTGTCATTGAGTTAACAGCCTGAAGCACTTTCCGAAACAGTTCGTTGGCAGACCCCTCAGACCGACAACGAGTGACTTTTTCCGCCAGTTTTCTTATTTCTATCGTGGCAAGTATGCACTCTCGTCCGACGTCGAGGGGGTCAAGCACGTTGACGTAGGCTATTTCCGCTTTTCTACCCATGAGCTCGCGTTCCAGACGCCTGATGTGCGCGTTTGTGGTGACGCTGGAGCGGGCACCATAAAGCAGGAACCGGTGTTCTGTGATTCGCGCGGCGATCAATAAGTCGTAGCTATAGAAACGATTCCCCGAGAAGCTTTGCGAGTGGCGTTGGTTGGACCCGTGGGTGCTTGCGTTATGGAGCCCATCAAGCCAGGCTCCGGTGATTTCTGCGTTTGTGAACTGGTGTCTCATGTTTAATCCTTTCCTTCCTCGTCGGAATAGTTTTCCAAATATCCTCTGTAACAACCAAGGCAATGGTAGTCTTCGGGGTGTGCCTCATCATCACAGACAATAGCCTCCTTCCTGGCTTTCTCGATGGCTGTTGCTGGAGTGGGTGCCCTCACTTGTGCTGTAAAGGTATCCTTTCCGAATTCGTCGGCGACATAATCCGGGCGCAATAGAAGAACTGTCCAACGCAAGTTATGTTTATCGTCAACCGCCCTCCGTTTCGCCTCTGTCACTGTCTTGATTTCGTTTTTGGTTTCTTTTTTGTTCATCGTCTTGCTCCTGAGCTTAGTAATTGTACAACAATTGTT
>CAYPKG010000011.1:52548-58849 GCA_964411275.1 uncultured Oscillospiraceae bacterium | reverse complement strand
AGTTGGATGATTTCGGCATTGCAAAGCACGAAACCCATGTGCCGATTTTGCGAGTGCCTGCCATTGCATTTCTGTATCTGCTTGGAAAGGCGGAGGCAGACGGACAAAACGGAAAAATGTAATACCAACGGCACAATGCCCGCTTGTCACAACAGGCGGGTATTTTTCTGCCAGATTTATTGGTGAGTGGTCTTGCGCTCATACTTTTATCTGACGGATATGCCTGCATATTCTATTTCCCAAAATCAGAAGAAATTCAATTTTGGGAAATAGAAAGTCAACTTAATCAAGAGCGTCCCGCTTCCTGCACAGGCTTCGGGGCGCTTTCACATGCCGCTCCTTTACATAGAGCGCCCAATTCCGGGTGCTCTAAATTTTTACCCGAAGGAGGCAGCCCTATGCCGAGTAAATATCAGGAATACAGGCAGATGGCAGACACAGCGGAGCGGCAGCTTACCAGCAGCTATAAAAGCTGGGCGCAGTTCCTGCGCACAGCGGCGCGGCTCTACAAGTATCCGTACAACGAACAGGTCATGATCCACGCCCAGCGGCCGGACGCGACCGCCTGCGCCGAGTATGACTTCTGGAACAAAAAGATGGGGCGCTTTGTCCGGCGCGGCTCCACCGGCATTGCCCTTATAGACACAAGCGGCCAGAAACCGCAACTGCGATACGTCTTTGACGTGGCCGACACCGGCGAACGGGAGCACTCCCGCCCCATTGATGGCGAGTGGCAGGACTTTCCCAGTGCCGACGCTGCGGAGCAGGCCGCTTATGCTGACTTCAAGGCATCAAGCCACCGCAACGCGCAGAATTTCCACATCACTGATGATGCCCTCGGCGTCGGCGGCGCAAAAGCAAAATTCCGGGCGAATATGGCAGCGATCCACCTCCTGCAAGAGCTGGAGTTTGAGGGCTTACAGGCCAGCCCGGAGCAGCAGGAAATCCTCTCCCGATATGTGGGCTGGGGCGGTTTGGCAGATGCGTTCGATGAAAATAAGCCAAATTGGGCAGACGAGTTTGCAGAGCTTTACGCCACACTTTGCAGAAATGATCGGCGCGATGGAAGTTCGTGAGGAGGACGAATCGTTCAAAAATATCGTTGATTTGCTGTTTGATGCGCTGGAGGAAAAAGATCCGGAGCACTTTGCTGTGAAGCAATATCGTAAGTTTAAGCTGGCAGCGGGCAAAACCCTCAAAAGCATTTTAATCAGCGCGGGCAGCAGGCTGGCGGTTTTTGACATTGCGGAGATACGGGAACTGACCCGGTATGACGAAATCGGCTTGGATACCATTGGTGATGAAAGAACGGCGCTGTTTATTATCATATCGGACACGGACGACAGTTTTAACTTCTTGGTTTCAATGGCGTACACGCAGCTATTCAACCTTTTATGCGAAAAGGCGGACGATGTATATGGCGGCAGACTTCCCATCCATGTGCGTTGTTTGATCGATGAAGCCGCGAATATCGGGCAGATTCCCCGGCTGGAGAAGCTGATGGCAACCATCCGCTCTCGTGAGATTTCGGCCTGCCTGGTATTGCAGGCGCAGAGCCAACTCAAGGCGATTTATAAGGATCACGCCGATACAATTGTTGGCAATTGCGATTCGGCCATATTCCTCGGCGGCAAAGAAAAGACCACGCTGGAGGAGTGGTCGAAGCTGCTTGGGAAAGAGACCATCGACACATACTCCAACAGCGAAACGAAGGGCAATTCCCCGTCCTTCGGGAAGAACTACCAGAAACTTGGCAAGGATTTAATGACCATTGACGAGCTTGCCGTTATGGACGGCGGCTCCTGCATCCTGCAACTGCGCGGCGTGCGCCCATTCTTGAGCAAAAAGTACGATATCACCAAGCATGCCCTTTACAAGCAGCTTGCCGATTATGACAAGCGCAACGCTTTCGATGTGCAAAAGCATCTGAGCACCCATTTGGCGGTGCAGGCGGACGATGACTTCGAGGTTTACGACCTTGTACCCCTTATGCCGCCCGGTGAAGCCGCCTGATATCCCTCTGCCCCCGGTTCCCATGCATTTGGGAGCCGGGGGCTTTTTGGGCAAGTCATTTACGCTATGACCGTGATTTTATCTTGATCTGGAGTATGGGGTGAAGCGGGACTATCCGTATAGCCCAACAAAATGCCCATGCCGCATTCGTAGCCGTCCGGGAACTTTAGCCTGTTCTTGAACTCATCAGCCCTACTCCCGGCAAATGCCAGGCTCACGAACCCACAATGCAGGTTCGCAATGCCAAGGGATGCAGCGGCAAGAACGATGTTTTGTGCAAGGATACCGCAATCAATTAACTCCGCGCCCTTTGGATAGGCTTCCTTTATGGCAACGACAATCATACATGGGGCATTGTAGAACAGCTTGCCGCCCCGCGCCATGACGCGCTCATGCATGGATTTATCCTCCATGCCGGATAATATATCCATACCCGCCGTTTCCATATCGTCAATGAGGTTCTTATTCTTCACCACAATTACATGCCAGCCCTGCCGGTTCATTCCGCTTGGCGCTTGAATGGCGGCTTGTGCGATGGCAAGCAAGTCTTGTTCCTGCGGCATTTTATTGGTAAAACTACGGCAGGAAAATCTTTCTTTGATTACTTTCAATGTTTCTTTCATACGGAAAATCCTTTCGCAATGATTATGGCTTCCAGTCCTGGCGCTAACGAACATACTCCATATATATTCGATGGTTTATGCCCGTTTGTTCACTGGCGGGCTCCGCTACTCGCTCAAATTCTGTGAAGCCGAGCTTTGTGTAAAGCCCAATGGCAACCGTGTTCGTATCGGCAACCTCCAGCACAAGGCGCTTGTAAGGGGCGGTCTCCATGATGTTTTTTGTTAGCGCAGTCGCTACGCCTTTGCCCTGTGCGCATTTTGCGGTGCCCACAAACTCAATATATCCACTGTCCGGGCCAAAATCATGCGGTGTTCCAAACTCGTTTTGCATGATTTCGCCAGCTACCTGTCCAAGCTCATCGCCCAGCGCACAGCGCATGCGTTCAGGATTGATCTCGATTGCTCTATGACCCGGCGGGCAGCACGCGGCCACGCCAACGGCGTTATCACCCTCATATGCGATATAGAAATACTCAACGTGGTATCCGCCCTGCATGGCTGCAATCATTTTCGCTCTGTCATTGCACAACTGAGATATTTCTTCCCAATATGCATCGGCAGCGATTTCGGCGATTTGCTTTTGCGCCTGTTGAGAATTTTCACAGTTTCTGCGAATCGTTATTTCCATGCTGGTTCACCTGCCTTTGGGTTCATTCACATAATTGCGCATTCGTTTCCCGGAGCTGTTCCCGGATGGGCAGCTTCTGCGGACACCTGGGAAAGCTGGCTCTTCTATTTCCTCAATTACTGGCGGCTATTACAGTATACCCCACCTCAGCCCCCCAAACAACGACAAAAGGAGGGATTTTCCATGAGAGCCCGCGAGCCCCCACCGTATAATCATTTTCACAAAACATCATACGAGCCCACCGTTCAGCAGCAAATTCCCTTGCTGGACGGCGGACTCTTTTTTCTGTAGTTCATCATCAACCCATTCAAATTTCTAAGGAGGAAAAACACACTATGGAATTCTTTGCGGAAGCAATCAACACACTGTCTATTCTCGTTGTCGCGCTGGGCGCGGGCCTAGCCGTTTGGGGCGTTGTCAACCTGCTGGAGGGGTATGGCAATGACAACCCCGGCGCCAAAAGCCAGGGAATCAAGCAACTCATGGCCGGGGGCGGCATTGTCCTCATCGGGCTGAACCTCGTGCCGCTGCTCTCAGGGCTGTTCGGTTGAGCCGGGAAAGGGATAGTATATGGATTTCCTGTTTGGCTGGTTAGAAGACTGGATCAAGCAGGGGCTGATTGACGGGATCATGGGGCAGTTTTCGGGGATATATGACTCCATCAACAAACAGGTGATGGATATTGCCACGAATGTTGGGCAGACGCCAGAGGCATGGAACTCTGGCGTCTATACCATGATCCGAACCCTGTCTGATACAGCAATTCTCCCCATTGCGGGGATGATTCTTACCTTTGTGCTCTGCTATGAGCTCATCCAACTCATCATCGAAAAAAACAATATGCACGAATTCGATGTATACAACATTTACAAGTGGATTTTCAAGACTTTCGTGGCCGTATACATCCTGACCCACACGTTCGATATCGTCATGGGCGTGTTCTCTCTTGCACAAAATGTAGTGAACAGCAGCGCGGGCTTTATTTCCGGCAGCTTGGAGATTGACGGTGCGGCGGCGCTCACACAATTGCAGACCATGCTGGAGGCCATGAGCGTGTGGGGGCTGCTGGGTTTGTGGCTGGAGGCAAACATCCTTTCCGTTTGCATGACCGCGCTGACCATCTGCATCTTTATCATCATCTACGGGCGCATGATTGAAATCTATTTGACCGTGAGCGTTGCGCCCATCCCCTTGGCGACAATGGCGAACCGCGAATGGGGGCAGATCGGCAACAACTATTTGAAGAGCTTGTTTGCTCTGGCGTTCCAGGCGTTCCTCATCATCATATGCGTGGGCATTTACGCTGTGCTTGTGCAAAACATCCCCGCTGCGAACGATGTGCATGCGGCGATATGGGGAACGGCAGGATATACAGTGCTTCTTTGCTTTACGCTCTTTAAGACGGGCAGTTTGGCAAAAAGCCTGTTTGCTGCACATTGAGCATTTATGAAAAAATACACAACTATATTATAGGAGGCTATCTACATGGGCAACACAGAAACCGGTATCAAGCTGGATGTACGGGCATACCCCATCGCGGAGCCGAAGGGTAATGTGGTGGCATTTGCAAGCGCAACCATCGCCGACATTTTCGCGGTGAACAACATCCGCGTGGTAAACAGCGACAAGGGTCTGTTTGTGGCGATGCCGCAGGTAAAGGATAAAGAGGGCACATATCGGGATATTTGCTTCCCGGTAACGGCGGAACTCCGCAAACAGCTTAGCGATGCGATCTTGGGGGCATATGCCGCCGAAAGGGAGAAGGCGCCCGCTGCGAAGGAGTCTACTGCGCAAAAACTGCGCGAAGGCGCAAAAGCGCAGCCCGCGAAAATGGCTGAAAAATCCACGCATAAGAAATCCGGGCCGGAACTCTAGCCGCGCCGCAAGGAGGCATCAACAGAAACATGCACAATATCAACCAAATAACCCTCGGTTTCCTCTTTGATGGGATCGGGGGATTTCCGTATGCCGGTTTGTTTTATGGCATCCAGCCGCTGTGGGCAAGCGAAATATTGCCGCAGGCGGTATCGGTAACGAAGCGGCACATGCCGTGGATGGAGCATGTTGGCGATATCACCGCGCTTGACGGCGCAAAGCTGCCGCCTGTGGACATCATCACCTTCGGCTCGCCCTGCCAGGGGCTCTCTACCGCTGGCAGCAGATTGGGGCTTGCGGACGAGCGGAGCGCCCTGTTTTCGGAGGCGATCAGAATTATAGATGAAATGAGGGAAGCAACCAATGGAAAATACCCAAGATTCGCATTGTGGGAGAATGTGCCTGGCGCGCTTTCCAGCGCAGGCTGCCGTGATTTTAGAGCCGTGCTTGAAGCGTTCACAAAAAGCAAAGTTCCAATACCTCAATCTGGAAGATGGGCCAACGCCGGAATGGTGCGAAGCGGAGGCGTTGACCTCGCTTGGCGGGTACTCAACGCCCAACACTTCGGAGTTGCCCAACGACGCCGCAGAATCTTTCTTGTCTGCGATTTTGCAGGCAGACGCGCCGGAGAGGTACTATTTGTCGAAGAAAGCATGCGAGGGAATCCTGCGCCGTGCGGAGAAGCGCGGCAAGGAATTGCCGCCCATGCTCAAGGAGGCGCTCATGGCGCAGTGCAAAGCATAGCCTTTGCATGCAATCAGCGCGATGAAGTGCGTGATTTGCGCAACCTTTCGGCTGCGCTGTGCGCCCAGCCAGGCATGAAGCAACAAACATTTCTTGCTGTGAACTGCCTGACCCCGTGGGATATTCAGCAATCGCGGATATTTACAGAGGATGGCACATCGCCAACTTTGGCGGGCGCGGATGGTGGCGGCGGGCGCAACCCTGCGGGGCTTGTATTTACAGCCGGGTTCTGCGCTGGCGCGGGTGCCAAAGCGAAGGGCATCGGGTATGCGGAGGAAACCGCGCCCACTTTGAATGGCGGTGGCGGCGGGTTCCAGATGTCTACCGTATTCTGCGCCGCATCCAGCGAAGCGCACGCCGGGATCACGGAGGAACTGGCGGGAACGCACACGGTCTTGACCTCACTGAGCATGGCCTT
>CAYPKG010000011.1:0-52538 GCA_964411275.1 uncultured Oscillospiraceae bacterium | reverse complement strand
GGTGGCGGCGGGTTCCAGATGCCTACCGTATTCTGCGCCGCGCCTGACCAAACGCATGCCGGGATTACAGAAGAATTGGCAGGCACGCCAACATGCCAACACGAGCAACCCTTCACTTGTGAGCCGGAATTGGCGCGGACACTGACAGCCAAAGGTGACGAAAGCCCCTGTTCGGATTGTGGCCCCAATGTTGTTGCACTGGGCGCATATGAACCCATCCCCATCCACGACAGGGCCACACGATACAAGGGCGGCGGCTCTACCCGCAATAACGA
This sequence comes from uncultured Oscillospiraceae bacterium, assembly GCA_964411275.1. Classification (GTDB taxonomy): domain Bacteria; phylum Bacillota; class Clostridia; order Christensenellales; family CAG-138; genus CAYPKG01. Next base: position 52,263 of record CAYPKG010000011.1, on the reverse strand, counting down.
TGGTGCGGGCAACGGCTTGGGCGTTGGCAAGCCCGGCGACCCTGCTCCCACCATGACAGCTGGTGATCACCACGCAATAGCTGCCATATGCCATCGCGCGCATTACGGTATTTCCAAGGAGGCGGGTAGCGCTCACACTCCAAACATAATGTTAGCAAGCGGGAAAGGTTCCGTTGGCACATTAATGGCAAATGCAGGGACAAAGATGTGGCTTGGAAATCAAGAAGCATTTAGCGGAAACTATTTCCCATTACAAAATTACATGGTTCGCCGCCTGACTCCCACAGAATGTGAACGACTCCAAGGTTACCCGGATGGCTGGACGGCAGTTGGGCATGACGGCAAGGGAATCAGCGATACCCGCCGCTACCAAATGCTGGGCAACTCTGTTGCGGTTCCCTGTGTCGGCTATATCCTGCGGGAGATTGTGTGGCATATGGCTGCGGCGCATGCGTGCAACCATGAATATGGAAAGGAGGCAATTGCCTGATATGGCCTATGTAAATGTACCAAAAGACCTTACAAAAGTGCAGACCAAAGTGGCGCTGAACTTGACCAAGCGCCAACTCATCTGCTTTTCCATTGCCGCCGCAATCGGCATCCCCATCTGCTTTCTCACCAAAGGGGCGGTCGGGAGCAGTGTGGCGGTGCTCTTTATGATCGCTTCCATGCTGCCGCTGTTTTTCTTCGCCATGTTCGAGCGGGATGGGCAACCGGCGGAGAAAATTCTAAGAAACATCCTGCGCTTCCGGCTGTGGCCGGGCGTGCGGCCATACAGGACGGAAAACCTGTATCACTATCTTCAGAAGGAGGGAAAAACCATTGCAGACAAAACAGCAAAAAAATCAGCAACAGCGCCTACAAGCCCAAACTCATTTGACACGTCAACAGGCAAAGAAAAATAAAGCTGATCTGCGGGCGCTGCCCGTCTCCAATAAAAAGGCGGCGGACAATACGCCCAAAAGCAGCGGCTCCATCAAGGCACGATTGTTTGGCCGGGCGGATACGCCGGAAACCGCACAGCAATCCATCCCCTACAAAGAGATGTACCGGGATGGCATATGCCGGGTGACGGACAGATTATTTACCAAAACAGTTGTTTTTGCGGATATCAATTACCAGCTGGCGCAGAGCGAGGACAAGAACGCTATCTTTGAATCCTACTGCGATTTTCTCAATTATTTTGACAGCAGCATCCGCGTACAGCTTACCTTCATTAACAAACGCGCCAACATCCGGGATTTTGAGCGATCCATTGAAATCCCTGGGCGCGAGGACGAGTTTGACAGCATCCGCAAGGAGTACGCCGCCATGCTCAAAAGCCAGCTGGCCAAAGGCCGCAACGGGCTTGTGCGGGAGAAGTATATCACGTTTGGCATCGAAGCCGATTCTATCAAGGAGGCCAAGCCCCGGCTGGAACGCGTGGAAACGGATATCCTCAACAACTTCAAAACATTGGGCGTTGCATCCCGCCCCCTTTCCGGCGCGGAACGCCTTGAAATCCTGCATGGGCAGTTTCACCCAGATGGGCAGGAGCGGATGCGCTTTGATTGGAAGGACATCGTAAAGACGGGCCTTTCCACAAAGGATTTCATCGCGCCCTCATCCTTCGATTTTCGGGATAGCAAGAGCTTCCGCATTGGGGAACACTATGGCGCGGCCAGCTTCATACAGATACTGGCGCCGGAGCTCACTGACCGCATGCTGGCGGAGTTTCTCGATTTGGATACCACCGTCACGGTGAACCTGCACATCCGCTCCATTGACCAAGCCGAGGCCATCAAGACGGTAAAGCGCAAGCTCTCCGATCTGGATAAAATGAAAATTGAGGAGCAGAAAAAAGCTGTGCGCGTGGGCTATGATATGGATGTGTTGCCGGCGGATTTGGTCACTTACGGCAAGGAAGCGGCAGCGCTTTTAAACGACCTGCAATCCCGCAACGAACGCATGTTCCTCATTACCATGCTGGTGCTGAACACAGCGAAAAAGCGCCGCAAGCTGGACACCGATGTCTTCGCGGCGGCGGGCGTTGCGCAGAAGTTCAACTGCGCTATGAAGCGACTCGATTTCCAACAGGAGCAGGGCCTCATGAGCAGCCTGCCGTTGGGCATAAACCAGATTGAAATCCAGCGCGGGCTGACTACATCCTCCACCGCTATCTTTGTGCCCTTTACGACATGCGAACTGTTCCAAGGCGGCGAAGCCCTCTATTACGGGCTTAACCCGCTGTCGAATAACATCATCATGGCGGATCGAAAGCAGCTAAAAAACCCGAACGGCTTATTTTTAGGGACGCCCGGCTCCGGCAAATCCTTCAGCGCCAAGCGCGAAATTGTGAACGTGTTCCTAATGACCGAGGATGATATCGCCATTGCAGATCCCGAGGCGGAGTATTTTCCGCTTGTAGAACGGCTTGGGGGGCAGGTCATTCGCTTATCACCCACATCCACGCATTATCTGAACCCGCTGGACATCAACCCGGATTACTCGGACGAAGAAGACCCGCTCACGCTCAAAAGCGACTTCATCCTCTCTCTGTGCGAACTCATTGTGGGCGGCAAGGAAGGGCTGCAACCGGTGGAACGCACTGTCATAGACAGATGCACGCGGCTGGTCTATCAGGATTATCTTGCCAACCCCGCGCCGGAGCGCATGCCCATATTGGGGGATTTGCACAGCCTGCTCAAAGCGCAGCCGGAGGCCGAAGCACAGCGGTTGGCTACCGCGCTCGAAATATACGTGACCGGCTCCCTCAATGTATTCAACCATCGTACCAATGTCAAGGCAAATTCGCGGCTCATTTGCTTTGATATCAAGGAGCTTGGCAAGGGCTTGAAGAAAATCGCCATGCTGATTTTGCAGGATGCCGTGTGGAACCGCGTCACCATCAACCGCGCCGCAAAGAAAAGCACATGGTTCTATATCGACGAAATGCATTTGCTTTTGAAGGAGGAGCAGACGGCGGCGTATACGGTGGAAATCTGGAAGCGTTTCCGCAAATGGGGCGGCATCCCCAGCGGGCTGACACAGAATGTGAAGGATTTGCTGGCGTCGAGGGAAATCGAGAATATTTTTGAAAATTCGGATTTTGTGTACCTCTTGAACCAAGCCCCCGGTGACCGGCAATTCATCGCAAAACAGCTTGGTATCTCCCCGCACCAGCTTTCGTATGTCACCCACAGCAACGCGGGTGAAGGGCTGCTGATCTATGGATCGGTCATTATCCCCTTTGTGGATCGCTTCCCCAAGGGCGAAATATATGACCTGCTCACCACGCGCCCGTCAGAGTCGGCAGCGACAGCATAAAATAGGAACCCCGGCAAATAACAGGAGGTGATGCAAAATGCCGAGGGAACTGGAACAGCGCAGGAAGGATAGCCGGGCGCGCGGCGCTCCCGTTGAAAAGAAGGACGGCCCCAGCCGCGAGGATGTGGATGCATCCTCTGTGCGCGAAACGCTCTCCCGCTACCGTTCAGGTGCGCGGGATGCGAAGGCACAAACCGGCCAGCCGGAGAGCGGTGCCGAATATGAACACCAATATACTGGCGGCGGGGATTATACCCCGCCGTTACGCTTTGAAAGGGGCGCGTCTCACCAACGATTTGGCAGAGACGGCGGCGTATATGAATCGGAAGGAACTGCCCGAAGAAAGAAGCCGCGCGCTGTGCGGCAGGATGCCCCGGCTGCGGATGGCCGCAATTCGCGGGATACTGCTACTGGCGGAACTCAGCGCCCCCGCCAACCGCGTCTGCAATTTACAAAAGACGAAACACCGCCCTCACGGGCGGACAGTGTGGCTTCGAACAGGGCGGAGGTAGCACGGCGCAGGGCGGATGCGGCGGACGTCCGGCTGGAAAACGCAAGGGATCACTTGCCCAGGACGCATCACCCAAAGGTAGAGAAAACCTTTGATGAACAAAGACACAAAATGAAGCGCAAGCTGGTTTTTGAAGAGGAGGTAAAATCCAAGCGCGCGCACTTGAGGGGCAATGCCGCCGTTCGGCCCATCAACGCCGGGAAGAATGCGGCCATCGGCTACGCGCACAAGAAAATACACGAGGTGGAGCATGAAAATGTGGGTACCGAGGCCGCGCACACAACAGAACTTCTGGCCGAGGGCGGCGTGCGCGCTGCGTACCGCGCACACAAGACCGCGCCTTACCGCCGTGTGGCGAGGTTGGAGAAAAAGGTTCCCCGGCTTCAGGTGAAAGCGGACTATAAGCAGGCGCTTGCGGATAACCCCAAGCTGCGCAGCAATATGTTTTCCCGCGCAGCGCAAAAGCAGAAAATCAAGCGGGAGTACGCACGGCTGGCACGGGAAGCGAAAAAGACCGGACAGCGGGCGAAAAACACAGCCACCGTTACGGGGCGAGTTGCCGCGCGTGCTGCGGCTTTCGTCAAGCGGCACCCCATTGCTTTTCTTGTGATCGGGCTGCTGGCGCTGCTGCTCATGATCATCATGAGCACGGTTTCGTCCTGCTCCAATATGGCAACAGGCACGATGGGCGCTGTTGCCGCCACCAGCTATGTGACGGAGGACGCGGATATCGACAGCACCGAGCTCTTTTACATCGAATTGGAAACCGATTTGCAAACCCGCATCGCAAACATAGAGAGCGAGTTCCCCGGTTTTGATGAATACCGCTATTCTGTGGACGATATCGGGCATGGTGCATATGAACTCATGGGCTACCTGACCGCCCGACACCAGGCGTTTACCTTTGCCGGTATGCAGGCGGAACTGCGCGCCATCTTTGATGAACAGTACCAGTTGACCTTCACCGAAGAGGTGGAAATCCGATACGCCGATCCCAATGACGTGGACGGCGATGGGGATTTGGAGCCTTACGAGTGGCGGATACTCAACATCACACTGTCCGCGCAGCCGTTTACCGATGTGATCGCCCCGCGCATGAACACAGAACAACAGCAGCATTACGAATTGCTCATTCGCGTGAAGGGCAACCGCCAGTATGCAGGCAGCCCCTTCGATTTTAACTGGGTTCCCTACATGTCGGACGGTTACGGCTACCGCATCCACCCCGTTACCGGGCAAAAGGACTACCACAAAGCAGTGGATATCGCCGTGGCGCAAGGCACGGGCATCCTTGCCGGGCATGACGGCACAGTTTCATTCGCGGGCAGCAGCGGCAGCTATGGCTTGGTGATCGTGTTGGAGGGCCCCACGGGTGTGGTTACCAAATATGCACACTGTTCGGAGCTTCTGGTACCTCAGGGGCAGGCCGTCAAAATGGGCGATGTGATTGCCAAGGTGGGCAGCACAGGAGATGCCGCAGAACCGCACCTGCACTTTGAGGTGCTGAAAAACGGGCAATACCTGAACCCGCTGTATTTTGCCATTACCAACGATGACGGCAGCAGTTACATCCCGCCCGGATCGCCCGGTGGCATGGAGCTTCCCGAATACCCCGGCGCTCCTATGGGCAACGGCAGCTACGCGGCTTTAATGGAAGAGGCACAGAAGCATATTGGCAAGCCCTACGTATTTGGCGCAAAGGGCCCGGACAAATTCGATTGCTCCGGCTTCGTAAGCTGGAGCCTGACGCATTCGGGCGTAAAAACCATCAACACCAACGCGCAGGGGCTGTACAATGCCTGCACGCCTGTATCCCGCGCGGATGCACAACCCGGCGACCTTATTTTCTTCACAGGCACATACAACGCTGGTCGGCCTGTCACGCATGTCGGAATCTATGTCGGCAACGGGCAGATGCTTCACGCGGGCAAGCCCATACAGTACGCCAGCATTGATACACGCTATTGGACAAAGCACTTCTATGCGTTTGGCAGATTATCGGGTTAACCCGATAGCGCCTGATATCACAGCAGAACAAAATAGGTTGTATTTCGCCTAAAATTAACGTATACTGTAGATGGAGGTGAAACGGAATGAAGATCAACACGGACAACATCGTTTCCATCACGGAAGCCAACCAGAATTTCTCCCGCGTAGCGCGCATGGTGGATGAGAGCGGTTCCGCGATTATTCTGAAAAACAATGCGCCAAGGTACCTGCTGCTCGAATTCAGCCAAGTGGAGAAGGAACAAGCCATGCCGGATGAGGATGTGATGAGCATTTCCAAACGAATTCTGGAACAGAACCGTGAAGCCTATGAGGTTTTGGCAAAGTGAAAGTTCTAACGCAGGAACAGGTTTTATTGATGCACAAGGAACTGATCAAGGCGCATGGCGGCAGCGACAGCATTCGTGACGAAGGTCTGCTTAGTTCAGCGCTTGCTGCGCCATTTCAGACCTTTGATGGAAAGGCCATGCTGCCGTCCATTCAGCAAAAGGCGGCACGGCTCTGTTATGGGCTTGTGATGAATCATCCCTTTGTAGATGGCAACAAGCGCACAGGCGCGCATGTCATGCTGACCTTTCTTGCGATGAATGGGATCGAACTGCGGTATACGCAAAAAGAGCTATATGAGACAATCTTGAACGTGGCGGCAGGAAAACTGTCCAGCGATGCCCTGTTACAATGGATCATACAACACGAAGCATAACAAACCAATACAATCTGAATCAGCATAAGGGCGCTCCGGCAACGGGGCGCTTTTTCATGTCAAAAGGAGGAACTCATTATGAACCCAAAGCTACAAAAAGTAATCCGCGAAATTGAGCGGACAACGGCAAAAATCGCGGAATTGCAAACGCTTCTGCCTGAACTGGAGCGGCAGAAAACGGAGCTTGAAAATGCCGAGATCATCAAGGTGTTCCGTTCCGCGGATGTCGCGCCCGCCGATTTCGCCACGTTCATCGCCGCATATAAGGCGCAGGTTACGGGCAGCGTGCCGGATGCAAATGCCGCGCCGCAGGCCCCCGACTACCTGAACGCAGCGCCCCTACAAAACCAAATGGAGGAACCCGAAGATGACTAGAGCCAAGATTTTTCTGCCCCTTTTCGCAATATTGCTCTGCCTGGGTGCGCTTCTGTTCCCGGCCACGGCGTTTGCGCAAGCGGCTGATGATACCACTCCGCCCACCGTTACCGCCACGCTTTCCGGTGACACTCTAAGTGTAGTGGCGAAAGACGATCATTCCGGCGTTGCCGCCATCTATATCAATGAACACCGCTTTGCAACTTTGGTGAACGGAACGGCAACTGTGAAGCTCAAGGAATATGCCGGAACCGATAAACAGGTTACGGTGTATGCGATGGATATGGCAGGCAACCGCTCAAAATCCGTATTGATCGACAATCCCTATTACATTGCACCTGTAACGCCTTTGCCCACGGTAACGCCCGTTGCACAGGTCACACCTGCACCCTCGGCCACGGTTACGGTGAATCCGACGCCCACGCCCAACACCCCGGCGACTATTACGCCGATCCCCAACGAGCCAGCCACCCCTTCGACCACGCCCGAGCCTACGCAACCGCCGGAGCTGGATACTGGCGTGAACGACCCTGCGGGCGAAACCCCGGACGGCAGCGGAACGGCTGTTCCCGGCACTGCCTTTACCCCGGATGGCTCCGGCAGCGTGATGGACAACGCCACGGAATCGGACGGCAAAGAGTTTTTCACCATCACCTCCGAGGGCGGCAGCGTGTATTACCTGATTATTGACCGCCAGCGCGGTACGGAAAATGTGTATTTCCTGAATACCGTCACTGAGGAGGATTTGCTGGGGTTGGCACAGGACACGGGCAGCGCGATCCCGGATACATCGGGCGGGAACGATCCCGCACCGCAGCCCACGCAGCCTGCCGACCTTGAGCCCACGCCAGAGCCGGAAGAGCCCAAGAAAAGCGGCGGCAATACCGGCGCTATTCTGTTCATCATATTGGCGGTGCTGGCCGTGGGCGGCGCGGGGTATTATTTGAAGATCGTCAAGCCGCGCCAGCAGGCTGCACAGCAGGACGATGAGGAATATGAGGACGAGGAGTTCGGTGAGTTCGGCGAAGAACAGGAGGAAGAATATCTCTTTGCCGATGAACTGGATGCATATGAGTCCGACGAATCTTCTACAAAAGAATGATTTGACAACCCCGGCACAGCACGCTAACATACCACAACCGATGAATTGGGAGGTATGCACATGCGAAAAAAGCACACGGTTGCGGCGGGTTGCGCCGCACTTTTGGTCATATTGTCCACAGGAGTTTCATGCACGGTTCGTTCTGGTGCTGGCGGCGCTACGGAACAGGATATAGCGGCGGGCGTTCCGCTTGTAGCCGCAACACTTGCGCCCACATTGCAGCCTGTACCATCTATTACACCCGCGCCGGAACAAAAAGAAGCCGCGGAGCCAGTATGCGTTAGCGTTGACACGGCGGGTAGCGATGAAACAAGAAATGCTGTGCCAGCAGTGCCTGCCCCTTTGCCGATTGTCGCAGATCCCGCGCTCGCTTCAACGCCCAAGCCAACAGCCGCGCCGACACCCAAGCCTACTGCCATGCCAACGCCTAAGCAAACGGCAACGCCTGCACCCGTACTTACCCCGGTGCCCACGCTTGCGCCTACATTGGCACCAACGCCCATTCCCACAGTGCGGCCAACACCAGTTGCACAGGTCACGCCTGCGCCTACGCTGGCACCCACGCCTATTCCCACGGCACCGCCCACGCCTGCACCGGCGGTAATGCCACAACCGGTACAGGAGCCGTCGCAAAGCAGGACAATCTGCAATATCTGCGGCGCGGACATTACAGGAAACGTGCCTGCGCATGGCGACGGCCATCTATTGAACGGAGAGGATTTCAGCTATCGCGTGGAGTGAGTCTGTCAATCCATATCCTTAGAAACTGAATACCTGCACCCCCACTTGCCCTGCATATCTGCGATGTGCAGGGCTTTTTGCTGTCTCTATTTACCCGCTTCAAAATCCTTTGAAGCGTCAGAGAAAAACAGCACCTGCTAATTCTCATGCATGGAACTTTTCATATGAGAATTAGCAATGTATCCCAAAAATCAAGGAGGAGAAAATGAAAAAGCATTGTAAACGCTTTCTTGGAATGTTGCTTGCCATTATGCTGTGCCTGTCTTTTATCCCTATGTCCGCATTTGCGACATCGGGGAACGCAGGCACAGAAGCAATCGGGCAACCCGCAGAACCCCAAAATGGGGAGCCCTCATCGGAACTGCCCCCCGATCCTATAAAGGATGGATTACCCACGCCCGCCACGGTAGGCGCGCCTGTAGCCAGCCCCACCTCGCCACCGGCTGCGCTATCCCCGGTGGAGCCTGAACTGCTAAAGGTCGTGGATAGGCCGTTGGTGCAGGTCGTGTACCATTATTTTGACGATGCCCAAGGCCAGGCCGTCATGGATTTTGTCGAATATGCGGTAGAGTCAAGCCATCGCTTTTATGCCATCGGCATGGCAAATGGCAACAGCATCACCATCGCGGCAAACAAGTATCCGGGCATCGTGCCGGTCAGCACGGATGCTCTGCGCTTCCGCGTACTGAACGGCAGCGAGGATATCACCGCCGTTGCCGCATATGACGCTGCTTCGGGGCTGGTATCGCTGCCATATGGATACATGGGGCATGAAATCACGGTGGAATGGTATTGCCCTGCATCTGAGATTACGGAAGTGCCCGTTACTGCAACGGTCTGCATCGGGGAAAACGGCAAGTTCACCACCACCACGATAGACCAACAGCTTGCGTCCAACGCGAACAGCATCATCCTGCCGCTTACCGCATCCGATGGGCTAGTCGTATCGCAAAACGGCATTGATTTGCCCGAAAGCATGTACAGTGTTGTGGACGGAACGCTCACCATTTCCGCGCCTGCCCTGGGTGGCGATGTGGTGGTGTCGGCGTATGTGCCCACACGAAATGGCGGCTTCATGCTTTTCAGCACGGCCATTACGCAAGTGAACCATACCCGAAGCGCCGACCAGATCTATTATGGGTATTACACGAGCTATTACACCGCCAATGGCAACACGGCGTTCTGCCTTGACCCCAACGCCAGCGGTCTGAACGCGGGTACCTACCCCGTCAGCAGGTTTTTGCAGCGCGGCTCCGACAACACGCTGATCAAGTGCGCCTACTACCTTTACGGCGGGCCGGGCTGGAATGCGCACAAGAATATCATGTTCCAATCCCCGGATACCATGACGGCATACGGGCTGTGCCACGCTGCCGCTGCATATGTCTACCTCAATGATGACAGCGCGTTCAGGGGAATCAGCAGCACCACAAAGGGGCAGCTGCAAAACCTGATCGCATATGGGGCCAAGCCAATATGTGGTGGGGAAGATGGGAACGCAAATGTCGGCAACGGTTGTCAACGGCATTCGTGCGCTATCCGGAAAAACTGCTATATATGGGGCGGCGGCCTCAAAACAGCTTGCCAAAATTCTTCGAAGCAATATTCTAACATCCGCACTTTCCTTTGCCGTTTTCTCAATTCCTGAGACATATAATGTCGTTGCACGAAAGATATCCGGGGCGCAATACACGAAGAATATGAGCGTTCTAGGAGGAGCCATCGCTGCTAGCGCAGGTGGAGCAGTGGCTGCGGGCGTTGTTTCGGCCAAGATTGCCGGTGCTGCTGGTACGGCTGTTGCCCCAGGTGTTGGTACGGTAGTTGGCATTGCAGGAGGATTTGTTGGTGGCGCAATTGGAGCAAAGATGATAAAGGTTGCGGGAGATGTCCTGCGCGAAGACGATGCTGAAACACATGGGAGAATGTTCAATGCCTATGTTTCCTGTATGATAGGCGAATACTTGCTTGACGAAGAAGAAATCGATGCATTAATTTTACAACTAAATGAAATTGACCTAAAGAAGTTCAAAGCACTATTTGAAGCCATCCAAAAAGCTAAGGCACAAGAATTGGTTGTTAGGGAATTTTTAACGCCCTATTTTGAAGAAGTCGTCTCAGTTCGTTCTCCGTTTTTCTTGCCTGATTTTGCGGATATTGCCGAAGTGATGTCAGAGCTGCTTGTTGAATAGCTTGCGAAAACTTGCTTATTAAGGCATTGAATCTCTAAAATATTGGTTTGCAAAACAGGAAAAAATGTTAATCCATAGTCCGTACCATTGGACACATTGTTTGATATACTGAGGACACAAGGAGGTGTTCTTCGTGTTTGATAATGAGTTATACATTACAATCACCGGCCTCAATCACTATTTTGGCATGAGGCCCTTCAAGATTGGTTCGTTGGTGTCACTCATCAAAGAGCCTGATAACGATTATGATGACGAAGCCATTATCGTCGTGGCACCAGTGTTGGGCAAGGTCGGCTATGTTGCCAACAGTCCGCATACCACCGCTGGCGGTACTATGAGCGCCGGCCGGATTTATGACAAAATTCCTGACGAGTGCGTTGCTATCGTGCGCTTTATAACTGGCAGCAAGGTGATTGCTCGCGTTTTTCCTGATAAGCGGCTCCATGTAAAGGTGGAGATAACACTTGAGGATGCAGTGCCATCGGTTGAAGGTCTCCTTCCGTTGGATGATATGATAGCAGGTAAGTTTGATCTACGTGAGCATTGATTGCAGATCATGCGTAAATGTCCCCCTTGATATATTACCGCCGGTTATGCATTCACGCTCTGCCATAAAGAACGAATATTCGCATCCAAAGCCAAAGTCCGTATTCTTGGACACCACTTCTGCTATACTGAATATACGAGATAAATCAGCGGCAGCAATGCCGCAAAAAATAACACTTATCGTCCGCAAAAATGCGGCCGTACAGGTGTTCGGGAGTTTTGCATATGGTTGAAATGAGTTTCTGCCAGTATCTAAAAGAAAAGCGGCGGCAGCGCGAAATCACCGTGCGAGATATGGCGGAGCGATCCGGCGTATCGGCAGGGTATTATAGTGATTTTGAATCGGGCAGGCGCAACCCGCCGGATCGTGAAATACTGGATAGGATGGCGGCTGCACTGAACCTTTCGGAAAAGGAACGGCTTATTTTGTATGACCTCGCCGGGAAAGCGCGGGCGGAGGCCCCACCAGATTTGCCGGAATACATCAACGAGCACGAAAAGGTGCGCGTGGCGCTTAGGCTGGCAAAGGACAGCGGCGATGCGCGCGTATGGGATAGGTTTATTGATTTTCTAATAGATGAGGAGGCGGGCAAAGATGATTGAACTAAAAGCAAGCCGATCCTTCTCGCGCGTGCCCTATCAAATATCCTCATGGCCCACGGAATACTCAGCACGCCGCTAACGTGTATAATCCGCAAGGGCAAGGAGCATTTTATCTGCGAAAGACACCTGCACAGCTTTTTCAAAGATGCCGATGCAAAGACCTGTGGCATTCTGCGCCCCTTGATTTCGCAGGACGCATCCTGCGACCTTGCCGGTGCAACCGGGCTGACCGCTTTCATGAAACGAAAAATCTGTGTTTCAGGTAAATGCGGCGATACCTGCCGACATTCCATGAACTGCCGCTACCTGCGCTACATGAAAAAGGCCAACGATCCCAATGTGGACTTTCTGATATGCAACCATAATTATTATCTTGCCGATGTGTTGCACCATGCTTCCGGCAAGCGCCCGCTGTTGCCACATTATCAACTTGTCATACTTGACGAAGCACACAAATTCCTTGACGCAGCGCGGCAGATGTATGGTGTGGCCCTTGGCGAATCAGAGCCTCCGCAGATTGCTGCTTCCATCCACAGCTTTACCGATGGAAAATCATTAAATGGCGCGAACATCCACCGTTTGGCTAAGAAACTGGAGGAGCGGGGTAAGCGATTTTTTAGAAGCTTGCATAAACATCTTCCTGATTTTGAAGACGAGGAAACGGGCAGGTTTGCTGTCAATATAGATGCTGACGCAACACGCCATCTAAAAACCATGACAGGGATTGCCACCGACCTTATTGATGCTCTTAGCGACAGCCATGTGCATGCAAGATTTCAAGAGCGCCGGGCGCAGGCCGTGTGGGAGCTTGAAAAGCTGAAAAGCCGTGCATCCGCACTCCAAAAGCATATTGATTTGATTTGCTGGCTTGAACAGAAGGATGATGAGAGCGGCGTTATCCTTGCATCGCTCCCAAAGAATCTGGATGAACGGCTTCATAAAGACATCTGGAGCCGGGGCCTGCCCATTATCCTCACCTCCGGCACGTTGTCTGCGGGGGGCGATTTTTCACGGGTCAGGCAATCCCTTGGGCTATCGCACATGCGGGATGCCCTCATAGCGGAAACAAGCCAGCCGTCGCCATATAATTACAGCAATAACACCATGCTTTACATTAGCGATGCGGTTCCATTCCCAAACCAACAGGACAAGAACTATCTGCTGGCAGTGGCGCATGAGGTTGAACGACTTGTCCTCGCATCCCACGGCCATGCCGCTGTTCTGTTTACATCCTACAGCGCAATGGGGCAGGTATATGCCATGCTCAAAGCACGCAGCCTGCCGTTCCCCTTCTTTCAAATGGGAAAGCGCGACACTGCTGCACTGGAGCGGTTCAAGGTCAGCGGAAATGGTATTTTGTTCGCGTCCGGTGCGTTGTGGGAAGGCATAGACATCCCCGGCGATACGCTTTCTTTGCTTATTATCGTCAAGCTGCCCTTCGCCGCGCCCGATCCCATCGGGGAATATGAAAAAGGGCTATATGGCAGCATGGACGCATACAAGGCGCAGGCACTTGTGCCGGATATGCTGGTGAAACTCAAGCAAGGCTTCGGGCGGCTCATCCGCACCGAAACGGACACCGGCGTCTGCGCCGTTTTAGACTCCCGCGCCAAAATGGGCGCACCATATCACCGCCGCATGCTTGCGGCGCTCCCGCCCTGCCGGGTAACGGCGGATGTTACGGAGATTGAGCGGTTTCTGCGCAAAAAGAAATCGCCTGGTTATTTTGAAGGAATAGGAGGCGCATCATGAATATTCATAAGTATCTTTCATTGGATCAAATTCCTCTGACTTTGAATGCTGCAGACATTGCCGATGTTCTTGGCATATCGCGCTCCAAAGCGTATTGTTTGCTGAATACCCCTGATTTTCCAGCGTTACGGTTAGGGAAACGCTTGCTTGTGCCCAAGCACCTGTTTCTGAAATGGCTGGATGAGCAGATAGGATTCGCATGAATGCGCTTCGCAAAATATACATATTTTCTTGTATATTCATACTTGCATTTCACCCCAACGCAAGGTAACATACGACAACCGCAGAGCAAACTGCGATCCCACAGATAAGGAGGATATTTCTCATGGCGGGACACATCATTCCCCAGCCTAACGGCAAATATCGATTGATCGTTTCAGATGGGCAAAATATTGACGGCAAACGCAAGCGGCACTCCAAAACCATTGACGCTTCTTCCATGAAGCAGGCGGAGAAGCAGCTGGCACTATTTGTAGCGGAAGTGGAAAACGGGCAGGAAATCGATATCGCCACCTGCACCTTCCAGGAATTCGCGGAGCGCTGGCTACGCGATTACGCAGAGCCAAACGTAGAGTACAAGACCCTTCAACGGTACAAGGACATGCTCAACCATATGACATATGATGCAATCGGGAAGTTGCCGCTGAACAAAGTGCAGCCGCTTAACCTGATTGCCTTGTACAAGAAGCTGGGCAGCAACGGCGCGAGAAGGGACAAGAAGCCGGGCGGCTATTCTTCCGCAACCATCCACCATTACCACACCATGCTGCATGGCATTTTTGACCGGGCGGTGAAATGGGGGCTGCTTGTGAACAACCCCGTTGACCGGGTGGATGCACCGCGACGGCGCATTACCATGCCTGCCGCCTATTACAATGCAGAGCAGGCAAAGGAGCTTCTCGCAATACTCACCACAGAGCCCATCAAATACCGGCTGGCGCTTTATGTGGCCATGACCACCGGCTTGCGACGTGGCGAAATCTGCGGCTTGAAATGGCAATCCGTCAATCTGGATGCGTTGGAGCTTTCCGTGGAGCGATCCATAGAAAACCGCAATGGGGAAGGCTTGCATGAAAAGGACCCGAAGACCAAATCCTCCCGGCAGAAGGTAGGCTTCCCGGCGCATCTTGTGCCGCTGTTTCTTGCGCAGAAGCAGGCGCAGGCCTTACAGATGGAGCAGCTTCGTGATGCATATGA
Organism: uncultured Oscillospiraceae bacterium; assembly: GCA_964411275.1. Classification (GTDB taxonomy): domain Bacteria; phylum Bacillota; class Clostridia; order Christensenellales; family CAG-138; genus CAYPKG01. The sequence goes on along the minus strand of CAYPKG010000011.1, from coordinate 37,231 downwards.
AGATCAGGATTTCATATTCACCCAATGGGACGGCAAACCCATGTGGCCGGATTCATTGAGCCAATATATACGAAAGCTGCGGGAAAAGCACGATCTGCCAAGGATAGACATCAAGGGGCTTCGGCACACCTGCGCCAGCCTGCTGATCAACGGCGGCGCGGATGTTGCCATTGTAAGCAGGCAGCTTCGGCACGCCAGCAAATCCACCACGCTCAACCATTATATCCATGAATTCAACCGAGCGGAGCATACCGCAGCGACAATCGTTGGAGAATTGTTGGAGTTGAATACACCGGAGGAATAAGCTTTTGCTCTCCCATTCCTTTGCAAAGAACCTTCACTATTGGAGGTTCTTTTTCATATTATTGTGGCATGCTTTAGCATTTGGCCGCAAGCGCCTCACAAAGGCGCTACGTGGCGTGCATTGTTCAGTTTCGACCTGGAATTCGTCTTCGCTTGAAAGGCGTGTCACAGGGCATACTGAGGCTGACAAGCGTGTGTAGGGTTATCCGTTCCCTATATTATCCGTAAACTTCTAACGCTCAACCGGCGTATATTCGATCTTCGCTTCCTCACTCGTGGCTTCAATCTTGAATATCACAGGGCGCAGGCCGTCGTTGCAGCTACAAATGGCAACGCCGGGCTTCCTGATCCAATCGCCATAATAGAACAATCCTTTGTCCACCCCATGCGCAAGGGCGAATACATACTGATAGATGGCCTTCCACGCTTCATCACAAAAGCCATCCGGTTTAGCATAATCGGCATAGTAGATTTGCCCTACCGTGTGCATGGGGCAGGCTCCGAAACCTTCTGCGCCGTATTCCTTTGCGAGTTCTTCATCCAGTGTTGTTTTCAGCACTGTGATTTTGCATTTATTCATGATGAAACCTCCTTGAAATATCTCTGGCACTTTTCCGGCACTATTTTGGCACTCAACTCACTGAGGGAGCGGCCATGAAGCAAATCGCGCTGATCCTCGCAGAAGCGGTTTTCCCATGCCAACGTAGTGCAATTATTGCAGCAGATTTCCCTCGCTCAATAAATATAAATTCCATTATTACTCATTTTAGATGTCCCAACAGTAAGCAAAAACCCCCGAAAATCGGGGGTTTTGGTAGCGGCGATCGGATTTGAACCAATGACACCCCGGGTATGAACCGAGTGCTCTAGCCAACTGAGCTACGCCGCCATGACTATGCGCACACCGAAACGGCATGCGCATATATGGTTGCGGGGGCGGGATTTGAACCACACGACCTTCGGGTTATGAGCCCGATGAGCTACCAGACTGCTCCACCCCGCGACGCTCCGTTTCTCAACGGCAAGTATTAGGATAACATGGTTGCATGTAAACGTCAAGGGGCAAATTACCGCATCCCCGAAAACAGCGGCTCCTTTCCCAAGTGCCATCCGGGTTTCACCGCCGCATGTTGCGCTTAAACTCCTGCCGGCGTTTCCACTGCCGGATCATGGAGAGGAAATCTTGATAGAAGAACAACGCCAGGTTGAGGAGGGAGAATATGATTGCAAACCGCGTTGACCAGGGGCCGGCGATAAAGCTGGCGAGGAATAGCGCGGCATTGAGTATCGCCAGATACTTGATCTTGATAGGCAAAACGAAAAATAGCAGGATCTGAAACTCCGGGTACAGCAGCGCGAATGCAAAAAACAGCGAGAGATTGAGGTGCTGGTTTGTGCTATGTCCCGTTACGACGGCAGCCAGGATGCTGCCGATGATTCCCGTAAGATAAAACACATTAAAGCGGAAGCAGCCCCAATGGTTTTCCAGTGCTGAGCCAATCAGATAATAGAAATATAGGGAGATAAACACCCAAATGATGCTGGAGGCAGGGGGCAACAGAACAAACGAAAGAAGCCGCCAGACCTCACCGCGCATGACAGCGGGCATATTCAAGGCCATTCTGCCGGATAGCCCCAAAGCAGGGTTCATTAAATCAATCAAATAAACGGCGGCCATTCCCATAACGATATAGAGCATGAGATTGGGAATACAGCGCCCGTGGCATTTGCGCTCCAGCCGATCCAGAAAATTTCGCATCCGATGAGTCCTTTCCGTGCTGCAAACAGCAGCGGCTTTTTATAATTATAGAATTTCGGGCACCGCCTGTCAACGCAACCACGGCGGTTTATCTATGATTGTTTACAAAAGGAAAGGTTTGGAACCATGGACAAAACTGTTCGCAGGTTTTATTATGGTTTTATCGGGACTTTTTTGTCACGTCGTATTTTGCGGGGCAGGGCCCAACGCTTACTTGGAGGACAATATGAGCCAATTAAAACGGCGCAGAAGACGCCGGCTGAGACTGAAGCCACGGTTTTTCATCATCATCGCGCTATTGCTTTTGGCCCTCGCGCTGGGCATTGTGGCGCTCATGGGCGGGTTTGGCAAGGAGGATGACCCCGACAAAAGCCGCGGGCTGTTCGGATGGGGAAAAACCCCTGCGCCTGAGGCCTCCGGGTCGCCAACGCCGGAACCCACGCCTACGCCGTTACCGGCCTTCTCGCCTGCAGCGGTTGACGGGACGCGGCCTTCGGATTTCGGGCTGGAAACCGGGCTGGAGGTGGACGGCACGCTTACGGACGCCTATACCCGCACCGGCGCCGACAAGATCGACTTTGGCCTGGGCGAGGAATACACCGGCCTCAAGGGGATCATTACCTTCCGGGGCAACAATTTTAGAGAGGGCGCTTCTTACGGGACCGCGGCGCTCACTCAAAAGAAGTTTGCCGCTGAGCCCTGGAAGTTTAAGGTGGGAAGCCTCAAGAAGGTTTACCAAAGCGGCGCGGGCGGCGACTCCTGGACCGGCTGCGGCTGGACAGGACAGCCCTTGATGATCCAATGGCCGGAGGAGACAAAGGCCATCATGAACCTTTATGCGGACGCCAAGGCCAAGAAGGACCTCGTCGAGGTCATTTACGCCACAATGGACGGAAATATCTATTTTCTCGATGCACAGACCGGGGAAAAGACCCGGGATCCCATCAGCGTCGGTTTCCCGTTCAAGGGCGCGGGCGCGCTGGACCCCAGGGGCATTCCGCTGATGTACGTGGGTTCCGGTGACGACAGCCCCCAGGACGGCGGCAAGCTCTCCAGGGCGTTTATCATCAGCCTGGTGGACGGAAAGGTGCTTTACGAGTTTGGCAACAACGACTCGTTCTCCCTGCGGCCCAAGCTGTATTATTTCGACGGCTCCCCACTGGTGGACGCGTTGACGGATACTTTAATCTGGGCCAGCGAGACGGGCATTGTCTATACCATCAAACTGAACACGAAGTACGACGAGGCGGCCGGAACGCTGTCAATCGATCCGAAGCCCACGGTGAAATGGCGCTATAAGGGTTCCCGCAGCGGCGTGAACAACCAGTATTGGCTGGGGGTTGAGGACAGCATCATCATGTGGAGGGAGCATGCCATTTTCTCCGATAATGGCGGGCATCTCATCTGCCTCGACATGAACACCTATGAAACAAAGTGGGTGCAGGACACCCTGGACGATACCAACTGCACGCCTGTGCTGGAGCTTGAGGGCGCGGACAAGCACCCCTATGTCTACACCTCCACCTCCTTCCACGCGGGCTGGCGGGCGGGGGAAAACAGCATGGCCAGCATTCCCATCTGGAAGATAGACGCGGTTTCCGGCGAGATCGTATCGAAAACAGAGTATCAATGCGCTACCGCAAGCGGCGTTTCCGGCGGCGTACAGGGGACGATGGTGCTGGGGAAGAACAAGCTGTCCGACCTTATCATCGTGCCGGTAGCCTACACCCCCAGCGGCTTTCAGGGCAAGCTGGTGGCTCTTGACAAAAACGACCTGACAAAGGAGCGTTGGGTGTTCGAGATGACGCGCTACCCCTGGAGCTCGCCTGTGGCGGTGTATGACGCGGCGGGTAACGGCTATATCGTCCAATGCAATCAGGAGGGGAACATGTATCTTCTCGACGGCGCCACTGGGGAACTGCTGGACACCATCAATCTGGAAAGCAACATCGAGGCATCCCCGGCGGTGTTTGGCAATACCGTCGTGGTGGGCACCCGGGGCGGATATATTTATGGGATCACGCTGGAGTAATGGGGAGGCTATGGATATTGTAGGGTTGCGTGCTGAAATCGCAGCATATTCCCCGGGCTGCCAGCAGGAGGCCATGGACCGGGTGCTGATGCTGTCCCTGATCGATACGCTGCCGGGTATTTTGACCCGGGACTGCGGCGTGGCGCATTTTACGGCCTCCGCATGGATTGTGAACCCAGCCCGGGACAGGGTGCTGCTGATTTATCACAACATCTATGACAGCTGGGCTTGGACCGGCGGGCATGCGGATGGCGAGGCGGACCTTTTGTCCGTGGCAATCCGCGAGGCCCGGGAGGAGACCGGGCTTAAAATGTTGCGGCCTGTGGGGGAAGCGCCTATTTCCCTGGAAATAATAACCGTTGACGGGCATGAAAGGCGGGGGAGGTATGTACCTTCCCATCTGCATTTGAATTTGACGTATCTTTTAGAGGCTGACGATGCCCAGGCGGTATTCGTCAAAGCGGACGAGAACAGTGGTGTTATGTGGGCTAAGCTTGACGAGGTAGAGTGCCTGTCCACCGAACCCTGGATGATCCGGCGGATATACGACAAGCTCAATGGAAGGATCAAACGGAAATAACGGCAACGGAGCGGCAAACTTGCCGCTCCGTTTCTATTGTCAATTATCGCTGCTCTATCCCATATTTAAGCGCATCCCGGGCGATGACCAGCTCCTCATCCGTGGGGATTACCCAGACCTGTGCGGGGGAACCGGGTGCCGAAATCAGGCATTCGCCCCGGGCCCCTTGGTTGGCCGCGGCATCCAGCTTGATGCCCATGAATTCCAGCCCGCTTGCGGAGGCTTCCCGGATGGCGGCATCGTTTTCGCCAATACCCCCGGTGAACACCACACAGTCCACGCCTTCCATGGCGGCGGCATACGCGCCGATTGTTTTTCTCACCGCGTAGGCGAACACATCAAGGGCCTGCTTCGCCCGTGTGTTTCCGCCGGCGGCAGCCTCGTGAAGATCCCGAAAATCGCTGCTGACGCCGGAAAGCCCCAGAACGCCGGACTTTTTCTGCAAATATGCGTTGCAAGCCTTTGCGTCCAGGTTGCGCCGCTGCATAAGCTCAAATATAATTGCCGGATCGATGGTACCGCTGCGGGTTCCCATGGGTATGCCCTCCAAGGGCGTGAAGCCCATTGTGGTATCCACCGATTTGCCGTATTTGACCGCCGCGAGAGACGAGCCGTTGCCCAGATGGCAGGTAATTGTTTTGATTTCATTGAGGGGCTTGCCCATCAGTTCCGCCGCCCGCCTGGACACGTACAGGTGGGAGGAACCGTGAAAGCCGAAGCGCCTGATCTTAAATTCCTCGTAATCCTCGTAGGGGAGCCCGTATAAATATGCATTCGGCGGCATTGTCTGATGGAAGGCCGTGTCGAACACAGCCACCATGGGCGTATTGGGCATAAGCTTTTGACAGGCCTCAATCCCCAATATGATAGGGGGGCTGTGCAGGGGGGCCAGGACGGAATTGTTCCTGATGAGCTGCATGACGTTCACATCAATATAGGCGGAATGATCAAAATCCTCGCCGCCATGGGGAACCCTGTGGCCCACGGCTATGATTTCGTCCATACTGGCGATGACGCCGATGGCCGGATCTGTGAGGGTTTCAAACACCAGCGAAATGGCGGTAAAATGGTCCGGCATGTCCCGCTCGATGCGCTTCGCCTCGCGGCCTGCAGGCTGGTATTTCAATACCGATCCGCCGATGCCGATCCGGTCACATAATCCTTTGGCAACCAACACTTCCCCGTCCATGTCCATAACCTGAAACTTTAGGGAGGAGCTACCCGCGTTTAGCACGAGAACCTGTTTCATATACTTCCTTACCTGCTTCCTTATTTTCGTGTGATGTGTGTTCAGTATAGCATATATTGCAGGAAGAGAAAACATTGACGTAACGGGAGGTTCGTAGTATAAGTAAGGTGATGATGAAATGGAGAGGAGGGCGTTAAATTGAAATTGCTGTTTGCAATCGTGCAGGACGATGATGCGCGCAACCTCACCAGGGAACTGGTGGAAAACGAAATCAGCGTTACGAGAATTTCCACAACCGGAGGCTTTTTGCGGGGTGGGAACACTACGCTGATGATAGGCGTGGAGAAAAACCGTTTGGGGGACGCGCTTGACATTATCAAAACAAAATCCAGAGCCCGTAAGTCCGCATCGCCGCCCTTACAGGCGCCAGTGGACAGCGCCACCGTGCCCATGATGATTACGGTGGGGGGCGCTACGGTATTCGAGGTGGATGTAGAGCAGTTCTACAAGTTTTAATTGGCAAAATGCCGGAAAAGAGACGATGGAAACACAATTAACGATGGCGGGACAGGCTGCTGAGCCCTTGTTTCCGCCCAAAAAATTAAAGCGCTTGATCCTGCCGCTGATTGCGGAGCAGCTTTTGGCTATGATGGTGGGGATGGCGGATACGGTTATGATAACTACCGTGGGTGAGGCGGCGGTTTCCGGCGTCTCACTGGTCGATTCGATTTCTATTCTGATTATCCAGGTATTGGCGGCCCTTTGCACCGGCGGCGCGGTGGTAGTTGCGCAGTATTTGGGCAGGAGGGACGGTGCTACCGCTCGGCTCGCGGCAAAGCAGCTGATATACATCACCTTTTTGGTGGGTATGGCGCTTATGACCCTGTCCCTGACCATGCACGAGGGGATATTGCGGCTTGTATTTGGGCGCATTGACGCGGACGTGATGTACCACGCGGACACGTATTTCTCTATTGTGGCAATTTCGTTCCCGTTCCTGGCGGTGTATAACGGCTGCGCGGCGATATTCCGCGCCATGGGAAACTCGAAGGTTTCCATGTTCACATCGCTGATTATGAATTTGGTCAATATCAGCGGCAATGCCATACTGATTTATGGGTATGGCTGGGGCGCCGCCGGAGCGGCCACAGCATCCCTGGCATCCCGGGCGATTGCCGCCATTGTGATGCTTTTCCTCATACGAAACCCGCAAAATCCTGTGTTTTTGTACAAGCTGTGGCGTGTTGAATTTCAGCCGAAAATCGTGAAAAGCATTCTGCGCATCGGTGTACCCAACGGCCTTGAAAACGGCATGTTCCACTTCGGAAAACTGATGGTTCAGGGGTTGATCACCACGTTTGGCACCGTAGCCATCGCGGCGGGCGCCATCGTAAACTCCATTAACGGGCTTATGAACGTGCCCGGCAGCGCCATCGGCCTTTCCATCATCACGGTGGTGGGACAATGCCTGGGCGCCGGCGAGGTTGGCCAGGCGGAAGACAACGCGAAGAAACTCATCAAGCTGTGCAATCTGTGCATGGCAGGGATGGGGCTTGTGCTGGTGCTGGTTGCGCCATGGCTGGTGACCATATTTAACTTAAGCCCGGAGGCCATGGCCCTGGCTAAGGATTTGCTGCGCTCACTTGGCGTGGCAACCGCCATCTTCTGGACAATGTCGTTTCCGTTTGCAAACATATTGCGTGCGGGGGGCGACGCGCGCTATACCATGGTAGTGAGTGTTTCCAGCATGTGGATCTGCCGCATCGGCCTAAGCTATTTATTCGCGTTGACGCTGGGCTTGGGGATGCAGGGCGTGTGGTACGCCATGTTTGCAGATTGGATCGTGCGAGGCGCCCTCTTTGTTCCCCGGTACCGCAGCGGCAAATGGCGGGCAAAGAGCGTGATTTAGGCCGGGCAGGGCGATACACTATAACGTCAATAGAAACTGTGCATCAATGCGACACAAAAGGGGCTGTAACGCTAAGAAACGAGGCGTTACAGCCCCTTTTTAATATGTCGTGAAATTTAGGCAGGCGGCTCCTCCTCCAAGCGGTCCCCCTCCTCCAACGCGCTTATGTCGAGCTGGTAGCAGGCGCGCAGCGCGGCATTTCCCGGCTCGTCCGTGCGGTACCAATTGAGGTACAGCGTGTCCGGGTCGTTGACGGAAGCGAACAGATCCGGCGCGCGCAGGTCCAGAACCGCGCGGCTTTCCCCACTCGCAATGTCGCAGGCCCAGAGGGTGTAGGGATATGGATCCTCCTCATGCGCTTCTTCTTCCGGCGCGCCGTCGCCGCCGCCGTCCTCGTCGCCGGCGGTGTCGTCCTCCGTTTGCCCGCCGGAGACCCGGCTTTCGATGTAATAGAGGATTTTACAGTCTGAAGACCAGATGACGTCGTAGGGGAAGAATGCGTTTGTAACGGTGCGCTCCTCGCCTGTAGACAGATCATATAGCATCAGCCCCTGCTCGGCGGAACCCGTTTCCTGTGCCTGAATGATGGCCATATACCGGCTGTCTGCGGAGATAGAAAATCCGCCTCCCATATGGAAGGGCTTTCGGATGCCGCCCTCCGGCTTGATGCGGTAGATTTTAGAGCCTTCCTCCAAACTGGCGGAGCAGAAGAACAGCTCGCCGTCGTACAGACCCAGGCCGCCTTCGTCGATGCTGTTTTTGTCCACCACGCTGTGCCGCTTGGTTTCATCCGGGATCGAATAGTCAAACTGGCTTAAATGCAGCCCTGAGGTGCCTGTGATGGCATAGATGGTGTTGCCCATGGCGTTCCAGGCGAATGCACTGGTATTGGTGCCAAAGCCCATCTCCGACAGATCGTTAAGCAGTTCGTAGGTGTCGGTATCAAATACGTAAAAATGGGTTTTATCGCCTGCCCGCTCCAGCACGGCCAGCTTCCGCCCGTCCGGGGAAAACTGTGCCTGCTCTACCGCAATGAACTCAAACGCCGCCATCAGCCGGGCCTGCCCATCAGCGCCCATCAGCCAAAGTTGCTGGCTTACGTCCTCCTCGTCCTGGATTTCTTTAGAAAAGAGAAACTCCCCGTCGAGGGACTGGGCTAAGTACAGCCCGTCGGGTACCAGCACCGGCAGCGCCTGCTCCACCCCGTCTACCCGCACGCAGGGAGTTTCATAGGCCGCCAGATGCGCCAATTCCTGCTGATATTCCGGCAGTTCCCCAGGGGAGAGTGTTATGATCTGCCATTGGGGGGCGGGGATGCCGGGATATTGCTTTTGCCCGTCCTGAAGGAACGCTTCCGCCTCCTCTTGGGTGGCGAAGGGGTTGGAGATGAGAACGATGTTGTTTCGATCCGCCGTAAACGTGGGAGAGATGGGATACTCTCTGCTAAACGCGCCCTCGCAATAGGCGGGGTACGCGCTGATTGTGACAAAATGCGCCTGTATTTCCTCCCGAGGCTGGCTTAGCAGGGAGAGCGTAAGGGTGTCGCCGTTTTCGGTGGCGCTGACGGCCGCCGCTTCGCTCAGCTGGAAATACAGGCTGACGCGCTCCTCTCCAAACAGGCTTTGCTGAAAGTTGGAAAGCAGCATGGGCGCGTCCAGAGCGAGTCCATGGGAATAGTCCCAATGGGCCAGCAGCGAAAACTCCACCACAAGGCGGCTGGGGTTGTCCAACACATACGCCGTGTACGCGGGCACACCGCAACCCGGGGCCTCCTCTGTGCCGCCGGAAATAAGGCTGCCTGTCACGAACTGGAACATCAGCCGCGTTTCCTCCGGCGTGCCTTCCTCACCGGGGATCGCTTCCACCGTTAGGGTTTTCGCGTTCACATCCGGGATGTCCTGGCCACCGCTTAACAGGGTGCCCGCGCCTACATAGCCCCCAGGCAGGCTCGCGGCGGACTCCGCCTTGTCGGGCGCGCAGGAAAGCACACCAGTGGACAAAAGAATAATAAGCACAAACAGCAAAGCTCGTTTCATGAAATCCTCCTGCCGTGAATCCTAAACATTCCGGCTATGTTCAACAAAGGCTGCATATACTACGTTTTACAACAGTATACCATACTTTAGCGTGTCGAAAAACCGCCGCTGCTACGCAGCTTACGCTTTTTCGAGGGTTCACGTTTTGATTGTTCGACTATGTCTTAAGGTGAATTGCCGCAAAGCGGCAAGAGAGTATCCCCTGGGGGACACGGTCATCAAAACGTGCAAAGTACCCAATTTTCTAATGAAAATTGGTTCCGAATTCGCCGCACACAAGGTGAATTGCCGCAAGGCGGCAAGAGAGGGCACCCTGGGGTGTGTCGCCGAATTCGACTGAACATCAAGGGGTTACGACCCCTTGATAATCCCCAAAGAACTTTTTCGACAATCTACAGTATACCATACTTTCCATTGGATGAAAAAAAGTTTCCCAGCCCTGTTGCAACTGGAATAAAATGTGGTATAATAAGGTCAAAGATAGTCAAACAAAAGGAGGTGGTGCAAATGTCCGTGCTCTCGGATAGTATTGAACAGTTCATCATTGAGCTGATGCAGCAAAACGGGGAAGTCAATTTGCAGCGAAACGAGCTTGCGCAGCATTTTTCCTGTGTGCCCTCCCAGATCAATTATGTCCTGTCCACCCGGTTTACGTTGGAGCGGGGGTATGTGATCGTATCCCGCCGGGGCGGAGGCGGATATATCCGTATCATCCGGGTCGATATGGACCGGGACAGCCTGCTACACCAGATGGCCACGGCGCTCTCCGCGCCGGGCGGGATCGGCCAGAGGGAGGCGCTGTCCATGATACTGCGGCTGTATGACGACGGCAGCGTTAGCCAGCGGGATGCTGCTTTGATGCAGGCCGCGGTGTCCGGATGCAATCTGCCCACCGCGCAATTGGGCAATACGGTGCGGGCCAACGTGCTTAGAAGCATGCTGCTGGCGCTGATGCAGGATTAGAAGGGAATTTAATATTAAAGAGGCGAAAAAATATGTTATGCGATCAATGTAAGAAAAACCAGGCCACCATGCATACGGTGACCATCATCAATGGAGCGAAGCAGGAGTATTATCTTTGCCCGGAATGCGCCAACGGCGCACAGTTCAAGCTTCCGTCACTCATGGATGTGCTTTCGGGGTTTTACGGCGGGCTTCCGGCGCAGGAGCAAACCGCCTGCGCCTGTAGCAGCACACTCAAGCGGTTTCAGGAAAGCGGACTGCTGGGCTGCCCCCAATGCTATCAGGAATACAGGCAGCAGCTGATCCCCGTCATCAAGCGGGTCCAGGGCGGGCGGCTTCGGCATGTGGGCAGGCGGCCCCAGGGCGGCGGAACGCCCCCGGCCACGGAAGAAACGCAGGTGGCAAAGGAACTCACCGAGGCGGAGCGGCTCAAGCTGGAGCTCGATGAGGCGGTCGCCAACGAAGCGTATGAGCGCGCGGCGGAGCTAAGAGACAGGCTCCGGTCGCTGCAGAAGGAGGAATGAGGCATGTTAGAGGCATCCGTCATTTCCTGCCGGGTCAGGCTGGCCCGGAACATAGAAGGGCTGCCGTTTCCCAACGCTATGACGGCAAAGGAGATCGAGGAGTTGATCGGCCGGATCGACCGGGCCATCAACAGCAATGGGGATTTTCTGCTGCTGCGCATGAAAGAACTGCCCCAAAGGGAGAAGCTGATGCTGGTGGAACGGCATCTCATCAGCCCGGCCCTCGCGTGCTCCCCTGGGGCGGCGCTGATCAATCGGGACGAAACGCTGTCCATCATGATCGGGGAAGAGGATCACCTGCGCATCCAATGCCTGCTGCCGGGGCTGCAGCTGACCAAAGCGGATGAGCTTTGCGCGGCGGTGGACCGGGGGATTTCCACGTCACTATCCTATGCCTTCAGCGAGGAGCTTGGGTACCTCACCGCCTGTCCCACAAATGTAGGCACGGGCATGCGGGCATCGGTGATGGTGCATCTGCCGTCGCTGGCGCTGGCGGGGCAGACGATGGCGCTCCTTAGAGAGGTTGCGAAGATTGGATACGCCGTGCGGGGTATCTATGGCGAGGGCACCGAGGCGGCGGGGCATATTTATCAGATCAGCAACCAGATGACGCTGGGCATGCTGGAGGAGGACATCGTGGCCAATCTTGCTGTGGTCGCCCGGCAGGTGCTGGAACGGGAGGCGCGGGTGAGACAATCCCTATTCGACAGCAATAGGGTGGAGATGACGGACATCGTGTTCCGGTCGCTGGGGGCGCTGACATACGCCCGGCGTATGGACACCAAGGAGGCCATGGAGCATTTGTCGAATTTGAAGCTTGGCCTGCAGCTGGGGCTGTTTTCTCAGCCGGAGGAGGGGCGGATTGACCGGTTGTTTACCGATATCCAAAGCGCAACACTGCAGCAGCGCATGGGCCGGGAGCTGAGCAAAGGTCAGCGGGAAGTGGCCCGGGCGGATCTGCTTCGGGAGACGCTACAAACATAATACTATTTCAGAGGTGAAAAAATATGAGCGTATTTGAACGGTTTACAGAGGGCGCCAGGCGGGCGCTGGCCGCAGCCCAGGAGGGCGCGCGGCAGTTGGGACATAACTATGTGGGCACGGAGCATTTGCTTCTTGGGTTGCTTTCAGTGGAAGAAGGCGCTGCATACCGGGAGTTAACCGGCATGGGCGTGGGGCTGGAGGCGGTGGTAAAGGAAACTGAGCGGCTGGTGGGCCGGGGAGATTACCAGTTTACGGACAGCTTTGGCTATACCCCGCGGACAAAAAAGATCATCGAATTGAGCTTGTATGAGGCGAAAAACCTCAATCACAGCTATATTGGCACCGAGCATCTGCTGCTGGCCCTCATCAGGGAGCGGGAGAGCGTGGCCGCCCGTGTGCTGCTGGACATTGGCGTTGACTTAAATGCCCTTCGAAAGGCCGTGATCGACGGGAGCACCGGCGAGGGCGGCGCAACAGCCGCCAGCGAGGGCGGGCACAACACCCCGACCCTCGATAAGTACGGCAAGGACCTGACGAAGCTCGCACGGGACGGGGATCTGGACCCTGTCATCGGCAGGACAGACGAAATTGTCAGGATCATTCAGATATTAAGCCGCAGGACAAAGAACAACCCGGTGCTGATCGGAGATCCCGGCGTAGGCAAGTCCGCTATCGTGGAGGGGCTGGCGCAGCGGATCGTGGCTGGGGACATCCCGGAAACATTGAAAAACAAGCGTGTGGTGACGCTGGATCTGGGCGGCATGCTGGCCGGAACCAAGTACAGGGGCGAGTTTGAGGAGCGCATTAAAGGCGCGCTGGACGAGCTGAAAGCGGACAAAAGCACCATTCTATTTATCGACGAACTGCACACCATCGTAGGCGCGGGCGCATCGGAAGGCTCTATCGACGCGTCGAACATACTAAAGCCAGCTTTGGCCCGGGGTGAAATCCAGGTGGTGGGTGCCACGACATTGGACGAATACCGCCGGTATATCGAAAAGGACGCGGCGTTGGAGCGGCGGTTCCAGCCGGTTAACGTGGGCGAACCCAGCATGGAGGAGGCAAAGCTCATCCTGTTCGGGCTTCGCGACCGGTACGAGGCGCATCACAAGGCCCGGATCATGGACGAGGCGTTGGAGGCGGCGGTGGAGTTGTCCGCACGGTATATTTCCGACCGGTTCCTGCCGGACAAGGCCATCGATCTCATGGACGAGGCGGCCAGCAAGGTGCGGCTGCAGGCGTATGTGTCCCCGCCGGATTTGAAGGAACTGGAAGCCAAGATCGAAGAGCTGCGCAAGGAGAAGGAAGAGGCGGTCAACAACCAGAATTACGAGCGGGCCGCCCAGGTGCGCGACGAGGAGCAGACATTGCGCAAGGAAATGGAAACCCGCAGGCAGGACTGGGAAACCGCCCGGAAGGATAAGGAATGCGTGGTGACCGAGGAGGACATCGCCCAGGTGGTGGCTTCCTGGACAGGGGTGCCGGTAAAGAAGCTGACTGAGGACGAAAGCGAGAAGCTTATGCATTTGGAGGACGCGCTGCATCAGCGTGTAATCGGCCAGGACGAGGCGGTATCCGCTGTCGCCCGGGCAATCCGAAGGGCGCGGGCTGGGCTGAAAGACCCCAAGCGGCCCATCGGCAGCTATATCTTCCTGGGGCCTACGGGCGTTGGCAAGACGGAGCTGACGAAGGCGCTTGCCGAGACCATGTTTGGCGACGAGGACGCCATGGTGCGGCTTGACATGTCCGAGTACATGGAGTCCCACAGCGTGTCCAAGCTCACCGGTTCGCCTCCGGGCTACGTGGGGTATGACGACGGCGGGCAGCTGACGGAGAAGGTCAGGAGAAAACCCTATGCTGTCGTGCTATTCGACGAGATCGAAAAGGCGCATCCGGACGTGTTCAATATACTCCTGCAAATTCTGGAGGACGGGCGGCTGACGGACAGCAAGGGCCGGGTGGTGGACTTTAAGAACACCATATTGATCATGACATCGAATGTGGGCGCGGACAGGATAAACCGCCCGGCGAAGGCCGTTGGATTTGGCGCGGCGGGTCAGAGCGCGCTGACATACGAGAAGATGAAGGAAACGATGCTTCAGGAGCTGAAAAAGACGTTCCGGCCTGAGTTTTTGAACCGGGTGGATGAGATTATTCTGTTCCACGCCTTGGAGAAGGAGCAGACGAAGCAAATCGCTAAGCTGATGCTTAAGAGCGTTGCAAACAGGCTTGAAGAGCGGGGGATTACACTCACCGTTACGCCTGAGGCGGAGGATCTGTTGGCCCATGAGGGGTTTGATCCCGAGTATGGCGCGAGGCCGCTTAGAAGGGCCATCCAGCATCAGATGGAGGATAATCTTTCCGAGGAGATCATTTCCGGGCGGGTCCAGCTGGGCGACCGGGTGGAAGCGTATGTGGAGGATGGCAAGCTGAAGTTTCACAAGCTGGCGGAAGCCGTAACGGTAGAGGAACAATGATCCCACCTACTTTGTTCATGGATTAAAATATGGCCTTAGCTTTTCCGGCTAAGGCCATATTTGTGCGTGTTTTTCACAAATCATCAAAGTTTTTCGGAGGTTTGGAACCCTTTTTTCAAAAAGGGTTCCAAAAAACATACCCCCCAATTAGTTGATCTTCAGTACGCTCATGAACGCATCGCTGGGCACCTCGACGGTGCCGACCTGGCGCATGCGCTTTTTGCCCTCTTTCTGCTTTTCGAGGAGCTTTTTCTTACGGGAGATATCGCCGCCATAGCATTTGGCCAGCACGTCCTTGCGGACAGCCTTTACGGTTTCCCGGGCGATGATCTTGCCGCCGATGGCCGCCTGTATGGGGATTTCAAACTGCTGGCGGGGGATGACGTCTTTGAGCTTTTCGGCTACGGCGCGGCCCTTGTTGTAGGACTTGTCCCGATGGACGATTGTGGACAGGGCATCGCACATGTCGCCATTTAGAATGAAGTCCAGCTTCACAAGATCGGAGCGCATGTATTCGCGCATCTCATAATCGAAGGACGCGTAGCCCCGGGACCGGGATTTGAGCTGATCGAAGAAATCGTAAATGATCTCGTTGAGCGGCAGGACATAATGGATGTTCACCCGGGTTTCCTCGATGTATTTCATGTCCTGGAATATGCCCCGCTTTTCCTGGCACAGCTCCATAATGGTGCCCACGTGCTCCGACGGGGTCATAATATGCGCGTCTACCATGGGCTCCTCCAAGTACTGGATTTCCGTGGGGGAGGGCAGGTTGGACGGGTTATCGATGACAATGGTTTCCCCATCGGTGAGCTTGACATGATAGATAACGCTGGGGGCGGTGGTGACAAGGTCAAGGTCGAATTCCCGCTCCAGCCGTTCCTGTATGATTTCCATGTGCAAAAGCCCCAAAAACCCGCAGCGAAAGCCAAACCCCAGCGCGACGGAGGTTTCCGGTTCAAACTGGAGGGATGCGTCGTTTAAGAGAAGCTTATCAAGGGCGTCGCGTAAATCGTCGTACCTCGCGCCGTCTGCGGGGTAAATGCCGCAAAACACCATCGGGTTCGCCTGCTTATAGCCGGGCAGGGGGGTCTTGGCGGGGTTGGCGGCGTCGGTGATGGTGTCGCCCACCTTGGTTTGCGCCACACTCTTGATGGACGCGGCGATATAGCCCACCTCGCCGGCGCAAAGCTCGTCCGCAGGCTTGTGTGAGGGGGTGAATACGCCCACTTCGGTGACGTCAAACTCATGGGAGCTGCTCATCATCTTGATGCGCATGCCGGGGCGCACGCTGCCTTCCACCACCCGGACATAGCTCATGGCGCCCTTATAGTTGTCGTAGAAGCAATCGAATATCAGCGCGCAAAGCGGCGCGTCCGGGTCGCCCTTGGGCGGGGGAATGAGGTCGATCAGCTGGGAGAGCACCTGCTCCACGTTCTGCCCGGACTTGGCGGAAATCTGGGGCGCGTCCTCTGCGGGCAGGCCAATCACGTCCTCAATCTCCTTGATGACGTACTCCGGCTGTGCGCTGGGCAGGTCGATCTTGTTGATGACTGGCATGATCTCGAGATCGCTGTCCAAGGCGAGATACACGTTGGCCAATGTCTGGGCTTCGATCCCCTGGGTGGCGTCCACCACCAGGATGGCGCCTTCGCAGGCGGCCAGCGCCCGGCTGACTTCATAGTTGAAGTCCACATGGCCCGGCGTGTCGATGAGGTTGAGCATATACTGCTTGCCGTCGGAATGGGTATAGAACATCCGGACAGCGGTGGCCTTGATGGTGATGCCCCGCTCCCGCTCGATGTCCATTGTATCCAATAATTGACCCTCCATATCCCGGTGGGCTACGGTATCGGTCAGCTCCAACAGCCGGTCGGCCAGGGTGGATTTCCCATGGTCGATGTGGGCGATGATGCAAAAATTGCGAATGAGTTCCTTCGGGAATGCCATGTGTTCCTCCTGTATTGCCCGGGCGTAATAACCCGTATAACATACTGATAATACTAGATTACAAGCCGAATTGCAATCTTTCTCTTGTGGGAGGGGCAGGGGCTCTATGCGCAACTGAAAAAGAAAGCCGCGTGAGCGGATTTCAACTGCCGGTAGCAGCGATATGGTAGACATGGAAACTGGCGGCAAATGAAAGACTATTGCATATTCTGAATTTTACTGTAGAATAAATATCGAGTCAATAGAAAAATTGACATCATGTAGACAGATGGGAAGTTGCGATGCGTAGAATGCCTGAATATTCACTAAGCGATTATGAGGAGCTTGTCATGCGGGCCATTTGGAATGTTTGGGATGGCGAAGGGTATGTGACCACAAAGCAGTTTTTTCCGCTGCTAAGCCATATGAATTGGACGCCATCGGCCACGTTTACCTATATCCGCAGGCTGGAGGACAAAGGGTATCTGCGTTCCCAGCGCAGCCCCACGAGCCGCCGGGAGAATGTGTACGATCCGCTTATTACATTGGAAGACTGGATGTATTCTGAAAGTGCGCGTTTGATCAAAAAGACATACGGCGGGATGAACAGTTTTCTTGCCGGCTATGTCCGCAATCCAAATGTATCCACGGAGGAGATAGTTGAAATGCAGCGGATTTTGGATGAGGAAATGAAGAACAAGTGATGTCAACCGCGCCCCGCATGATCGTGCGTGGCGAAAAGTTTCCGTTAAATTCGTCATGATGATTTGAGCACAGGTTTCAATATTTCAATAGTTTCACCATCATTGAAAACACATTGCGCTGAGAGAATAGCGCGTGGCATGTTTGCTATTTCCTCATTCAAGTCTGTAACGGCATCAAAATAGGCTAAGCCTTCAATATAAAGGAGATTTTCTTCCTCGCTGTATGTTATTGTCTGATCGCGTTGCGTAATTCGCAATTCTTCTAATAATGGGTCAAATTGTATCTTTGCAGAGCATACCTGTAATAATGCTGCCGCTTCACCGTCAAGGATGATGATATAATCTAGGCGCGAGCCCTGATCAGCATAACCGATGTTAATTTGCATTGAATACAATGAAATGATTTCATTATTATCATTGGGATCAGTATTATGAGCGTAAAAATACTGCTGAGCGAACAATACCAATACGATCAGGCATGCGATGAGTATTATTTTTTTCCCAGCTGTCAAGCCCAACGGTGGCGTAATCATAACTTCCCAAGCGATAGCTTACCGTTTCTTCTCTTCATTTGTTTCCTGCTCCCTTTATCCAAGGCGTTTAGCAGTATAACAAAAAAAGAATAACTCAATAAAGTGCCAAAATCTAATGTAATATCCGATAGCTCAAATTCAGAAGAAAACAGCACGAAGGGACTTTCAACCGGAGTCGGCGCATAAATCGAAAGGCTTTGGATTGGCCAGCCAAAATCGGTTCGCACGATGAAATCTTTTGCTATCACCTTGCCCCCGCGTGGAACGAGCATGCTAAAAAGAAATAACATAAAAGCAACACATAGGATTATTTTTCTTCTCTTCATTATATTCCTCCCTGGAGACGCCTAGCCTAACAGAGATAGTATAATATATTCTTCTATAAACTAAAGTTTACAATATGTAAATTATTAAGTCAATGATCTTTATCGGGCGGATCTAACCTATGATGTAGGCGCTTCTGAGAACGTCTGCTCAATGATTTCGCTGGAGCTTGAGAGAATAATCCAGTAAAGAAAAAAATCTTGTGTTTCATCGTCCATCCATTGGCTGACAAGGCAGTGCGTTCCATTTACGGTACCGCTCCAGTTGTACAGGGTGGTTGCATTTTTTAAGTAGACGGGTTGTTCTTCGAATAGCTCCGGTTCGTCCTTTGGAAACGCCGCGAACAGCTCCGAGTCGGATTGGAACCCGCCGTACAGCCGGGAGGCCAGGGCGAATGCCGCTTCCCACTGTTTCTTAGGCAAACCCACAGTAGTATTTGGACGCATTCCGTCGGAAAAACCAACCAAAAGATATCTGTCTTCCTCAAGCTGTGCGCTTAAGATCGACGCGATGTTACCGTCATGGGTATACAGCCCAAAGGCGCTCTGCGTCTCAAACAGAGGATCAACCGAAACGCTCCACCAATCAAGCCCGGTATCCTCCAAAGCATCCTGTAGTACAGCCTGGCTTAGTGGAAAGTCAGGGCTTGGCAGCGGCCCGGTTTTGCAGGCGGACAGGGTCAGCGCAAGAAGCAAAATACAGGCGATGAGTTTGATGGATTTCATGCTTTCTCCTTTCTATCAAAAGTTTTCTTATAATAAAATTTTACATCATGTATATTGTTCTTGTCAATCTATATTCTAGCTTTCCCCATGAGCCGTACCATTCAGCGCGTCCCGCGGAGGGATCGATTCTGCATGTGAAGCACCCTGCGAAGAGCATATCATCTCTTTCCTTAAAGTGGGGTTCATGTTACAATACAGGTATGGTATCATATATATACAATTTGGGAGGGATTGCCATGATTAATTTACAGGAATTGGCCCAAACGCTGAATAAACGGGGATTTCAAACACAGGTCTGCCAAACGACGGAAGAGGCGAAAGCCGCCGCGCTTGCCCTTGTGGCCCCCGGCGCAAGCATTGGCATTGGCGGGTCCGTGACGGTGCAAGAGCTGGGGATTTACGAGGCGCTGGAGGCCGCAGGGCATCCCATTTATTGGCACTGGAAATCCGGCCCCTCGGTGCTGGAGCAGGCAAGAGCGACGGATGTATACTTCAGCTCAACAAATGCGCTGCTGTCAGAAGGCACGTTCATCAATATCGACGGCAACGGCAACCGGGTTGGGGCAATGTTCAGCGGGCCCAAGCGGGTTGTGCTGATCGTCGGCCGCAATAAGGTGGTGGATGGCGGCTGGGAAGCGGGGATTGCCAGGATAAAGGAGTTTGCCTGCCCGGCCAACGCGCGGCGGCTGAACCTCAAAACCCCCTGTGCCGCCACCGGCAAATGCAACGACTGCAACTCGCCGCAACGCATGTGCAAGGTCACCGTCAAGATGGAGCGGCCAAGCGGGCTGGTGCAGGATGTGCACGTGATACTGGTTGACGCGGATATGGGATATTAAAAAGCTAGCCCCTAAAAATGCAACAACGCGCGGCGTTCTGCCGCGCGTTTGAGTTTCCAATCCATACTATTGAAAGAGTCTTAGAGAAGGCTTCTTTTTTCATGTGCCGGAGGCGCCGGACTTCGCCATGGCTCGCTCATAAAAGAACATATACTGCTGGAGCACCCCCGCAAAGCCTCTGTAAGGGGTTGGGTCAAACGCGCCATGGTATCTTCGCTCCAGCACCCGCTCAATCCACACATCTATGGGAAAAGCGTCAAGCCGGTGGTATCCAAACAGCATCACGCAGGATGCGACCTTTACGCCCACACCCGGCGCGCGCCGCAATTCTTCCAATAATTCATGGTCGGGAAGGGCGCTGATGGAAGAAAGATTAAGCTGGCCCCTTGCCACCATTTGCGCCGTTTGCTTAATATATGGCCCGCGATAGCCGAGCCCGCAGGCGCTAAGCGCGTCCAGCGGCTGATCGGCAAGGGCCTCCGGAGTGGGAAATGCCCGGATGGCGCCGCCCTCGATGGGCTGGCCGCACAGCTCGCACAGGCGGGACACGCAGGTGCGGATGCCTGGGAGGTTTTTCCGCTGGGAAATGATAAACGACACGAGCATTTCCCACGGCTCCTGCCGAAGGATGCGGATGCCCCGGCCAAACCGCGCTGCTGCCTGTAAGAACGCGTCGTCTTTGGGGATTGCCGCATGATAGGCGGCGTACTCCCCGTCCAGATGGAAATAAGACCGCCAAATCGCCGTAAACTCCGCTTCGCCGCACGCAAAACCCATACGGCCGGGGGTGCGGGGATCCAGCAGCAGCAGCCGGCCCATAGCCACCAGCTGATACCGCCCGTCGTGCAGGGGCAACAGCCGGAAGCATTGCCCGCTTTCGGCGATTTTCGCGACGTCAAAAAATTCGCTTTCCAACCATACTTGTTCCATGATAGCATTATACTACAATGTGCCAGAAAAGCGCATGAAATGATTGCGGACTAAATTTACCAATCCGCATATTATGGAACGGGAGGCCTTCATGCCCGGATTGTATGTGCATATTCCATTTTGTGAAAAGAAATGCCGCTATTGCGATTTCCCTTCCTTTTCGGGCAAGAAAGGGAGCATACCCGCTTATATGGCAGCGCTTGAACGGGAAATGAAAACCCGGCAGGCGGAGGCGGCCTGGGGCGAGCTTGATACGGTTTTCATCGGAGGCGGTACGCCGTCGCTTCTCCCGCCGGGGGAGGTGGCCGGGCTGATGGATGCAATCAAATATCATTTCGCCATTGCGCCGGATGCGGAGATCAGCATAGAGTGCAACCCCGGGACTGTGGACGGGGACAGGCTCAGGGAATACAAAAGCGCCGGGATCAACCGACTGTCCATCGGCCTGCAAAGCGCCGACGACCGGCTGCTTGGCATCATCGGCCGCATCCACACCCGCGCCATGTTTGAAGGGGCTTTTTTTGCCGCCCGGCAAGCTGGATTTTCCAACATCAATGTGGACGTGATGCACGGCCTGCCGGGGCAAAGCCAGGGGGATTATATCGATACACTTCGATATGTGGCCGCCCAGTCGCCGGAGCATGTGTCCGGCTATAGCTTAATTTTAGAGGAGGGCACGCCGCTGATGGCGGATGTGGAGGCGGGCGCCGTTACGCTGCCAACGCCGGACGCGGTGGCGGACATGCAGGATGCGGGAACAGGGTTTTTAGCGCAGGCGGGGTACGCGCGCTATGAAATCTCCAATTTTGCGAAAGCCGGGTTCGCTTGCCGCCACAACATCAATTACTGGGAAAACGGGCCGTATCTGGGCCTGGGCCTGGGCGCGCATTCCGCTTGGCAATGGCAGGGGCAATGGTCCCGGTTTTGCAACCCCGCCGGCTTTGAAGTATATATGAATGGGGCGGGCGGCCCCATCGCCCCCCAAATTATCCCCCCGGCGGAGGAGCGGTTTGAAACGGTGATGCTGGGTTTTCGCATGCTGGACGGCATTTCGCTGTCCCGGTTCGAAAGCCGGTTTGGTGTGGCATTTTCCGACGCGTATCCTGAGGCGGTGCGTGTGCTCACAAAGAGGGGGCTTCTTGAACTTGATTTTGACGATGACCGGGCACGGCTTACGCCCAGGGGATTGGACATCGAAAATACCGTTCTGATGGAATTCTGCACATGAAAAGAAGACCCGAAAAATCCCAATGTCATGATCACAGACGCGCATGACAGCGCTGTTTTCTGACATTTGAACCGGGTCTTCCACATATCCACAAGGAATTATTCCGGAAGCTTACACACATCCACCCATTTCGCGCCGGTGATCTCCGCCACCCGCTCCGGCGTGATCACCACACAGGACGCGGGACTGCCGGCTGCGGGATATACGGTTTCAAAACGGCGCAGGGACTCGTCCAAATACACATTTAGCGGCGTAGCGAGGGCGAAGGGACACACGCCGCCCACCTCGTGACCGGTGAACCGGACAACGTCCTCCGGGGACAGCATTTTCGCCTTGCAGCCGAACGTGTCCCGATACTTGCGGTTGTCGATGCGGGCGTCCCCTGCGGCAAGTATGAGTATGGCGCTGTCATCAAGATAAAAGGACAGGGTCTTTGCGATTAACTGGCCCGCAACCCCCAGGGCTTGGGCGGCCAGCTCCACCGTGGCGCTGGAAACGGAAAATTCCCGGATTTCCTCCGGAATGTTGTTGTCGCGAAAATACCCGCGAACGCGGTCAATGCTCATGTCTCTATACACTCCAAACAGTTTTTTATACAATTCTCATGTCACTCAATTTGCGAAAACTAATATTACCAGCCGAATATCAGCTTTACCGCATCCCACAGGCCGGGCACCATAGAAAACAAAAGTATCGTTTCGCCCAGCGCCACCGCAGGGACACCAAGGCGGGTTTCGGCTTTGTACAATCCGCGTTTTGCCAAAAAGAACCCCAGGGTCACGCCAATGCCGCCCAGAAGAAATCCCACATACAGGATGAGGTTTTCCGGAATGCGGGTTTTTCCCTTTGTCACAGCCGCGAGGATGCGATCCAGCACAGTCAGCACGAACCCCAGCGCGTTCATTCCCAACAAAGCATAGGCAAATATGGTTGCCAGCATATCTTCAACTCCTTTTCCTTTCAAAAACGGCTACGCCGTTACAGAATTCCCGCTTGCATCAGCATGTTTTCCACATCAACGGCGATCTCCCGCTCCTGCTTCAACGCCCCGTTTTCCATGCAGGGGACCACGAATATGTTTTTGAGGATGGCGGCATACTCGAGATACTTTGCCCGGGCGCGCTGCTGCAGCCCCGACTGGGATTCGTATACATCCGGCTCGTTGCCGGTATATTCCCGGTATCCCTTGCGCAGGACATTCGTGCCCGCGTCCGCCACGTCTACGTCGAGATAAATATACGCGTCCGGCACCGGAAGGCCAAAATACTCGTGCTCCAGTGTCAGGACGAAATCAAGGAGATCCGGTGTATCGAGATCCCGCTCGCGGATGCTTTGGTACACCGCGTTGGAAAGCACATAGCGGTTGATGAGCAGCACATCCACTTCGCCGTCAACATAATCCCGAAGCGCTTCAAAACGGTCCAAAGCAAACCACAGCGCCATGCTTTTGTTGTCTACCATGTCCGCGCTTACCCCTTCCGCACCGGTCAGGTATATTCCAACCTGGCGGCCAAAAAAGCTGCGGTATTCCGGAAACGATATGGTTTCCACCCGCATGCCCCGCTTTGTCAGCGCCCTCTCTAAATGATACATCTGCACGGTTTTTCCGCTGCCGTCAATCCCCTCAAACGCGATCACGGTGGTTTTACCCATTTGGCAATTGCCTCCCCATTAAACTTCGTATATGATACCACACCAACAATCATAGCTGCAACAATTTTAGGCATTTGCCCAGCACGAAGCCGGCCCGGGCCTTGAATAGGAAGCAACCGGGAAACAAGACAATAGTATGGGCTGTTAACACTCACCGCCGCCCGTGGCGGGCGGCGGTGAGAGGCCCTGCCGTAAGCCTATATCGTGGAACTCAAATCAGATTATTTCTTGTATCCGCATTTGGGGCAAACGCCGTTTTCGTTGAGCGAGATGCCGCACAGCGGACAGCGATCCATTTCTTTTTGAGGCGCATATTCTTCCGTAGCGCCGTTGACGCCGCTTGTAAAAGTGATTTTTACAATGTTGAGTTTGTCTTTGAGCAAATCGTAAACTATCTTGATCATGCCTTCGACGGTCATGGTTTCTTTCGTCACAACCAGGCGGCATTCCGGATATGCTGTGGCGAGCTCCGTCTTAAAAGCCGGGCCTTTTTGCGTGTTGGTCGGCGCCCCGTCCTTGATGCCTTGCGCCTCATAGACTTGAAGAACAGCGGGAAGCAGCGGGTCGTCCTCCCTCAAAATCAACGCGTGGTCAAAGTTTTGCAGAACTTCCCAAGCGGTTTTATTGATTTCATTACAGGGGAACACCATATTGACTCCAGCGTTGACGGTATCTTCCACTTCAAGGGTCAGTACTCCCGTATGACCGTGCAAATACTGGGCCTCTCCTTTGAACCCGTAGAACCTATGGGCATATTGCAGATCTAATGTGGTGAAACTTCTCATGTGTTTTCTCCTTATAATATATAGTTACGGAATTTTTTCGTGCTCCCGCATGCGCACGTTTTGTGTGGGGCTGCTTTTCATTGGGAAACAGGCTGGTTGTAGGTTTCTGTTTTTTATGCTGACGGCAGGAGCGGGAAAACTGACCTGATGTGGTCCACATCGGGAAATTGCAAAATAATTATGATGTCATGCGCCATATCACCTCCCATCACAAATGCTGTACCCCTTGGGACAGTGCGGCCATTGCCGAAAATAATTATTGCTTGCAGTCGGAGCAAACCCCCTTGAAAATAATATCATGTCCTGTAAACTCAAACCCATGGGTGTCTTGGACTCGTTTTTCTAAATCAGCCATATACTCCATTTGGACATCAAAAACCTGGCGGCACTTGAGGCATCTTACGTGATAATGATCGTGGCAAAGATGATCAAAACGGTCGGCTCCTCCCGGTATTTCGCGTTTGCGGATTTCACCCATTTCGCACAGCAGATTAAGATTTCGATAGACGGTCCCTCTGCTAATATCGGGATATTTCTTCACGATCGCATTGTGTACTTCATCTGCGGTGGCATGACACCGTAGCTCTTTCACCGCTTCCAGGACCAATTTTCGCTGAACCGTGTTGCGCTTATGCATATTTCGTTATCCTAACTAGTGTTGTTAATAGGATTATATATTAATAAGGATCGAATGTCAATAGCGCGCGGGAAAATATTCCATAATATGCTTTTCGGCAGGTCTATGGTAAAATAGCTTTTAGTGTTGAATGAAATGCTTAAAAAATTCAACCGGTCAAAGGAGTTTATGCATGAAATATCAGGGTGTATGCATCGCTGTGAGAGATGTCAATCTAGCAAGAAGGTTTTATGAGGATTTATTTGGGCTTGCGGTTTTTCAGGATTATGGGATTTGCATCGCGTTTCGCGGCGGGATTTCCCTGCAGCAGGACTTTGACCGCATTCTGGATATTCCAAAGGAAAGTGTTTTGGAGAAGTCCCACAACATGGAACTATATTTTGAAGAAGATGATTTTGACGCTTTTTTAGAAAAGCTCAGGCAGTATCCGGACATAAAATACTTGGGCGGCGGGGTCAGGGAACATAGCTGGGGCCAGCGTGCGGTGGGGTTTTATGATATGGACGGGCATATCATCGAGGTGGGTGAAACCCTGAAGATGGTGGTGAAACGCTTTTTAAACGCGGGAATGACAATGGAAGAAACCTCAAAACGGATGGATGTGTCCATACCGGACTTGGAGGCGCTTTTGGAAAGTTGAGCATATAGGGGGGCGGATTATGCATTTGGAAGTCTCGATTTTATCCCAGCCGCAGCAAATGATTTATGGATTGTGGGGAAAGTCCGGCGACAGGACAGTCGCGGGGGATATCCCCGCATTATCCAAAGCGTATTATAAAACGCTTGGGAAATCCCCTGTTTTGCCATTTTTTGTTCTCTCAAAGGAATATGACCCGACAAGCGGACAATTTGACTTGTTTATTGGCGGATTAGAGGGGCATGAAGGGTTAAATCAATTTTCGCTGCCGGAAGGGCTCTATGGGAAAATCATAGTCAGGCCAAAGCTGGGCGTACTCTGGGGGCCAGCCATTGGCGAAGCGAAACGGTATTTTTATACCCAATGGCTTCCCGCTTCAAACTACAAGGGTTTGAATTTGGAGTATGAGTTCCACACAGAAAAAAGCATCGGACGAAAGCCTGAGATTGCATTGCTTTTTGCCATTGCGCAAAAGTAAGATATGGAGGAGCCGCGTACTGACACAAAGACTTTCCTCCCTGACAAACGCGGGCGGGCCGATTTCCATTTCGAGCTTGGCGGCAGGGCCGGTGCGGACAGCCAAGCCAATTAGCTGCTTATCGCTTTTTCCATGTAGGGTGCATTCCCAGGTAAATCGGCGAATAATTTCGCACAAAAAGGGAGTGCTGCCGCCGCATTGCGTTCAGTCTGGAATATCGTTATAATGATGACAAATCCTCGCGAACCAACACAGACCAAATTTGCATCATATTGAAACCCAAACCGGGTTTGAGGTTTTACAAAGGAGGGGAACGCTTTGGCCCAGAATTTGGCCATGACGATAAGCGATTTGAGCCTTTTGATGGGGGTATCCCAACAGGCCATCCGCATGTACGAGAAAAAAGGAGCGTTGCCTCATGCAAAGGACGAGGCGAACGGATACCGGTATTATCATTATCCCGATTTGCAGCAGGGGATCCAGCTCCGTAATTATGTAAAGCTGGGCATCCCGATTTCTCAGGCGGCGAAGCTCGTGTCCGGCATAAAGCCGGAGGAAATCGACGCGGCGCTCGCACAGCAGGAGCAGGAACTGCTTGCCCGGATGGAGAGAGAACAGGCGCTTATTCGCGCCATAGAGCGGCAGCGGCGATGGTTAGCGGACATTCCTGCCCTTTGCGACCGCTGCGTGATCGAGGAGCGTCCGCCCCTGTACAGGCTAACTTGCACCGCCAATGGGAAAGCGCTGCAGGATGCCCATGCCCGAAAGATAATTAACGAATGGACCGCGCTTTTGCCGGTCACGATGCTTTCCGGCATCGTGGAAGAGGGAGAGATGGGGCCGGACTGCGTGGTCAGCCCCGGGCTTGCTATTTTTGCCGGGGAGTGCGGGCTGCTTTCCACCGTGAATAGCCCGTATATCACGTATTTTCATCCCAGGAGATGCGTGAAAACGATACTGCGCATCGGCAGTAAGGCGAGAGATTTTTATTCTATGGGGGTTTCTGCCCTGGAATATATGGAAAAAAAGGGGCTGCGGTTGACGGGAGAAGCGGTCAGCGTTTCGATTGTTAACAAGGCGCTGGCCTCGCCCTCCCCGGACGACCCCTCCGATTATGTGCTGTCATGGCTTCCGATCGATTGAAGAAATACAATTATAAATTCTTCTTGACTCCAAACCTGGTTTCTGCCTTATGTTAAAGAATAGATAAGGCTGAAAATATCAGCCGAATGTAAGGGGGTAAAGAAGAGTGATAATTTCAAAAAAGAGAGCCTGTGGTTTGCTGGCGATTTTGCTTGCGCTGACACTGCTGGGCTGTGCGGCGCAACCGGTTACGGAGCCTGCCGCACAACCCCAGGCGGAGCCTACGCCGCCTGCCGCGCAGGAAAAATTGCTGTTTGCGCCTGGGACGTACAGCGGCACGGCCCAGGGGCGCAACGGCGCGCTCACCGTGGAGGTTGTGGTTTCCGAGAATGAAATCACAAGCGTACAGGTGGTGTCCCACACAGAGACCCTGGGTGTATCCGACGCGGCGCTCGAACGCGTGCCCGCCGCTATCGTGGAAAAGCAGAGCGTGGCGGTGGACGGGGTGTCTGGGGCTACGATTTCCGCGGCGGCCATTATGGGCGCGGTGAAGAACGCGCTCAAGGACCATTGCACGGATATGGACGCCATCAGCGTGCCGGCTTATCGTGAGATTTCCGATGAGGTTATCGACAAAGAAGTGGAATTGATCGTGGTGGGCGCGGGCGCGGCGGGCATGACCACCGCTGTCAGCGCCGCCCAATCCGGCGCGAAGTCCGTAGTCGTATTGGAAAAACTATCGACCATTGGCGGCAATGCCATGGTCAGCGGCGGATTTTTGGAATACATGGGCGCGCCGGAAAACCTGCTGCCGCCCACAAATGAAGGATATGCCGCCGCCATCGACGAGCTTTTGAAAATCGACACCTCGGACAACGAGTTTATGGCGCAATGGCAAAAGCAGGTGAAGGAAGATTATGCTGCTTATCTGAAATCCGGGGCCACATACGTGTTCGATTCTCCGGAGCTGCTGGCTATGCAGTATCATATGCTGCAGCTGGGCAGGCCGGATGACAGCCTGGTGGGATATGCTAAGAAGAGCGGCGAGGTTTGCAGGTGGTTTGAGGAGATGGGCGTTTCGTTCAAGCAGCTGCAAATCATAGTCGGTTTCCCCTGGCCGCGCTGGAGCGCTGTAACGGGAGACATCGCGGGGCACGGATATTTCACCGCCCTTGAAAAGGAAATCGCCGAGAAGGGGTTGCCTGTGGAGATCATGACGGAGACACCGGCTGTGGCCTTGCTTCAGGAAAACGGCAAGCTCGTAGGGGTTGAAGCGAAGAGTGTCGACGGCACAACCTATCGAATTCGGGCAGAGCGGGGCGTTGTGCTGGCGACGGGTGGCTTTTCCGCAAACGGCGAGATGCTGGCGCAGTATAACACGGTGTGGCCGAACCTTGACGCCAGCATTAAATCAACCAATACGAAAGCGCAAACAGGCGACGGGATTGTAATGGCGCAGGAACTGGGCGCGGGCGTTGCGATCATGGATCAGTATATGCTTTTCCCCATCGCAAACCCCTTCGATGGCAGCTTGAGCGGCGGGATCAACCCCAACGGCGCTTTGCTGGTCAACAAGCTTGGAGAGCGGTTTGTAGATGAAACGAAGCCTCGCAACGATATTTCCGGGGCCATTTTCAACCAACCCGACAGCCTTGCGTATTCGGTGGCGGATGCGCGCAACAGCGGTGTTGTGGACGGCATGGCAGGCGGCATGGCCGTGGAGGATATGGTGGCCAAAGGAACCGTACTCATGGGGAATACGCTGGAGGAACTCGCGGAGAAAATTGGCGCGGATCCAGCCGTATTCAAACAAACGGTAGAGGCTTTTAACGCCTGCGTGCAGTCCTATTCCGATCCGGAATTTGGCAGGGGCGTGTTCAACGGCACGGAGGTGCTGGAAGAAGGCCCGTTTTATGCTTCGCCCTGTTCTCCGTCAGTGCATATCACGTTGGGCGGGTTGCTGTTTGACCAGAACTGCAATGTGATTACCCAGGAGGGCGTGCCCATTGAAGGACTCTATGCCGTCGGCGAGGTAACGGTAGGAGGTGCGGCGCTCAGCTCTTTTGCGGATGGAATGGCGCTGGGGCGCAGTTTGTACGCGAACTGAACAGAAATACAGATTGGGGGCTGCATAATAAGCAGCCCCTCTTTTTTATGGCTGTTAGGCTGTTCAAAGCTCCAACGCCCGCTCCCATTCCGGCTGTTTGAAGCCGACCAGAACGAAATTGTCTCCGACCAGAATGGGGCGTTTGACCAGCATGCCGTCTGTGGATAGCAGGGCATACTGCTCGTCCTCGGTCATGGCGGGCAGTTTTTTACTTAGCTCCAGCGCCCTATATTGTAGGCCACTTGTGTTGAAAAACCGCTTGAGAGGCAAACCGCTCTTTTCGTGCCAGGCGCGCAGCTCCGCCTCGGTGGGGTTGTCCTGTTTGATGTCGCGGAAGTCGTATTTGACGGTTTGCGCGTCGAGGAACGCCCGGGCCTTTTGACAGGTACTGCATTTCGGATAGCAAACAAACAGCATGGTATCTCTCCTTCTATTTTTTCTTAAAGTATAGCATAGAATTGACTTGTGAATAAACCGTTTGAGAATACCCCTCTCAATCATCCGGGATGGATGGAAGTAGCATTTCCTGCATTGCGCAACAGGCAGTTGCTTTCCTATTGCGGTAAATTTGGCTATAATACAAGAGAAGGAGGTGATGATAGTGGAAACCAAGGACGTAATTTCAGAGCTTCGCAAGCATCATAATTTATCTCAGGATCAAATGGCTGAGCGGCTTTTTGTAACCAGGCAGGCCGTATCCCGCTGGGAGACCGGAGAGACCATACCCAATACCGAAACGCTCAAGCGCATCGCAAAAGAGTTTGGGGTGTCCACCGATATCCTTTTGGGCGCGCCGCCCTTGCAGTGCCAGAGCTGCGGCATGAGCCTTTACAGCGATGATGTGAAAGGCTCCGAACAAGATGGCAGTAAATCCGAAGAATATTGCGCTTATTGTTATGGGAACGGCGGGTTTGTCCGCGCAATGACGCTGGAAGAGGCCATTGAGCACAACATTGAATACCTGGCATCCTGGAATGAGGAAAACGGTACAGCATTCACCCCCGATGAGGCGAGAGCGCAGCTTCGGGAATTTCTCCCAACGCTGAAACGCTGGAAGGCAGTATGACAGCAGGGAGCCTGCTGCTCTGAATGAATAAGATACACCCGCTGAAACCTGCGACTTCAGCGGGTGTGCTATTATGCAATGGGGGTTCGACTCTTAACCAAACAGCACTGCGTTCACGATGCTCTGCAAGCCCTCCTGATTGCCGGAGGACGGCTGCTCCGGCGCGCCCATTTCATCGGCGGCCTTAGCAAGCTCCTCAAGGCTGGCTTCGCCCGAAACGATCCTCGCGCCGATCCCGGTATCAAAGGAAGCGTAGCGCGCTTTCACAAACGCGTCCAGCCTGCCATCGTCTATGAGCGCCTGCGCCTTAATGAGACCCAGCGCGAAAGTGTCCATACCGAGTATGAAAGCCTTGAACATGTCCTCGTGCGTCCAGGATGGGCGGCGTGTCTTGGCGTCAAAGTTCAGCCCGCCGTTTTTGAGCCCGCCTGCCTTGATGATTTCCAGCATAGCAAGGGTGGTGGAATACACATCATAGGGGAATTCATCCGTATCCCAGCCCAGAAGCATGTCGCCCTGGTTGGCGTCAACGCTGCCGAGCATATTGTTGATGGCGCTGACGCGAAGGTCATGCTGGAATGTGTGGCCGGCGAGGGTGGCGTGGTTCGCCTCGATGTTCAGCTTGAAGTCCTTGTCGAGGCCATACTGCCGCAAAAACCCGATGGCTGTTGCCGCGTCAAAGTCATATTGATGCTTCATGGGCTCCTTGGGCTTGGGCTCGATGAGGAAATCCCCTGTGAAGCCGATGCTTCTGCCGTAGTCTACGGCCATGTGCATGAGCCGCGCAATGTTATCAAGCTCAAAGCGCATATCCGTATTGAGAAGGGTTTCATAGCCCTCGCGCCCGCCCCAGAACACATAGCAGCGCCCCCCGAGCTTTACGGTGATGTCCAGCGCCTTTTTAATCTGCGCCGCCGCGAAGCAGTAGATGTCGGCGGAATTGGTGCTGCCGGCGCCGTTTGCGTAGCGCTTGTTGGCAAACATATTGGCCGTGCCCCAAAGGCATTTCTTGTTGTTGGCCTTCATTTTTTCGAGTATATAGTCGGATATTTCGTCAAGCCGCCTGTTGGTTTCCTTGATATCGTCAGCCTCCGGCGCGAGATCCACATCATGGAAGCAGAAATATTCGATGCCCAATTTCTCCATGAACTCAAAGCCCGCGTCCACCTTGGCGCGCGCATGCTCCATGGTACCCGGCTTCGCGCCAAAGCTCTTATCCGCTGTACCCGGCCCGAACATATCGGTACCCGTGGCACAAAGGTTGTGCCACCATGCCATCGCGAAAGGCAGCTGCTCGCGCATTGTTTTGCCGCCGACTTTCCGGTCAGCATTGTAGAACTTGAATGCCAGCTCATTTTGGCTGTGCGCGCCCTCATATTCGATTTTCGGTATATTTGTAAAAATATCCTCCACAGTTTGGCCTCCTCTTCGTTTCCTGACTCCTGTTAGGTTTTCCCTTAAATTGCACCCCATGCGCTTAACCGGCCGGGCCGCTCAATTCCGACAGCGCATCAAAATGCGTGTCGAGGCTTTTGTACAAAGCGCTGTATATCCTATAAAACGGCTCATAGTTTTCGTGCCGGGCTTTATCTGGCCACTCCTTTTCGCCTGTGGTGACGATGCTTTTGCACGCCGTGGGTATATCGCTGTACATCCCCACGCCGCAACCAGCGAGGATCGCCGCGCCAAGCGCAGGCCCTTCCGTGTTGATCGAAGTGACGATAGGACAGTCGAACACGTCGGCCATCATCTGCCGCCAAAAGGGGCTTCTCGCGCCGCCGCCCGTGGCCATCATCTGTAAAAACGGGACTTGCATCTTGCGAAATACATCGAGGCACGTGCGCTGGGAATACACCACGCCCTCCATCACGGCTCTTAGCATGTCAAATCGCGTGTGCATGCCCGACAGCCCGAAGAACACGCCCCGCGCATTGGGATCCAGCAGGGGGCTTCGTTCGCCCATGAGGTAGGGCAGGAACAAAAGCCGGTTCGCGCCGATGGGTATGCGCGCGGCTTCTTCGCTTAAAAGCTCATACACGTCGCGGCCCGCTCCTTCTTCTTTAACGGCCTGCATCTCTGCCTGGCAGAAATTGTTGCGGAACCACTGTAAACTACCGCCAGCCGCCAGCGTGCAGCTCATCACCGTCCACGCGCCGGGTATGGCTGCGCAAAACGTATGCACGCGGCCTTCGGGGTCGATTGTGACATCGTCGGAATGGGCGAAAATCACCCCCGATGTGCCGATGGAAACGAACGCCTTGCCCCGCTCCACAACACCCATGCCGATAGCCGCCGCCGCGTTGTCGCCCGCGCCGCCTACGACGGGCGTACCCGGGTTGAGCCCCGTAAGCTCCGCTGCCTCTTTGGTCACGAAACCCGTGATTTCCACCGATTCGTGCATCGACGGCAAGAAATCCCGCTCGATTTGGAGTTTCGTGAGTATTTCATCGCTCCAATCGCGCTTGGGAACGTCCAGTAGGTTCATGCCTGAGGCATCGCTTACCTCGGTTGCGAACACGCCGCACAGCTTATAGCGTATAAAATCCTTGGGCAAGAGGATGTGGCGCACTTTCTCATAGATTGCGGGTTCATGCTTTCTTACCCACAGTATTTTGCCCGCGGTAAAGCCTGTCAATGCCGGGTTCGCGCTGATTTCAATGAGGCGCTTGGCGCCGATGGTCTGTGTGATCTCATGGCATTCAGTTACCGTTCTCCCGTCGCACCAGAGTATGCTGTTGCGCAAAACCTCGCCGTTTTCATCCAGCAAAACAAGCCCGTGCATCTGCCCCGAAAGCCCGATGCCTGCGATGTCGCCTGGCGCCACGGCTGCCTTTTGTAGGGTTTCCCGGATGGTTTTGATGCATGCTGCCCACCACTGCCCGGGGTCCTGCTCCGCCCAGCCGTTTTGCAACTGCAAAAGCGGATACTCCGCCGTGGCCGAAGCGATGGCCCGGCCTATTTTGTCAAACAGCACTGTTTTGGTGCCTGACGTCCCCAGGTCGATGCCAATGGTGTATTTCATCATGTCGCCTGCTTCCTGTTTTTCGAGAGGATGTCGAATATGACGGCAGCCAGGAGCACCAGGCCCTTGATCACGCGCTGCAGGTTCTGATCCCAACCCATGAGCGACATGCCCATGTTCAGCACGCCCATGAATATGGCGCCTATGATCGCTCCGCTGACCTTGCCCACGCCGCCATAGGCCGAAGCGCCGCCGATGAAGCACGAGCCGATGGCGTCCATCTCATAGCCCGTACCGGCCTGGGTTGAAGCCTGGTTGAAGCGCGCAACGCACGCGAGGGCCGCCACACCCGCCAGAAACCCCATATTGGTATAAACAAAGAACATCATGCGCTTTGTATTATGCCGGAGAGGCGCGCGGCTTTTTCGTTGCCGCCCATGGCGTAGAGATAGCGCCCGTATGTGGTATTCTGTGTAAAGTATGTGTATATCAGCACGATTGCGCCGATCAGTATCAGTATGACGGGTACGCCGTTATGATGGCCCAAGCGCCAGAATATGAACAGCAGCACCACGCACACGACAGCAAGGCGCACTATGGTGGAGGCCATGTGGTCGACTGCGTAGCCCTTACGCTGCTTTTGCACGCGGGACATCATCTGTACGGCGATCATGACGGCGCATATTACCGCGGCGATGATCATCGACACCGTGAGCACGGCGGAGGGGTTGTCGCTGACCCAGCTTGAAGGGATGTAGCTGTTAAAGAGCGCCTTAAACTCCGCCGGGAAGGGGCCGATGTTCTTGCTGCCCATGAGGATCAATGCAAGCCCCCTGAACGTCAGCATGCCCGCCAGCGTGGTGATAAACGGCGGTATGCGCATATAAGCGATCCAAAAGGCCTGCCACGCGCCAAGGCCCGCCGCCAGGATCAGGCACAGCGGGATTGCCAGATAGAGGCTCATTTTCCACTCGACGATGAATATACCCGCCAGCGCGCCCACCAATATGACGGTGCCGCCCACGGAGAGGTCGATGTTGCCCCCTGTCAAAATACACAACAGCATGCCCGTGGCCAATATGGCCACATACGCGTTTTGCGCGATGAGATTGGATATGTTCTGGGGGCTAAACAAAGTGCCCTTATCATTGCTGCCAAGCAGCAGTTCGAAAAGCAGCATTGTCAGCAGCAGTATGACGAGCATGGCGTTCTTGCTTAAAAAGTTTTTGGCTTTACTCATACGGATTGTTTCCCCTTACTCGATTGTAATATGATGGACATGATGAGCTCCTGACTCGCCTCATGGCGATCCAATTCACCCACGATCGAACCCTCGCTCATGACGTATATCCTGTCGCACATGCCTAAGATTTCTGGCATTTTGCTCGATATGATGAGCACCGATTTGCCCTGTGCGACAAGGTCATTTATGATATTATAAATCTCGTACTTCGCGCCGACGTCAATGCCGCGCGTGGGCTCATCCAATATGAGGATATCGGGCTCGGCGAACATCCATTTCGCCAGCAGCACCTTTTGCTGGTTGCCGCCCGACAGATTGCTCACATTTTGCTCGATGCCCGCGCATTTGATTTTGAACTGCGCGCGGTATTCCTCAGCCAATACGTTTTCGCGGTCCTTGTCTATGTTAAAACCGAATGTGGTAGCGCGGCTCATCTTCGCAAGCGTGGTATTGGTGCGGATTGCGTTTGTCAAAATGAGCCCGTCGCCCTTGCGGTCCTCGGTTACATATGCGATTTTGTTGTCGATGGCCTCGCGCACGTTCTTAAGCTGTATTTTTTTGCCGTTGATGTAAAGCTCGCCTGAAATATCCGAGCCGTAGCTCTTTCCAAATATGCTCATGGCAAGCTCTGTCCGGCCCGCGCCCATAAGCCCGCTGATGCCCACAACCTCGCCGCGGCGTATTTTAAGGCTCACATCGTCGCAAACCTTGCGGCCCTTGTATAAGGGATGGTACACCGTCCAGTTTTTGACCTCAAGCGTCACGTCGCCGATATGGCTTTCCCGCTTGGGGAAGCGGTCGGAAATCTCGCGCCCGACCATGTCCTTTATGATCCGGGACTCGCTGATTTCGTCGCGGCCCTTTACCAGCGTTTCGATGGTGGCTCCGTCGCGCAGGATGGTGATGCTGTCTGCGACCTGTTCCACCTCAGCCAGCTTGTGGGATATCAATATGGACGTCATGCCCTCGGATTTGAATTTTTTCAGCAGGTTTAAAAGGTTCTGGGAGTCCTCGTTGTTGAGCGAGGCGGTGGGTTCGTCTAAAATCAATAAGCGCACGTTTTTAGCCAGCGCCTTGGCGATTTCAACAAGCTGCTGCTTGCCCACGCCTATGTCCTTGATCAATGTGTGTGCCGGGTCATTGAGGCCCACGATTTTGAGGTATTCATCGGCCTTGTTGTACGTCTCGTCCCAGTCGATGTGAAACGTGCTTCCGCGCTCATTGCCCAGAAACATGTTCTCGCCGATGGTCATATAGGGGACGAGGGCCAGCTCCTGATGGATGATGACAATTCCCTTTTTCTCGCTGTCACGGATGCTTGAAAAACGGCATTCCGCATCATCAAACACGATTTGTCCGCTGTAGCTGCCAAAAGGATAAATACCGCTGAGTACATTCATCAGGGTGGTCTTGCCCGCGCCGTTTTCGCCCACAAGGGCGTGGATCTCGCCGGGCATCACATCCAGGTTCACATTGTCAAGCGCTTTGACGCCGGGAAACACCTTCGTCATATTGATCATGCGCAATAAGGGTTCTGCCATACAATTCTCCCTAATCCCTATACATAAGCCCCGCCCCCCGGCGGCGCGTTTTCGTAAACGCCGCCGGGAGGCTTGGGGCCGGTTCAATTATGTTACTATTGGAGCTGATCGGCTGTATAGTAGCCTGTTTCGATCAAGAGCTCTTCGTAGTTCTCCACGGAGCCGAATACGGGCTCGCACAGATACGACGGGATCACGCCCGTGCCGTTGTCATAGGTTTCGTTGTCGTTGATGTCGGGGTCGCTGCCCTTGAGGATGGCGTCAACCATTTCCACCACCTTGTTGGCCAGTGTGCGCGTGTCCTTGAACACCGACATGGACTGCGTGCCCGCGATCATGTTCTTTACGGAGAATATGTCGCAGTCCTGCCCCGTTACGATGGGGAAATTGTCCTTGGTGTAGCCGGCATTGACAAGCGCGTTTGTCACGCCCTGGGCGGTGGAGTCGTTGGAGCACATCACAGCGTCAAGCTTGGTGCCGCTGGGGGAATAGCTGTTTTGGGAAATCAGGTTCTCCATACGCGCCTGGGATTTTTCGCTGCTCCATCCCTCTGTGGCGACGGTGAGCTTTTCGGTCTGGCCCGAGGGGCAAACCAGCACGCCGCTGTCAAGATAGGGCTGAAGCACTTCCATGGCGCCGCCAAAGAAGAAGTTGATGTTGTTGTCGCCGGGGTCGCCTGTGAAGAATTCGATATTGTATGGGCCGCCGCCTGCTTTGAGGTTGAGCTGCTCTTCAATATACGAACCCTGCAGTGTGCCGACCTTCCAGTTGTCGAACGTGGCATAGTAGGTTACGGCGTCCGTCCCATGATCAGGCGGTCATAAGCGATGACGGGGATGTCCTTGCTCTTGGCTGTGGCCAGAACCTCTGTGAGCGAATCGCCATCGATGGCCGCGATGACCAGCACCTTGCAGTCGCTGGCGATCATGTTCTCGATTTGGGCAATCTGCATGGGTATTTCATTCTCGCCGCCGTACTGCAGGTCGACTTCATACCCTGCGTCCTCAAGCATCTTTTTCATGTTGTCGCCATCCTGGTTCCAGCGCTGCAGGCTCTTTGTCGGCATGGAAA
>CAYPKG010000010.1:0-59749 GCA_964411275.1 uncultured Oscillospiraceae bacterium | reverse complement strand
CACCGACACAGGGATTTTCAGTCCCTTGCTCTACCAGCTGAGCTACCGAGGCAAATGGCGACCCGGAGGGGGCTCGAACCCCTGACCTCTAGCGTGACAGGCTAGCGTTCTAACCAACTGAACTACCGGGCCATGGTGGGAGCAACAGGGCTCGAACCTGTGACCCCCTGCTTGTAAGGCAGATGCTCTCCCAGCTGAGCTATGCTCCCATGCCATCAAAGTGACAATGATTAGTATAGCGTATTCCTACCTCTGATGTCAATATCCATTCTCAACTTTTGCTAAAGCATCCCGCTTACATAAAGCGTCGGCTGTAGCAGTAATCATGATTACTGCATAACAGCAGGATTTTTCTCCTCCGGAGAAAACCCGGGGCATAAAAAGGCGTCACAGGCGCCTTTTCGCGGCTTTCAAGCCGCCGGCCCGCTGTAGCGCTAAGTGCATTTGAATAATTATGCTTTGTATGCACTTAGCTCTACAGCCGCTCGGGATACTGGAATGCCGCTTATATGCCCTGTTCATGCTCGCTTGCCGCCGCGGGAACCTCGATCGTCACCTTAAACAGGTCCCCGTCGATAAACAGCTGAAACCGGCCATGCATAAGCTCAGTCAGGCTTTTC
This sequence comes from uncultured Oscillospiraceae bacterium, assembly GCA_964411275.1. Lineage (GTDB taxonomy): Bacteria > Bacillota > Clostridia > Christensenellales > CAG-138 > CAYPKG01. The sequence goes on along the minus strand of CAYPKG010000010.1, from coordinate 59,129 downwards.
GCAATGGACAGCCCCAATCCTGAGCCTTCGCTTGTACGGGCGCTGTCTCCTCGTACAAACCGCTCAGTCAACGCTTCAGCGGTGATGTTGAGGGAGTCCCGGGACACGTTTTTCATCGTAATCGACACGTACTCCGCGCCGGCTGCCGCATCGAGGTACACCCGCGTACCGGGCATGGCATACTTTAGCGCATTGGAGCAGAGATTTTCCACCGCCCGCCATAAATACCTGCCATCCGCAATCGCAAACAGCGGCGTTTCCGGCAGGTTCAGCTGCCAGTCCAGTTCCGATGCTTCAATCCGGTCCTCCAGCTCACCAATTCCCTGCCTGAGAAGATGGCACACGTCCAACCGGTCAAGGTTCAGAGGAAGGTTACCTGAAGCGGCTTTTGCGGCCTCAAACAAATCCTCCGTCAGCCGCTTGAGCTGCTGAGATTTTTGCCAGAGGACCTCCACATACTCTCCGGGGGGCGGGGGCAGCTTCTCCTGCTTGAGCAGCTCCGCGTAGGCCAATATGGATGTGAGCGGGGTTTTAAGGTCGTGAGATACGTTGGTGATGAGCTCTGTTTTCATGGACTGGGCCTTCACCTTTTCCTCCACGACCACTTCCATACTGGAGGCGAGGTTGTTCAAATCATCTATAATATTTGCCTGCTGCGCGGAACAAAACCGGGGTTTTCCCACCCTCGTGGAAAAGGAGCCCTCCCGCATGCCATGGATCCCCTTTGCGATGTTGCTTTCTACCACAAGGTGCAGCGCCACCGCTGAAATCATAATAACGCCTATGGCAAACGCCCAGAGGCTGCCGGAATCGTTCAGCCAGAGGATCAGCAATCCCATGCCGAACAGGGCCAGGGCGAGCAACTGCAGCGGCCTGGAGCCCAGCGCGCGGACGGCGCGCCAAAAGCTTAGAACAAACTGCTTGCATTTGCGGTAAACCCAACGCACTAAGGAAACGCAGAGTGTATGCCGCCAGAACGTACGCTTCTTAATCCACCTGGCACAACTGGTCATAAACGCAAGCCAGGCGAATATCAGCGCGATGAGGACCACGCCGGCGGCGATGAGCGCCAGAGGCATCGGGTCTCTTGCAAGCAACAGCTCAATCAAGATATATCCCCCGCCCCAGGTGAGGAAAAACAGCGCCACCGCCTGCAGGTCCAGATATAGCCAGTCGAAAGGGGTCATATGTAGCGTCGGGTCGTCCGGACGGCGTCCGGCGCCGGCAAGAAGGAACAGGGTGCATACAAGCAGAAGGAACAGGGCAACAGCCCAGAGGAGGGTGGTTTCCACACCTACCCGGTAATCAAGCACCGCTGCGATATCCATCTGACTCATATACGCCTTGGTTGGCCCAAGCAGCGCCACGGTATCCTCCGAGAGGGTGGGGAGGGGCTCGCCCTCGGTGGCGATATGCATCGTTGTGGAGCCGTCCGCGTGCAGCTCTAAAAAAACCGGCAGCGCGGTTATGGCCTGGGCCTGCGCATTGCCGGAGACGGCGGCTCCATTTTCATTGAGCAGGCAGAATGCGAAATTTGGGTCGAATACGGTATCGGGAAGAATATCCGCCGCTTCCGTCTCCGGGTTGGTTTTCTGCGCATGATACTGTTTAAGCAACCTGGCGTTCCGGTTCAGGTCGCTGTACATGAGATTGCTTTCAATATATTGCCCTTTTTGCTCGCCTGAGAGAAACTCCCACACCTGCCGCGCATTGCGCGCGCCGAATACTAATAGGACGCAAGCCACCGCGCAGAGAATAAGCGCGAGAATTTTATAGCCTTGCCGGAACGCGCGGTAACAGGCCTTAGGCTTAGCCGGCTGGCTAAAATCATCAGTATTTTTCAAGTTTGTATCCAATGCCCCACACCACCTTCAAATATTTGGGCTCTTCGGGATTGATTTCGATTTTTTTCCGGATACGGCGCACATGCACTGCCACGGTATTGTCCGCCGCGTATGCCGGTTCGTTCCACACCTGCTCATAGATCTGCGGGATGGTATAAACCCGGCCGGGATTTTTAATGAGCAGCAGCAAAATACCGTACTCCATTGGCGTAAGCCGCACCAGCTCTCCATCCACACGCACTTCTTTGGTTTCATCGTCGATGCTCAGCCCGCCATTTTTATAAACATGCTGGGATGTGACGTCCGCTCCCAGTTCCGTATAGCGGCGCAGCTGGGATTTGACCCTGGCGATGAGCTCGTAAGGATCAAAGGGCTTTGTGACATAGTCGTCCGCTCCGAGATCCAGGCCAAGTATCTTGTCGGCGCCTTCGCTTTTGGCAGAAAGCATGATTACCGGGATGCGGTACTTCTTGCGGATGTGCGTGATTGTGGCGAGACCGTCCATCTGCGGCATCATAATGTCCAGTATGACAAGACTGACCTCCTCGCTTTGCATGATATCCAGGGCTTCGCGGCCGTTTTTTGCCGTGAGCACCCGATACCCTGCCTGCACAAGATAGATGCGCAGCGCCTCGAGGATTGCCGTCTCATCGTCACACACCAGTATGGTTTGCTGTTGCGTCATGGTACCCCCTTAATTTGCCTCATGCATTAGGCAGATTTCCATTGTGTCAATACAGTTTCCCAGAGCCGTTATCCAATAGTCTATCCACCGGTTCTTACAGGACACCGCATTGAATTCTTTCTTTTTCCTTAATCTCTATTATAGCGGTTCTGCATGCAAATGCATATCGGCTGCGAAAATATTGCCTATGCTTATATCTGCGAAATTGGCAGCGCAACCTGTGGATGGAGGAATATGAGTAAACATGCGAAAAATATGAATATAAATGTATGTATTGGCGAAAAATTAACAAAAACCTAATAAGATTGCACCGATACATTTTTATATACACTTGCCTTCCATTTGTATTGATTATGACGTAATAAAACATCACGCCTTTGAATTGCTCCACGCAAACCCATGAGTTACATAAACGGCTACTTTAAGGCAAAGGGGGTTCGCCCCTCCTTGCCTTAGCGAGATGTTTATATAAGGCATGAATAATAATGCATAAATATTATATAAATACAATATTTATACAATTTGAACAGAGGGATTTCTTGACATTATTGTGTGCAAAGCGTAGAATATATGGCATAAATGAAAACAAAGCGCAAACTCTCGGCGAAGCGGGACTGTGTATTTTTATAAGTTTGTTAAAAGGTTTTTTAGTGGAAATTCCGCTGAAAAATAGTTGCTCGCCGGTAGGGCAGGAAACGCCGGCGGTTATTAAGGAAAGTTTTGACGGAAGGAAGTGTGTTATGACTACATTTCTAATTGGACTCATTATTTTGGTTGTAGGAAGCATACTCTACGGAAAATTCTGTGAAAGGGTCATGCAGCCTACCGACGATCCGACACCCGCCACGCGGATGCAGGATGGGGTAGACTACGTGCCGATGAAAAACTGGAAAAACGCGTTGATCAACCTGCTGAACATCGCGGGAACCGGCCCTGTGCTGGGGCCTATTCAGGGCATTTTGTTTGGGCCTATTGCATTCATTCTCATTCCTATTGGAAACATTCTCGGCGGCGCGATGCACGACTATATGTCGGGCATGTTGTCGCTTAGGAATGACGGCGCGCAAATGCCCGGCCTGGTGCGCAAATATACGGGCAAGAAAGTCTTCAATGTTTACAACGTGTTTGTCATCCTGCTGATGCTGCTGGTGGGCGCGGTATTCATCTATACCCCCGGCGATATTGCCGCCACACAGCTGTTTGGGCTGTCCGGCGCTGTCAACGATGTATGGACCTGGGTCATTTACGCGGTAATATTCGCGTATTACCTGGCAGCTACGGTATTCCCCATCGACAAGGTCATCGGCCGTATTTACCCGGTATTCGGCGGCATTCTACTGTTTTCCGCCGTCGGCGTACTGGTCGGCATCTTCACAAAGGGCTATCCCCTCACTGAGCTGTCCATCGCCAACTGGAGAGGCATTTACCCCGTGGACGGCACAAACCTGATCCCTGTCTTTTTTGTGACGGTTGCCTGCGGTATCGTTTCCGGCTTCCACTCCACACAGACCGCCATCATTGCCAGGTCCGTAACGAGGGAGAAGGAAGGCCTGTCCACATTCTATTACATGATGATCGCCGAAGGCTTTATCGCCATGATATGGGCTGCGGCGGCCATGGGCGTGTTCAACATCGGACTTGCGGACCAGCTGAAAACCGGCGCCATCTCCGTGGTCGGCATTGTGGCTCGTGATATGCTGGGCTCCGTCGGCGGCTTTATCGCGATCCTCGGCGTTATCGTACTGCCCATCACCTCTGGTGATACGGCCCTTCGCGGTGCGCGGCTGATGATCGCGGATTATCTCAAGATCGATCAGAAGCCCGCGAAAAACAGGCTCCTGCTCTCCGGCGCTATTTTCGCGCTGGTGGCGGTGATCCTGGTATGGGCAAAGGCATCCCCGGACGGCTTCACGATCATGTGGCGTTATTTCGCCTGGGCAAACCAGACGATTGCCCTGTTCGCGTTTGCGATCATCAGCATCTATTTGATCGAGCGCAAGGGTGGGTTCTATTTCCTCATGTCGCTGCTCCCAGGTATGTTCTACGCATTTATCACATTCAGCTATATCTGCAATGCGAAGATTGGCTTCAACATCCCCATGACGGTCGCCTACATTCTGGGCGTGGCGTTCGCGGGCGCATATGCCTTCTTCGTAGTAGCACACGGAAACCGCCGCAAGGCCCTCGTGCAGAAGGGCACGCTGCAGGCATAAAAATATTCAAGCAGGCGCGGGTTGCGCCAATCAACCACAGGCGGGTGTTCGACCCGCCTGTGGTTATATTTTTGCGTTCTTTTGCGCGTCTTGTCCTGGGCATTATTGTGTGGTAGAGTAGTGGATGAATAAAAGCGAGGAAGTATATATATGGAAAGCACAAAGGGAAAAAACACGAAAAAAACATGGCTTGCCGCGCTGTGCCTGGCGCTGGCGGCGCTCACATTTTTTTTCCTGTACCGGCAGTTTTTGCCCAAGGCTGTTTTAGGGGCCAAGGAGGTTACGGTGACAATCACGCATGGTGACGAGACGGTCAGGATGCTGACACTCAATACCGACGAGGAGTACCTGGGCGCGGCGCTTGCTGAATATGAGGATGGGCTTATTTTGGGCGAGGATGGCCCCTACGGCCTATATGTCATGACGGTGGATGGAGAAACCGCCGACGAGTCGCAGCAGCAATGGTGGTGCTTTACAAAGGGCGGAGAAACGGTGAACACCGGGGTGGACGAGACGCCAGTGGCTGACGGCGAAGCGTTTGAAATCACATTGACAACGGGCTGGTGAACCCGGATTGAAACAGATAGGCATTCGAAAAATTATCCTATACGGCGTTCTGGGGGCTGTGATGCTGGCAGTACAGGTGGTGCTGGCGCCTCTTCCCAATATCGAGCTTGTATCCGTTCTGGTGATCGTGTTCGGGATTTCATTGGGGTTTGAGGTTCTGTATCCACTGTATGTGTTTGTGCTGCTCGAAGGGCTTGTTTACGGCTTTGGCTTTTGGTTTTTGAACTATTGCTATGTGTGGCTTGTGCTGGCGCTGGCGGCTGTGCTGCTTAGAAAGCGCACTGCGCCGCTTTTCTGGGCGGTGGTCAGCGGCGGGTTCGGACTTATGTTTGGTGCGCTGTGCGCGCTTCCGTATCTCTTCATCGGCGGGATACACAGCGCTTTTGCGTATTGGATCAGCGGAATACCCTTCGATTTGGTGCATTGCGCCGGCAATTTTTTTACGGCGCTGTTGCTGGTGAAGCCAGCGTGCAACATAATGGCAAAGCTGTTGGAGCGGTACTAAAGGCGGACGGATAGGCCATCGACAAAGCTACGGCTTTGTCGATGGGGCCTCTTCCTAATATATAATGATAAACCATTACAAGGACAACAGGTTGGACGCGATGAAGAAGTAGACCAAAATACAGCAGGCGTCCACCAATGTGGTGATGAGCGGCGCCGCCACCAGCGCGGGGTCGAGCCCAATACGCTTTGCGATGAGCGGCAACGTTCCGCCGATGAACTTGGACGCCACAACCGCAATGATCAGCGTTGAACTGGTGACGACCGCCAGCATGAAATCCCTATACATCAGTAAAATGCGAATGCTGTTTGCGGCAGCCAGCATGCAGCTTACCAAAAGGGCAACGCGTAATTCCTTGAATAAAACCCGGCCGATGTCCGCAAATTTGACTTCCTCCAGCGTGATTGCCCGGATAATCAGGCTGGCGCTCTGGGAGCCGGAATTGCCGCTGGTGTCCATCAGCATGGGGATAAACGCCACGAGGGCGGGCAGCACGGAGATGGCCTCTTCATACCGGGTGATGATCATGCCGGTAAGCGTGGCGGAGAACATCAAAAGCAGCAGCCAGGGAATGCGCCGCTTGGCGTGAACCCAAACGCTGGTGGCAAAATAATTGCCTTCGCCGGAGGTGACGGCAGCCATACGGGAGATATCCTCCGTGACCTCTTCTTGCAGCACGTCGATAGCGTCGTCAACGGTGACGATACCCACCATACAGCCCTCTGTATCCAGTACGGGCAGTGCGAGCATGTCGTACTTGGTGAACATGCGCGCCACGTCCTCCTGGTCGGTGGTGGTGTCTACATATTGCACGATGGTTTCCATCAGATCCCGGATGAGGTCGCTTTCCTGGGCAAGCAGAAGATCCTTAGCGGAGACGGTTCCAAGAAGCTTACGCTTGTCCAGCACATAGCAGGTATAGATTGTTTCACTTTGCACGCCAACCTCGCGGATGCGCTTAAGCGCATCTGACACGCTGATATCCGGCCTGAGGCTTACATACTCTGTCGTCATGAGGCTGCCCGCGCTGTCCTTTGGGTAGCGCAGCAGCGCGTTTACGCCGGCCCTGGTTTCCGGGCCAACGCTCTTTAGTATACGCTGCACAACATTCGCGGGCATCTCCTCAATCACGTCCACAGCGTCGTCGAGATACAGGTCGTCCATGACCTGTCTTAGCTCGTGATCGGTCAGTGCGTTGATCAATGTGTGCTGGTCTTCGGTTTCCATGTAGGAAAATGTGTCTGCCGCCCGATCCTTCGCGATCAGGCGGAATACCATAATGATGGCCTGGTCAGGCAGAAGTGCAAGCAGCGAGGCAATGTCCGCGGGATGCATTTCTTCGAGCATCGCCTTGATTGCCTTGTACTCCCGCCGTTCCAGAAGTTCCATGATCGCATCCATATTCATCATGTTGCTTCCTCCTTTGGTATGCAAATGCCGCGCTCATTCCTATGTGCGCTTGACTCCCCAAGTCCATTTCCTCACCTGCCCTTCGTTTTAGAATGGCGCAATGCTTGCCGCGATATGACGAACACCGCTTTTTCATTTTAACCGCGCGGGTTTCCCGTGTCAATCTTTACGGCCTGTTTTCCTGCAAAAATCCCCATGGGAAATTGGCAAAGAGTTCACAATCGCGACTTGCTCCGATGGCCTTGACTTGCGCCCCAAGATGTGCGAAAATGCAGGTGGTACCTATGCGTATGCATAGGCTGGAAGCGCAACAGAGGAAGAGGTAAGATGAGCGAACAAAACGCGAATGATACGGGGCGTTGGGGCGACGAAACCCAAGAAGAAAATGGATTATTGAAACTGATGAAACGACGGGATGTACAAATCATACTGGGGATACTGGTAATAGCGGCGCTGCTATTTGTGCTGATCCCGAAACCTGCCGCCGGGGCCACCAGCGCCACGGTGGTGATTTATGTAGGCAACCAGGAATACAAGCGCGTCCCGCTTAACGAATTGCAAGACATACTGGTCGAGCAGACCGGCGGGCGTGTCAACGAGATCGTTATTGACGGGCATGGCGTGCATATGGGCCGCTCCACCTGTGACAATCAGGACTGTGTTCAACAAGGGGAGATTACTCTCGATAATTATGAGGAGCGGGTTTTGTCCACGTGGATCGTTTGCCTGCCCAATGAGGTTTCCATTGAGCTGGTGGTGGACGAATGAGCTCCCGGCGAAGCAAAATGAGCGTGGCAACCATTGCCCGCTTTGGCATCTTGACAGCCATCGCATTGGTGTTGGGCTGGCTGGAGCAGTTTATTCCCATCGCGCCGGGCATTCCGGGGATCAAGCTGGGGCTGTCCAATACGGTGCTTTTATATGCCCTGTATCTCATGAACGTAAAGAGCGCGTTCCTGTTGATGGCGCTAAAAGTCGTGCTTTCCGGCTTTCTCTTTGCCGGCCCGTCGGCAATGCTCTACAGCTTCGCGGGCGGCCTTGTCAGCCTGACAATCATGATCCTGATCAAGCTCATTCCAGGAATGAGCATCGTGGGCGTGAGCGTATGCGGCGCTGTGGGGCATAATATTGGACAGGTTACCGTGGCCAGCCTGGTGGTGCAGTCCCGGGCGGTGCTTGGATATTTTCCCATCCTGCTTGTAAGCGCCGTCATTACCGGCATGCTTACCGGCGTGGCCGCCAAATACGCCTTGCGCGGATTGCGGGCGTATATGCGGCCGAATACGGCGGGGATGCCGCCAAAGCAGGAAAAGGAGAGCTAAGATGAAAAAATGCTATAAGCGCGTCCTTACGATGGCGCTCAGCTTGTTTTTAATAGCCGCTGCGGGCTGTCAGGTGGCGGCGCAGCCCCCCGCTGTAGCAAACACCCCGGCTGCCGAATTGAGTGAACGGCGGTCAACGGTGGGATTTTATTTTGACACCGTGGTTACTTTGACGGCCAATGGAAGCGATGGCGAGTTTCTTGAAACGGCGCTAAAAGGCTCTCTCGCGTTATGCGCGGAGCTCGAGGCGCTTTTAAGCAAAACAGTGGAGGGCAGCGACGTGTGGAAGGTGAACCACGCGGATGGCAAGCCCGTGACGGTGGACGACAGAACCCGGACGATACTGGAGTGCGCGCTGGACGTGGCAAAAAAATCCGGCGGCGCTTTTGATCCTACAATCGCCCCGGCCTCCGGACTGTGGGATTTTACCCTGGAGGAGGGGGAGGAGCCCTCGCTTCCCGATGCGCAGGCCCTCGAAGCGGCGGCGGAGCTGGTGGACTATACGAAGCTGCAGCTTACTGGAAACACCGTCACCCTGCCTGCGGGCATGCAGATCGATCTTGGCGGTATCGCCAAGGGTTATATTGCGGACGAGGTTGCCGGGTATTTCACCGAGCAGGGCGTCAAAAGCGCGGTGATCAATTTGGGAGGCAATGTCTTCGCCCTGGGCGCAAAGCCAACCGGCGGCCCCTGGGTGGTGGGCCTTCAGGATCCGGACGACACCACATGGACATCCACCGGGAAACTGCTCATCGAGGGCGGAACCGTTGTGACCAGCGGCATCTATGAGCGGGGCTTTGAGATCGACGGCGTGCGGTATCATCATTTGCTGGATGCGAATACCGGATGGCCCATCCAAAACGACCTCAAGGCAGTTTCCATCTATTGCGATCAATCCATGCTGGCGGACGCGCTGTCAACCGCCTGCTTCGCGTTGGGGACAGACCAGGGCAAGGCCCTTTTAGAAACGTATTATCCTGGTGTGGAAGCGGTTTTTATAACGAAGGATCGTGAGTTTATCTGTACTGCCGGTGCGGCAAGTTTATTCGTGGAGGAGTAATACAATGGACGAGAAAAAAGCAAAGAAGAGCGCGATGAAGCAGCTTCCCGCATGGCTGGTGTTGTGCATCGTCGCGCTGGTAGCGGGGCTTATGCTGGGCATGACCAATGGGCTGACCGAGGAAAAGATTGAAGAGCAGGCGCTGCTTGCGGCGGATGCCGCGCGCCGCAATGTGCTTCCGGCCGCACAGGAATTTGAGCTGATGGAGCTCAAAGAGGGCGCTGCTGTGCAGGATTGCTATGCGGCCAAAGCCAACGGCCAGCTGGCGGGCTATACCGCCCAGATCACCGTCAAGGGATACGGCGGTGAGATTGAGATTATCACCGGAATGGACATCGATGGCGCCATCACCGGCATCAGCGTAGGCGGCGCGAATTTCGCGGAGACCGCCGGCCTGGGCGCGAGGGCGAAAGAACCCTGGTTTATGGAGCAGTTTCGCGGCATTACGCCCCCCGCAGTCAAGAGTGAGAACGTTGACGGCATTTCCGGCGCGTCCATCACCACAGGCGCGGTGCTCTCCGGCGTGAACAAATGCGCGGATTACATAAAGGCCCTGATTTTCGGCGACGCTGAGGGCACAGACGGCGGCATCGTCAACGCCGTGGAGGCTACGGCTCCCGAGGGCGCGGATGCCTTCTGGACTGGGGACAACGGCTGCATCGTACAGGTAACGGAGCAGGGCTTTGGCGGCGCGATCGAGATCAAGGTGGGCGTGTATGTTGACGGCAGCATCGCCAGCTTGGAAGTCGGCGGCGCGAGCTTTAACGAGACGGCTGGCCTGGGGGCCATGGTACAGGAAGAAAGCTTTACCAGCCAGTTCATCGGCAAGTCCGGCACCCTCGCCTATGGCGATGACCTGGACGCCGTGTCCGGTGCGACCTTCACCTCCGATGCGGTGCTAAACGGCGTTAACAGGGCCCTTGCGCTGGCTCCGGCGGGCACTGTTGCACAAGCTACGGTGGTGGGCTTTGGCGGCGCTATCGACATTAAGGTAGTATTGAATGATGACGGCACAATTGCCAGCGTCAGCTTTGGCGGCGACAGCTTCGCGGAGACGGCGGGCCTTGGCGAACGGGTGCTGGAGGATAGCTTCCGGGCGCAGTTTGTTGGAAAAAGCGCGCCGCTTGCCTATGGCGACGGGTTAGACGCCATTGCAGGTGCTACAATGACCTCAAACGCAGTATTAAACGGCATCAACGAGGCCATCGCAAGCATCGGCTGAGCGTAGCAAATAATCGGTTATAAGCAATCCACCCGGCGCGTATCGCGCCGGGTTTTTCAATGAAAACAAAAATTTATTTGGCATACAGAAAATTTTTGAGAAATTGCCATTTACAAACCTAACGAAACAGGCTACACTATTTATTAAGGAAACATATCCAGGCGATATAGCAACAGAACATAGAAATGGAGTGGATTTGTTATGATCGATTTGACCATGCATAAGGAAAACCTGGCCCGAACCATTGCACGCGCCCGGGAAAATAAGATTGTCATTCCCACATTTGCCCAGATGCGCGATCCCAGTCTCGTACCCGAAAAAATCAAGGACCGGTTGAAGGATACAGGCCTGTGGGACATCAGCCCCCTGAACCTGTTTCGCATCACCTGGCGCAACGAACCGAAGATGGAAGGCGGCCTGTATGGCGACGTAAATTTCCTGGAGCTGCCCAGCAAGCTCACAGGGGTGCCTGCGCGGATATTTGCCCTCACCGGCAATTGGTTCCCCACCGGCTGCCACAAGGTGGGCGCGTCCTTTGGCTGCTTGGCGCCCCGTTTGGTGACAGGCCAGTTTGATCCCACGTACCATAAGGCGGTGTGGCCTTCCACCGGGAATTACTGCCGTGGCGGCGCGTATAACTCCAAGCTTTTAAGCTGTGAGAGCATCGCCATTCTTCCTGCGGAAATGAGCAAGGAGCGGTTCGAGTGGCTGTCTCAAATCGCAGGCGAGGTCATCGCCACCCCTGGCTGTGAAAGCAACGTGAAGGAAATATTCGACAAAACCTGGGAGCTGCGCAACACCCGGGAGGACGTCATGATTTTCAACCAGTTTGAAGAGATGGGCAACCATCTGTGGCATTATACCGTCACAGGCAAGGCCATCGCCGATGCGTATGAAAGCATCCGCACCGATGGCTCCCGGCTGGCGGGTATGGCGTTCACATCAGGCTCGGGGGGAACCATGGCAAGCGGCGATTATATCAAGGAGCTGTATCCCCATGCAAAGCTCGCCGCGGCCGAGGCGCTGCAGTGCCCCACGCTGTTGAACAACGGCTTTGGCGGGCACCGGATCGAGGGCATCGGCGACAAGCATGTGCCTTGGGTGCACAACGTCAAAAACACGGACATGGTCATCGCCATCGACGATAACGACAGCCAGAACCTCCTGCGCTTGTTTAACGACCCAATAGGCAAGGAATATCTTGTCAGCGAGCTGGGGCTGGAAGCGGAATTCGTGGAAAAGCTGTCGCTTCTGGGCGTTTCCGGCATCGCCAATGTCTTGAGCTGCATCAAGATGGCCAAATACTACGAGATGACGGGGGAGGATTGCCTGTTCACCGTAGCTACCGACTCTGCCGTGATGTACGGTTCCCGGATCGAGGAGCTCAACGAGGCCCAGGGTGCGTACCGGACCCTTACAGCCGCCGCCGACTATTATGAGCATATGCGTGGGGTGCGTACCGATTCTATGGAGGAGCTGACCTACGAGGCCCGCAAGCGGGTGCACAACCTCAAGTACTACACCTGGGTGGAGCAGCAGGGCAGGACCGTTGAGGAGCTGAACGCCCAGTGGTATGATTATGACAATTACTGGGGCGGCATCCACAAGCAGAACAAGGAGATTGACGCGCTGATCGAGGCCTTCAACGAGGAAGTCGGCGTATTGAAATCCATGTAATTTGTAATACGAAAAGAATATATGCGGGCGCGGAGGAAACTCCACGCCCGCGTTGTCTTATAAGCTTTGGGGGCCTCTGGCCGCCTGTAAACTACAGTATCAGCGCCACCCCGATGCCGATGACACTGCCGATAATTACCTGAAACGCGGTATGCCCTAAAATTTCCTTGACCTTTTCCACGTCGATTTGCTTTGTTTCGTAGTAGTCCTCCATCAATTGGTTGAGCAGCTTTGCCTGAATGCCCACAGACTGGCGCACCCCAGCGGCATCGTACATGATCACAAGGGAAAAAACCACGCATACGGCGAACAGCGGGGAAGAGAACCCTGAGATCATTCCGACTTTGGTGGACGTGGCGCATACCAGCGCCGAGTGGGAGCTGGGCATGCCGCCTGAGGCGGTCATCAGCCGCCAGTCAAGCCTCCTGGTCTGATATAAATTATGTATGACCTTCCAGGCCTGGGCGATAAACCAGGCGACGACGGCCGCAATGAGAATATCCATAGAAACACTCCGCTATACAGAAAACTATTTTTCTATTATAGCAGAAAATAGCCCCTCATAGAAAAAAAGTTGAAAAAAAGGCTGTGGTATTTTTCGTACCACAGCCTTCAGACTCGTATTGGCCAGTAATGTTTTAGTCGTCGACGCAGGCCGCGCCCTTCAACAGCGCTTCCTTATTCAGGGGGATCAGGTCTTTCTTTTTCTCTCCCAATTTATACAGCAGCGCGTCCAGCACGTGATCGATTTCCACGCACTTGGTCTTGCCGATGTACGCGCCCAGCATAACCATGTTGGCGACTCTGGGATTGCCCAGCTCTTCCGCGATTTTATTGCAGGGTACATAGTACGTCTTGATATCGTCGCGGACGGCTTTCCGGTCGATGATGGAGCTGTTGATGAACAGATACCCGCCGGGCTGTACCGCTTCTTCGAACTTATCGAGAGAGGGGCGGTTCATGGCGACGACGGTGGTCGCTTTGCTTACCACGGGAGAGCCGATGGGCTCATCCGAGATATTGACGGAGCAGTTGGCTGTGCCGCCGCGCATTTCCGGACCATAGGCCGGCAGCCACGACACATATTTATCCTCCAGCATGCCCGCATAGGCCAAAAGCTGACCCATGAGCAGCACACCCTGTCCACCGAAACCTGCAAACAAGTTTTGCTCTAACATGGTGCTTAGACCTCCTTCTTTACGCCCAGGGGGTAGTACGGGATCATTTCTTTCTCCAGCCATTCCATGGACTCCACTGCGGATTTACCCCAGTTGGTGGGGCAGGTTGACAGCACTTCCACCAAGGAGAAGCCCTTACCGGCCATCTGCGCTTCAAAAGCTTTGCGGATGGCTTTCTTGGTCTTGATGATATTGGCATTGCTGTTCACCGCACAACGCTCGATATACGCGGCGCCATCGATTGTGGCCAGCATTTCCGATATGCGGATGGGGGCGCCGCAATGATCCTTGTCGCGGCCGTAGGGGGAGGTGGTGGTCTTCTGCCCGACCAAAGACGTGGGGGCCATCTGACCGCCGGTCATGCCGTAAATCGCGTTGTTGATGAAAATTGTGGTGAATTTTTCGCCGCGATGGGCAGCCTGGACGATTTCCGCCGTGCCGATGGAGGCAAGGTCGCCGTCGCCCTGATAGGTGAACACGCAGCTTTCCGGCCCGAGCACGCGCTTGATGCCGGTGGCGGCAGCGGGGGCGCGGCCATGGGCGGCTTCCTGCATGTCAATGTTAAAATACCGGTAAGCGAACACCGCGCAACCAACGGGCGCGACGCCGACGGCCTTATCCAAAAGACCCATTTCCTCGATTACCTCGCCCACTAGGCGGTGTACGATGCCATGGCCGCAACCGGGGCAATAATGCATGACCGTCTCGGTCAAAGCGGGTGTTTTCTTAAATACCACAGCCATTGTTTACGCCCTCCTCATCTCAAGAATTTTCGCGGCGATCTCTTCAGCGGTGGGAACGCGGGAACCCGGATGCCCCAGGAACTCCACTTCCTTCTCGCCGCCCACGGCCAAGCGCACGTCCTCAACCATCTGGCCCGCGCTCATTTCAACGCAAAGGGCCTTTTTCACACTGGGTGCGACAATGGCGTCATGCACAGCCTTCTTGGGGAAAGGCCAAAGGGTGATGGGCCGTACAAGGCCGACCTTGACGCCCTCCTTCTCAAGCTGCATGATGGCGGTTTTCACGATACGGGCAACGGTGCCATAGGCACAGACCACGTATTCAGCGCCGTCCACCTTGTATTCCTCAACCCGAACCTCGTTCTTCTCAATCTCCGCATAGCGTGCCTGGAGGCGGTTGTTGAGCTCTTCAAGCTCTTCAACCTCGATGTACAGGGAGTTAATCACAGCACGGTCGCGGCCGCAGCCTTCCTTCCAGCCGGTGGTGGCCCAGGGCTTGTCGATCATCTTAACGTCATTGCCCTCGGGGATTTCCACAGGCTCCATCATCTGGCCGATGATACCGTCGGCCAGTACCATGACGGGGGTGCGGTATTTGTCGGCTACGTCAAAGGCCGTCTGCATCATGTCGATGGCCTCCTGGACGCTGGCGGGTGCAAATGCGATCATGTGATAATCGCCGTGGCCGCCGCCCTTGGTGGTCTGGAAATAGTCGCCCTGAGAGGCCTGGATGGAGCCAAGGCCCGGGCCGCCGCGCATCATGTTAACGATGACGCAGGGGAGCTCGCTGCCCGCGATGTAAGAGATACCCTCCATCTTCAGGCTGATGCCTGGGCTGGAGGAAGAGGTCATAACCCGGGCGCCTGCGCCGGCCGCGCCATATACCATGTTGATTGCAGCGACTTCACTCTCCGCCTGCAGGAAGCAACCGCCGATCTTGGGCATGCGGGCGGACATATATTCGGGAATATCATTTTGGGGCGTGATCGGGTACCCGAAGAAGAAACGGCAACCCGCTTGGATTGCGGCTTCTGCCACGGCTTCACAGCCCTTCATCAGTTTCTTGGCCATAGCTATCGTTTCCTCCTTACTTTTCGATCTCGATGACAACATCAGGACATGTGCGCGCACAGGACGCGCACGCGATGCAGGCGTCCATATCCGTGACCTCTACCGGGTGATAACCCTTGGAGTTCAGCTTGGATTTGGACAACTGCATAATGTCCTTGGGACATGCGCGAACACATAGTCCACAGCCTTTGCAGCGTTCCTCGTTGATGGTGACTTTGGCCATAGCTCAACCTAACCTCGCTTTCTTTCCTGTATTCAGGCGGCTTCTGCCTGCCTAAAACATATCATATCGCGAACCCTTCGCGTTATAAACCAAATGTTGTATACCGTTCCCAATCCCGGTGCATATAGGTTTTGATCGTGCGGGGTTTTCCGATATATGTTTCATCAAGCCCCAGCTCTTTTGCTTTTGCCATGAACTCATTTAGCACGGCCTCTGTCCCGCAGGTATAGCGCACCGGCACATGCAGCGTGTCGCTGACCTCTTTGAGCACCTCGTATCCCAACAGCAGATCCTCCGCCGTGGTTTCCTGGGACAGGTTACCATTGTTGATAAAGCCCGTAACCTTCAGCCGGGACCGGTATTCGATCCGCATGTGCATATCTAAAATCTGTTCCGGCGTAGAGGACATGGGCCGCCGGGGATTGACCACATAAAGTACCTCCAGCTGGTCTTCCGGGGAGATGCTTTCAAAATTGTGCTTGTACTGGCCCAGTGCGGTGGCGCCCGCGGGGTCGCCGCCAACGTCGAACACCACTGTGCTGTAATCGCCAACAAACGCCGAATATATATCCGGCGGCAGGGACGGCACATCTACCGTGGTCAGGGCAAATATGGGGTGCAACAGCTTTACGCCAGCCCGCTCAAGATCGTCCTTGCGTTCCGCAGAACGAAAGTATGGATTGATCACATCCAAGTCTATCAAAAGGGACTTTCCATGTTGTACGCCGTCGATGGCCAAATTTAAGGATATTTCCGTTTTTCCACTGCCAAAATTACCGATAAGGATATAGTATTGTTTCATTTTTCCCTCCAACCTGAGGTGAATTTACATCAGGTATATTATACATCAATTCATTGGTTATTCCTATGGGCCACAAAAATATATTTTGAAATAGGGGCTTTTATATAAGTTTTTCTTATGTCAGGAAGCTAATTTCCCCATTCTTGCGCCGCGCGCTCCGCTGCGCGCATGCCGTCCACCGCCGCGCTGACAATTCCTCCGGCATAGCCCGCGCCCTCGCCCACGGGAAAGAGGCCCTGTACCGACAGGCTTTCGCCATTTTCATTGCGCAGTATGCGCACCGGTGCGCTGGTGCGGCTTTCCACGCCGGTCATCACCGCGTCGGGCAAATCAAAGCCCGTGAGCTGTCTGGCAAACTGCCGGATCCCAAATTCCAGACCCTCCGCTAAAAATCCAGGAAGCGCCCGGGCCAGATCCACCCCCTTTACTCCGGGCCGATAGCTTGGGATTACGCTTCCAAACCCAACCGTGGGCTTTCCCAAAAGAAAATCCTCCACGCGTTGGGCTGGGGCGCAGTAGTCCCCGCCGCCAAGCCGGAACGCCGCCTCCTCCAAAGACCGTTGAAAGCGAATGCCGTCCAACGGCCCGCCGCCAAAGTCCGGAGGGCCCACCTGCACCACCACGGCGGCGTTGGCGTTTTTGCCGTTTCGGGCGCGGTAACTCATGCCATTGACAACCACCTCGCCCTTGGCGCTGGACGACGCCACCACCACCCCGCCGGGGCACATGCAAAACGTGTACACGCCCCGCCCCTCCTGCTGGGCGGTCAGGCGGTATTCCGCCGCGCCAAGGGCCGGATGCCCGGCAAAGGGGCCGTATTGCGCCTGGTCGATCATCGCCTGCGGGTGCTCGATGCGAATGCCTGCGGCAAACGCCTTGGGCGCAAGTGCCACGCCCTCGCGCAGCAGCATTTCATAGGTGTCCCGCGCACCCTGGCCGATGGCAAGGATGCAGGCCTCCACAGGCTCCCGCTCTTGTATGCCCTGGTGCTGGAGATATACGCCCTTTAACGCGCCATCCCTTATATCCAACCCGGTCAATGCCGTTTCAAACCGGACCTCGCCTCCAAGCTGCTCGATTTCCTTTCGCATGGCGCTGACCAAAGTCCGAAGCTGATCGGTGCCGATGTGGGGCTTTGCGAAATACGCCGCGTCCTCCGGCGCGCCAAACTCCACCAAAGTATTCACCACCTCGTCGGCACGGGGGTCTTTCATTCTGGTGGTGAGCTTGCCGTCGGAAAACGTGCCGGCGCCGCCCTCGCCAAACATCACGTTGGAACTTTCGTCAAGAACTCCCTTTTGCCAGAACCTGTTCACATCCTTTGCCCGCTCTTCCACGGGCCGCCCCGTTCCACCACCAGTGGCCGGTAGCCGAACTTTGAAAGATAATACGCCGCAAACAGGCCCGCTGGCCCAAGCCCCACCACCAGGATGCGGCCGCCGGCTCCCTCCTTCGCTTGGGGAAACCGGTAGGGCAACGGCGGGGCGGCGGGGGAGACGTTCTTCAATCCCTGCTTTAAGACCCGGCGCTGCCATTGTGCGTCCAATTGCACGACGGCATGCACATTCCAGCAAATATGCTGTTTTTTCCGCGCGTCCAAGGACTTGCGCACCACACGGACGCCCCGGACTGCGCTTTCGGGTGCGCCAATGGCGGCAGAGACATGGATTGCAAGTGTGGAAAAAGCCGCGTCAAGCGGCAATTTCAAATTCGTTACGAGTATTGACAACTATATCGCCTATTCCTTTGTGATCGTTACCTGCACCTGCGCAAGGCTTTGTGTGTAGGTCAGTTCCCGGGTGACGTCTTCGTTTTCCAGAAGCACGCTGACATTGATTGTATAAACGCCTTCTTTCAAGCCCGTCAAATCCACGTATGCCTTCGCATCCGCCCATTCCAGGGGATCCACCAGCGTAATGCGCCCTTCAATTTGCAGATCGGTGCTTTGCTGGCTGAGGGTGGCCGCATAGCCACGCGCCAAACCACGGATTTCAATGGGGACGTCCAGCATCTGCTTGGCATTGGTCTTTTCCCTGATATCTACAAACACCTCGACTGTACCGTCCTCGTTGCCGCCGGTGATCACCTGCACATTTTCCGGAAGGCTGTACTTGACCTCAAGGTCATGGAGGCTTTCCGTGCGGCTCGACACGTCGATCCCCGCGAGGGGAATGCTTTCAATTTCGCTAAGGTCCTGGGCGCTGCCGACGATTGTCAGCGTTTCCGGGTTGGCGGTGGCACCGTACAACTCGAAGTTGGCTGGCAGGTTGTCAGCACCCCTAAGCGCCCCCGACACATCGATGGGCACGGTTTTTTTTGAAAGCACCGGCATGAACACCGATACCGTGGGCACCTGGCTGACCAGGAGGGAATGATCGATTTCGTCCCCGCTTTCATCCAAGAGAACCACCTCAACCGCCTCGTTAAAGCTTTCCGTGCGGCCGTTCATCTGGATTTTGCATACCGCCTTTGCAACCCGCTGAATGTCCTGCTTTGGCCCGCGGATTTCCACGCTGGCGCTGGATAGCTGGGGGGTTTCGGCATGATACGCATCAGGAAGCACACCCATCCGCATGACGTCCACAGGCACTGTCTTTGTCATCAGGGTGTCGATTTCAACGGTGATGATATTTGGATCGATATCCTTGTTGGCGTCGATGGTGCCAAGGCGGCAGCTGGCGTTGATAGCCAGCTTCGCCGTGCCGGTGGTGGACACGGCATTCAGGCTGACGCTGGCGGAGATATTGTTCATCTGTAGATCCATGTAGCTTGTGACCGGGGTGTTGACCTTAATGGTGACATCCTTCAAAAGCTCGTTAATATCCCCGCGCACGCAAAGATTGCGGGCGTACAAATTCGCCTCGCCCTCCACGGCAACCGGTACATTGTGGAATGTTTTGATCTTAATAGGCTTTTCATCCACCAGCACGATGCCCCACAAAACCATGGCAAATAACAGGGCTACAATCTTGATGGGCATGTTGGTTAATATGTTTTTCTGCAAAAATGCCACAAACCGGTTGGTATTCTCTTTTTTATTATTCTCCATCTTTTTGCCTCCGGTTGCGCCGAATGCGAGGCGTATTCTCTTTGATAAACAGGCTTTCAAGCAGATCCTTCAATGCCTTGCTGTCCAGGTACCGTACGAGGTTTCCGTCTCTCGCTTGGGAAATAATGCCGGTTTCCTCGGATACCACAAGCGTTACGCTGTCGGATACGGCGGACATGCCAAGGGCAGCCCTGTGCCGGGTGCCCAGCTCCCGGCCGATGTCCGTATCGTCCGAAAGGGGCAGGATACAGGCCGCGGCCAGCACATGATCCCCGCGAATGATGACAGCGCCATCATGCAGCGGCGTGTTGGGCTCGAATATGTTTTCAATAAGCGCCCCGGAAATAAGGCCGTTGATCAGCGTGCCGGTGGAAATGATGTCCCCCAGCGCAACGCTTTGCTCGATGACGATCAATGCGCCCACCCGGCGGCGGGCCAGGTTGAGAATGCAGCGCTGCATTTCGCGTACAACCTCATCGCCCTCACGGCCAACGCCGAGCAACAGCGCCTTATCAAACAGCTTTCCCCGGCCCAAATGCTCAAACGCGCGCCTTAATTCCGGCTGGAACAGGATCGCGATGACCACAACCGACCATTGCACAACGGAGCTTAGAACCCAGTTGAGGGTATACAGCGAAAAAAGCTGGCTTAAGAAATAGCACAAAATGAGCACGCCAAAGCCTTTTAGAACCTGGTATGCCCGGGTTTCCTTCGTCCAACTGATGAGCTTGTAGAGGAGTACCGCGATGATTATAATATCAAAAGCGTCACCAATGGAAAATTGTGACAGCCCACTGGCAATGGCTTTGATAATATCATCATAGTTGCTGGACACTGCGTTGCCCCCTTCTTCGCAAAAACACTCCCCGGGCACACGCCGAGGATCATTATATCTAATTATACCTTACAAAGAGGAATATTAAAAGCTTGCATCCCTACACTTCATGAAATATTTATAGTTTTTGTAGAATATACTTTTGTGTTATTCATCCCCTCGTGTGAGCAACAGCATGCAAACATCGTCGGCCCTGTCATTCCTGATTTTTTTTGTAAGCGACGCAAGCAACGCGTCGCCTTTTTGCTGGATAAGCTTTTTTTCAAGCTCCTGCTCTGTGAGGTTGCTTGAGCGCGGGTCCAGCAGGCCGTCCGTGTAAACAAACAACCGGCCGCCGGGGTGGAGCCGGGCAATATGCTCCTCATAATCAATCTCTGGCTGCCAGTCGCAAATAGGCAGGCCGGGGGCGTAAAGCCGCTTTACTACGTCGCCGTTTATTAAGAATGGCGCCCCGTTGTGTCCCGCGTTGATCCAGTGAAACCCATCATTGCCGCCGTCAAAGACGCCGATGAACATGGTCACATATAATTGCGGATCCTTTGTTGAGGCGAGAAATGCTTTTTGTGCCCGGCGCAGCAGCCCTGTGGGGGTGCTTTCGCCTAATTCCCAGGCGTATTTCAATTCGTTGGCCAGCATTAATGTCAGCATAGCCGCCGCAATACCATGGCCGGACACGTCCGCGATATAAAAACAGGATTTTCCGTCGTCCCGGGGGAAGCAGCCAAACAGATCGCCGCCCAGGCTGCTGGCTGGAAGGTACCGGGCGTCAACTTGAAGCCCCCCCAGCAGAGTGTTTTCCGGCAAAAACAAAGTGCGCTGCATTTGGGCGGCCAGGTTGGCCTCCATCAACAGGCGCTTGTTTTGTATCCGCAGCATTTGTTCCCGTGCCGCAAGATCGGTAATATCCCGAAAAACCTCTACGGAGCCTGTGGGCTCCCCTTCCTCATCATACAGCGCCGAGGCCTTGACCCAATAGGTGCGGCCCTGATAGCGCCGCCGCTTTTCCTGGGGCTTTCGGGTTTTCATAGCGCGCAAAGAGATGCAGTTTCGGCATTCGCCGCCTGCGCAAAACATGTCATAGCATTTGCTGCCGGGCTTTATGTCAAAGCAACGGCTGTAGCTTTCGTTCATCAACACTACGCGCCTGTTTTTATCAAGCACGCGCAGCATATCCGGGATCGCATCCAATACCTCAAGAAGAACGTCTGGCTTTTCAAAAGCCTCCATGGCCACCTCCAAAACGGCGTGGGCCACAGCCCGCCGCTATTCTTTCGTATCCTGAATTAGGCGCAGCTTTTCAGCCGCCATCAGGGAAAACACCTCTTCTGCTTCCCGCAACCGGGCGCCATCCAATGAACCCGTCTCCTGATATACCTGACGGGCAAGCGCATTAAGCTCCAGCCGGGCCTGTTCCACCTCCGGCCCCAGCACCGGCATTTCTACCGTGAGCCGATCCAGTTGATAGGTAATGGTGTGCGGCTCGTTTCGCCCTTCAATAGGCGGCTTGTTTTCGTTTGTCCTATTATGTTTCATTTTAACACGCCCCCGCATCCGAATTCAATCCCTTGCATTTTTCATACTATCACAAGCCGGTTTTTTCTTGTGATAATTCGACAAAACTCGACGAAAAGTCCTTTCATTTCCGGTTACTTGATTTTCTTTCCAAATTGGTATAGTATTACTGATAATTAAACCGTATGGGGCGCAAGAATTCGCGGACATAAGGAGAACGCCTATGCTGATTATCGACCGATTTGAGGATCAATACGCCGTATGCGAATGCGACAATGGTGAAATGGTTCATATCGCAACGCGTCTGATCGACGGCGACCCCAAAGAGGGCGATGTTCTGGTGCAGTCGCTGAACCTGTTTTCAGTGGATGAGGCGGCGACCGAAGCGCGTAAACAAAAGATATCCGGCATGATGCAATCCTTATTCAATAAGAATAAACGGCAGTGAGAAAATAGTGGAAAAATACGCCGCGGGCTTTTCTGCCTGCGGCGCGTCTATTCTATTGTTCCCGGCCCGCTTAGACCGCTGACCGCTGATCTTTTCCAAAAGGCAGCAAGGCTTACTGTTCCATCCGTTCCCGCATGCCCTGGAGGCTTCGCTCCATCCGCCAAAGCATCTGGGTTGCCCGCATGCGTTCTTCGCCCTCGAAATCCTCCAGCAGGGTTGTATGGATCAACTGCATATCCAGTTCGCACCAATGGGCGAACTCCCGGCCCTTTTTCGTCAACAGAACCCGGTTACAGCGGGTGTCTGAGGGATCCACGGCCCGGGTGACAAAGCCGGCTTTTTCCAGCCGCCGGATGGACACCCCGGCGGAAGCCCGGGTGACGCCCAGCGCCTTGGCTATCTCGTTTTGCGTTAGGCGGAAGCCGCTCTCGGCCTCGTTTTCTTGAAGGGCGAACAGCACCTCCGGCTGCCCCGGATACAGGCCGTATTTGCGCAGCATTCGCTGCAGGCAAAACGAATAAGCCTGGGCAAGCTGATGAAAAGCGGCGCCCGCGTCCATCGCCGCGGTAATATGCCGGTTCTCTATATTCATACTGCCCCCACCTTTACCGCTTTTTGCGCTTCAACGCCGTCACCCGCTCGATGTCGCGGCCCATCCGGACAAACCGGAACATGCGTTCCGCCGCGTCGTCAAGGAGCACCTTGGGATCCGTAGCAAACTGCGCTTCACCGCCCTCGGAGCGGGCCACGACGCTGCCCGCGCCGCTTTCAAGCAGCCGGGGCTGAATGCCCTTTTCCAATGTGCCCGCGATCACCGCAAGCGGCACCTTGTATTTGGCGCACCGCCTCGCGATTTGTGCAAAAGCCTGGCCATCTTCAAGGTTTCTCGCTCCCAGGAAGCCTTTTCCGGTCACCACCAGCGAGATCTCCCGCATTCTTTTGTCGTATTTGGCCGCGTCCAGCAGCGCACCCACGCCCGGCGTAAACGAGGCATTGAACGCGCATTGGAGCACCAGTCCAATCCCGCCCGCGGCGCCTGTTCCGGGGGCGTTTTTAAGCTGTGCTTCCGGGGAAAATGTGTCCGTGAGGATGGAACAATAATTAAGAAGCGCTTCTGAAAGGGATTTGGCCACAACAGCATCCACGCCGAGGGCAATCGCCCGATTGAAATACAGTTCCGGCTCGAAGGCCTCCGCGCCGGGGTACAGCATGGCGATGGCTGCGTCTTTGATCCGAGGATGTAAAAACTCCGCGTCCAGCCGCCGCACCTTCAAAAGATCCCCGGCAGTGCCCGGAAGCTCTTTGCCATCCGCATCCAGCAGGGAAACCCCAAGGGCCTTTAGGCAGCCAAGGCCTGCGTCCAGGGCGGGATACTGATCCACGCCGATCAGAACCTCCCGCACGCCCTCGTCCAGCGCCCTGCGGATCAGCTCCCCAAGGCCATACGAGGTGCTTGTAAGGGGGGAGACCGAAAGCTTTGACGCGTCCTTTACGGTGGACGCCGCCTCCAGCACCGCCAATGTACCCATGAGCACCCCGTACCGGGCGACGGTCTTTTCACCTTCACCGCTAAGGCTCATGACGGTAACCGTCCGCGCCGCGCCGTCGCAGCCTGAAAGCAAGGACGCCACAGTGCCAGGCCCGCCGCAGGTGATGGGCAGCGGCAGAATGCGCACGCCGGGAAATTGCCGCCTGGCCGCGACAGTCAGCCTTTTTACCACCTCATTGGAATTGAGCTCAGGGCCGAATTCCTCCGGCGCCAGCAGGAAGCGTATGCCTTTGCCCACAGGACGGCGCTTGCCGCGGCGTTTGTGGATCGTCACGCCGAAAAGCGGCGCGTCCCCCTCCAGCAGCCCGCCGCCACGCTGTACGCGGCCGAAGTTTGTCAGGCCCTCAATATGATTGAGGGTATTGTTTTGGATAAAAGGCCGGGTGGCGGACAGATACATGTTGACCCCGGCGTCGTTGTCCAGCTTTCTGTAGATGCCCCGCATCTGCCGCAGTCCGCCGCCGGTAAATACGCAAAGGTAGCATTGCTCCTGCCCCGCGCAGAGAACGCCGGACTCCATCACGCCGCCATAAACGTTAAGCCCTGAAACATCCGCAGCCGTCAGTACCGAGAATATCTCTTCCCAGAACCGGCGGGCTGCCTCCTCCTGCTGTTCCTGATCCACCATGTCAAAGCGAATGCCCAAGCCAAAGCGCGCTACCTGCATGCTATTCCTCCTTCGTTTGTGCCGTCAGTTGGGAAAGCCGCTCTTCCGCCTGTTCCCATTTTTCATAAAGCCTGCCAAGCTCCTCTTTCATAGTATCGATCTTGGCCGAAAGCGCTCCGGCCTTGACGTAATCCGAGGCGCATAAGGAAAGGGCCTGCTCCTGAAGCCGGATCGCCTCTTCCGCTTTTTTAATCTGCGCCTCCGCCCGCGTTACGGCGCCCGTCGCTTTATTGATGGCGCTTTGCCGCTCCTTTTGGGCTTTGTAATCGTTGGGCTTTTTTTGCTCCCGGTTCTCACAGGCGCTTTCCGATTTTCTTCTATCCAGCTCCGAGAGAAGGTCGCCATACCCGCCGATGCTTTCAATCAGCCCGTCCTTTTGCATATACAGCGTCCGGTCCGCCAGCCGGTTGACCAGATACCGGTCGTGGGTCACGATCAAGAGCGTCCCGCCGTAGTCCTCCAGCGCGTTTTCCAGCGCTTCCAGGGAGGCGATGTCCAGGTGGTTGGTCGGCTCGTCCAGCAGCAGCAGATTTGCCCCCGAAAGCATGAGCTTAAGCAGCTGCACCCGTGCGCGTTCTCCGCCTGACAACAGCCGGATCGGCTTGGAAACCTCGCCGTCCCCCCGGAACAAAAACGCCGCCAGCGCGTTTCGCACCTCGGTTTTGCCAAGCTTCGGGTACGCGTTCCAAATTTCTTCCTCCACGGTGTTGTCCGGATGAAGGGAGCGCATGTTCTGCTCGTAATACGCAGCCTCGACCTTGGCGCCCAGCACAGCGTTGCCCGCCTCGTAAGGCTCCCGGCCGATGAGCATTTTTAACAGCGTGGTCTTTCCGCAGCCGTTGGGCCCAAGAAGGAACACCCGTTCATTTTTGCGCAGCAGAAGCTCAGTATTTTCAAACAAAGTCTTACCATCAAAGGACTTTTTCAGCCCTTTTCCCAACAGCACCTCGTTGCCCCCCGGCTCCTTTGCGCGAAACGAAAAGCGGATATTGTCCGTTTCCTGTTCCGGCTCCACCAGCGTTGCTTTCAGCCGGTCGATCTGCTTTAATTTGCTTTCCGCCGTGCGAATGTTGCGCTCCCGGTTCCAGCGGCGCTGCTGCTCCACGATGCCGTAGATGCGCTTAATTTCCCGCTGGGTGTTGCGGTAATGCCTTAGAGCGATTTCCGCCTCAGTGCTGCGCAATTCCACATGTCTCGAGTAATTCCCCTTCGTGGTGTACATTCGCCCGTTTTTTAGTTCCATCGTGCGGTTTGTCACGCGGTCGAGAAAATACCGGTCGTGGGAGATCACGAGAAACGCCCCGGGGTAGCCAACTAAAAACCCCTCCAGCCATTCCACCGCCTCCACGTCCAGATGGTTGGTGGGCTCATCGAGAAACAGCAGGTTGGAGCCTGAAAGCAACACGCGGGACAGCATCACTTTATTGAGCTGCCCGCCGCTCAACACTCCTATGGGCTTATCAAGCTCCTCCTTCGTGAAGCCAAGGCCCAGCAGCGTTGCCCTCACACGGCTCTTGCAGGTGAGTCCGCCCTCTTGCTCAAACCTGTCCTGGAGGCGATGCTGTTTTTCGATGAGCGCCGTGAGCGCGTCCCCCTTCGCGGACTGCATCTGTGCTTCCATTCCTATAAGGGTTTGCTCCATCTCCAAAAGCGGCGCGAATACGCTTAACGTCACGTCGTACACGCTTTTATCCATATCCAGGTCCGGCGTCTGCTCCAGGCAGCCGATGGTAGTTTCCCGGCTTTGATAAACCTGTCCTTCATCCGCCTGTTCCAATCCAAGCAGGATTTTCAAAAGGGTGGTTTTGCCCGTTCCGTTCGCGCCGATGAGCCCGATCCTGTCCTTTGGTTGTATTTCAAAGGATACATCCTCAAAAAGTATTCGTTGTGCGAATGATTTTTTTAATTTGTTTCCCGCAAGCAGCGCCATGTTGTATTCTCCAGCAATTGTCCGCGCCCTTTTCTCCAATATTGTGGCGCGGAACCATTTAAAATTTCATATTATAATGATCATATCATATCATATTCCCGCGCTTCGCGCGAGACATAAAAAAACCGCTGTGTGCGCAGGATAAGGTACAGGATAAGGTAAAGGAGGTGATCCTTTTATGCTAAAACGGCGCATTTTGCTGACTGTTGCCGGGCTTCTCATTGCTGGCGCGGTGCTTTTCAGCATGTATTTATGGCGCAGCTATCGAGGGACCAGAGAGGAAAGCGCATTTCGAGGAGCGCGCTTTGTATGGATTGAGGAGGAACCGCATGCAACATAAAGACTATTATTCGGCGCCCACAGCGGAGCTTTTGGGCAATGCCGGAACGCAGTCCCCCGGCGAACGGGAACAACGGTATACGCCGTACGTGGAAAAGGTGCGGCTGAAGCATCCGGAAAAAGGAGCGTAGGCGAAGTGGAACAACAAAACAAACAACAAGAACGTGAAAAACAGCGTTATCAGGACCTCGTCAATGCCCGTGCACCGAAAAGCAATACGCCCCTCATGTGCGTGCGGGCGTTTTTCGTGGGCGGCCTCATTTGTTGCCTTGGCCAGTTTATCCGGGACGCAGGCGCGATCTGGCTGCAGCTTGGCGAAAAGGATGTTTCCATTTTCACCGCCATCGTTCTTGTATTTTTAGGCGCGCTGTTAACCGGCCTTGGGGTATACGACAAGCTGGGCAGCTTCGCGGGGGCCGGATCGGTGGTTCCCATCACGGGCTTTGCAAACTCCGTGGTATCCCCTGCGATGGAGCACCGCACGGAAGGCTTTGTTCTTGGCGTAGGCGCTCAGATGTTTACCATTGCGGGGCCGGTGCTGGTTTATGGTGTCAGCGCGTCCATCGTGGTAGGGCTGTTAAGCCTTTTATTTCAGTAGGGGGCGCACATGGCAACAAAACGCATTGGAAACCGAACGGTGATATTTGAAAACCCGCCGCAGGTGCTGACCGCGGCCACAATCGTTGGAGATATGGAGGGGCAGGGGCAGTTGGGCGGCCTTTTTGACGTGGTGCTTATGGACGATACCTGGGGCGAAAAAAGCTGGGAAAAGGCCGAGTCCAAAATGTTTGAGCAAAGCGTACGCATGGCGCTGAGCAAGGTAAATTGGGACACCGCGAACCTGCATTGTCTGTTGGGCGGAGATCTTTTGAACCAGATTGTGTCGGCCAACTTCGCCGCAAGACAGTTGGGGGTGCCCTTTCTAGGGCTGTATGGCGCATGCTCAACGATGGCGGAGTCGCTGCTGGTGGGCAGCATGCTCATCGACGGTGGATTTGCGGCAAACGCCGCCTGCGTGGCGGCCAGCCATTTTTCCACCGCTGAGCGCCAGTTTCGCTATCCCCTTGAAATGGGCACCACAAGCCCGCCCACAGCCCAGCGCACCGTCACAGGCGCAGGGGCGGTGTTGCTGCAAGAGGCCGCAGCCCAGCCCGAAACCGCCGGACAATCGCTGTACCGCAACATATTTATCACAAGCGGCACCATTGGAAAGGTGGTGGACATGGGCATCACCGACGCATCGAATATGGGCGCGGCAATGGCCCCGGCAGCAGCCGATACCATCGCAGCACATTTACAGGATACTGATAAAAAGGCGGCGGATTATGATGCAATCATCACCGGTGATCTCGGCCGCTTTGGAAGCCAAATGCTCTTTGAGCTTTGTCATGAGCGGGGCATCGATTTATCAGGACGGCATCTTGACTGTGGAAACCTGGTATTTCATCCGGAGCAAAACGTCAATTGCGGGGCAAGCGGCTGCGGCTGCGCAGCCACGGTGCTTTGCGCGAAGCTGTTGCCGGAGCTTTCGGAGGGTAAATGGAACACGATGCTGTTCCTCGCCACCGGCGCGCTGATGAGCACACAAAGCAGCCAGCAGGGAGAGACGATACCCGGAATAGCTCACGCGGTTACGCTGGCGCGAAGAGGAGGACAGTAACATGTCGTTTGAATTGCTGGATTATGTGTGGGCTTTTGTCATTGGCGGACTCATCTGTGTGGTGGGGCAGCTGCTGATCAGCCTGACCCGGCTGACCCCGGCGCGTATTCTTGTGGTATTTGTCACAACCGGTGTTTTTTTAGGCGCACTGGGCATTTACAAACCCCTGGTTGAATTGGGCGGCGCGGGGGCTACGGTTCCCCTATCCGGGTTTGGATACTCCCTTGCCAAAGGGGCTATGGAGGGCGCCCAGGAAAACGGCGTGCTGGGGGCGTTTACGGGAGGGATCACCGCTACCGCCGGGGGCGTTGCCGCGGCGGTGTTTTTCGGGTATATCGTGGCGCTGCTGTTTAAACCTAAAACTAAAAAGTAACACTCTTAGAGGTCGTATTTCAATGAGGATTGCGAGGCCATTTCCCCCGCAATCCTTCATTTTGTTATGTGATCCTGTTGCTTTTTGTTATATCATACCTTACAATATACCTTATTATTGGTAGTTGCCAGCAACTCCCTCTTGACAATAAATAATGAGGTGTATGAATGAGGCAATTCCGAATTTTAGCGTATTTGACAGCAATCTTAATGCTGGCCACCGCTGTAGTCGGTTGCTCTCCCACCACGAAGCCCTCCGATCTCACCTCCATTACGGTGTGGCATTATTATAACGGCATACAAAAACAGATATTCGACCAGCTGGTGTCGGAATTCAACGATACCGCCGGCCAAGAAAAAGGCATTGTCGTAAAGGCATACAATCAGGGTTCTGTCAATGACCTCATACAAAAGGTGCTGGATGCGCTGAGCGGCAACGTGGGCTCGCCGGATGTGCCGGATATATTCGCGGCATACGCGGACACGGCCTACGATGTGTATAGCATGGGGTTGTCCGCCGACCTGAGCCAATACCTAAGCGAGGAGGAGCGCGCAGCCTACGTGCCGGCATACCTGTCCGAGGGCGAGTTTAACTTGAGCGGAGAGCTGACGCTGCTTCCCGTGGCCAAATCCACAGAATTCATGATGCTCAACGAAACCGACTGGGCGCCCTTCGCGGCGGCCACCGGCGCAAGCGAGACGGCCTTTGAAACCTGGGAAGGGATCGCGCAGGTTGCAAAAGAATACTATGAATGGACAGACTCGTTGACACCTGAAATGGAAAACGACGGAAGAGCATTCTTTGGCCGGGATGTGATGGCAAACTACCAGATCATCGGCAGCCTGCAGCTGGGCGCTGAGCTGTTTGCCGTGGAAAATGGCGACGTAACCATTCAGCTTGACCGGGACAGTTTTAAGCGGATGTGGGACGCCCATTATATTCCCTATATCAACGGATATTTTGCATCTGTGGGTCGCTTTCGAAGCGACGACGCCAAGACCGGGGAAATCATTGCCCTGGTGGGCTCTACGACTGGCGCCATATTCTTCCCCCAGGAGGTTACTTTGGACGATGGCACATCGTATCCCATCAATGTGCGCTGCTTCAAGCTGCCGAACTTTGCGGGAACTAAAAAATGCGGTGTGCAGCAGGGCGCGGGTATGGCGGTCACAAGATCCACGCCGGAGCGGGAAGCTGCGGCGATGGAGTTTTTGAAGTGGTTTACCGACCCGGCGCAAAACCTAAAATACTGTATTGAAACAGGCTATTTGCCTGTGGAAGCATCCGCAAACAACATGGAAAGAATTCGCGCGGCAGTGGCGGACGCCGGAGACAGCATCACGCCCGTGATGCAAGAGGCGCTGCTGCTGGGCGGTGAGATCGTAAGCAGTTACCGCCTGTACACAAATAAAGCGTTTGAAAATGGCAACAGCGCCCGGCAGATCCTGGAAAGCTTTATGCAAGAACGGGCAGAAGCGGATCGCGGCGCTGTCATCGCCCTCATGGAGGGTGGAATGACAAAGGAGGAAGCGGTTGCCCCGTATTCCACAGACGAGTATTTTGACGCCTGGTTTTCTGATTTCTCGCAGGCGCTGCATAAAGCGGTTGCGCGCTGAATGGCAGGAACATGAGGGCTGATGTGAAGCGAAAATCCGGAACAAGGCAACAATCCATATTGGCAAGGCTTTCACTCCCGGTTATGGCAGTGATACTTGTCCAATCGATTTTATACCTGGTGGTGTTCTGGCAGGGGGGCGTTGTGGCTCACGCGGATGAGAATGCGTATGACATATTAAACGAGCGGGTGCTCAACCGAAAGCAGTACATTGAGAACGAAATGATCCACAAATGGACCAGCTTTCAGGATAGCGAAATCGAAATTCTCGATACCATCGACGGGTATCTGGCGCAGCATGGCGCCTCGTATGACGATATCGGCGGCGATGCATCTCTCAACGAGGGGATCGTGGCTGCGGTGACGGACGAAATTATTTATATGTTGCGCCGCAGCATGGTAACCGGTGCGTTTATCGTGTTGGACGGTCCGGGCGTACAGGGAAATGAGCAGAGCCGGGCCGCATTGTATATCAGGGATTTGGATCCGGTTGGGTATTCGGTAAACGATAGCGACCTGTTGATGGAACGGGGCATGCCCAGCATCGCCAAGGCAAGAGGGATTGCATTGGACACCTATCGGTCGCCTGCTTTCGAAATGGCCCAAGGGGGCAGCCTGGAGGAAGCCCTTTTCCATAAACCCATCGATGCAGCCCGCCAGTATGACAACAAACAGAGCAGCAATTATGGCTACTGGAGCAGCGGCCTCACATTATCCCCGGAGGATGCGCAGGTGATTACATATTCCATCCCGCTGATCAATTCCGCAGGGGATGTTTTCGGGGTGATGGGCATCGACATCACCGAGTCTTATCTCCATTCCTTGCTGCAGTATCAGGAAATCACGCCGGAGCGTGCAGGCGCGTATCTGCTGGCAATCACAAACGACGGCGGGGAGACGTTCGAGCGGGTCACCTCCAACGGCCCCCTGTACCAGTACGCGTTGGGGGAAACGCCAAGCATTGCGTCAAAACAGAGAATATCGGACAGCATTTACCGTTTTGTGGGAGATGCCTCGAAAACAGAGGTCTGGGGCAGCGTCCAATACCTGAATATTTATCATACGAACACACCGTTTGCCGGGCAAAAATGGGCGCTTATCGGGCTGGTGCAGGAGCAAAACCTCCTGTCCTTTTCCCGTACGATCACGGTTCTGTCCAACATCGCCACGCTGGCGTGCCTGATACTGGGCGTGGCTGGCGTGTTCCTGGCCAGCCGGATTGTCACAAGGCCGATTACCGCGCTTGCCAACGACCTGTCCCTTAGCGACCCCTATCGGTTTCCAAAGCTTAACAAGCTGAATATCAAGGAAATAGACGAGCTGACCGCCTCCATCGAATCGCTCACTCAGTCGCTGATCGAGAGCTCGTCAAAAATATCGAAAGTACTGCGTATGACAAAGGCGTCCATCGGCGTATTTGAATACGCAGAAGGCGACAGCACGGTATTTTGCAGCAGCAACCTGTCTAAGATCATGCACCTGCCCGCGCCTCTTGAGCAGGGAGAGGATTTTTGCCTGATCGCCCTCGATGAGTTTAAGGTGGAGCTGGACGCCATTTACCGCAACAAATGCGAGGGCATGGAAGGCACCTATCTGTTGGAGCTGGCGGACAGGCAACAGCGCTATGTGCAGGTAACCGTAATGGTGGACTCTGGAAGGGTTCTGGGGGCGGTAACCGATGTGACGGAGGACATGCTGGTCAAGCTGAAAACCGAATATGAGCGGGACTACGATGTTTTGACCAATCTGTATAACCGGCGCGCGTTCCAGGAAAAGGCCGAGGAATGCCTGAGGGCAAACGCCAACAAATGCGCGGCGTTGGTGATGATGGATCTTGATAATTTGAAGTATGTCAACGACACCTATGGCCACGATTATGGCGACCGGTATATCGTCAGCCTGGCGCAGAGCCTGCAGTTTTTCAACGTCCACGGCGGAATAGCGGCCTGCCGCTCCGGCGATGAGTTTTATACCCTGCTGTACGGCTTCTCCTCGGAGGATGAGCTGCGCGGGGTGATACAGGAAGGCTGGCGGCTGTTACAGGAAAAATCTTTTGTGCTGCCCAACGGATTTGATTACCGGATGCGGGTGTCGGGTGGCATCGCGTGGTTCCCAAAGGACACCGCGGATCTGGATACACTTATTCAGTATGCTGATTTCGCCATGTACAACTCGAAGCATACCATGAAAGGCAGCCTGATCGAGTTTAACCAGGAGACATTTGCCGATAACAAGAGCGTTCTTTATGGGCAGGAGTCCCTCAACAACATATTGGACAACGTTGGCCTGCAATTTGCGTTTCAGCCCATCATCAGGGTTGCGACTGCGGATATATTCGGGTATGAATTGCTGATGCGGCCACAGTCGGAACGGCTGAAAACCCCGGAGGACGTGCTGCGCATTGCCCATGCGCAGTCAAAGCTTCATTACGTTGAATATCTTACGTGGTTCAAGGGAATGGAGCAATTTGTGAAGCTAAATGCCGATGGCAAGATCGGCAAGCATGAAAAGGTATTTATCAATTCGGTCAGCAGCCAGACGCTCAACGAGGAGGAAATTGCGCTGTTTGAAGCCCAGTTCCAAGAATATCTTCCCCGCATCGTGATGGAAATCATGGAAAGCGACCCGGACGGCAATCGCCATACGCAACAGAAGTTCAATATGATCAAAAACTGGGGCGGGCTGGTGGCGCTGGACGATTATGGCAACGGCTATAACAGCGAGGCTTCCCTCATGTTCCAGACGCCAAATATCGTGAAGCTGGACTTGTCTGTTGTGCGGGGCGTCGACCATGATCCACAGCGGCAGCAATTGATCAAAGACCTGATCTCATTTGTCAAGTCCCGCAGCGTGGAGGTTTTAGCTGAGGGTGTGGAAACAAAAGGGGAAATGGAGGCGCTAATTTCCCTTGGCGTGGAGTACCTCCAGGGGTTCTATACCGGGCGGCCTCAATCGTATGTGTATCCTCTGGACCCGGAGGTAACCCGGAGCATCCGCGCAGCGTATCAGAAAAAAACAAGCAATAAATAAACCGAAAAGGAGAAAAGTATGTACGAGCTTAATCAGGTAGGCGACCATACATATTACATAGAAAGCGGGGCCAAGATCGGCGTGTATGTGGATGGCGCTGACGCTGTATTGATCGACAGCGGAAACGACAAGGAAGCGGGCAGAAAGATCAACCAGCATTTGAAGGCCCAGGGCTGGAACCTTCGCTGCATCCTGAACACCCATTCCAACGCGGATCATATCGGCGGCAACGCTTTTTTGCAAAGCCGGACGGGCTGTATAATCTGCTCCACCGGATTGGAGAACGCGTTCGCCCAATACCCTATTTTGGAGGGCTCTTTCCTGTTTGGCGGATACCCGCCTAAGCCGCTGCGCAACAAATTCCTGATGGCGCAGCCCAGCATTGCTCCCATAAGCGATTTTAGCTGCCTGCCCAAGGGGCTCACGACGATACCCCTTCCGGGGCATTTTTTCGACATGATCGGCGTGAGGACTGTGGACGACGTGGTGTTTCTGGCGGACGCGCTGTCCGCAGAACATATCCTGGAGAAATATCATGTGAATTACATCTACGACGTGGCCGCGTATTTGGAGACCCTGGATCTGGTATCCGGGATGCAAGCAAAGCTGTTTATCCCGTCCCATGGGGAGCCTACGGCGGATATCCGGCCTCTTGCGGCGGCAAACCGGGCGAAGGTGCAGGAAATTGCATCGCTGGTGCTAAGCCTATGCAAAGCGCCTATCACGGCAGAAGAGCTTTATAAGAAGGTATTCGACCATTACGGCCTTGCGATGAACTTTAACCAGTATGTGCTGGTGGGAAGCACCCTCAAGAACTATCTTGCGTATCACCTTGACGCGGGCCGGGTGGAAGCGGAGTTTTTGGACAACCGCCTGCTTTGGAGGGCCGTCTCTTGACGCGGGTAATCCCGGCGGCGCTTCGGGGCTTTCGGGAGCCGCTTGTCGGCTGGTATCAAAAAAACGCCCGGGATCTTCCCTGGCGGCAGGACGCAGACGGATACCGGGTATGGATCAGCGAGATCATGCTGCAGCAGACAAGGGTGGAAGCGGTCAAGCCCTATTATGAGCGGTTTTTGCAGGCGCTGCCGGATGTGGCGGCGCTGTGCGCCGTGCCTGATGAAACGCTGATGAAGCTGTGGGAGGGCCTTGGCTACTATAGCCGCGCCCGGAACCTGAAGCGGGCGGCACAGCAGGTGATGGAGGAATTTAACGGGGCAATTCCCAGGACTTACGAGGCGCTGCTGACGCTGCCCGGGATCGGGGAATACACGGCGGGGGCAATCGCCTCCATCGCGTTTTCTCAACCCGTTCCGGCGGTGGACGGAAACGTGCTGCGGGTGCTGGCGCGGTATTGCGACGATGATACGGACATCGCTTTGCCAAAAGCGAAAAAGGCGGCGCGAGACGCGCTGTCGCCCTGGATGCCGGAGGAACAGCCTGGGGAGTTTAACCAGGCGATTATGGAGCTGGGGGCGCTTGTATGCCTGCCCAACGGTCAGCCCCAGTGTGAAAGCTGCCCCGTGGGCGTCAGAAATGGATGCCGGGGATTTGCCGGCGGGCGGGCGGCGCTGCTGCCGGTGAAAGCCAAAAAAGCGCCCCGGCGGCAGGAGGAAATGACGGTATTTGTGCTGCGAACCTCCGAGGGAATAGCGCTTTTGCCCAGGCCGGAGAGCGGGTTGCTTAGTGGCTTGTGGGAATTGCCGCATGTGCCGGGGGTTCTAAATGCAACGCAGGCGGCTGCGAAGCTAAAAGACTTTGGCGTGCGGCTGACCGGAAGCATCATCGCACGGGAACGAAAGCATGTGTTTACCCATATAGAATGGCGCATGCAGGTGTACGACTGCGAGGTGGAGTTTCTGCGTGCTCAACCGCCGGGCTGGCGGGTGGATTGGCCTGACGGGGACGGCCCGGCACTGCCTACCGCGTTTCGGGTGTGTTTGGAATAATACGAACCATTTGTATTAAGTGCATGAAGGATAGAAGCAGCACGGCATACTGTACCGGTACAGATATTCTTTTTTCGGGATAGCCATATTGCCACATATCCTAAAAAACCGTATACTGTTGTGCAGTACGAAAAAAGGATGGACAAGTATGGACGTACGGTGCATTACAGCGCAGGCCAAGGCCGCGCTGACGGATTTGTTTCAGTCGGCAACCAACCTGAAGGCTGGTGACATGGTGGTCATCGGCTGCTCCACCAGCGAGATCTGCGGAAGCCTGATCGGGACTGCCTCCAGCGAGGAGACCGCGAAAGCCATCATGGATGTGCTGTTGCCGGAAATTGCCGCCCGGGGCCTGTACCTGGCGGTGCAGTGCTGCGAGCATCTCAACCGTTCCCTGGTGGTGGAGCGGGCTTGTATGGAGCGATATGACCTGCAGGAGGTTTGGGTGACGCCTTGGCTGCATGCGGGGGGAGCCATGAGCCTGCAAGCCCTTGCGCGGTTTTGTGATCCGGTGATGGTGGAGAATTTGCGGGGAAAGGCCGTGGCTGGTGTGGACATCGGAGGCACCCTGATCGGCATGCATTTAAGGCCGGTGGTGGTGCCCATTCATACGGAAAACCGGCGGATCGGGGAAGCGGTTGTGGTCATGGCCCGCACCCGGCCCAAATACGTGGGCGGCCCCCGGGCACATTATGATATGAATGGGAATGGACACTAAAGCGTGTCAAAAAACCGCCGCTGCTGCGCAGCTTGACCGAATTCGGTTGAACATCCCCCCGAAATCATTAGGTTACTGGTCATAAGGAAGTATAGGAAGCCGACCGGAAACTGTAGAGTAAGCAAAACAGAGAATCACTTGAAATTCAATGGTTCTCTGCTTTTCGATATGAGCGTTATATATTATTTATTTTATTGCGAACTAACTAAAATTATATACTATTGACCCCGTGGCCCCTGCTTGTCGCTGCCCGGAAATGTTGCGTTTAGTAAATCACCAGCAGATATGTCAAGTGCATCTGCGATGTTATATAAGACTTCAACAGAAAAGGGGCGGACGATATTGGGTGCTTCAATAGAGCTTAAATGCGACCTACTTATACCTGCTTTTTCAGCTAGTTGCTCTTGGGACATTCCTTTTAGCTTGCGTAAGCCCGATATTGTAAGACCAAGTTCAATAAAACGGTCTGCATTTTTTAATACACTATTTTTACTCAAAATTTTCTCTCCCCTATCTACTACAATTATAGTATTTCTCAATTCATTTAGCTGTCTTGTATATTGAGCTATTGACTAATATATTGAGCAAATATATAATAGTATTATCAATTTGCTTTTATTTAGAGCAAAACTACTATAGATTTGGAGAAGGATATTATGGACATACAAAACTGCTGTGCATTTACCGGGCATCGTCCAGCACATTTTTCATTCAAGTATGATGAAACACATCCTGATTGCATTGCAATAAAAGAGGCAATGGGAAAAGCAGTCCTTTCTCTCATTGGTCAAGGCATTACTACTTACTATACAGGTATGGCACTAGGCGTAGATATATGGGGCGCTGAACTCATTCTGGAACTAAAAGAACAATATAGAGAGCTAAAGCTCATAGCTGTGCTGCCCTGTGAGACCTAAGCCAATAATTGGACTAGCGGACAGCGGGAACGATACTTTGATCTCCTTCCAAGATGTGATGAAGTGGTTTATATCAGCACACAATACACGCAAACTTGTATGTTTCAGCGTAACCGCTATATGGTAGACCATGCCCGATATCTGCTGGCGGTTTATGACGGCCTGGAAAGCGGTGGAACAGCGTATACGGTTCGTTATGCGAAGAAGAGCAAAAGGGAAGTTATTATCATCCTGGCTGAAAATTGCAGTACTAGTATTGACCTAGGGGAAGTTTGTGTTTAGTAGTGGCAAGCTCCCAAAACGGAGCTGGCTGCGCACCCATAGGTGCTGGGCGCTGTCGAGAAACCCGTTCCCGGTTGATCCGGAAACGGGTTTCTCGACAGTCTGAGGCAAAAGCGCGGCAAACTGCCGCGCTTTTGCGTTTTCAGTATTACAAGATGCCTCTTAGAAAAAGCCCGCGATGCCGAAGTTTTAGCACTGCTTGATCAAACGCAAATAAAACCGCACCGCGTCCTTGATTTTCTCAACAGGGACGCGCTCGTCGTTGCCATGAATGCGCGCCCGCTCCTCGCCGGACAGGGCCATGGCCGAGAACCGGTACACATTGTCGCTGATACGGGCGTAATGCCGGCTGTCGCTGCATGCGATCATGAGATACGGGGATACAATCGCGCCGGGCCAGGTACCGGACACCGCCGCAACCACCTTGTGCCAGCCGGGACTGTCTGTGACAGAAGTGGGGGAGGGGTTCGTGCTTTGGATGACGGAAAGATCGATGGATGGGTCGTCAATCACAGACCGGATGTATTTGAACGCCACGTCCGCCTTGTCCTCGCCCAACAGCCTGAGATTGGCGCATACCATCGCCTCCGGCGGGAGCACGTTTGCCGCGGCGCTGCCCTGCATCATGGTAAAGGCACAGGTGGTTCGCAAGAGCGCGTTGAGTTCCCCACCCTTCTTTTTGCATAGCGCATATAATACTCCGGCGAAGCACCAGAGGTTCGCGAAAATCACCCGGTACAAAAACGTAGAGTGCCGGCCCAATGTGTCGAACATTTCAGCGGCCGGTTTTGTGATTTGTGGGCGAAAGGGCTTGTTTTCCACCCGGGTAACCGCCCGGGCCAATACCCCAACCGGCGTATGGGCTGGTGGGGCGGAGGCGTGACCGCCCGCGCTTTTGACCTGAAACTTCAGGTCCATCACGCCCTTTTCCCCGATGCCGATGAGCGCGCAGCTTTTCGTCACCCCGGGGAACACGTTTTCCACCACCGCGCCGCCCTCGTCCATCACCAGCGCGGGACGAATGCCCCGCTCTTCGAGCAGGGAGACGATGGCGGGGGCGTCGTTGCCCGAGATTTCCTCGTCGCCGGCAAACGCGAAATACACGTCGTTTTCCGGGACAAACCCATCTTTTATCAGCGTCTCCGCCGCAGAAAGCGCCCCGCAAAGGGTGATCTTCGTGTCCAGCGTTCCTCGTCCCCACAGCATGCCATCTTCCAATATGCCCTCGAATGCGGGCTTTTGCCAGTCGGCCTCGTTGGCAGGCACCACGTCGTAATGGGCCATCATGATGCTGGGACTGAGGGCGGATTTGCCTTTCCAATGATACAAAATCCCGTGCTCGCCCACGATTTCCCGGTTACACGCGGCGTGTACTGCGGGGAATAGCTTAGGCAGCAGTGCTTGAAACGCTTGAAAGGTTGCGGGGTCTTCCATGGATTTATCTCGGGAGGAAACGGTTTTGATCCGTACCATTTGTTGAAGATCCAGAATAGCCTTATCCTCGTCAAAGCTCACGGGCTCCGGCGCGGCAGCCTCCCCAACCGGGGGACGGAACATCGCCCCGCGAATGAGGATAATTGCGAGGAATGCAAGTAAAATACCCAATAGGATATATCCTATCATGCTGCCTCCTTATAATAGACCCTTGTTGTAAAGGATGCGGCTGACGCCGATGGCAATGAGCGCGCCCACCGGCACCAGAACGCCTACGGAGCTGGCCAGGGACGGAACGAGAATAAACAGGATTAGCATGAACAGCAGCGGCACCAGGGCGATTTTCCAGTTTTTCGAGACGTACACAACCGCAAGCCCGCCAAACAGGGCGGGGAGTATGTTTTCAAACGCCGGGGCCAGCAGAGGGGATTCCAGAATGGGCTGGATCTGGGCCAATAAAAACACGCCCAGGGCGATGATCAAGGTGGTAACGATGGAGCTTGCGGCAATGGAGATTGTGGAGATGAGCTCCCCCTCCTCAGAGCCGGGGGTGACCTTTGCGGCCTCCATAGCGTTGAGCGCGCAAGGTACCTTTAGATTGGTGAGGTTACCTGTGACAAACCCCAGGTACGAGCCGCCGGAGCCCAGCATGGGCGTAAATGTAAACACCTCGATGATG
Organism: uncultured Oscillospiraceae bacterium; assembly: GCA_964411275.1. GTDB lineage: Bacteria > Bacillota > Clostridia > Christensenellales > CAG-138 > CAYPKG01. The sequence goes on along the minus strand of CAYPKG010000010.1, from coordinate 19,624 downwards.
CCCACCGTCCAGAATATGGGGGCTACACCCAGAAGCCCGGTCAAAAGCTGGTTCAAATGCGGCCACGCGCCGTAGTATACGCCGATGCTGATAGGCACCAGCAGTATCATAATGAGGGCAGAGACCATCCAGATGCGTCCGGTAAAATGGATGGAGTCGTAATAATTAAGATTGGTTTTCTTTTTCATAGCCGTCACCTCACACGATCCAGTTTGTGATGGGAATGGACAGGGCCATAGCCCCCAGCATGCTGATAGGCAGGGCGTAGTTTTCCAGCCACTTTGCCTTGCCGGATTTTAGTATCAGGCCGCAGATCGCCATAATGATTGCTGATATGAGCATGACGAATATGGGGATAAAGCCCGGCAGCCCGCTTCTGATATCCGAGAATACCATGCCTAAAAACGCGGAGATCATGCCTAAAAACAGCGCCGACATGAAAATATTGCCCCATTTTTCGTCCTTGGTTTGAATTTTCAGGATGCCGCCCTGGATTTTCTTTAGAAATATCGGGATAATAATGATACCGGGAATGATGCCCAGCGTCATGACCCAGGCGATTGTGGAGTATACCACCGGATCGGTGACGGTGCTGGACAGGCTTGAGCTGGTGGCGGCTGCGGCCGCGGTGGCTGCGGGCAGCTCATAGGTGAGCGCGCCGATGACGGAAAGCCGTAACCACGGCAAAGGCAATCCCAGAAATTTGCTTAGCGTGATGACCCCCAGCAGGATTGCCACCGCCGGGGCGATTGTGAATACGGCGCTTCCGGCAACGGTCCGGCGCAAAACGGATTTGTTAATGCCGATGGCCCTTGCCTGCCGCCAGGCCTTGATGAGGAAGAATACAGACTGTGCGATGACAAACAGTATCACCGCACCCGCGACGAGAAACATGAATGTACTGTTGACGTTAAATTCCTTCATAGCCCGCCCCCCAATTTAAGTAAAATATATGTAATACTTTATCATACCTTGAAATGGTGGCCGCGTCAAAATATATACGAGATTTTAATGTAAAAAACCAAAGAAAACGGCAAACTCTTAACATCATCTTAGCGAAAATACTGTTAACCAAACGGGAGAGAGATGATACAATATACGCATAATCAAGATGGGAGGCTGGGAAAGAATGAAAAATAGAAAATTGAAGGATCTGTTCCCGGTCAGCATAAAGGATACGGGCAAAACCATTTTGATTTTTATCGTTACTACGATCCTTTGCTTTCTCTTAAGTACGATGAATACCAGCAATACCTATGCATCCATGCTGTTCCTGCTGGCTGTAGTAATGATTTCCCGGGTCACCACCGGATATTTTTATGGGACAATTGCGGCTTTTCTGGGGATGTTTGCGGTAAATTACATATTTACTTACCCCTATTTCGCATTTAATTTCACCATCTCCGGGTATCCGGTCACGTTTGTCAGCATGCTGATCGTGTCCATTGTCGTCAGCACCATGACAACCCAGCTGATGGAACAGGAAAAGCTCAGGGCGGCGGCACAGCAGGAAAAGATGCGTGGCAATCTTTTACGGGCGATTTCCCACGACCTGAGAACACCGCTGACCAGTATCTCCGGTGTGACCAGCATACTTCTGGAAAAAGGGGACGAGATTAGCGATGAAAAGCGTGACGCGCTGTTACGCGACGTTGAGCAGGAAACCCAGTGGCTGATCAGGATGGTGGAAAACCTGTTGTCCATCACCCGGTTTCAAGAGGGCGTGGCAAAAATCACCAAACAGGACGAGGCGGTTGAAGAGATTGTGGGCGAGGTGGTTGGTAAGTTTACCAAGCGGTATGGGTTTTTGCCCGTACACATCAGCATTCCGGAAGAGCTTTTCCTGGTGCCAATGGATCCGATGCTGATCGAGCAGGTGATATTCAACCTCTTGGAGAATGCGGCAAAGCACGCAAAAGGCGCAACCAGGGTGGAGCTCAGGGTAAAAAAAGAACTGGAATATGCGGTATTTGAGGTGTGGGACGACGGCCCAGGCATTGATCCAACACAATTGCCTCACATATTTCAGGGGTATTTTCAACAGGCGGAGAACTTTAGCGATAGCGGACGGAATATGGGAGTGGGGCTTTCCGTATGCAAATCCATCATCGAGGCTCATGGCGGTAAAGTGGAAGCGGAAAATGAACCTGCGGGGGGCATTGCTTTTCGGTTTTGCCTGCCGTTAAAGGAGGAATAATTATGGAAAACAAACCCTGTATCCTCATCATAGAGGACGACGCGAGCATTTGTAATTTTATTACAACTGTACTTCAAACCAATGGCTATGCTACCCTGCAAGCCTCAAGCGGGCAGGAGGCGCTGTCCATGGTCAGTTCCCACTGCCCGGACGCGGTGCTGCTGGATCTTGGGCTGCCGGACATGGATGGGCAGCAGATTTTGAAGTCCGTGCGCGCCTGGTCGCTGGTGCCCATCGTGGTGGTATCCGCCCGGGGGCATGAGCGGGATAAGGTGGAAGCCCTTGACCTGGGTGCGGACGACTATATCACCAAGCCCTTTGGCACGTCCGAGCTGTTGGCGCGCATCCGCACGGCGCTTCGCCACGGCAGAAACAAGGGGGAGATCGTCCGCTCGGATGTATTTACGGTAGGCGACCTGACAATCGATTTTGACCGGCGGTATGTCAAGGTAAAGGGAGAACCTGTGCACCTGACGCAGATCGAGTATAAGATTGTGGCGTTGCTGTCCCGGTATGCCGGGCGGGTGCTGACATATGATTATATGTTAAAATCCATATGGGGCCCCCACGCTACCTGCGACAACCAGATTTTGCGGGTGAATATGGCCAATATCCGAAGAAAGATCGAGGAAAATCCCGCGGTGCCCAAGCATATTTTCACGGAAGTGGGCGTGGGCTATCGCATGGCTGAGCCGGAATAAGACCGGCCATCGGCAAAGCCAAGGCTTTGTTGACGGTCTGGCCATAAAAAAGCGCCTGTGGCGCTTTTTTATGGCTTTGTTTGCATGTGTTGCAATATTGCGTAGTTATTTTGTTTTGTTGAGCTTCAGTCCCGCCTTATATTCCGCGGTCAGCTTGTAAACCACGCCGGAAAGGCCGATGAGCGCGATCAGGTTGGGCAGCGCCATCAGGCCATTGAGGGTATCCGAAATATCCCACGCCAGCTTGAGCTCCATGGTGGAACCCAGCACCACCACGATCACGAACAGAACCTGATACGGCAGAATGCTTTTTGGCCCGAACAGGTATTCCGCGCAGCGCGCGCCATAAAGCGACCAGCTTAGTATTGTGGAGGTGGCGAAGAGCAGTATGGCGATGGCCACAAACACGCTTGGAAGCCAGCCTGCGAATGTGGTGGTAAAGGCCGCGGTGGTCAGCTCTGCGCCGGCACTCCCGCCATACGGGATGGCGATGCCGCTGATGAGTATGGTAAGGGCGGTGAGGGTACAGATGACAATGGTGTCCACAAACACCTCGAAAATGCCATACAGGCCTTGCTTCACGGGGTTTTTGAGGCTGGTGGCCGCATGGGCGATGGGGGCGGAACCCAACCCGGCTTCGTTGGAGAAGCAGCCCCGGGCCACGCCCTTTGTCATAGCCGTGCGAATGCTGACGCCGACGATGCCGCCCACAACGGCTTGGGGATTAAACGCGCCCTTAAAGATGGAGCCCAGCGCCGGGCCGATATTGCCGATGTTGGCAAATATGATCACGAGAGAGCCGATGATGTAGAGCACACTCATGAAGGGCACCAGCTTCTCCGTAACCTGGCCGATACGCCTGACGCCGCCGATGGCGACCAGCGCCACGATAAAAGCGATGACGATGCCGATGAGTGTTTTAATCACCGTTTCGCTTGCCGCCGCCGCGCCTGCGCTTACGGTGTTGATCGCGCCAAATACGGAGCCTGCGATTGTATTGATTTGGGCGATGTTGCCGATCCCGAAGCTGGCCAGCCCGCCGAACACACAGAAAATAACCGCCAGCAATTTCCAATTTTTCCCTAACCCGTTGCTGATATAGTACATGGGCCCGCCGACCCAGTCGCCCTTTACATTCCGCTCCCGATACCGGACCGCAAGGACCACCTCCGCGTACTTGGTCGCCATGCCGAACAGGGCGGAAACCCACATCCAGAACACGGCCCCTGGACCGCCTGCGGCGATGGCGCCGGCAACGCCCGCGATATTGCCTGTGCCTACGGTTGCTGCCAGGGCGGTTGTCACCGCCTGGAACGGCGTAATGGAGCCTTTGTCGGTGGCCACCTGTTTTTCGCCGATTTTGCCGATGGTATTTTTCATGGCGTGTCCGAACTTCGCGAACTGGAATGCGCCGGTGCGAATGGTGAGGTAAACACCTGTGCCGACCAGCAGGATCAGCATGGGCACACCCCACGCGATGTTTGAGTTAACCCAATCGTTTACCCGGGCGACAGTTTCTAAAAAACCTTCCAAATATAACCCCTCCCTCATACAAGTACTCTCCCCAGAACCAAGCAAACGTAATTAACATACCGAATTATACGTGATTTCAATGCTGTTATCAATCATTTGTTAAGAAATGATAAAAAAATGGAATTGGACAGCAGCATTTGCCAACATATTTGCCGGCGCAAAAGACATGCTAATAGATAGAGAAAATAACAGACGATGGACAAAGTCCAAGGCAGCGGCGTTTTTTAACACAAATATGAGGTGAATACAGCGTGCGCAGAGCATTGATTAATCATATACTGGCTTTTTTATTGCTGGTTTGTACCGGCTGCATGGCCGTGCCAGAAGGGAGCGTACCGGAGGCGGATTTTCGCCTGGGAGAGTACGTGCGCATTGAAGGCGTGGACGTTTCCCGCATGCGGGTAGGGGAGGCGCAAATCGTGGTGGAGCAGGCGGCCCGCACTTCAATACAGGAAATGTCATATACCCTGCTCCTGGCGGGGCAACCTGAGGCGGGGAGCGTGAACGTTGCCGGGGAGGAATTGCCAGTGTTGATCGATGTGGACAATGCTGTGCGCCAGGCCAGCTATCTGACCCAATACCGCCCCATCGGCCAGGAGGAGCGGGCGCTTTCAGTGACCCGGCGTCTTGACCGGGAAGCCATGCGGGGGCGGGCACAGGAGATCGCGGAAGCCTTTTATCTGCCGCCAGTCAACGCCACAGCAAAATTTGACAGAAGCGCCAAGGGCATGTTTACCTATACACAGTCCGAAGCAGGCCGTGCGGTTAGCCCGGAGGACGTGCTGGACGCCCTGGCATCCGCAATTGAAAAAGAAGCGGACGGAGAGCTTGCCTTGCCCTGGGCCCCGGTGCAGCCCGGGTATACCGTCGAGCAGGCCATGGCGGATCACCAGCAGGTTTCTACGTTTGAAACATCCTATGCAAAATCCCCCCACAATGCCGCCGGGAGGGTACATAACATCAAGAAGGCTGCCGGCCTCATTGACGCAACTGTGGTGAAACCCGGAGAGGAGTTTGACACCAACGCCGTACTCGGCCCCCGATACGGCGAAACCGGCTGGAAGCTGGCGGCCGGCATCCGGGAGGGCAAGTATGAACAGGAGTACGGCGGAGGCGTTTGCCAGGTGAGCAGCACCTTGTTTAACGCGGTGATGATGGCGGATCTCACGATTACCGAGAGGCGGCCTCACAGCTGGCCGCTGTCATATGTAGACATCGGAAGGGACGCCACAATCAGCACCGGCGGGCCCAACTTCAAATTCGTCAACTCTGGAGACAGCGAGATCGTGGTAGCCGCGCATACGACGGAGAATAAAACCCTCGTGGTGTCCATATACGGGCGGCCGCTTCCAAACGGCATGACCATTCAAATATCCTCCAAAGCTACGGGCAGGCTGCCCAAGCTAGGCACAAAGACGCTGCTGGACGAGAGCCTCCCCTACGCTACCAGCAGGGTGGAGCGGGAGGAGCGCACCGGGCGCACCAGCGTGACATATAAGGAATACTATGACGCTGACGGCAATCGCATCAAAAAGGATAAGGCATATGAGGACAAATACCGCTCTATCCAGGGGATCACTTATGTTTCGGCGGATTTATACTACGGATCAGAGTGAACGGCATATGATTTTCTTGAACGGCAGCTGTCATATGGGAGGCCAAGACACAAAAAAACTGCCCCGGCATAAAAAACGGGACAGTCTTTTTTATTACTGAATTTATTGCTGATTGGAAGCTTCTACCTCTTCGTGGGGAGTGTCCATGACGATTTCTATGAAGCGCTGCGCGGCTGCGGACAGCGGTACGCCGTCCAGGGAAATAAGGCCGATGGCGCGGGGCGGCATGGGGGTTTCCAGCTCGATCTCAAACAGCTCGCCGCTACGAAGGGCGTCTTTGGCAAACTCTACCGTTACGCACGCGATGCCCAGGCCGATGCGGGCAAACTGCACCAGCAGGCTGTGGGCCCCAAGCTCGATTTCCGGATGCAGCGTCACGCCGCTTTGGGCGGCGAAGTCATCTAAATATTTTCTGGAGTTGGAGGCCTGCTCCAACAGCACAAGGGGTTCTCTTGCCACGACGTCCATGGGGACTTTTTCGCCTTTCAGGTGGTTGAAACGTTCCGCCGCGACGAATACGTCATGGACATCCAGGCATTCCCGCACGCAAAGTGCGCTGTCCTCCACCGGCAGGTTTACAAGCGCGATGTCCACCTTGCCGATCTTTAACAGCTCCACCGTTTCAGGGGTGGTGCGATTGGTGACTTGGAGTTGAACCTCGGGATATTCCGCGTGAAAACGCTCCAGATACGGCAGAAGAAAGAATTGGCAAAGCGTGTCGCTTGCGCCGATCATCAAGCCGCCTGACTGCAATGTGCGCATGCGGTTAAGCTTGTCCTCCGCGGCGGTAACCAGGTTGACGGCCTTATCGGCATAGCCATACAGCATGCGGCCCTCACTTGTGAGGGTGATGCCCCGGCTTGTGCGGGTAAATAAGGAACAGCCCAAGCTGTCCTCCAAACGGCGCATTGCCTGGCTGACGGCGGGCTGGCTGATATACAGTTCCCGTGCCGCGTGAGAAAGACTGCCGCAGCGGGCGACGGTACAAAAAACACGATACAATTCTAAATCAGCTGACACATAATCTCCCCTTATCAAAAGATTGGAATACGTGAGAAAATATTATAACGTTACCTCATTATAAAGCAATAAAGCCGCATTTGCAATAAGCAGAGCTAATATATATTCTCTGCGCGAGGGGGATGGAAGCCGGGGACTAAACAGGTGTACAGCAAGGGATAATATGGTATAATCTAGTCCATCGACAAAGCCAAGGCTTTGTCGATGGGGTCACTGCGGTGGGTTGTCCATGCAGCTGCGACCTCGGACGATTGCATCGTCTGTCGGTCTTGCTCCATGCAAGGTGTCAAAATCACCGCGCACAAGGTGAATTGCCGCAACGCGGCAAGAGAGGGCACCCTGGGGTGTGTCGCTGATTTTGACGGATTTCACTCCAACCATTACATTTTTTGAAGGGGCAAAATGGCGAAGCATTCTGCCACCTACTTTGCCGATGGCCTACGGTATAATAGCCGTTTTGCGGCTATTATGGTATAATGTTCTTAATTTTTGCTAAGCTTGGGAGGGATCGCGATGGAAGGAACGAAACGTGAATTCAGGTTTGCCTCAGCAACGGGACAGGGCGAGATATATACGCGGGTCTGGCAGACGGCGGTTGCGCCCAGGGCGGTGGTGCAGCTTGCCCATGGTATGGCGGAGCATGTTGACCGGTACGAGGGCTTTGGCGGGTTTTTGAACGAACACGGCATTTTGCTGGTTGCCAACGATCATGCGGGGCACGGCAAAAGCATGCCGGATGCGGCGCACCAGGGATACTTCGCAGAGCACGACGGATGGAGCTCGCTGATTGCGGACATGCGCACGGTGCATGCCATGATGTCCGCCGAATATCCGGATATCCCTTATATTTTAATGGGACACTCCATGGGCTCCTTCCTGGCGAGAACCTATGCCGCAAGGTGCGGCGAAGGAATTGCGGCCTTTGTATTCTCCGGCACCGCGGGCGCAAACCCGGCCATTGCCCCAGGGCGGCTAGTGGCGCGGTGGGAAAAGAGAAGAAACGGGCCGATGCAGCCCAGCACCCTATTGAACCGGCTGGCATTTGGCAGCTACAACAAGAAATTCAAGCCCGCCCGCACTGACAGCGACTGGCTTTCCCGGGATACGCGGGAGGTGGATCTGTATGTGGCGGACCCCTTGTGCGGATTTGTGTTCACGGCGGAGGCGATGCTGGATTTGTTTGACGGCCTCACAGAGATTGACGGCCCCGAATGGGCTAAAAAGGTGCCTAACGTGCCGATATTGCTTTTTTCCGGGGATTGCGACCCGGTAGGCAATTGCGGCAAGGGCGTCAAACAGGTGTTTGACTGGCTCGAAGACACGGGGCATTCGCCCACGCTGCGGCTGTACCCCGGCGGACGGCACGAAATGCTAAATGAGATCAATCGCGAGGAAGTGTATCGCGATACGCTTTCCTTTCTTGAGGAAGTTTTGGCATAAACTGCGGGGCGAAGCCTCGCATTGGGCTCCGCCGTGTACGCGGCGGAAGAAGGGAGAAAATTGATGAGCATACTGGTGTATCGGGATATGAGCGCGGCCAGCGCCGCGGCAGCCACCCTGGTGGCGGCGCAGATCATTGAAAAGCCGGACATGGTTCTTGGCCTGCCTGCCGGGAATATGCTGGAGGGCGTGTATGCAAGGCTGTGCGGCATGACCGGATCAGGCCTGTTGGACTGGAGCGATTTGCATACACTGCATGTCAGCGAATTTGTGGGCTTTCGTCCCGATCTCAACCGCAGTCTGAACGGCTTTCTCAGCCATTATCTTTACAGTAAAGTCAATGCGAAGCGGGAAAACATCCATATGCCGGACAGCTGTGCCCAGGATCTCGCGGCGGCCTGTACCAAATATGAGGAGCTGGTGATGGGGCTTGGCGGGATCGACACGGCGCTTTTGAGCGTGGGCAGAAACGGCCACCTGGCCTTTAACGAGCCGAACCGGGAGTTTACGCCGCTTACCCATGTGTCCACCCTGTCCCAAAGCACCGTGGAAGAGAACATGGCTTATTTTGCCGACATTACGCTTAGCGGCCCGCCCCGGGCGATTACGCTGGGGATGAGCACATTATTGAGCGCGAAAAAGATCGTGGTTTTGGCCCTGGGCGCAGGGGTAGCGGATGTGGTTGCCAAAATGATCAACGGGCCGATTGCCCCTGCCGTGCCGGCCAGCATATTGCAGCTGCATCCCAACACCATATTTTTGCTTGACGAGGCGGCCGCTTCCCGGCTGTAGCCACTTGACAAATACCACGATGATGCCGTATAATGCGGGCATTTCACATTGTTATATAATGATGGAGGGGACAAATTGCAGCAGACCGAACGGGTTTATGTGTTTGATACGACACTGCGCGACGGCGAGCAAACGCCCGGCGTAAACTTAAACGTGTCCGAAAAAACCACGATCGCCTTGCAGCTGGAGCGGCTGGGGGTGGATGTGATCGAGGCGGGCTTTGCCAACGCGTCCCAGGGGGATTTTGAGGCGGTGGTCAGCGTCGCCAGGGCGGTGCAGGACAGCGTGGTGTGTTCCCTTGCCCGCTGCAACGAGGCGGACGTGCGCGCGGCGGCAAAGGCGCTGCGCTTTGCCGCACGGCCCCGCATTCACACGTTTATCGCGACTAGTGACATTCACATGCAGTATAAGCTCAAAATGGCCCCTGAAAAGGTGCTTGCCAGGGTGGAGGAAACCGTGCGCCTGGCGGCGGGACTGTGCGAGGAGGTACAGTTTTCGCCGGAAGACGCAACCCGTTCGCGCCCTGAGTTTTTGTTTCAGATTCTTGAGACTGCCATTGCCGCAGGCGCGAAATACATCAATATGGTGGATACGGTAGGGTATGCCACGGTGGAGGAAATGGGCCGGTGGGTTCGGGATATCAAAGAAAATGTCCGGGGCATCGAAAACGTGGTGCTGGGCGTCCATTGTCATGATGACCTGGGCCTGGGCGTGGCGAATTCCCTTGCGGCCATCCGCTGGGGCGCGCGGCAGGTGGAGTGCACCATCAACGGCATGGGCGAACGGGCGGGCAACGCTGCCATGGAAGAGATCGTCATGGGGCTACGAACCCGCAAGGATTATTATCATTGCGACACCAACATCGATACCAGGCAGATATACCGCACCAGCAAGCTCATAGCCGCGTTTGCCAATTCTGAAATCAGTCCCGGCAAGGCCATCGTAGGGGCCAACGCTTTTTTGCATGAAAGCGGCATTCACCAGCACGGCGTGCTGAACAACCGCGCCACCTACGAGGTCATGAAGGCGGAGGATTTGGGGCTTGTAGGGGCGGGAGTGGTGCTGGGGAAGCTCTCCGGCAAGCACGCCTTTGCGGACCGGGCAAAGTCCCTGGGGTACCGGCTTAGCGATGAAGAGATGGACAAGGCGTTTCACAAGTTCAAGGATATGGCGGATCGCAAGCGCTTTGTAAACGACAAGGATATCGAGGCTATTTTAGGCGAGCAGATCATTGAGGTGCCGTCCATCTATACCATGGAGGATTTACAGGTGGTGTCCAACAACAAGATGAAGGCCACCGCTGCCGTCACATTAATACGGGATGGAGAAAGCCGCACCGAGGCGGCGGTTGCCAACGGCCCCATCGAGGCGGCGTTTGCGGCTGTCGACAAGGTATCCGGCATGGAGCTGGAGCTTCAGCGGTATCAGGTCAAGGCCGCGACGGAGGGGCGAGACGCACTGGGCGAGGTGGTGGTGCGGGTAAGCTATGGCGACAAAGCCGCCACGGGCCGGGGCATTTCCACAGACGTGGTGGAGTCCAGCGTTCTTGCCTACATTGCGGGGCTAAACCGCATTATTAGCGAAATATAGAAAAAGGGGCCGCAGGCGTGTTTCGACATGATGCGGCCTTATTATTATAATATATTTTTGCTGCTTTCATGTTGCTATTCATAAAAAAATAACCTATGATAAAAATAATTACTAAATATGGGATGGTGATGGGGCATGCGGGTCAGCTGGGAGGAGCTTATCAATAAGGTGTCTTCCTGCCGCGACTGCCCTTTGTGGGAGAGCAGGACCAACGCGGCCTTTGGCGAGGGAAACCCCAATGCGGACATATTGCTCATCGGTGAAGGCCCCGGCCATCAGGAGGATATGGAAGGGCGGCCGTTTGTGGGCCCGGCGGGGCAGCTTCTGGATAAAATGCTGTTATCCATTGGCTTAAACCGGGAGGATGTGTACATCGCCAACATCGTCAAATGCCGGCCGCCGAAAAACCGCGTGCCGTCGGAGGAGGAGGCCCTTGCCTGCCTAGGGTATCTTCGGGGGCAGACAGCGCTCATTCGCCCGAAAATCATCGTCTGCCTGGGCGCCACCGCCGCGAAATATGTTTACGGGCCACAGACGCGCATTACCCGGGACCGGGGCATATGGATAGAGAGAAAGGGCGTCGCGATCCTGCCCACGTATCACCCGGCGGCGCTTTTGAGGGACCCTGCCAAAAAGCGGGAGGCGTGGGAGGATATGAAGGCTGTCCGGGACCGGTTAGCAATCATAAAGGGGGGCTAAAACAAATGCTGTTTCGAAGCTGTGCGGGTGGCGTGATTTTCTATGAAGACATGGTGTATTTGCTGCGCAACGAAAAGAACGAGTGGGTTTTGCCCAAGGGCGTCATTCGCCCTGGAATGCTGTCCCAGGAGGTGGCCATCGAGCGGGCCTGGGAGGAGGCGGGCATACAGGCGGAAATACTGTGTACCGCTGGGGAAACCTGCTATGAATTCTATTCCCTGACCAGGAAAATGCCCGTGTGCAACGAGATCGCCTGGTACGTCATGGCCGCAAAAAACCATAAGCACAACGCCAACCGTGCCCAGGGGTTTATGGAGGGGCGGTATTTTCCCGTGCTGGAGGCGCTGTCCACCGTGACCTATTCCCAGGATAAAGCGCTGATCCGGCTGTCGTATCAGAAATACCAGGCTGTACGATCATAGCGTTGTGTTAGGAGCCTGGTAGCTAAAGAGCGTTATTAGAGCGCAATCATTTGTGCTCCGCGCTGATGCCAAAGGACAAGAAGGGACAATGGCGCGGCTATACAAAGACGCCAGAGTATGCTAAAATGAATTGTCAAGTCAAGGGAGCCGCATAAGTTTGAATTCCCTTACCATAAATGCAAAAGCGACGGAGGTAAGAATATGTCCGGCCATTCTAAATGGGCAAATATCAAGAACAAAAAAGAAAAAACCGACAATCAGCGCGGGAAGATTTTCACCAAAATCGGACGTGAGATTGCAATCGCGGTGAAAGAGGGTGGCGCGGATCCGGCGAACAGCGCGAAGCTTCGTGATGTGATCGCCAAAGCCAAGGCGAACAACATGCCCAACGACACAATCACCCGCTCCATCAAAAAGGCTGCGGGGGAGCTTGGCAGCGTGAATTATGAGGAATGCACCTATGAAGGGTACGGGCCTTGCGGCATTGCGGTGATCGTGGACGTTGTTACCGATAACCGCAACCGGATCGCCGCCGAGATGCGGCACATTTTCGATAAAAGCGGCGGAAGCCTGGGCGCAACCGGCTGCGTGGGCTGGATGTTTGACCGCAAGGGCGTGCTGGTGATCGAGCGGGAAGTCATGATGGACGAGGACGACATCATGATGGCGGCGCTGGAGGCAGGGGCGGAGGACATAAAGTCTTTGGACGACGCCTTTGAAATCCACACCGATCCCAACGATTTTTCCGCCGTGCGCGAGGCGCTGGAGGCGGATGGATATACATTCATCTCCGCCGAGATATCCAGGCTGCCCCAGAACACGGTGGACGTTTCAAGCGAGGAGGATGTGGCAAAGGTAGAGAAATTCCTGGAGCGGCTGGATGAGAATGACGACGTGCAGGATGTGTTCCATAACGGGATTTTACCCGAAGAGGAAGAAGAGGATTGATTTTTGAATGGATTTTGCGGGCGGGCCGGGTGGCCCGCCCGTGTTGTTTGAAACTGTAGAAAGGGAAATACATGGGGAACGCTGCATGCAAGGGCGCTTGCATGAAGAAGCGAAAAATACTATACTGATAGCTGGAATGATACTAAACTTACACAGCACAATTGGATTGGGAGACGAAGCGAATGAAAAAGACTGCGATCCTAGCATGGACGCTATTGGTAATCATATTGGTGGCGGGCTGCCGTTCGGACGAGGAAATCACCCATCTTCAGCAGCAGAAGGCGCAGGAAATCATCGTGCGCCAGGAAAATCCGGTGGTGGAGCATCGGATTTTGCGGGTAACGGGGAATGGCCAGGTAAAGGCCGCGCCGGATCTGGCGACGTTGCGCTTTGGCATTAGCGCTGAAGCGTCCCTTGCTGAGGATGCGCAGACGCTGCTTTCCGAACGGATGCAGCTGATCGAGGAAGCGCTGGCGGGGCTGGGGGTTTTCAAAGGCGACCGCAGTCAGCAGGACATCACGCTTTATCCCATACAGGATCAGGAAAAGGCAACCCCAGTGACCACAGGCTACAATGCCAGCACCATTTTAACGGTGTCGGTAAGAAAGGTGGAGCAGGCGGGAAATATTATTGGCGCAATGATCGAGCTGGAGGGAGTGGAGGTGCAAAGCGTCGAGTTTGCGCTGGTCAACGAAACCGCCGCTTATCGGGAGGCGCTGGATGCGGCCATGACGGACGCTGTGGAGAAGGCCGAGGTGATGGCGGCGACGGCGGGGGTAAAGATTACCGCTCCAGCGCTTGTGGAAGAGATCAGCGTCGCGGGGGAAGCGGCGGATGCCACCGTGCTTACCATTACCGGCGAGGAGTTGTTGGGGATGCCGGTGACCGCCAGCCAGATCAGCATATCCGCCCAGGTGCTGGTAGAGTACTGGCTGGGATAAAAAACCTGCCCATCGCAACGGTGATTCTGGTCATCGTGCATATCAGAAATTATATACATAAAAAAAGTGGCGCAAGCCACTTTTTTTATGCAACGAAGTTATTCGTCCAAATCCACATCCATGCCGTCGTCAAGCTCCTCATTTTTCCGGCGGAACCCCCGGCGGCGCTGCTCTGCCTCTTCCTCAAAATCATCGTCATCGTCGTCGTCAAAGTATTCCTCTTCCCTTGGCTTGCGGGAAAACAGGCTCCAACGCCTGCGGGGCTGCTCTTCTTCCTCCTCCTCTTCGTCCGAGGCGTACTGGGGCGCCGTCGGCGCAGCATTTGGCAGGCGCTGCTGTTGCGTCGGATGCTTCTGTACGGGCTGGGGCTGCAGTGGGGCCTGCTGCGGGGCCTGCCTCGCGTTTATGCCAAGCTCCGCCCGGTTGTTGCTGACCATGGCGTGATACTGCATTAGATACCGCTGCACGTCCTCAAGCAGCTCGTCGGCGTACTGCTTTGCGCCGTCAAACACCACGTTCGCGTTTTGCTCCGCCAGCTGCTGCAACAGCTCCGCGCGGCGCTGGGCCTCCAGCAGAACCTCGTGCTCGCTGACACGGCGCTGATACTCCGCTTCCGCCGCCTCGTGGATTTCCTGGGACGCGGCGAGGGCCTGCTCGTGTATGGAGGCTGCCTCCATCTGCGCCTTATTGACCAACTCATCCCCTTCTTCATTGGCGCTTGCCAGAAGGGAATTCGCGTCGATCAACACGCTGTTGGCCCTGCGGATATCCTCAGGGATTGTGACCTTCAGGTCTCCCAGAAGATCAAAAAGCAGATCAATATCCACGGTCCGTTTGTTTCCGCTGCTCATCTTAGGGCGGGGAGAAGCCTCCAGCGCATGCTCAATCTGGGAAATGATGTGAAATATTTTGAGGGATTCTGTTTGCATTTCTACCGTGCCAGCCTTTCTATAATGGTTATTCGATTACAATCGGGAACCAAAGCGGTGATATCGCCTCCCAGGGTGCCGATCTCTTTTACAATGCTGGAGCTGAGGAAAGAATGCTCCGGCTCCGCCATGAAATACAGCGTATCGATGTCAGGCGCCAGCCGCCGGTTCATGGCGCTGATCTGGAATTCGTACTCGAAGTCCGTGAGAGCCCGCAGCCCGCGGACGATGTATTTTGCGTTTAGCTGCCGGACATATTCCACTAAAAGCCCCTCGAAGGAGCCGGTGCGCACGTTATCGAGCCCCTCGGCTTTGGCTGCCCGCCGGATAAAATCAAGCCGCTCCTCCACGGAAAAAAACGGGGTTTTGGAGGAGTTTGTGAGCACGCCTACCACCACCACGTCAAGCAAGGCGGAAGCCCGGCGCAGGATGTCCATATGCCCCACCGTGAAGGGGTCGAAACTGCCAGGATAAACGCCAATCAGCCGCGAATTATTCAATGCCGGTATCCTCCCATGAAAAAAAACTGATCCCTGTTTCCCGGTAACGCCGTTGATCCACGAGGCGAAAAAGTCCCGGGACGGCTTCCGGCGGGTCATGGTAGTCATGCTCCACAATCACAAGCCCGTCCGGCGCCATGAGGCGGTTTTGAAACAGCGCCGCTACCTCAGCCTGTCCGTTATGGGCGTAAGGCGGATCCAAAAACGCGATGTCAAACGGCATTTCACCAGTAAGCCCTGCAATCGCCTGCATGGCGGGAAGCGTAAAAACCTTCGATCGGTTGCCCATGTTCAGCGCCGCGATATTCTTTCTTATGATATTACAGCAACCCCTGTCCTGGTCGTTGAATACCGCACAGGCGGCTCCACGGGACAGCGCCTCCAGCCCCAGCGCACCGGAACCGGCGAACAGATCCAGCACACGGGCATTCTCCAGGCGAAACTGGAGGATGCCGAAAAGGGATTCCCGTACGCGGTCCAGCGTGGGACGGGTATTTTGCCCTTTGGGCGCGAGGATTGTCCGCCCCCGGGCGCTGCCCGCTATGATCCGCATTTGAGTCCTCCCATGCCAAAATTGGTCAATCTATTGTATCATATCAGAGCCGTCAGGAAAAGCACTATTGCGCATCGAAAGGGAAATATGCTTGATAATTCTTTGAAAGTCCGCAATAATAGAGAAGAAGCGAACTGATGTGGAGGCATTGTATGATTTTATTAAAACGCGGGACCGTGATGCCTATGGGCGACCGGCCGCCGTTTGTAGGGGATGTGCTTCTCAATTGTGGCAAGATAGCCGAAATGGGGGAGTCCCTCACCGCTTCCGGCGCCACCGAGGTGGACTGTACCGGCAGGTACGTGCTGCCGGGATTGATCGATCCCCATTGCCATGTGGGCATGTGGGAGGATGGCATGGGGGAGGAAGGGGCGGATGGCAATGAGATTTCCGATCCCATAACCCCGCACATGCAGGCCATCGACGGCGTCAATCCCTATGACCGCTGCTTTGTCGAGGCGCGGGAAGCGGGGATTACCACGGTGCTCACCGGCCCCGGAAGCGCCAACGTCATCGGCGGGACATTTGCGGCGCTCAAAACCGCCGGGCGCACGGTGGATGAGATGGTATTGAAGGCTCCCGCCGCCATGAAAGCGGCGCTTGGAGAAAACCCCAAGCGGGAGTATGGCGACCAAAAGGCCACCCCCTATACCCGGATGGCCATCGCCTCGTTGTTTCGAAAGACAATGACCGATGTGGCGGAGTATGCCCGCAAGCTGGAGCTTGCCGAGGGCGACCCGGAAAAGCGCCCTGATCTGGATATAGGGCTGGCGTCGCTGTTGCCGGTGCTGTCCGGGGAACTGATTTTGAAAGTACATGCCCATAGGGCGGACGATATTCAAACGGCATTCCGCCTGGCACGGGAGTTTCATATCAAAATTACAATCGAGCACTGCACTGAGGGACATCTCATGCTGGACGTGTTGAAGGAACAAACGGAGGCCTTGGGCGCGGGGGTGATACTGGGGCCGCTGATTTCTGACCGGGCGAAGATTGAATTGAGAAAATTAAGCTTCAAGGCCCCGAAGCTGTTATATGAAGCGGGTATTCCCTTTGCGATCATGACGGATCATCCGGTCACGCCGGTGCAGTACCTGTCCGTCTGCGCGGCTTTGGCCGTGCGGGAGGGATTGCCGGAGATGGAGGCGCTAAAAGCCATCACCAGCAATGCCGCCAGGATAACCGGCATCGGAGACCGGGTGGGCGCGCTTTTGCCCGGGATGGACGCGAATGTGGCTGTGTTTGACGGCCCGCCCCTTGCATTCACCACCCATTGTATACAGACGTTCATTGACGGACAAACTGTATACGAAGTATAATAAATGCCTGGACGGTACCCGCCGTCCAGGCAGCTTTATTATAGAGGGGGAAATGGGCATGAGCATTCGGCCAAATTACGCGAGCATAGATTTGAGCGCGCTGCGGACCAACCTGCGCACCCTGCGCGGGGGTCTTGGCGAAGGCGTGAAATACATGGCGGTGATTAAAGCCAACGCATACGGGCACGGCATGGTGGAAATCGCACGGGTGGCCCAGGAGGAGGGCGTGGATTACCTGGGCGTGGCTATCCCGGAGGAGGGAGGCATTCTCAGGGAGGCGGGGATTACAATCCCCATCATGGTGCTGGGTGGGTTGCTGCCTGAAAGCGCCGAGCGGGTGGTGGAATATGACCTACGGCCCACGGTGTTTTCCTCGGAGATATTGGAGGCGCTGCAGCGCTTTGCTTCCCAGCAGGGGAAAATCTGCACAATCCACTTCAAGGCGGATACCGGCATGAACCGCATCGGCGTCAAGACACTGTCCCAACTCGAAGAATTGCTGACGCTGTCGCGTTCCTGCGATAATATCCGGGTGGAGGGCCTGTACACCCATTTCGCCATCAGCGAAGCGCCGGACAAAACATTCACCAGGCAGCAGGCCCGGCAGTTTATGGAGTATGTGGCATTGGCCCGGGAAAAAGGCTTTGACCCCATTTTGCACGCAGCCAACAGCGGCGCGATACTGGATCTGCCGGAGGTGCAGATGGACATGGTGCGCGGCGGCATCGCCATGTATGGCGGCTATCCCGGCCCGGATTGCGGGAAAAATGTGCCTCTCGTGCCGGTATTAACCTGGAAAACCCATGTGGTACATGTGAAAAAAATTGAGCCTGGCGAAACTGTCAGCTACGGCCGCACGTTTACCGCCGGGCGGGAAACCCAGGTGGCCACATTGCCTGTGGGGTATGGCGACGGTTATAAGCGCAGCCTTTCCAACCAGGCGGAGGTTTTGATCCATGGCAAGCGCGCGAAGTTGATCGGCACCGTCTGTATGGATCAGATCATGGTGGACGTGACGGGCATCGAGAATGTTTCCCCTGGGGACGAGGCAGTGCTGCTGGGCCGCCAGGGTGAGGGGTATATCGGCGCGGACGAGATGGCACGATGGGCAGGCACCATCAGCTATGAGGTGCTCTTATCCATCAACGACCGGGTGCCCCGGGTATTTGTGAATTGACACAAAAGGAGAAGATATGGAAACCATTGTAACGCCGGAACAGATGCGTTTTATCGATGGGGACATGATCGGGCGGCAGGGAATTCCGGGGCTCGTTCTCATGGAGCACGCGGCGGCGGCCGTGGCGAAAAAAACCATGGAGCTGGCGCGCCCAAACCGTACCGTGTATTTGTTCTGCGGCGGCGGCAACAACGGCGGCGACGGCTTAAGCGCGTACCGGCAGCTTGTGATCCACGGCGTGCTTTGCCGGGGGATATTGCTTTGCCCGCCGGAAACCCTGGAAGGGGACGCAAAAAAACAATATGATATGGCGGTGGGCTCCGGCCTGCCGGTGGAAGTTTTATTGGACGCGGACGAGGTGCGCGCCCTGCCGCTTTTAGAAGCGGGGGCGGTGGTGGACGCTATGTTTGGCACCGGCCTCAACCGGGCGATGGAAGGGCGGTTTCAGGCGGCGGCGGAACGGATGAACGGGGCGGGGGTGCCGGTGATTGCAGTGGATATCCCCTCCGGCGTGGACGGGGAAACCGCAAAGGCGCCGGGGACTGCCGTGCGTGCTACTGCCACGGTGACGTTTCAGCACAGGAAGATCGGGCATGTGCTCTATCCCGGGCGGGAGTATTGTGGAGAGGTGACTGTGGCGCCCATCGGCCTTGGCCAAAAGCCCGAGACGGCCATTGAAATACTATCAGCCGCTGATGCGGCGGCGCTTTTGCCCAAGCGCAAGCCGGGCAGCCACAAGGGCAATTTCGGCCGTGGCGTGCTTGTGGCGGGCAGCGGGCCTTACGGCGGCGCAGCCTTGCTATCCGCCCGGGCCGCATTGCGTGGCGGGTGCGGGGTGCTGGTGGCGGCAGTGCCGAAAACCGTGTATCCTCTGTTTGCCGACTGCCCCGGCGCGATTGTGGTTCCCGCGGGTGCGGGTGCGGACTGGGATCAGGATGCGGCAGGGACGGCTGCGGGATATTTTGACAATGCCACCGCCATCGCGGTGGGGCCGGGGATGGGCACAGGGCCGGGCATCCCACTGATATTGGAGCAGGCACTGTTGGCCAACAAGCCCTTAGTGATCGACGCGGACGGGCTGAACGCGCTGTCAAAACAGCCCGCATTGTTAGGAAGCCTGCACGGCCGTGTGATACTCACGCCCCATCCCGGGGAAATGAGCCGGTTGACTGGAAAACCATTGCAGGTGATTACGGACGGCCCCATCAACGCCGCGAAAACCGCCGCGAAGGAATGGGGCTGTACGG
>CAYPKG010000009.1:0-70649 GCA_964411275.1 uncultured Oscillospiraceae bacterium | reverse complement strand
ATGGTGGGATTAGTTGGGATCGAACCAACGGCCTCTACGATGTCAACGTAGCGCTCTGACCAGCTGAGCTATAACCCCGAGGCACCTGATAGGATGCTCATCGCACATACTATTATACATAATTCCACCCTTTTTGCAAGCAAAAAATTATGGCTACTACTCAGCGCAACCCCATTATGGTATACTATGTTCGGACAAACAAAAGGGTGGCGGGGGATTTTAGCTGCTTGAAAGGACAAGGCGTATGGCATATATTTCTAACGATGTTTCCCGGCAAAAGCTCATGATCCTGTTCTTTCTCAAGGAGATGGGCGCCGGGATGACCCGGGAGCAATTGTACCGGGTCATGGCTGAAAACGACTGGATGAATTATTTTGATTATCAGAGCACCATGCTGGAGCTGGAAGAGGACGGATTTCTTGCCGCCGTTCCCCGGCCCTTTGGCCAGGCCTATGCCCTGTCTGCCAAAGGCGATGAGGCGCTTTCCATGTTTCAAGCGCAATTGCCCCATTCCCTTAGGCAGGCCATGTCCGCCTATGTAGAGGAAAATGGTGAGACGCTGCGCCGGGAAGCCCAGTATAGCATCAGGCAGCAGCAGCAGCCGGACGGAACCTCACGGCTGGAATTGAAGGTGCTTGACGGAGCGGCGCCCGTGCTGGAGATCACATTCAGCCTGCCTGACCAGGAAATGGCCGCGCGGGCTTGCGCAAACTGGCCCTCCCGGGCAGAGATGGTGTTCCGTGAGATGCTGACGAAACTTTTGAATTAGCCGAATTATAAAAACAGATTGATCCTGTTGAGCGGCGAAACCCGTATGCGCACAACGCCATCAAGCTGCGCCATGGGCACGCACCCCAGGGCTTCATCCCGGCTGTCCAGGCTTTGCGCCCGGTTATCTCCAAGAACAAACACTGCCCCGTCAGGCACGCATATGCTTTTCATTTCGCCATCCGGGTGGGTGATGTACGCGCTTTCATCCAAGCGCACCCCATTGATATACACGATCCCATCCGTCAGCTCTACCGTTTCCCCGGCAAAGGCGATGACCCGCTTGATCAATTCCTCTCCAGAGACGGGATTGACGAATATCACCATATCCCCCCGCTTGGGGGTGTGGATGAACATGCCAAGCCGGTCGATGAGCAATACCTCAGACTGCTCCAAAGTTGGCTCCATAGACAGGCCGCTGACCCGGACGGGTTGCAGCAGCAGCAAAAATAGCAGCGCGATTGCCGCGCCCGCTTCCAGCACGATGATGAGCCAGTTCAGCGCGCTATGCTTTTTATATTCGCGTTGTTTGCCTTCGGAGCGAAGGAGGGGCCGGCTTTGTTCCATAGGCGGTTCCTATCGTTAAATTTCGTGATCGATCGGGCGGATATTCTCCAATGGCCACAACACACATACGGCCCGGCCTGTAACCTTTTCATAGGGGATGCAGCCCACGTCCGGATGCCGGCTGTCCTTTGAATGGTTGCGGTTATCGCCCACGACGAATACGGCATTGTCCGGCACTTGGGTCACCCAGGTGTCGGTCTCAATATAGTCGTTCCAATACGCGCTTTCATCCAGCGGCGCGCCGTCAATGTAGATTACGCCGTCCGCAACCTCCACGTTTTCCCCCGGCAGCCCGATGATCCGCTTGACGCAGCTGTCGGTGTAGCCAGGATAATAGCAGATGATAATATCCCCCCGCTTCGGCGTGTGGAACAGATAGCTTACTTTTTCCACAATCATGCGCTCCCGGTCCAGAAGCGTAGGGGTCATGGACGGGCCATCCACCCGGATCGGTTCTCCAATAAAAACCCGGATGCTTAGAAGAACCAGTACTACCATGAGCAAATACAAGAAAAAATCAACGTTCTCCTTGCGCCGCCATCCGGGCTCATCCTTGTGCAGCCGTTCTGCCCGCAAGCTAAGCTCTTTCCATTCTTTTCTCGATATCTTACTCATTCCACCGGATCCTTCCCGAGGTTTTTCTTTGCGCGCTTTACAAAATCCGCCCTGTCCATCATAACGATGCGGTTGCAGGCATGGCATTTAATTTTTACGTCGGCGCCGGTCCTGATAATAATCCATTCGTTGGCCCCACAGGCGTGGGGCTTTCGCATTTGCACCCTGTCTCCCAGATCAAACTGCTCAATCATGCGCAAGCCCCTTTCGTGATATAACCTGCAAATGCGGATAGGGAATTTCTATTCCCTCTTTCGAGAAGCGCGCCTTGATCCTGGCGAGCATCGCCCGCTCCGTGGCGAAATGGGTCATGGGCTTAACCCGCATCACCAGCCGCAAGTTAATCCCGCGATCGTTGAAGGCTGTGATGCCAAGCACCTCAGGCGGCTCCACTGTGTTGTCATGCTCCAGGGCATAGGCATTGGCCTCGGCTAAAATGCAGTCCGCGGCCCGGGACACGTCCGTCTCGTAGGCAATCGCCACGTCCACCATTGCCAGGTAGTCCGACCGGGAATAATTCGTCAACACATCAATGCTTCCGTTGGGGATCACATTGAGTTCCCCGCGCATGCCCTTTAGGGTGGTATTGCGAAGGGCGATTTCCTCTACCGTGCCGGATATGCCCGATATTGTTACATAATCTCCAACAGAAATCTGATCCTCAAACAGCAGAAACATCCCGGCCATCACATCCTTGATGAAGCTTTGGGCCCCGATGCCCAGCGCCAGGCCGCCAATGCCCGCCGTTGCCAGGAGGGAATACATGGTGCTGGTTAGCCCAAGCTCTCCTATGATGCCGCAGGCCGCCAAAAACCAGATCACATATTGTGCGATGCTTTGGATGATGCTGGAAGAGGTTTCGGCTTTTTTCTGCTTCGCTTCCGGCAGCCGCTGGGCACGCCGGCTGTAAACGCGCGCTGTGACCCGCTTGCTGATCCGCACCAGAACCTTCGCGAAGAACAATATGAGCGCAATGCTTATGACGCGCCATAGCACGTTCTTCAGGTCGATGGATTGCAAAAACTCTTCCAAGACGGTCCGCCTCCTGTTAAAAAGAATGTCAAGTCAAAAGGAACCCGGGGGCTCCTTCTTGATTTCGCTTAAATAGTCTTTGTGCCGCCGGTCATTCTCATTCCTCGATGAAAACGGGGATGTACTCCTGAATGGCCTCGATAAACCGCTGGGGCTTTTCCTCGTGCAGCAGATGCCCGGCGTTGCGCACCACCGCAAACTGCGCGTTGCGCAGCGCGGCATGATACAGCTCGCTTGCGGAGGGCAGGTGCCATTTATCCTCCGCTCCCCACAGTATGAGGACTTCGCTTTCCACCAAGCGCAGCTGCTTTTCTACTTCTGTCTCGTCAAAATTATGAAGTGAAAGCTGGATTGCCTTGCGGGACAGGCTGTCGCAGATGGTGGCGTAATACTGGCTGACCACCTCATCATTGAGTATCGTCAGGTCGAACACAGCGTCATCCAGCAGTTTTTTTGTGGTTTTCAGGGTATACAGCCGGCAGGCAAGCCCACCCAGTATGGGGCTGTCGATCATGCGGATCATCAGGGGCATTTCGGGGGTTAGCCCGCCGGGGGCGGTGAGAATGACCCGGCCCACCCGCTCCGGATGCTGGGAGCAAAGGTGCGTTACATATAAAGCGCCCATGGAGTGGCCAACCATATGCGCGGACTGAATGCCCATGGCGTCCATAAACGCGATCAGGGCGGCGGATTGTTCCGCGATCGTATAATCAAATTGGATCGGGCGGGCGGAATACCCGTGCCCAAGCAGATCCACTGCAATCACCCGGTAACTCTTTGAAAGCTGCTCAAACACGCGCCGCCAGGTATACAGGCTCTGGCCAATGGAATGCACCAGCAGCAGCGGCTCTCCGGTTCCAGCCTCCAGATAGTGGATATTGGCCTGTTCCGGCGTGGCCACGCCCTCTTTATTGGGGTAACCCGGCAACGTTATCTCAACATAGTCCCCGGTATGCTCGGAATTAATGAATTTTTTCACCTGTAAGGACAAACCCACTGTGACCCTCCTTGACAAACGCAAAATGCGTACTTTTATCTATACTGCATAGCTAATTCATTTTATATCATTTGCCCGGCCATTGCAAGCAAAGCGGCCCGCTGTAAGGATAAAGATCATGAAAACGTTACAACATATTCATTTTTGACAATAGGAGGGTGTGACTGTATAATGGCTAAGATATTACCTGCTGGAATGCCGCCGGCTGGGCGGCGAGGAAAGGGCAAAAATGGGAATGACACAGAAGAAAAAGGTATTGCTTGCGGAGCTTGCGCTGCTATTTGCCGGTATAATCTGGGGCAGCGGGTTTGTGGTGATGAAAAACTCGCTTTCAAGCCTCCCGGTAAACTACCTGCTGGCATTTCGCTTTACAACCGCGACGGTGATTCTCGCCATTGTGCTTATGAAAAAAATACCCGCCATCGGCAAAAAAACACTCGGTGCGGGGGCTGTCTGCGGCGTGCTGATGTATGCGGCGTACAGCGTGCAGACATATGGGCTTTCCTATACCACCAGCGGTAAAAACGCGTTTTTGACAGCCGTTTATGTGGTGATCGTTCCCTTCCTGTATTGGGCGATTTACCGGCAAAAGCCCAGCAAAAGAAATGTGGTTGCAGCCGCTCTGTGCCTGTTGGGCGTGGGTTTTGTGGCCCTGGACGCGGAATTTTCCGTGAACATCGGGGATGTGCTCACGTTGCTGGGCGGCGTCATATACGCCCTGCACATCGTGGCGGTCTGCTCGTTTACGGAGCGGGGTGAGGATGTAATGGTTTTGACCCTTTTGCAGTTTGCGTTCTCAGGGCTTTGCGCCTGGATGGTGGCAGCAATCGCGGAACCGTTTCCTGCGGCTGCGTTGCAGGACGCCAATTGCGTTGGCTCCCTGTTGTACCTGGGGCTGATCTGCACATTGGTGGCGCTGACGCTGCAAAACGTGGGGCTAAAATATGCGCCGCCCGCCCATGCTTCGCTTTTGATGAGCACGGAAGCGCCTTTTGGGTGCCTGTTCGGGATATTGCTGCTGAATGAAGAGTTTACGCTGAAGTTTGCCGTGGGATTTCTCCTGATATTCGGGTCCATTGTCATCAGCGAACTGGGAAACCGCAACCCGGAGCCCGCCCCGGAGCCAGCACCCTGACCATTCTTATTGTGAATGTGTGAATAAAAAAAGACGGAAAATAATCCGTCTTTTTTATGCGGATGGAGAAAAGGATTATATTATATTAATGGGTTCTCAGCCATGCCAGGGCATAGAGTATGCTTAGCACCAATTGCAGCGCAAACAGCCCCCAGCACACGTTTTTTCGTACCCGGTCCTTTCGGCGGCGGAAAATGTCCACCCCGAACAGCGGAACCAGCGGGATCAGCCCCGCGCAAAACAGGAAAGCGATGGTCATGAAAACACCTCCCAATGAGCTTTAACTTACACAATACAATCGTATATATATACGCTAACATTTCCCCGGTTTTCCGGCAAGATGTGGAATGCTGGAAATTGGGAAAATCAACGAACAAAAGTTTGCAATTCGGTAAATCGTTTGATATAATCGATACGGTATTATATAAAGAAGCAGGAGGCTAATAAGGATGTTCAGACATGTGGTATGCCAGAAGTTTGCAAACAAAGAGGACGCTGTGGAAGCCGCGGGAATGCTGCGGGGGCTGCTGGGGGTTGTGCCGACGCTGCGCAGCATAGAAGTAGGCGTGAACGAGCTGACAAGCGAACGCTCCTTTGACTTGGTGGCTATCGCCACATTTGACGATATCGCGGGCCTGCATGCCTATGATGAGCATCCGGCGCATCTTGCGTGCCGGGGGTTTATCAAGCCACGGCGCATTGGCACGGTCAGCGTGGATTACACAATTTAATTCCCTTAAGAGGAGGCCCATGTGAACGAGTTTAAGGTTGTGTCCCCCTACGAGCCGCAAGGAGATCAGCCCCAGGCCATCGAACTGCTCTCTCGCGGCGTTTTGCGCGGGGACGCCAATCAGGTATTGATGGGGGTTACTGGCAGCGGCAAAACATTTACCATGGCCAAGGTCATCGAACGGGTACAAAAGCCGACGCTGGTGCTGGCCCATAACAAGACCCTGGCGGCGCAGCTATGCTCCGAATTCAAGGAGTTTTTTCCGGACAGCGCTGTGGAATATTTCGTCAGCTATTACGACTACTATCAGCCGGAGGCGTATATCGCGTCCTCCGACACATACATCGAAAAAGTCTCCACGGTCAACGCGGAGATCGATAAGCTGCGCCACTCGGCCACCTGTGCCTTAAACGAGCGCAGGGACGTGATCATCGTGGCGTCGGTCAGCTGCATTTACGCCCTGGGCGACCCGGAAGAGTATCTGAAGCTGTCTATCTCCCTGCGCCGGAACATGGAAATCGGCCGGGACGAAGTGATGCGCAAGCTGGTGGACATTCAGTACCAGCGCAACGACTATGAATTTGACCGGGGGGCGTTTCGCGCCCGTGGGGATGTGCTGGAGATATTCCCCATGAACTGGTCGGAAAAGGCGCTTCGGGTGGAGTTTTTTGGCGACGAGATCGAGCGCATCAGCGAGGTAAACCCGCTGACTGGTGAAATATTGCTGGACCGGGCCCATGTAGCCATATTCCCAGCCTCCCACTATGCCACCAGCCGGGACAAGCTCAACGCCGCCATGCAGGAGATCGAAGAGGATTTATATACACGGGTTCGGGAATTCAAATCCCAGGACAAGCTGCTGGAGGCCCAGAGGCTGGAGCAGCGAACCCAATACGATATGGAAATGATGCGGGAATTGGGTTATTGTCCGGGGATTGAAAACTATTCCCGGTATTTCGATGGGCGCAAGCCGGGGCAGCCGCCCTACACGCTTCTCGATTATTTCCCCAGGGATTTCCTCTTGTTTGTGGATGAAAGCCACGTCACCCTCCCCCAGGTTCGGGGCATGTACCGGGGCGACCGGGCACGCAAGGAAAACCTCATTGAGTTTGGGTTCCGGCTTCCTGCGGCGTATGGTAACCGCCCGCTGCAATTCGATGAGTTTAAGGAGCGGCTGAACAAGGCGGTATATGTATCCGCCACGCCCGGGGAGTACGAGCTGGGGCTGGCCACACAGGTGGCGGAGCAGATTATCCGCCCCACCGGGCTTGTGGATCCCACCGTGATTTTGCGCCCGGTGAAGGGCCAGGTGGACGACCTGATGGGCGAGGTAAAAGCCACCGCCGCCGCAGGGTATCGGACGCTGGTGACCACCCTTACGAAAAACATGGCGGAAAACCTCACGGAGTATCTGGACGGTATGGGGGTTCGCGTCAGGTATATGCACAGCGATATCGAGACAATCGAGCGGATGGAAATCATCCGGGACCTGCGCTTAGGAGAGTTCGACGTGCTGGTAGGCATCAACCTCTTACGAGAGGGCCTTGACCTGCCGGAGGTGGGGCTTGTGGCGATACTGGACGCGGACAAGGAGGGCTTTTTGCGCTCCGGCACATCGCTGATCCAAACCATCGGCCGCGCCGCGAGAAACGTGGATGGCCGGGTCATCCTCTATGCGGACGTGATCACCAACTCCATGCGCTACGCTCTTGACGAGACGGAGCGCCGCCGGAAAAAGCAGACCGAATACAACGAGGCCCACGGCATCACGCCGAAAAGCGTGCGCAAGGATGTTAGAAGCGTGCTGGAGATATCCTCGAAGGTCAAGGACGGCGCGAGAACGCTAAGCCCGGAGGAGGTGATCCGCCGCATCGAGCTTTTGACCGGGCAGATGCGGGAGGCTGCGCAGACGCTGGAGTTCGAGGTTGCGGCCAAGCTTAGGGACCAAATCGCCGCCCTGAAGGGCGAGGACGTGATCACCGGCGCCAAGAAAGCCGCCCCTGGCACAGTGGGCAGCAAGCGGCGCAATCGGGGAAAGGCACGCAAATAGAACCATCGACAAAGCCAAGGCTTTATCGACGGGGACGCTGTGGCGGGCTTGCACGGTTTGCCTGCATCCAAAGGATGCGGGCGGTAAACCGCGAAAGGAAACGGCCACTTGGGCCGATCCGTTCCACCGGCAAAGCCGGCGGAGCCGGAATAAGTTTTTGAAGGGTTCTTAGGAAAACCAAAAAGTTTCCCTAAGGGAGAAAAAGCATGAAAGATAGCATCGTAATCAAAGGGGCAAGGGAGCACAATCTCAAGAACATCGACGTGACCCTGCCAAGAAATAAGCTTATTGTAATGACCGGACTGTCAGGCTCGGGAAAGTCCAGCCTGGCATTCGATACGATATACGCGGAGGGGCAGCGGCGGTACGTGGAAAGTCTGTCGTCGTACGCCCGGCAGTTTTTGGGGCAGATGGAAAAGCCGGACGTGGACTATATCGAGGGGCTAAGCCCGGCGATCTCCATCGACCAGAAATCTACCTCTCATAACCCCCGGTCCACCGTGGGCACGGTGACGGAGATACACGATTATCTCAGGCTGCTGTTCGCCCGTTGCGGGATGCCCCACTGTCCCAAATGCGGCAAGCCCATTGC
The DNA here is from genome assembly GCA_964411275.1 of uncultured Oscillospiraceae bacterium. Lineage (GTDB taxonomy): Bacteria > Bacillota > Clostridia > Christensenellales > CAG-138 > CAYPKG01. The sequence continues at coordinate 62,163 of CAYPKG010000009.1, read as the reverse complement.
CCGGCAGACTGTGGATCAGGTGGTGGATCAGGTATTGTCGCTGCCGGAAGGCACGAGAATACAGGTGGAGGCCCCCTGTGTGCGCAGGCGCAAGGGGGAGCACACGAAGCTTTTAGAACAGCTGAAGAAGGACGGGTATGTCCGGGTACGGGTGGACGGCGTGCAGTACGACATTGCGGACGTGCCGGCTCTTAATAAAAAGCTTAATCATACCATCGAAGCGGTGGTGGACCGGCTGGTGATCAAGCCGGGGATTGACGGGCGGCTGTCCGATTCCCTGGAAACCGCCTTCCGCCTTGCGGAAAACCTGGCCATCATCCACGTGGTAGACGGGGAGCCGCTGCTGTTTTCCCAGAATTACGCCTGTGCGGACTGCGGCGTATCCATGGAAGAGCTAAGCCCCCGGATGTTTTCGTTCAACAACCCCTATGGCGCATGCCCCACATGCTCGGGGCTTGGTTCGCTGCAAAAAATCGACCCGGAGCTGGTTATGCCCAACCCGGAGTTTTCCCTCAACCAGGGGGGGATCAACGTGTCCGGCTGGAACAGCGCCGCTGAGGGGACGGTGGCCAACATGTACTTTAAGGCCCTGTCGGAGCATATCGGTTTTTCCATGGATACGCCCATCGGGGCGCTTCCGAAAAAAGCGGTGGACGCCATCCTGTACGGCACCGGCAAGACCAAGTTGCATATCGCGTATCAAAAAGAATACGGCAGCGGCACATTCGATACGGCCTTTGAGGGGATCATCAACAACCTGGAGCGGCGCTACCGGGAAACCCAAAGCGATTATTCCAAGCATGAAATCGAGGCGTACATGGCCAACATACTCTGCCCTGACTGTGGGGGCAAGCGGCTAAAGCCCGAAAGCCTTGCCGTGACCGTGGGAGCCGGCGACAACCGGCGCAACATCGCCCAATTGAGCGAGATGACGGTGCTGGAAGCGAGGAAATACATCCAATCCCTGCCCCTTTCCCCTGCCCAGAAGATCATTGCCGACCAGATATTCAAGGAGATCAACGCCAGGCTGGGCTTTTTGGTGGACGTGGGCCTGGACTATCTCACGTTGTCCAGGGCGGCTATGACATTGTCCGGCGGGGAAGCCCAGCGCATCCGCCTGGCAACGCAGATCGGTTCCGGACTGGTGGGGGTGCTGTATATTCTCGACGAGCCCAGCATTGGCCTGCACCAGCGGGACAACGCGCGGCTGCTTGAAACGTTAAAGCATATGCGGGATCTTGGGAACACCCTTATCGTGGTGGAGCATGACGAGGAAACGATGATCAACGCCGATTATATCGTGGATATCGGCCCTGGCGCAGGCGCCCATGGCGGGCAGCTCATCGGCATCGGCACGCCTGAGGAGATCATGGCCAATGAAAAATCCATCACCGGCGCGTACCTCTCTGGCCGGCGATCGATCCCCGTGCCGGACGCGCGGCGCAAGCTCAACGGGAAATGGCTGCACGTGAAGGGGGCGAGGGCCAACAACCTCAAAAACATCGACGTGGGTATCCCGCTGGGGGTTTTTACCTGCGTCACCGGCGTGTCCGGCTCCGGCAAGTCCAGCGTGGTCAACGAGATCGTGAAAAAGACGCTGCTGCGGGACCTGAACCGGGCGAAAACACGGCCGGGGGACAATGACGGGGTAACGGGCTTGGAGCATCTTGACAAGATCATCGACATCAATCAAAGCCCCATCGGGCGCACGCCCCGGTCGAACCCCGCCACGTACACAGGTCTGTTTGACCTCATCCGGGAGGTATTTGCCATGACCCCGGACGCGAAGCTTCGGGGCTACAGCAACGGCCGTTTCAGCTTTAACGTCAAGGGCGGCCGGTGTGAGGCCTGCCGGGGGGACGGCATCATCAAAATCGAGATGCATTTCCTCTCCGACGTGTATGTCCCCTGCGAGGTTTGTAACGGAAAGCGGTATAACCGGGAAACGCTGGAAGTACACTATAAGGGTAAATCCATTTACGATGTGCTGGAAATGACGGTGGAGGAGGCGCTCAATTTCTTTGCGCCGCTGCCGAGGCTGGCGAAAAAGCTGCAAACGCTGTACGATGTGGGCCTTGGCTATGTCAAGCTGGGGCAACCCTCCACACAGCTTTCTGGGGGCGAAGCCCAGAGGGTCAAGCTCGCCACGGAGCTTAGCCGCAAGGACACCGGGAAAACGCTGTTCGTGCTAGACGAGCCCACCACCGGCCTGCATGTGGCGGACGTGGAGCGGCTGCTGGGCATTTTGCAGCGGCTATGCGAAAACGGAAGCTCCGTGCTGGTGATCGAGCACAACCTGGACGTCATCAAGACAGCGGATTATGTCATCGACATGGGGCCTGAGGGCGGCGACCGGGGGGGCATGGTGATCGCTAAGGGTACGCCGGAAGAGGTTTCAAAAAATCCAGAAAGTTATACCGGTCAGTATTTGAAAAAAGCGCTGAAATAGTGTAGGCTATAAGAAGCAAAGTTTGGGGGAGTAAGGCCATGGAATTTATGATGGAACGCTGGCATTCTGCTGTGACGCAGCGGTTTTCGGTGCGCAAGTACAGCGCCCCGCCTACAGACGCGGAATGGGCGGCGCTGGAGGACATGGCGAACATGCTGAGCGTGAACGGGGCACGGGTGGCGCTTTGCAGGGAACACAAGGCGTTTGCGCCGCTTTTTCTCGGGTATGGCCGGATCAAAGGCACGGATTGCTTTGCGGCGCTCATTGTCAAGGATGCGCCGCCCTACACGGCGGGGTATCTGGGCGAGGCGCTGGCGCTGGAATGTACGGCCATGGGTCTGGGCACCTGCTGGCTGGGGATGTTCAACAAAAAAGTCGTGCAGGAGGCGGTTCCCCTTGCGGAAGGGGAAAGCGTGCGCTGCATTCTGGCCATCGGCACGCCGGGAGAGCCGTATGCCGCCCGGCCAAGGAAAACGCTGAGCCGGCTGACGGGCCTTGATCAGCAGTCGCTCCAGGCATTGCCCCAATGGCAACAACGGGCGCTTACCTGCGCGCGGATGGCGCCCTCTGCGGTGAATGCCCAGCCCTGGCGGTTTGAGGTTGCGGAGGATAGCATCCGGCTGATGTGCACGTCTGCAAACCATGGCTATGGCCGGCTGGACTTTGGCATCGCCATGCTCCATGTAGAGCTGGGCGCGGCCCATTGCGGCGTGGCCGGGGACTGGACCACCGAAAGCGAGGATTGCGCCGTGTTCCGGCCCACCGTGGAGGAAAAAGAGGAAGAGGGCGAGAGCCCAGATGGCCTTGACAGTTTGGAAGCCGGGGCATATAATGAACAGACAATAGAACAGCAAACCGCTGAACAAGAAGAGTAAACGCGCCTGGACGATCAAAGAGAGCCGCCAAAGCTGGGAATGCGGTATCCGACATCGCGTTGAATGGGCTTGTGAGGGCAACCCGAACGGCGACAAGTAGGCGTTGACGGGACCCGGGCCGTTACCCCGGGGGCGCATGCTGGTGCGCGCTGGCCATTTGGGTGGCACGGTATATGATCCGTCCCTTTTGAGGGACGGTTTTTTTATTGCCAGCAAACAACGACGAGGAGGAATTTGACATGACCAACATCCCTGATACCGGTAAAAAACGCATTCTCACCGGCGACCGGCCCACCGGGCACCTGCATTTGGGGCATTATGTGGGCAGCCTGCAAAACAGGGTTGCGCTTCAGGATGAGTATGACACCTGGGTGCTGCTTGCGGACATACAGGCGCTGACCACCCATTTTGAAAACCCGGAGCTTATTCGCGACAGCATCATACAGGTGGCAATCGACAACCTGTCCGTGGGCCTTGACCCCAACAAGTCCACGCTGGTGCAGCAGTCCCAGGTCAAGCCCATCGCGGAGCTGACCATATTCTATTCCATGCTGGTGACGGTAAACGTGCTTCGCCACAACCCCACCACCAAAACGGAAGCCAAGCAGTATGGCTTTGAGGACATGACATACGGGTTCCTTGGATACCCGGTCAGCCAGTCGGCGGACATCACGTTTTGCAACGCGCATCTGGTGCCTGTGGGCGAGGATCAGGCTCCGCACATGGAGATCACCAGGAAGCTGGTGCGCCGCTTTAACGAGATGTACGGCGAAACGCTGGTGGAGCCGCAAATCAAGCTCAGCGACTGCCCAAGGCTGGCGGGACTGGATGGCAACAGCAAGATGGGCAAAAGCCTGGGCAATGCCATCTATCTCTCCGACGACGTGGAAACCGTCAAGAAAAAGGTCTGGTCTGCCGTCACCGATACCAACCGCATCGCCGTCAAAGACCCCGGTAATCCCGACGTCTGTATGGTGAGCGAGTATCACAAGGTGTTCAACAAGGCGGAACATGAGAATATTTGCAGCATGTGCAGAAGCGCGTCCATCGGCTGCGTGGCCTGCAAAAAGCTGTTGACCAGCAGGCTCAACGATATGCTGGATCCCATCCGGGAGCGCCGGGCGTATTACGAAAGCCACCTCGATGAGGTCAAGGACATCATCCATGCGGGCAGCGATAAAGCGAATACGGTGGGCAATGAGACCGTAGAGCGGGTCAGAAAGGCCATGCATATTTACATTTGATGGGAAATGGATTTCAACCATAGGGAAGTGCTTTGGGGATTGAATCCTCAAAACAGCGCGAGCTGTGCAGCAGCGGCGGTTTTTTGACACACTAAGGGGCTTTCCGATCGGAAAGCCCCTTTCAGTGCGGTTTATATTAGGTTTGTTTACACAAGACCCTGGGCGATCATGGCTTCCGCAACCTTCTTGAAGCCCGCGATGTTGGCGCCCGCCACAAGGTTGTAGCCCAGGCCATATTCCTTCGCGGCTTCCGCGGAGGCGTCGTGGATGTTCTTCATGATGGTCTTGAGCTTCGCATCGACTTCTTCCGCACTCCAGCCGTAGCGCATGGAGTTCTGGCTCATCTCCAGGGCGGAAGTGGCCACGCCGCCGGCGTTCACCGCCTTGGAAGGCGCAATGATCATGCCGGGCTGGGCCATGAGGAACGCCAGCGCGTCGTTGGTGGTGGGCATGTTGGATACTTCGATGTAGTACTTCGCACCGCTCTTGGCGATCTTTTCGGCGTCTTCCATGCGCACTTCGTTCTGGGTGGCGCAGGGCATATACACGTCCGCCTTCACGCTCCAGGGCTTTTCCTTGGCGAAGAACTCGCAGCCGAACTTGTCTGCGTAATCCTGGACCTTGTCGCGGCCGGAGGCGCGCATCGTCAGCATGTAGCCGATCTTCTCGGGGGTGCTGACGCCGTCGGGATCGTAGATATAGCCATCGGGGCCGGACAGGGTGACGACCTTGCCGCCAAACTCCGTGATCTTGGAGACCGCGCCCCAGCTCACGTTGCCAAATCCGGACAGAGCAAATGTCTTGCCCTCAAAGCTGTCGTTCTCATGCTTGAAGACTTCGGCTACATAATAGGTCGCGCCAAAGCCGGTGGCCTGGGGGCGGATCAGGCTGCCGCCGTAGCTTAGCCCCTTGCCGGTCAAAACGCCGGGCTCGTATAGGCCCTTGATGCGCTTGTACTGTCCAAACAGATAGCCGATTTCACGGCCGCCTACGCCGATATCGCCGGCGGGCACGTCAATATCGGGGCCGATATGGCGATACAGCTCGGTCATGTACGCCTGGCAGAAGCGCATGACTTCCGCGTCGGACTTGCCGCGGGGATCGAAATCGCTGCCGCCCTTGCCGCCGCCGATGGGAAGGCTGGTGAGGCTGTTTTTGAATGTCTGCTCAAAGCCCAGGAATTTCATGATGGACAGGTTTACGGAAGGATGGAACCTGAGGCCGCCCTTGTAGGGGCCGATAGCGGAGTTAAACTGTACGCGGAAGCCGCGGTTCACCTGCGCCTGGCCTGCGTCGTCTACCCATACCACCCGGAATTCGATGACGCGCTCGGGCTCGACCATGCGCTCCAACAGACCCATCTTCTGATACTCAGGATGCTTATCCACGACTACTTCAAGAGAGTGGAAAACCTCCTCAATGGTCTGAATAAATTCAGGTTCATTGCTGTCACGTTTCCTAACCTTGGCCAATACTTCTTCGATATACGCGTTCATGCTTTGACCTCCATTATAATATTCTGTTTTGGCTAATTCTTCCATCCCTGCCTCTTTGCAGGAATAAACCGACCTGTTACGACTTTATCATAAATCCGCAGCACCCGTTCTGTCAACCGCTTATGAACAATTCGTTTGCTCTAAGCGCAGAATATACAATCTTCACAAAAAAAGCCCCAAATTCTCCGAATTTTATAGATATTATATATTATTATGGCTGTTTTCCATTGCCTGGATTTTTCCCATCCGCGCCGCCGGAGCGCCGCCGCTTGTTCACTTGACACATAGGCGTGAAATTGCTATACTGGGTATAAGAATTCGGTCGGTTGGCCGACTTAAAAACGGAGGGAACCAATGGCCAAGAAGGAACAGAACAATGAAAATACGCGCACCGCGATCCGGGAAACGGCAGCTGCCCTGTTTCGCTCCGGCGGCATCCACTCCTCCAGTCTAGCGGATATTGCAAAGGCGGCAAAGCTGTCCAAAGGAACCCTGTACTATTATTATCCGTCCAAGGAGTATCTGATTGCGGACATTGCGGAGACACACTTAAGCCGGATGACCGACCAATTATTCAACTGGATTGACGGGCTTGGACAAAATCAGCCCGCAAAAGAAGCGGTGGGGGCTCTGATCGACGCCCTTTTGGAGGATCAGGAGGAGCTGCGGCTTCACTATGTGCTGCAATGCGAGGCCCTTCGGGAGGACGAAAACCTCAAACGCCGGTTTGCGGCAAAAGCCCGGGAATGGGCGGTTATGCTGGAGGTGGGCTCCCTCAAAATGTCGGGGCCTGGGGCGGAGCGCTTTCGGTCGCTGAGCCGGAATTTCTTCGCGCTGCTGGACGGCTTTGGACTGCACATCCTCATGGGCGAGGCGCTGGACCCAAAGAAGCTGTTGACGCTGCTGACAGAGGAGGGGGCATAATGCAAGTGCCGAATTTGGATAACTGGACGGAGCCGCTTGCGGTGCGGCCGGGCCCCGCGCCGCCTATTGTGGTGGTGGGCGACAGCATCACAAAGGGTGTGAGCTATGACGAATGCCGTGGCCGGCACGTGATATTAAAGGGGCAGGACTTTTGCTCTCTGGTGGGAGCGCAACTGAAAAGCGCCATTGAAAACCTGTCGAAATTTGGCTGTGTCAGCGGGGCCGCGATGGAAATCCTCATCGACCGCCTGAAAAAGCCGGGCGCGCCCAAACCCGCACTGGTGGCGTTTGAGCTGGGGGGGAACGACTGCGACTTCGATTGGGACGCCATCGCCCTGGCGCCGGAGCGGGAGCACGCGCCAAAGGTGTCCCTGGAAGAGTACGCACAAAACCTTACCATGATGATCAAAAACGTGTACGATGCCGGAAGCCAGCCGATTTTGCTTAACCTTCCCCCCATCGACCCGGAACGGTACTTCAGGTTTTTCACGGGAGGCAACGAAGAGAAGGCCCAGAGCATTCTGAAATGGCTGGGCAATGTGTCGCGGATCTACTGGTGGCATGAGCGCTATAACGCCGCAGTGGAATGGGTGGCCCAAAAGACGGGCACGCCTCTGCTGATGATCCGCTCCGCGCTTCTTCGCGATATGGATTATAGGCATTATGTCAGCGGGGACGGGCTGCATCCCAATGCGGAGGGGCATAAGCGAATAGCCCAGCAGGTCATGGACTACGTGCGCTGCTATCAGCCGGCGCTATTGGCATAGCGAGCTATACCCCCGGAATGAGGCTTAAGAGAAAATTCGAATTGTAGAAGAACCCGCCGAAAAACGACGCGTCGATATATGGGCCCACGATATCCGGCAGCACAACGAGGAATATGGGAACTGCGGTAAACACCATAAACATGGCGAGAAAGCCCCGGATCAGCCCAAAGCCGGAGCCGATCAGTCCGTCCGCCGTATGCAGCACCGGATAGCCGCCCCTGGCGTAATCGATCAAATGGATGACGAACGCCAGAACGAGCCGGATGATGGCGAACAGCGCAAGAAAGCATAGAATGTTGATAAACACGCACACGATTGTCTCGTTGAAGTATTCGCCCAGGGTGGTGATGCCTTTGCCGGCAAACGCCTCCTTCGCGATGTTCTCGCTGATGCGCTCCCCCAGGGGATGGGGCACCTCCGCGGCTTGCATCACGCCGCTTAATTGGGGCGCGCTCACAGCGGAAATTGGGGTTTTAGCCAGCTCTACCCCGCCGGAGACGCCGGTGACGAACTCCGAACCCTCTGTATAATAGAGCATCGTCTTGTAAAGCCCGGCATTGCTCTTGACCCAGTTGGCCAAAAGGGGCATGGTTAAAAACGCGATGGCTGCGGAGAAGATATAAGCGCCGATGGACAAAAGGGTGCTGACAAAGCCTCGGAACCAGCCGCAAAGCAAAAACAAGGCGAACAGCCCAAGAACTACAATATCCACGATATTCATGCCTAGACCCCTCCTTTTTTGCCTATCTGAATTTATGAAGATACAGGCCGCCGCTTTCCTGGGCAATCAGCAATGTGCTGTTGTCCAGCTTTTTCGCGTCCGAAACCGTGATATCCCAGGTATATTCCGACAGGCGCTTACCGCTCAAATCATAGGTGTACACATTTTTTTCCGTAACGATTGCCAGCTTGTCCGCCAGAAGGAACGCGCCGATGGCGCCTGCCGGCGCCTGAATAAGCGTCTGCTTGGCGGAGGACACGTCCGCCTCAGCCAATGTCATCACCTTCAGCAGCCCCAGCGTACCGGAGGACCGGGGCGAAAGCAGGAAGGAGGAGCCGTTGGAATAGTCCAGCACCTTCCAGCCATATACCGTTTCCCGGTAGGTGTCCCTGTTGTTCTCCAACGCGTAGCGGATGATCTGGTTTGTTCCAACGATGAATATGCTGTTGTTGGTGAAGTACACACGCTCTACCATCTGGTTCTGTATTTGCAGGATGCCGCTGGTAGAACCCAATGTCATGTTGTAAATGTGAATGGTGCAAATGGGGGTGTCGCTTTGGATGTCCAGGGTCTGCACCCACAAATATTCGTTTTTCGTGGTATTAAAGCCAAAGTCCACCACATACTGCTTTTCAAACACCAAAAGATCCTTCTGCTCGCCTGTAAGGTTCAGCACCTGTATGCTTTCCTTGCCTGCCGCATCCTGCCAGAGGGCGGCCACATGCCCGGAGCCGCAGGCCACGTCAACCAGAAGCTCGGCATAGGAATTGCTGTCCGGCGCGCCCACAATCTTCAGCGCAGCGGCGTTGTACAGCACGTGCGCAGTGGCGCTGCCCACCAGCTTGACCTCTCCGGTGGTGACGGACGCGGTGTAATCGTTGTTGCTATCTGCGATGTCGTGATAGGCAATCCCTTCGGCAGTCGTGTACAAAAAACCGCTCCCGGTATAGGAATACTCCGCCTGCGAAGAGAAGGGAAGGGCCGTTAGCTGCGCCTGCTGGGAACCCTTTTTGGTTAGCAACAGAACCGCCGCGACTATTCCGCCGATGACGATCACCCCGAGCAGCAGCAGCAATAACAGGCGCGTGATGGTTCTGCGCCTGTTTCTTGCGACCAGTCTTTTGCGTTCCGCCATGCTTTGCCCTCCTGCCGATTATCCACTTATTTTATCAGATATTCATTGGATTGCAAAGCCCCTGCCTATTCGGGGGGTAAAAGACCGCAAAAAAAGGTAGGCTTTATCCTATCGTCAACTCAATATCCAGTCGCAATATTGCTCCAGCTCCGCTTTTGTGTGCATCATCACCCCGGTTTGTATGAGATTCTGCTGGAGAAGCGCAGGCATGCTGTCAAACAGCGTTTTTGCGTCCGGATCCAGCTGCGATCGATCAAACATTTTTTTCACCTGCCTGTTTCTTCATGTCGGCTGCCGCCGCGATTTTAGTATGGAGGAAATGACGGCAGTACATACGCGTTGTATGCGGTTAAAATTGCTAAAATATGATGCTTGACAATCAAAATTCAAATGGTATAATACTCATCAACCGAATAAAGCGAATGCGATGACTGCGAAGAAGTACCGGGAGGGAAGCCTCCATTGGCCCTTCAGAGAACCGCCGGTTGGTGCAAGGCGGCAGGGTACGGCCCGGGAATACACGCAAACAGCAGCCCTTCAAACGAACGGAATGTTCCAGTAGGCCGGGCCGGGTTTCTCCCGTTATCGAGATAGAGTATCGCAGGAGGTTTCCTGCCGTAGTCGAAAAGGTCAACGTCGCGAGGCGTTGGCAAACTGAGGTGGTAACACGGGATTTGGCGCTCGTCCTCACAGAACATGTGAGGACGAGCGTTTTTTATTGTCTTCCAGCGAAGGCGTCGCCGCCAAAAGGCTCCTTCGAAAACAACAAAAAAAGGAGTATTTTACAATGGCGAACATAACATTCTTTTCAGGTGAACGGATCCCCCTGGAAATGCACAAGGTGCGCATCGTACAAAAGCTCAACCTGCCTCCGGTGGAGCGGCGGCTTGCGGCCATCGCAGAAGCGGGCAACAATACGTTTTTGTTGAAAAACGACGACGTGTTCCTGGATATGCTGACGGACTCCGGCGTTAACGCCATGAGCGACCGGCAGCAGGCCGCCATGATGATAGCCGACGACAGCTATGCCGGTTCCGCCACGTTTACCAGGCTGGAAAGTAAGGTGGGCGAGATTTTCGGCACCACATTGTTTCTTCCCGCCCATCAGGGCCGTGCCTGCGAGAATATTTTAGCCGAGGCTTTCGTCCAACCTGGAAACGTGATACCCATGAACTACCATTTTACCACCACGAAGGCCCATATCACCCGCAAGGGCGGCCGGGTAGAGGAACTGGTCATTGACGAAGGGTTGGAAACCACCAGCGACCATCCCTTTAAAGGCAATTTTGACATCGAAAAGCTTCGCAAGCTGATCGAGGAGGAAGGCGCTAAGAATATCCCCTTCGTGCGGCTGGAGGCGGGCACAAACCTCATCGGTGGACAGCCCTTCTCACTGGAAAACGTGAGGGAGGTGTGCTCGCTTGCCCACGCGCACGGAATTCTTACGGTGCTGGACGCCAGCCTGTTGCAGGATAACCTGTATTTCATCAAAATGCGGGAGGAAGCCTGCAAGGACATGAGTATCCGGGAAATTACAAAAGCAGTGGCGGAAAACATAGATATCATATACTTTTCCGCCCGGAAGCTGGGCTTTGCCCGTGGCGGCGGCATTTGCATGCGGGATAAGGGGCTATACGAGCGCATGCAGGAGCTTGTGCCCATGTTCGAAGGGTTTTTGACATACGGCGGCATGAGCGTGCGGGAGATGGAGGCCATTGCGGTGGGCCTGGACGAGACGATGGACGAGGACGTGATCTCCCAGGGGCCGCAGTTTATCGCATTTATGTGTGAGGAGTTGCAGAAAAACGGCGTGCCTGTGGTGACACCGCCGGGCGGTCTTGGCTGCCACCTGAACGCCATGGAGTTTTTGTCCCATGTGGACCAGCATGAATATCCCGCTGGCGCGCTGGCGGCGGCGGTATACATCGCCGGCGGCATTCGGGGTATGGAGCGGGGCACCATGTCCGAACAGCGGGAGCCCGACGGCACGGAGCCTCTGTCCAGCATGGAGCTTCTGCGCCTGGCCATGCCCCGCAGGGTGTTTACCATGTCCCAGGTCAAGTACGCTGTGGACCGCATCACATGGCTGCATGAGAACAAAGGGTTAATAGGCGGTCTCAAGTTTGTGGAGGAGCCAAGCACATTGCGGTTCTTCTTCGGCAGGCTCGCCCCCACGTCCGACTGGCAGCAAAGGCTTATGGAGCAGTTCCGTAAAGATTTTGGCGAAAGCCTGTAAATAAAACTGCGTCTGTGGGACTGTAGCAGTAATCATGATTACTGCATAACAGTAGGATTTTTCTTCTCCGGAGAAAACCCGGGGCCTAAAAAGGCGTCACTGGCGCCTTTTTGCGGCTCTTCTAGCCGCCGGCCCGCTGTAGCGCTAAGTACATCTGAATAATTATACTTGGTATGCACTTAGCGCTACAGCCCCTTTACAGCGAGAAAAATCTATGCTATGATGGCCGAAGAAATGATTTGAGAGGTGCGCATGAACATACGGAATTTTTCAGCCAACCTGTTTTTTACCTTTGCTTTTATCTTTAGCAAGGGTTTTTCGGGTTTGCCTGGGAGATGCGCGCGCTTTCATGCTTAACAGCACAGCCGACGCAAATCATACCCCGCAGCAAACCCGCTGCGGGGTATTTTTTTCAGGTGAATGACAAGAGAAAAGGCGGAGAAAGACCATGATCGTAATCGTTAAGCAAAATGTAGCGCAGGAGCAGTTGGATCCCCTCATCAACTGGCTTGCCGCCCGGGGGCTGACCGTACAGGTGTCAAAGGGCGCGCACCAGCTGATGCTGGGGCTGACTGGAGACACGGCCTCTGTTGATATGGACCTTATTCGGGCCATGGAAATTGTGGAGGACGTCAAGCGCATCCAGGAACCGTATAAAAACGCCAACCGGAAATTCCACCCGGAGGACACAATCGTCCAGGTGGGAGAGGCGAAAACCGGCGGAACGCATTTTATGATGATCGCCGGCCCCTGCTCTGTGGAAGGGGAGGCGCAGATCGTAAACGTCGCCCGGTCGGTCAAAGCGGCGGGGGCTGACATATTGCGCGGCGGCGCGTTTAAGCCCCGGACATCCCCATACGCGTTTCAGGGCCTGCATGAGGAGGGCATCCGCCTGCTTCTTTTGGCAAAGAAAGAGACGGGGCTGCCCATCGTGACGGAAATCATGGACCTTTCACAGCTGAAGTATTTTGACGAGGTGGACATGATCCAGATAGGCGCGCGCAACATGCAGAATTTTGAGCTGCTAAAGGAGCTTGGCAAGCAACGAAAGCCAATCCTGCTCAAGCGGGGTTTGTCAAGCACCCTGGAAGAGCTGCTGATGAGCGCGGAATACATCATGGCCGGCGGCAACTATCAGGTTATTCTGTGCGAGAGGGGCATCCGCACATTTGAGCATTACACGAGAAATACATTGGACCTTTCCGCCATTCCGGCGCTGCATTTTCTTTCCCATCTGCCGGTGATCGTGGATCCAAGCCACGCCACGGGGCGATGGCAGATGGTAGAGCCCATGGCATACGCCGCGGCAGCCGCAGGGGCGGACGGGCTGATCGTGGAGGTGCACAACGACCCCAGCCACGCACTGTGCGACGGCCCGCAGTCCTTAAAGCCCGGCGCCTATCAAAAATTGGTTGAGGGCGTACAACGGGTCAGGGCCGCAGTAAAAGGAGAATGAGATTTATGCAAACCGTTCAGGTGAAAACCCATGTACCGTATTCGGTACATATTGGCCACGGCATACTGGATACAGCCGGGACTTTAATGGGGCAGGCGGGGATTTCAGCCCACAAGATTGCCCTGATCAGCGACAGCACGGTAAACGCCCTGTACGGCCATCGGGTGGCGAAGGCGCTTGCGGGGGCCGGATATCAGGTGGCCCGGATACAATTCCCCCCTGGGGAAAACCATAAGACAATGGACACGCTTTCCGGGCTGCTTCAGGAAATGGCACAGGCGGGGCTGACGAGGGGCGATTGCGTCCTGGCGCTGGGAGGCGGAGTGACCGGGGACATTGCGGGATTTGCGGCAAGCGTTTACATGCGCGGCTTGCCCTATGTCCAGATGCCCACCACATTTCTTGCGGCGGTGGATAGCTCTGTGGGCGGCAAAACCGCCGTGGATCTGCCCATGGGCAAAAACCTCGCGGGCAGTTTTCATCAGCCATCCCTGGTGATCTGCGATTGCGAAACATTCGCTACCCTGCCGGAGCAAATATTTCTCGATGGGGTGGCGGAGGGCATGAAGGCGGGGATTTTAGGCGATTTGGAGCTGTTCGAAGCCTTTCGAAATGGAAGCTATCGCCGGGAGATTACGAGAACCGTGGCACGATGCGTGGCGATCAAGGCCCGGATCGTGGAAGCCGATCCCCTGGAAAAAGGCGAACGGCATTTGCTGAACTTTGGGCATACAATCGCCCACGCGGTGGAGCGGCACACGGGATACGCGGTTTCCCACGGGCATGCGGTTGCCATCGGCATGGCGGGGGCGGCCCGTGCGGCCAAGCAAATGGGGTATTGCCAAGCCGATGTCAGGGACAATATCGTGGAGGCGGTGCGGGCTTGCGGCCTTCCGGCGCAATTGCCTTATTTGCCTAAAACTTTATGCGAGGCGGCCTTATCAGACAAAAAAAGGGACGGGGATACGATCATATTGATCCTCCCCAGGAAGATTGGCCATGTAGAGCTCGTGCGCTATCCGCTCAGCGAACTTCCCGCATTCTTCCGGCTTGCGGGGGAAACCACTTGAGGAATAAGTATGAAAATGATGATCAGGCCAGGGGCGCTATCCGGTACCATCAGAGCCATATCCTCCAAATCCCATGCCCACCGGCTGCTCGTCCTGGCGGCGCTTTGTGACGCGCCCGTCCGGGTGCGTATGGATGCGCCGGGAGAGGATGTTGCGGCGACGCTGTCCTGCTTGACGCGGTTGGGGGCACAGGTCAGCAAGGCCCATGACGGGGTGACGGTCCATCCCATCAAAACCCCGGCGGCGCATCCGCTTTTAGAATGCGGGGAAAGCGGCACGACGCTTCGGCTGCTGCTGCCGGTGGCGGCGGCCCTTTGCCCGTCTGTGAAATTTCACGGCAAGGGCAGGCTGCCGGAGCGGCCGATCGCCGAGTTGCAGGAGGCCATAGCGGCCCACGGCGTAGCAGCCGACCGTCCGGCGTTGCCGTTTACCACAAAGGGGCAATTGAAGGGCGGCGTGTTTTCCCTGCCGGGCAACATCAGCTCCCAGTATGTTTCCGGGCTGCTGCTGGCCCTGCCTCTTGTGGGCGGCGGGGAAATAAGGATAACGGGCCCCCTGGTATCCGCCGGGTATGTGGACATGACCATTGCGGCCATGGCGCAATTCGGCGTGGGGGTCGTTCGCCGTGAGGATGGATTTCTGGTGCCTGGGGGAAAGCGGTATCGTAGCCCGGGCACGGTTCAGGTGGAAGGGGACTGGTCCAGCGCGGCGTTTTTTCTCACGGCAGGGGCGCTGAGCGGGCCGGTGACGGTAATGGGGCTTTCCTTGGGCTCTCTCCAGCGGGACAAGCAAATCGTGGAGCTATTGCTTCGCTTTGGCGCGGACGTCACCGTACTACCCGACGGGGTACGGGTGTCCGCTGGAGAAGGGGGCCGCGGGGCGGAGATTGACTTGGAGGACGTGCCGGACCTCGCTCCCATTCTCGCGGTGGCAGCGGCGGCGACCGGCGGGGGGGAAACCGTCTTTCGGCGCGTCTCCCGCCTGCGGGACAAGGAAAGCGACCGGGTAGCCGCCATTTTGCACCTCATGCAGGGCTTTGGGGTGCGCGCTTTCACAGGGCCGGACGAGATCATCATCCGGGGCGGCGGCCTAGAAACGGGCGGGCCGGTGGATGGGTTTTCGGATCACCGGATCGTGATGGCGGCGGCAATTCTCGCCACGGCTGCACAGGCTGGGGAGACGCTCATCAGCGGCGCACAGGCGGTAAACAAGTCCTATCCCGGTTTTTTTGAAGATTTTGTACGATTGGGAGGATCAGCGCATGTCATCTAGCTTTGGAGAACGCGTCCGATACACGGTCTTTGGTGAAAGCCATGGCCCGGCCATCGGCATCGTTATCGACGGCCTGCCTGCCGGAGAGCCGCTGAACATGGGCCGGCTACAGGATTTTTTAAGCCGCCGCGCGCCGGGGCGCAGCGAACACAGCACCAGGCGGCAGGAGGCGGACACGCCGGAGATATTGTCCGGGTTTTATAAAGGCAAGACCACAGGCGCGCCCCTTTGCGCCATCATTCGCAACACGGATGCGAGAAGCGGGGATTACGAACAAATTATCAATATTCCAAGGCCGGGGCATGGGGATTATACGGGCCACGTCCGCTATCAAGGACACGAAGACCCCCGGGGCGGCGGGCATTTTTCCGGCCGGCTGACGGCGCCGCTGTGCGTGGCGGGGGGCATCGCC
The DNA here is from genome assembly GCA_964411275.1 of uncultured Oscillospiraceae bacterium. GTDB lineage: Bacteria > Bacillota > Clostridia > Christensenellales > CAG-138 > CAYPKG01. Next base: position 46,106 of record CAYPKG010000009.1, on the reverse strand, counting down.
ATGCAAATACTGGAGCGGCGGGGCGTGGCTGTGGGCGCGCATATAGCGGACATCGGCGGTATATTGGACGTACCCTTCGATCCGGTTGAAATAAGCCTCCAGACATTTCTTGCGGTACAATCCCGCCCGTTCCCGGTGAACGACAGCTATGCCGCAGAGCAAATGCAGGCGGCCATCGCCGGGGCGAAACAGGCGGGGGACAGCTTGGGGGGGATTGTGGAATGCTGCGCCATCGGCATGCCGCCCGGGGTGGGCAACCCCATGTTCGGCGGCATGGAAAACCGATTGGCCCAGGCGCTGTTTGGAATTCCGGCGGTTGTAGGGGTGGAGTTCGGCGCGGGGTTCCGTGCGGCGCACAAAAAGGGCAGCCAAAACAACGACCCCTATTATATAGAAGGTACTGCAGTGAAGACCCGGACAAACCACCACGGCGGGAATTTGGGCGGGATTACCACGGGGATGCCCATTCTCGTTCGCGCCGCGATAAAACCCACGCCATCCATCGGCATAGAGCAGGACACCGTGGACATTGACAAGCGCCGGAACGCCAAAATTACGGTGTCAGGGCGGCACGATCCCTGTATCGTACCCCGGGCGGTACCGGTGGTGGAGGCGGTGATGGCCGCCGTGCTGCTGGATTTGATGATGGAAACAAATAATTGACAGAGAACGAGGGAAAGAAAATGGATTTGACGGATATTCGGGCCCGGATCGACGGCGTAGACGAAGAGATGGTAAATCTCATTCAGGAGCGCATGGCGTTAAGCGCGCAAGTGGCGCAATACAAGGCGGCGCATCAACTGCCCATATTAAACCCGGGAAGAGAGCGGGAGATACTCTACCGGGTGTCGCAACAGGCCGGGCCGGAGATGGAAAGCGTCGCGCGGCTGATATACAACGTGCTGTTTGACTTAAGCCGCTCGTATCAGGCGCGGCTAATGGGCCAGGGCCAAGACGGGGAGCTTCGGCGGGATCTCGAGGCGGCTGCGCTGCCCGAAGGCACGTTGTTTCCCGCGAAAGGCATCGTGGCCTGCCAGGGCGTGGAGGGCGCGTATTCCCAGCACGCCTGCGATAAACTGTTTTCTGCCCCGAATATCATGTACTTCCGCACGTTCGACGGCGTGTTTCAGGCGGTGCAAAGCGGCCTTTGCGAGTACGGCGTGCTGCCCATCGAAAACAGCTCCGCCGGGAGCGTGACCGGCGTATACGACCTCATGAGCCGCAACCGGTTTCATATCGTGCGAAGCGTAAGGCTGCATGTGCACCATCAGCTGATGGCGAAGCCCGGTACAAAGCTTTCGGATATCAGGGAGGTGTATTCCCACCATCAGGCCATCAGCCAATGCTCCCTTTATTTCGAAACCCGTGGAAATATCAAGCCTGTGGTGTGCGAAAACACCGCTATCGCCGCAGACATGGTGGCGAATAGCGATAGGACGGATGTGGCCTGTATCAGCTCCCCCGAATGCGCGGCACTGTACGGACTTTGTGTGCTGGACGACCATGTGCAGAACAACGCCAACAACTTCACCCGTTTTATCTGCATCGCAAAGGAACTTGCCATATACCCCGGCGCGGACCGGATTAGCCTTCTGCTTTCGGTGGGGCATACCCCAGGGGAGTTGTACCGGTTGATCGCCAGGTTCGCGGTGCTGGGGCTGAACCTCACAAAAATTGAAAGCCGCCCCATACCGGGCAGCGACTTTGATTTCCTCTTTTATGTGGACCTTACGGCCTCCGTCTGGAACCCGGATGTGCGGCAGCTGTTGTGCGAGTTAAAAGAAACGGATCGGCGGTTTGCCCTTTTGGGCTGTTATCAGGAGGTGTAAGCCGTATGGGCAGCAATCTGGTGCTGGTGGGCATGCCGGGGGCCGGGAAAACCACGGTTGGCGCTCTTGTGGGGCAGCTGTCCGGCCGGGTTTTTGTGGACCTGGACGATCTCATCGAAGAGCGGGCCGGTGCGGACATCCCCGCACTCATAGAGTCGTTGGGGGTGCCGGGTTTTCGCTCGCTGGAGCGCGAGGCGCTAAAAATTGCGGCGGCCCAAAACAACATCGTGCTGGCAACCGGTGGCGGCGCCGTGCTGCTTCAAGAAAACCGCGACACCATTCGCGCTTGCGGCCGGGTGTATTTTCTCACCCGGGACATAGAAAACCTGTCAGCCGCCGGGCGGCCGCTGTCTATGGATATCCCCAAGCTGTACCGGGAAAGGCTGCCGTACTATCAGGAGGTTTGCCATATAGAAATCCCCAACGATGCTCAGCCGGAGGACGCGGCCAGGCGGATATTGGAGGAGTTTCAGGCGGCGATGGGATAAACCGCACCTGAAATGCAGAAAATGCCTTGCGTTTTGGTGTTCGGGGTTATATAATAACATCCGTTAGCTTAGAAGAACCCCGAAGGGATCTTCGAGAAAGGAAGAAAGCATTATGAAGAAGGATATTCAGCCTGCATATGGCGAGTCATTGGTGCGTTGCGCCTGCGGTGAAACATTCACCACCGGTTCCGTCAAGGAGGAGCTGAAAGTGGAAATTTGCTCCAAATGCCATCCGTTCTACACCGGCCGTCAAAAGCTGGTCGATAGCGGCGGACGCGTGGACCGCTTCAAAAAGCGCTACGGAATCTAATAGTGAGACGACAAGCCTAAGCCTCCCGCTTTTGTTGGGAGGCTTTTGCCTTATTTTTGCTGCGTAGCGGCCGCAATAATAGCACAGGCCAGCTATCCAGCCGGCATACGGGGCTTGGATGATACTTCTTAGGTTCCATATTTTGTAGCATTGAGTTTGCAAAAGGTTTGTCTTTCCTGGGAACAGGTATATGCTATAATGATAAAGAATGACATATGGACATCGTATGCCTGAAGGCGGGCCTTCAGGAAAAGGAGCGTAACATGGAAAAATCTACCGACCGGAAAAGGACGGTATGCAACATTGGCGGCCAGGCTGTCATGGAAGGGGTTATGATGAAATCCCCTGAGGGTATGGCCATGGCGGTGCGCCGGGCTGACGGCAGCATCGTTACGGAATTCACCCCCGAAAAATCAAAGGTGAAAAAAGGCTCGTTCCTGGGCCTGCCCATCGTGCGCGGCGTGGTGTCGTTTGTGGAGTCACTGACAGTCGGCATGAAAACAATCACCCGCTCGGCGGAGCTTGCAGGCGAGGACATCCTGGAGGAGCCCAGCAAGTTCGAGCTGTGGCTGTCCGAAAAAACAGGCAAATCCGTGGACAAGATCGTGGTTGCCGTGGCGGTTGTGCTGGCAATCTTAATGGCTGTGGGGATGTTTTTCCTGCTTCCCACGTTCATCAGCGGGCTGCTGCTTGGCGGCTCCTCCGCCGCCAGCATCTGGAAAAGCCTGACGGAGGGCCTGGTCAGGCTTTGTATTTTCCTCGTATACATCATCGCCATCGGACGGATGAAGGAGATCAACCGCCTTTTCATGTACCATGGCGCGGAGCATAAGACAATCGCCTGCTTTGAGGCGGACCTGCCCCTGACCCCGGAAAACGCCGCCGGGCAACCCAGGCTGCACCCGCGGTGCGGCACGAACTATCTGTTTCTCGTCATGGGCATCAGCATCCTGTTCTTTGCCGCCGTTGGCTGGAACGCCAATCTCTGGCTCAGGATGCTGACCCGCATCCTGCTGTTGCCGGTGGTGGCGGGGATTTCCTATGAGGCGCTGCGCTTTGGCGCGCGCTCGGACAGCCTCCTCGCGCGGATTATCCGGGCGCCGGGCATGGCGCTGCAGAAGATCACCACCAAGGAGCCGGACGAAGGCATGCTGGAGGTGGCCATCGCCGCGTTTCAACTCGCCCGCGGCCCGCAAGGGCAACAGGCGGCCGTGAAGGAAACCGAAGCTGACAATAAGGAAACGCCGGAGCCGATCCCCGGCGCGGCACAAGCGGAGGCATGAATATTACCGCCGGGCAGGCGCTGGGGGAGGTTACAAAGGCGCTGGAGACGGTGGCCCGGGAGGAGGCGGCGCAGCAGGCGCGGCTTCTGATTGCCCATGCGCTTGGCTGTGAGCCTGCGGCCCTTCCCGCATACCGGAACGAAACACTGTCCCTCATGCAGCAGGCGCTTTTGAACGATCTGGTGGAGCGAAGGCTTCAGCATGAGCCGGTGCAGTACCTGTTGGGAGAATGGGGGTTTATGGGGCTGATGTTTGTAACCAGGCCTTGGGCACTCATACCCAGGCAGGACACGGAAACCCTATGCGAGCACGCGCTGAAGCTTTCAAAGCAACACGGCTACCGGACGGCGCTCGACCTGTGCTGCGGGACGGGCTGCATCGGCATCAGCATGGCGGTTCTTGGAGGACTCGCCGTGACAGCCGCCGACATCGACCCGGATTGCGTCGCGCTAACCCGGCAAAACGCCGCCAGAAACCATGGGGATATAACGGCGATACAAAGCGACTGGTTTGAGGCTGTTACGGGCCGGTTTGATTTGATTTTAAGCAATCCGCCCTATTTGAGCGGGGAGGATATGGAGGCGCTCCAGCCGGAGGTGCGGTATGAGCCAGCGCTGGCGCTGTTTGGCGGCCAGGACGGATTGCAAGCGTACCGCCGGATATTACAGGAGTATAAGCAGCATCTCAACCCCGGCGGCGCGCTGCTGCTGGAGGTGGGCGCGGGCCAGGCGCAGGAGGTGTGCGCATTGTTCGGCGGCGGCTGCGTGATCGATGATATTTGCGGCATACCCAGGGTGGTTTGCCTGGAACTGAGCGAATAAGGGGGACATTGCTGTTGGGAATACGTAAGGGGAGCTTACTGGCAGCGTCAGCGCTGGCGGCTTTTTTGCTGTCCGCCTGCGGTTCCGCGCCGGTTTTTTTCAATATGGTCACGCCGGAGCCTGGGGTGATGGACTTTGCGCCCACCCCAAGCCCCACCCCGGAGCCCACTTCCGCGCCCACCCCCACACCTTCCCCAACACCGGAGCCCACCCCGGCGTATGTAAGGATCGGCGCCGTCGGGGATATCATGATGATGCAATCCCAGGTACAGGGGGCATGGAACGGGGAATTGGATGACTTCGATTTTACCCCAAGCTTTGCCGCCATGCAGGCCGTGTTTCATCGGGCGGACATACTGTGCGGCAATCTCGAAACGCCCTTAGCGGGAAAGGAAAACGGCGGCTACTCCGGCCCCGCTCCCGCCGCACCCACCCCGGACGAGCTTGGGAACCTGCCGAAGAAGGTAATGCAGACGTTCAATGCCCCGGACGCCCTGGCCCGGTCCATGAAGGAAAGCGGGTTCACGGTGCTGACCACCGCCAACAACCATTGCCTGGACCGGGGCGCGCAGGGGGCGCTGCGCACGGTTGAGGTGCTGCGGGGGGCGGGGCTATTGCAGACAGGCACATATCGCTCCAAAGAGGACCGGGAAACCCATGCCTGCGTCGCGGAAATGAACGGCATCCGGGTGGGGTTTATCGGCTGGACATTTTCCGTCAACGGCTATGAAGGGAAAATGAATGCAGAGCAGCGGGAGTTTTTGGTGGGCCGAACGAGGGACGAAGCAGCCATGCTACAGGACATCGCGGTTTGCCGGGAAGCGGGTGCGGAATTCGTCATCGCTCTCCCCCACTGGGACACGGAGTTTCAACAATCCCCCGCCTCCTCCACCCGGAAGATGGCCAAATGGATGCTGGAAAACGGGGTGGACGCCATACTCGGCGCGCATCCCCATGTGGTGCAGCCCATCGAGTATCTCACGGTAGAGCGGGCACAAGGCACATACACCGGTTTGATTGCGTATTCGATGGGCAACTTCATCTCCAACATGGCACCCTCCCCCAAGGATTACGGGGCGTATGTGGAGGTAACCCTGAAAAAAGACCCGAAAACCAACCAAGTGACGCTATCTGAGGCGGGGTATCTCCCGTTGCTGTGCACAAAGAGCCGGATGGATGGGCGCACCCTCCACGAGGTGCTGCCCGCGTATGCGGACGCGGAGGGAGAGCTGCAAAAGGCGTTTTCCCATGTGACAAAAGTCTGTGGGGACGAATTGCCTGTGATTTCTTCGGCTGAATATTGAATTTGCAATTTCACTTTCCCCCTGCGCCATGCTATACTAAAATATTATGGGAGTTTCCCGTTACTATGATGCGGCCAAGCCGCCGGAGGCAACATGCTCAAAAAACTTGAAACAATCAAAAACCGATACGACGAGCTGGAACAAAAGCTGGGCCTGCCGGACGTTATGTCGGATCAGGCTGCGTGGCGGACCATGGTCAAGGAACACGCCCAGCTGCAGGATATTGTGGCGGCCTATGGAAAATATAAGGATATTCTCACATCCATCCAGGACTGCAAGGAACTATTGAACGACAAGCTGGATGCGGACATGCGGGAGATGGTGCATGGGGAGCTTTCCGAACTGACCGAGCAGGAAGCCGCCTGCGTGGAGGAGTTGAAGTTCCTGCTTTTGCCCCGGGACCCCAACGACGACAAGGACGTCATCATCGAAATCCGCGCCGGCACCGGCGGGGACGAGGCGGCGTTGTTTGGCGCCAATCTTCTTAGGATGTACCTGCGCTATGCGGAGCGCAATGGCTACAAAGTGGAGTACATTACCAACAACGTCACCGACATGGGCGGCGTAAAGGAAGTGGTTATTTCCCTTGGCGGCAAGCGGGGGGCGTACAGCCGGTTGAAGTATGAAAGCGGCGTGCACCGGGTGCAGCGGGTGCCGGAGACGGAAAGCCAGGGCCGCATTCACACCAGCGCGGCCACGGTGGCGGTGCTGCCCGAAGCCGAGGATGTGGAAATTGAGATCAAGGAAAGCGACCTTCGGGTGGATACATACAGGAGCTCCGGCGCCGGCGGCCAGCATGTCAACAAGACCTCCTCCGCCATCCGCATCACCCACAACCCCACAGGCATCGTCGTCCAATGCCAGAACGAAAGAAGCCAGCTGCAGAACCGGGAAATGGCCATGCGGCTTTTGAAAAGCAAGCTGTATGAAAAATATCAGGAGGAGCAGGACACGGCGCTTGCTCAGGAGCGGAAATCCCAGGTGGGCTCAGGCGACCGCAGCGAACGGGTGCGCACCTATAATTTCCCCCAGGGCCGGGTGACGGATCACCGCATCGGGCTTACCCTGTATAAGCTGGAGCAGTTTATGGACGGGGATATCGACGAAATGATCGACGCGCTGATATTGGCGGAGCGCGCCGCCAAGCTGTCCAGCGCCCAGGAATAAATCGAAAAACCGCGACGCTTTGCAGCTTGCGGTTTTTCGAGCGCTCCCCTTGCAAGGCGGGCGCGGCCGGGGATTGGCCCGGTGAAGGAGCAGGTGTATGCAAACAAATGTCATGGATGCGACCCGCCAGGAAGAGGCGGGAACGCAGCTGGGCGGCAAAATATTGAGAGAAGGCGGGCTTGTGGCGTTTCCCACGGAAACGGTGTACGGCCTTGGGGCCAACGGGCTCAACCCGGAGGCGGTTTCCCGCATATTCGAGGCGAAGGGCCGTCCCATGGACAACCCGCTTATTCTCCATGTATCAAAAAAGAACGAGGTGCGGCGGCTGTGGGACTCTGTGCCGCCCAAGGCCCAGAGGCTGATGGACGCGTTCTGGCCGGGGCCGCTGACGCTGATCTACGAGCGCAGCGATCAGGTGCCCGACGAGGTCACGGCTGGGCTGTCTACAGTGGCGTTACGCATGCCCGACAACAAAACCGCCAGGGCGCTGATCCGCGCCGCCGGGGTGCCGGTGGCCGCGCCCAGCGCCAACGCGTCGGGACGGCCAAGCCCCACCACGGCCCAACATGTATTGCAGGATATGGACGGGAAAATCCCGCTGATATTGGACGGCGGAAGCTGCAAATACGGGCTGGAGTCCACGGTGGTCAGCTGTGTCGGCACGCCCACCATCCTGCGGCCCGGGGTGGTGACACAGGGCATGCTGGAAGCGGTGGTGGGCCCCGTACGCCTTGCAGACAGCATACTCTCCCCGCTGAAGGAGACTGAGGCGCCCAGTTCTCCCGGGATGAAATACAGGCATTACGCCCCCAACGCCGAGGTGATCGTGGTGAACGGCCGGGACGTGAAGCGCATTGCCGCCAGGGTGCAGTCCCTATATCGGGAGATGGAGGCGGCGGAAAAAAGATGCCTGATTTTTGCCACGAAGCAAACCAGCCCCTTTTATCACGGTAAGGATTATGTTATAATAGGCGACAGGGATCAGCCGTTGTCGCTATGCGCAAACCTGTTTGCGATGCTTCGCGACGCGGAAAACAGGGCGGATGTGATATTGGCTGAGGGGCTTGCGCCCCAGGAGGCCGGGCTTGCGTTTATGAACAGGCTGCTGCGCGCGGCGGGCTTTCAACAAGTCGAGGCATAGGCCCCCGGCAAGCGCATAAAGATACAGTCCCATTCCCATGACAGGAGGAACCAAATACATGACCGTGCTGTTTGTTTGCACCGGTAACAGCTGTCGAAGTCCTATGGCCGAAGCCATCATGGAAGACCTGGTGGACGATCACCCACGATTATCCGGGCAGATTGAGGTGGAGTCGGCGGGGACCATGGCTGTGGATGGCGCTAAGATGACCGATCTGGCGGAACGCGCGCTGGACCATATGGGCATCCGTCACGGCCGCCACAGGGCCCGGCAACTGACCCCGGAAATTGCCAGGGAGGCGGATCTCATCCTGACGATGGAGAGCCAGCATCTCGATGAGCTTGTGGCCCTTTGCCCCGGTGCCCAGGATAAGGCCCATACCCTAAAAGGGTTTGCGGCGGGGGTGAACGGGTTCCCAGGGGATTTTGTATACGACATCGAAGACCCGTTCCGGCAGCCCCTTGCCGTTTATCTCGAGGTGGCGCAGGAGATCAGGGACGCGGTCAATAAAGCTCTGAACCGGCTGGACCGGGAGCTGCCCAATCACGAATAAACGTAAGGAGTATCTTCTCATGCACATTGCGATCGGCTGCGACCATGGCGGCTTTTCCTATAAAGAATTGCTGCTTCCTTTTCTCACGCAGGCAGGACACAAGGTCGAGGATTTCGGGACTTATTCCACAGACAGCTGCGATTATCCGGATCTGGGCATCAAAGTGGGCGAGGCGGTGGCATCGGGCAAAGCCGATTGCGGCATTGTAATCTGTGGCACGGGCATTGGGATTTCGATTTCCTGCAACAAGGTGCGGGGTGTGCGCTGCGCGCTTTGCGGCGATCCGGTTTCCGCCCGGCTGACAAGGGCGCATAACGACGCCAATGTCCTTGCCATGGGCGCGCGCATTATCGGCGTGGAAATGATGTACGAGATTGTGAGGGTATTTCTTGCGACACCCTTTGACGGCGGCCGGCATGGGCTGCGGGTTGATAAAATTATGAAGTACGACAGCGAAAGGTAAGGGGAAACGGAAGAAACGCCGGACCCCCTTTTCCATAGCCCGACGTTGGGGTATATTGTTTAGATGTGTAAACGAAAGAACAAAGGGGAGGTATGTGTATGGGTAAATTGGTGGTAATCGACCATCCGCTTGTACAGCATAAGATTTCGCTTCTGCGGGACAAGAATACCGGAACAAAGGATTTCCGGGCGCTTGTGCAGGAGTTGTCGCTGCTCATGGGGTATGAGGTAACAAGGGATTTGGAGCTGATGGACGCCCAGGTGGAAACCCCTGTGGCAATGGCCAACGCGAAAGTGCTTGCTGGCAAAAAGCTGGGGATTATCCCGGTGCTTCGCGCGGGGCTTGGCATGGTGGACGGCATGATGAGCTTGATTCCCGCCGCCAAAATCGGGCATATTGGCCTATACCGCGATCCGGATACGCTGATGCCGGTGGATTATTATTGCAAGCTGCCCCCCGATGTGCAGGATCGCGTGATTATTATCGTAGACCCCATGCTCGCCACCGGCGGCTCTGCCGTGGAAGCCATCAATATCGTCAAGCGCTCCGGCTGTAAAAGCGTGCGGCTTGTCAATCTCATTGGCGCCCCCGAGGGCATTAAGAACGTGCAGCAGATGCATCCGGACGTTGATATCTATCTGGCTGCCGTTGACAGCCATCTCAACGAGCTTGGGTATATCGTTCCCGGTCTTGGTGATGCCGGGGATCGCTTGTTTGGCACCAAATAGTTAAATTCGCGCTCATTTCCTGCAAGAAATGCTTCATTTTGCCATAATCAGTGCTTATATTGCAGGATTTATTTCGAAATTAAATTATATATTCCCCGTTATCCCATTCCTTGGGGTTGTATTGCATATATTAATCTTGTAAAATTGTGTTGTTAGCATTTTAACATTTGTATAATTTCGTTGTTATCAATTTAACAAAGGAGGTGATCGCATTGAATTCGATTATCGACGAAATCGCTAAAGCGGAAGCCCAGGCAACTGTTATCCGCCAGGAAGCTGCTGTCGCGTCCAGGGATCAGGTTGCGGCAGCCCAGGCGAAAGCACAGGCGCAGTTGAACGCGGTAGAGGAAGATGGGCGCGAGCTGCTTCGGGGCGCCACACAGCAAGCGGAGCAGGAAGGCAAGCTTCTCGGAGAGAAGATCGTGTCCGACCGACGGGAAGAAGCGAACATCAAATGCGCCGCGGCCAAGGAAAAGCTGCCGGAGGCGGTATCGTATTTGCTGCGAAGGGTTGTGATTTTTGAATGATTGTACCCATGAAACGGCTGACCCTTGTCGCCCTTAAGGAAGACGAGGGGCGCATCCTCACGGCGCTACAGGCCATCAATGCCGTACAGGTAATTGCTGGTGAGGAAGCACCTCAGGATGACCCACAGCTAGTCTGTGCGGAAAACAACGTACAACGGCTAAGCAATGCGCTGGGCCTTGCAAAGCCCTATGGCCCCAAGAAATCCCTGCTTGAGCCCAAGCCGGAGGCTTCTGTGGCAGAGCTTCGCGCGGCTTTGCCAGAGGCGTTGAAGCTGGGGGAAGAGCTGGAGACCGTAGACCGGAACAGGGCTGCCGTGCGGGCCGCCACGGAAAAATGCAATGCCCAGATACAATCTCTCGCTCCGTGGGCGGGGCTTCCAATCCCCATGGACAATGTGCGCAGCACAAAAAGCGCCGAGATACTAACAGGCCTGATCGAGGCGGAGGAGCTTAGCGCCCTTGCAGCCGGACTGCCGGAGACGGCGGCTTTGGAAGTGTATGGCGGGGAAGGCGAGCGGGCGGTGCTCATCGCGTGCCCCAAAGACACGCTGCCGGAGGTAAATGCTGTTCTTAAGCAGACCAGCTGGGCGGATTATGTATTTCCCAAGCTTTCCGGAACGCCTAATGAAGCCATTGAAGAGCTGCAAAACGAGATCAAGGAGCTGGCGAAGCAGGAAACGGCGCTGGAACTGCAGATGCGCGAGCTTGGCGCAAAGCGCAACGAAATCGCCGGCGCTGCCGACGTGGCAGTGATCGAGCGGGACCGTTGCCTGGCGAAGACGGCGCTGTTAAAAACGGCGGCCACATTTGTGCTCCAAGGCTGGGTGCGCTCGGATGAAACCGAAAAGGTGGAGGCGGCTCTTAAAAATGTGACCGAGGCATATCATCTGGGCATCCGGGAGCCGGAGGAGGGCGAAACGCCGCCAAGCGTGGTGCATAATACCAACTTCGCCACGCCGTATGAGGCGGTTACCAACCTATACTCCCGTCCGGATCCGTATTCTATGGACGGCACGCCGTACATGGCCCCGTTTTATTTCCTGCTGTTTGGAATGATGCTCAGCGACACCGGATACGGCATCGTGCTGTTCATAGGATGCCTGCTGTTTATCAAAATGGCCAAACCCACCGGAATGATGGGCGCTCTTGCGAAAGTCATTATGATGGGCGGCCTGTCCACCATCGTGTGGGGCGTGCTCATCGGCTCGTTCTTTGGCATGAGCTGGAACGATTTGTTCGGCCTTGGCGCAAGCGGCCCGTTCCCCCTGATTATGGACCCGATGACCCAGCCAATCCCCATGCTGTTCTTGTGCTTTGGATTGGGGGTTATCCACATTATGTTCGGCCTGGTGCTGAAAATTAGGCTCTGCTTCAAAAGCGGCGACTGGCAGACCGCGATATTCGACAACCTCAGCTGGATGATGGTGGTGCTGGGGCTGATCATCGGCGTTGCGGGGCCCATGGCGCTGCCCGGCGTCCCTGTATTGGGGACAATCGGCGTAGGCGCCGCGGCTTTGGGCGCATTGATGATACTGTTCATGAAAGGCCGGGGCAAGAGAAATCCCATCAAACGGCTGGTCAGCGGCCTTGGGGAATTGTACAACGTGACCGGCTACCTGTCGGATATCCTGTCCTACGCGCGTCTATTCGCGTTGGGTATCGCTACAGGCGTAATCGGCTCGGTGTTCAACAGCCTGGCCAGCATGATCATGGGCGCGTCCTCAAATCCCATTGTGCACGTGCTTCTCATGCTGATTGCCGTCGCGCTTTTGGTATTTCTGCACCTGTTCAACATCGCCATCAATACGCTGGGCACGTTCGTGCACTGCGCAAGGCTCCAGTACGTGGAGTTTTATGGCAAGTTTTATGAGACCGGCGGCAAGGAATTCAAGCCGCTTGGATACAAGACCCGGCATGTGCGGGTCACCGAGTAAACACGCCAATATAAACCGTTACTGCAACATTTTATCAGCAACAAAAGGAGGAATATTACTATGGAAGGCATTTTCAACTGGGGTCCCATCCTGGCGGCTGCGGGTGCAGCGATTGCGGCCGGTCTGGCCGGTGCGGGCAGCGCGCTTGGCGTAGGTATCGCCGGTGAGGCGGGCTCCGGCGTTCTCGCGGAAGATCCGGAAAAGTTTGGCTCCGTCCTGGTTCTCCAGCTTCTGCCTGGTACTCAGGGCATTTACGGTCTTCTGATCGCCTTCGTTATCGCCAGCAAGGCCGGTCTTCTGGGCGCGGGCGCTGTAATGCCCACGGCAACTCAGGGCTTCCAGCTGCTGTGCGCGGCGCTTCCCATCGCCATCGGCGGCCTGATTTCCGCGATTGCCCAGGGCAAAGTAGCGGCATCGGGTATCGGCATGGTCGCGAAGCGTCCGGAAGAACAAGGCAAGGCGCTGATCCTCACCGTTATGGTTGAAACCTACGCAGTGCTTTCTCTGCTGATCTCCTTCCTGCTGGTCAACGGCGTGGCTGTGGGCTAAACAGACTCTCAAACGGAAAAAAGACCCTTGAATTCTCCTAGAGAATTCCGGTGCCCTTATGGGAGAAAGAGAGAATGCGTATGGCGAATGAACTGAACACCGGCGCAAGCAAGCTGGTGGAACGGATATTGGAGGATGCGAAGAAGGACGCTGCCAAGCTGGAGCTTGAGACGAATGCCCGCTTAGATGAAATCCGCCTGGACTGCGAAAAGCGGATTGACAAGCGCAGGGACGAGCTGACAAAGGCAACTGCAGCGGCACAAAAAAGCATCCTGGAGCGCAGCCGCACCAACGCGGAGCTGGAGGCTCGCAAACAGGCCCTGGCGTCGCGCCGGGAGATTGTGGACGAGGCATTTGCGACCGCCTACAAGGATCTTTGCGGGCTTTCCGGCCCGGAGCGCGCGCAGGTATGCCGCAAGATGCTTCTTGCGGAGGCCGACGGCGGGGAAACCGTTTGCGGCGGCAGCGCGGATCATGAAGCGCTCATGGAGCTGCTGCCTGAGGTGAACGAGGCCCTTGAAGCTGCGGGAAAACGCCCGCTTACGGCGGGGGCCGCGGAGAATGACATGGAATACGGCTTTGTGCTCAAGGGTGATGGCTATGAGAAGGACTGTTCCTTTTCGGCTCTCATCCGGGACGCGAGGGCCGTGGAGGAAACCGCGGTGGCGGGCATCCTGTTCGACTGATCTAAGGTCCCGGCGCGGCAATTGCCGTGAGCGGGAGAATGGAGGAAAAGCGCATGCCACAGTCAAGCTATGCATATGCGGTGGCGCGCATCCGCGCGAAGGAAAACGGACTGATTGGCCGCGACAAAATGTCGCGCTTGGCTGAAAGCAGCCTGGAGGAAGCCGTGCGGATGCTCGTCGAGTCCGGGTATGGAAACATGCCCGAGGCCACCGCAGCCGACTGCGAAGCCATGATCGCACACGAGCGGGATGACGCGGCCCGGCTGGTTCAGGAGATCACGCCGGAGCCTGAGATCACGGATCTGTTTTTATTGAAGACGGACATCCACAACCTCAAGGTATTGTTGAAGGCGCGGCTGTTGGACAGCCAGGACGTGGAGCTTGTTTCCGGCGGCGTATATCTAAAGGAAAAGCTCACGCTTGCGGTGCGCGATCACGACTATCGCGATTTGCCCGGCGCGTTACGCGACGCGCTGGAGGCATTGGAGAAAGAACTGCCCACAAGGGAGGATCCCCAGCGGGTTAGCGTGCGCCTGGATCAGGCGTATCACACCCACGCGGGCATGATACTGAATAAACACAAAAACGCGTTTGCCAGCGACTATTTTAAGGCGCTTGCGGATTTTGACAATGTCCTGGCGCTGCTTCGGCTGCGGGCCATGGGCGCCTCAAAAGAAGAGCTTGCGGACGTGGTGCTGCCGGGTGGAAGCATCCCGAAAAGCACACTGGTGGATGCCATGGAGCAGCCCCAGGAGAACATGGTCAAACAGGTGAGCACCGGCGTCGCCGGCTCCGCGATACAAAAGGGGCTGGAGGAGATGCTCCGCACCGACCGGGTCAGCGCCCTTGAAAAGGCACGGGACAATCACCTGATGGAACTGACGAAAAAGGGCAAATACGATGTGATGACGCTGCAGCCGGTGCTGGGATATCTGCTGGCCAGGGAACAGGAGGCTCGGTGTATCCGCCTCATCGTGACCGTAAAGCGCAACGGCCTGGATGAGGGCGTCATTACGGAGAGGTTGCGTGAGTTGTATGGCTAATATCGGTGTAATAGGCGACCGCGACTCCGTACTGCTCTTCAAGGCGGTCGGGCTCAATGTGTTTTTTGAAACCGAGGGCGCGAAAGCCTCCCGGACGATACACAAGCTGGCCCGGGGAGGGTATCAGGTGATCTTCGTCACAGAGGAGCTGTATAAGGAATGCGGCGAAGCGATTTCAAAGTATAAGTCCGAGGCGTTTCCCGCCATCATCCCCATCCCAAGCAATCAGGGGACACAGGGCGTCGGCATGGCGGAAATGAAGTCCAATGTGGAAAAGGCCATCGGCGCGGACATCTTATTCTCGTAAAGGAAGGTAGAAGAGCGTATGCAAGGTACGATCGTCAAGGTTTCTGGGCCTCTTATCGTAGCGTCCGGCATGGCCGACGTACAGATGTACGACGTGGTACGCGTCAGCGAAAAGCACCTGATCGGTGAGGTGATTGAGCTGCGCGGCGACCGCGCCAGCATCCAGGTTTACGAAGAGACCGGCGGCATTGGCCCCGGCGAGCCCGTTTATAGCACCGGCGCGCCCCTCAGCGTAGAATTGGCGCCGGGCCTCATTGAGGCGATTTACGACGGCATCCAGCGGCCCCTTAACATGATTAGGGAAAAGGCGGGGGACCGAATTACCCGCGGCATCGAGGTGGACGCGCTGGATCACGACAAGCTTTGGGATTTTGTACCAGTTGCCAATGAAGGCGACGAGGTGCAGCCAGGCGACATTCTTGGCACCGTCCAGGAGACGGAAGCGGTGCTTCACAAGGTGATGGTTCCTCCGGGAGTCAGCGGCAAGCTGACCTGGATCAAATCCGGGGACGCCAACATCGTGGAGCCTATCGCGAAACTGATGAACGATAAGGGCGAAACAGTCGAGGTGTGCATGCTGCAGAAATGGCCTGTGCGCCGCGGCCGCCCCTATGCGAAAAAAATCGCCCCCACAGAGCCGATGATCACGGGACAGCGGGTTATCGACACCCTGTTCCCCGTGGCAAAGGGCGGCGTGGCGGCGGTGCCCGGCCCCTTCGGCTCCGGCAAAACCGTCGTGCAGCACCAGCTGGCGAAATGGGCGGACGCGGACATCATCGTGTATGTTGGCTGCGGCGAGCGCGGCAACGAGATGACCGACGTGCTCATGGAGTTCCCGGAATTGAAGGACCCCCGCACCGGCCTGTCGCTGATGAAGCGGACGGTGCTCATCGCCAACACCTCCGACATGCCCGTGGCGGCCCGGGAAGCCTCCATCTACACAGGCATCACAATCGCGGAATACTTTAGGGACATGGGCTACAAGGTGGCCATCATGGCCGACTCCACCTCCCGTTGGGCGGAGGCCCTTCGTGAAATGTCCGGCCGTCTCGAGGAAATGCCGGGCGAGGAAGGCTACCCCGCATACCTGTCCTCCCGTCTGGCGGAGTTCTACGAGCGCGCCGGCGTCGTGCAGACGCTGGGCAGCGAAGGCCGGGAGGGCGCGGTTTCCGCCATCGGCGCGGTTTCCCCTCCGGGCGGCGATATTTCAGAGCCGGTTTCCCAGGCCACGCTGCGTATCGTGAAGGTGTATTGGGGCTTGTCCTCCAAGCTGGCGTATGCCAGGCACTTCCCAGCCATCGACTGGCTGCAGAGCTATTCCCTGTATCTCGACCGGCTGGAAGGCTGGTTCAACGAGAATGTGGCGGCGGAATGGTCGCAGATGGTGCAAAAGACAATGAACATGCTCCAGGAGGAGAGCGAGCTGGAGGAAATCGTGCGCCTGGTGGGTATCGACGCGCTGTCCTTCAAGGATCGCCTGACGCTGGAAGCCTCCCGCTCCGTCCGCGAGGACTATCTGCATCAAAATGCGTTCCACGAGGTGGATACCTATACCTCCACGGCGAAGCAGTACATGATGCTCAAACTGATACTCGATTACTACGAAAAGGGTCTTGCGGCGCTGAACGCGGACGCCTCCTTCGCAAAGCTTTCCAGCCTGCCCGTGCGCGAAGAGATCGGCCGTATCAAGTACGTGCCAGAGGATGAAATGCCTGCGAAATACGAGCAGGTATCGGCTGCGCTGAATGAGCAAATTCGCGGGCTGATGGAGGGAGGTGCCGAGGATGCGTAAGGAATACCGGACAATCCGCGAGGTCGTAGGTCCGCTGATGATGGTGGAAGACGTCGCAGGCGTCAAATATGACGAATTGGTGGAGATCGAGCAGGCAAACGGCGAAATGCGCCGTGGCCGTGTGCTGGAGGTCGAGGACGACAAGGCGCTGCTGCAGCTGTTTGAAGGCTCCCAGGGTCTTAGGATCAGCAACTCCAAGGCGCGGTTCCTGGGCCGCTCCATCGAGCTGGACGTGGCCCCGGATATGCTGGGCCGCGTGTTCGATGGCATGGGCCGCCCCAAGGACGGCGGGCCCGCCCTCATCCCGGAAAAACGCCTGGACATCAACGGCGCGCCCATGAACCCCGCCGCCCGTGACTACCCGTCGGAGTTTATCCAGACCGGTATTTCCGCTATCGACGGGCTCAACACCCTGGTGCGCGGACAGAAGCTGCCGGTGTTCTCCGGCTCCGGTCTGCCCCACGCCAACCTGGCTGCGCAGATCGCCCGTCAGGCCCGGGTGCTTGGCACCGACGAGAGCTTCGCCGTGGTGTTCGCCGCGGTGGGCATCACGTTTGAGGAAGCGGACTTCTTTACCACGGATTTCCAGAAAACCGGCGCCATCGACAGGACGGTGACGTTCATCAACCTGGCGAACGACCCGGCAATCGAGCGTATCGCCACCCCCCGTATGGCCATCACCGCCGCCGAGTATTTGGCGTATGACCTGGGGATGCACGTGCTGGTCATCATGACGGACATCACCAACTACGCCGAGGCGCTGCGCGAGGTGTCCGCCGCGCGCAAGGAAGTGCCGGGCCGCCGTGGTTACCCGGGCTATTTGTATACCGACCTTGCGACCATGTATGAGCGCGCGGGCCGTATCAAGGAAAACGCGGGTTCCATCACGATGATCCCCATCCTGTCCATGCCCGAGGACGACGTGACCCACCCGATCCCCGACCTGACCGGGTACATCACCGAGGGCCAGATCATACTGTCCCGTGACCTTTACCGCAGGGGCCTCACCCCGCCGATCAACGTGCTTCCCTCCCTGTCCCGTCTCAAGGACAAGGGTATCGGCAAGGGCAAGACCCGGGAGGATCACGCCGACACCATGAACCAGCTTTTCGCGGCGTATTCCCGTGGAAAGGACGCGAAAGAGCTGGCGGTCATTCTGGGTGACGCGGCTTTGTCCGACACCGACAAGCTGTACGCCGAGTTCTCCGACGCGTTTGAGGCGGAGTATGTATCCCAGGGGTATTACACGAACCGCTCCATCGAGGAGACCCTTGAAATCGGCTGGAAGCTGTTGTCGATCCTGCCCAGGACGGAATTGAAGCGTATCCGCGACGCATACCTTGATAAATATCTCCCCCAAGAGGAGGGATAACGAATGGCGGCTTTGCAGTATAAACCCACGCGCATGGAGCTCTCCAACCTGAAAAAGCGGAGGGTCACCGCCGTGCGCGGCCATAAAATGATGAAGGATAAGCGGGACGAAATGGTCCGCCGGTTCATCATATTCGTGCGGCGCAACAAGGTGCTGCGCGAGGAAGTGGAACAAAAATTATCCGAAGCCATGAAGGGCTTTGTGCTGGCCCGGGCGTCCATGGGCAACGAGGCGGTAGAGGAAGCTTTACTGTATCCGGCGCGGCCGGCCAACGTCACCGTCAGCATGATGAACGTGCTTTCCATCGCCGTGCCGAAACTGACCCTTGCGCAAAGCGACGGCAATTTCACGTATCCATACGGCTTTGCCACCACCAGCGCGGAGCTGGACGGCGCGGTGCAGGCGCTCTCGGAGCTGCTGCCGTTGTTGTTGGAGCTGGCGGAGGTGGAAAAGACCTGTAACAGGCTGGCGGACGAGATCGAAAAGACCCGCCGCAGGGTGAACGCCCTGGAGTACGTCATGATCCCGCAGTTTACCGAAGCCATCCGGCAGATCAAAATGAAACTGGATGAGAACGAGCGCGGGAACCTGAGCCGGCTCATGAAAACCAAAGAAATGCTTGCGGAAAAGAAGTAAGCGACATGTCATTATAGGCAGGGGCCGCCGCGGACAACTGTGGCGGCCCCTCTTGTATACCCGGAGTCCGGTTTAGTATGCAGGCGCAAAGAAAAAACTGGGCTACTCACAAAACTGAAATTATGATATAGTAATAATATGATGTAAAAACTGGGTCCGGATTACTAAAAGAAAATTTTCATAAAAAGAAAGGCGGCGCGTATGGGAAATAGCACGAAAGCTTCACAAAACATGCCCCGCACGCTGGGCGCTGTATTCACGCTGGCGTTTGGCGTGTTCAATTTCATCAGCGGCGTGATCATGATACTGGCGGGAACAGACCGCTTTTTGATGTTTTGGCTGGCCGTTCTGCTGGTTTTGCTCGGCGCTACCATGGCCTTGGGCGGCATCCTGGTTCTGACAGGCAAGGCCCAGGCAAAATGGAAAAGAATTGGTTATGTGATGGTGGGACTGAGCCTGGCGCTGACCATTTGCTATTTTTTTATGCGCGGCATTAACTGGAGCGTGATGCTCAGCGTGGCCGCATCCATCCTTTATTTAAGCGTCAGCAAATAGCCGAAGCTGAATGAAAAGAACGGCTGCTCAGGGCAAAAACCCATTGAGCATTAATCTACCAGCAAATATAAAGTTGTGTGGGGAATTTCTCCCCACACAATTAAATTATTTTAAATCTTCAATTCGGCCTGATTGTATAGCCTCAATGTTTTGTTTCAATTTGTTTTCAGACCAGTTCCACCATTGCAGTTTCAACAATTGAGAAATCACATCGTCCGAAAATCGCTTTCTTATTGGTTTGGCAGGGACGCCTCCTACAATCGTATAGGGCGGCACATCTTTTGTGACAACTGCCCGTGTGCCAATGATGGCTCCATCGCCAATCGTAATGCCCGACAAAATAACAGCCTCGAAGCCAATCCAAACATCATTGCCGATTATAATATCACCTTTGTTGTCCCATGCATTTGTGATATTATTCGCGTCCAATCCCCATTCTTCAAAAAATATTGGAAATGGATACGTTGAAAGGGAACGCATTGTATGATTGGCACTGGTGAACAGGAATTTTGCTCCACAGGCAATGGAGCAGAACTTACCGATTTTCAATTGGTTTGCGTTAATTGGGTACTGATACCGCACATTATTTTTTTCAAAATCCCGTGGGTCATGAACAAAATCGTTATACATTGTATAATCGCCAATCGTAATGCTGGTATCCGTAATTACATTTTTCAAATAAACCGTTTGAGTATCACCGGTCCGGGGATATATTTCCGATATAGTCATTTCACAATCCTCCATATATTAATTGTTATTATGCGACTATATCGGTTACTACAATGCAAAGCTTCACTTTTTACCTCCATAAATTCTATTTTTCTCTCTATCCAACTTTCCCGACAAATGGGAAGTCAGCTGCGTCCTTTTACAAAAACGCCAATGCAGCTCGCGATGAACATGGCGGCCCAAATTACAATATACATAGGCCACACTCTGATAACATCCATAAAAGGGCTTACCACCAACGATGCAAGCGAGAGGCAGGGAAGGAAAAACATCTGTGTAGCAAATCCCATCAGATTTATCCAATATTGCCCCATAGCCAATTCCTGATAGAGAACAAGCGCCAGCATAATAAGACCAAAAGCGCACATTAAAAAAGCTTGTAGAATGCTATTCTGACGAGAATTTGATAATTTGAATGCGAAATACCCCCATAAAAGCAAAAATACCACAGCCAACAAAATACTGACTATGCCATAGATCGGCAACAGCATCATGAGCCAATTTAAAAGAAACCCAACAACCATTGGAATAATGCCGAAGCCAATCAGCTTTATCGCCTTAAGCATATTATATATCTCCTTATAAAATTCCGGTTTGCCGATCAGGTTATGATTTATATTTTACCACAACCTATGAATAGTTTCATTAAAACCCGCCATTTATGAAGCTGCGCGGCTGCGGGGACAAAGACGGTTAAAAGAAAAGATAAAACAAAACAGCATAGCCGAAACTATGCTGTTTTGCAAACATGATATTACTTCCTTCTTGTGGGCATTACTTTAAACGCATCCGGTTCTTTTTCATGATCCGTCAAATTCTGGCTACCCCGGATTTCCTGGCGGCCAGAGCTACTGCCAGAGCCACCGCTTTCCCAACCCGGGGATCGAACGCGGCGGGGATGATGTATTCAGGCGTTAATTCGTCCTCCCCGATCAGGCCCGCCAGAGCGTAGGCCGCCGCGATCTTCATCTCGTCGTTGATATCCCGGGCGCGCACATCGAATGTCCCCCGGAATATCCCGGGAAACGCCAGCACATTGTTGATCTGGTTGGGGAAATCGCTGCGTCCTGTGGCGATGACTTTGGCGCCCCCCGCCTTTGCCTCGTCGGGGAATATCTCAGGCGTGGGGTTGGCGCAGGCGAATATAATCGCGTCCTTCGCCATTGTCCTGACCATGTCCGTTGTGACCGTCCCCGGCGCGGAAACGCCGATGAACACGTCCGCCCCAACGAGGGCGTCCGCCAGCGTGCCCGTTTTCCCCGCTTTGTTGGTGATGGCGGCCATCTCCTCCTTGATGGGGTTCATGCCCTGCTGCCGGCCGGCGTATAGGATGCCTGCCCGGTCGCACAGGGTAACGTCCGTAAACCCGTCGGACAGCAGCAGCTTCGTGATGGAAATGCTGGCCGCCCCCGCGCCGTTGATGACCACCTTGACATCAGATTTTCGCTTGCCTACAATTTTGAGGGCATTGACCAGGCCCGCCAGGGTGATCACCGCTGTGCCGTGCTGGTCGTCGTGGAATATGGGGATGTCGCATTTTTCTTTGAGCTTCTTCTCGATTTCAAAGCAGCGGGGAGCCGAGATGTCCTCTAAATTCACCCCGCCGAAGGAGCCGGAGATGAGATAGATGGTGTTGACAATCTCGTCCACGTCCTTGGATTTGATGCACATGGGGAATGCGTCCACATCCCCAAAGGACTTGAACAATACGCATTTGCCTTCCATGACAGGCATGCCCGCTTCCGGCCCGATGTCGCCCAGCCCCAGCACGGAGGTGCCGTCGGTGACCACCAGGCACATGTTCCAGCGCCGGGTCAGGTCGTAGGATTTGTTCACATCCTTTTGAATTTCCAGGCAGGGTTGCGCAACGCCAGGGGTATAGGCAAGGGACAGATCCTCTTTGCCCGTTACCGGCACGGTAGCCACAATCTCGATCTTGCCCTTCCATTCCTTGTGCAGCCTGAGGCTTTCCTTCGCGTAATCCATGTTCGTTCTCCTTTAATTTCCAGGAGGATGTTCCCGGAAAATGACTTTCCGGGAAACAATCCGCCCCTTATACCTTTTCCACGCCCAGCGCAACGGTTTCGCCGTTCACATCCCATTCCTTGACAAACCCGGCTGCCTCGCCGTTGCTGACGGACTCAGCCAGTGTGTCCTTGGCGATGGCGGAACCGAAGCGGACAAATATGTCCTCAATCTTCTGGCTTCCGGCGTAGCTGAGCCGGATATGGTCCGTCACTTCAAACCCCGCCTCCTTGCGCATGGTCTGTACCTTGCTGGTCAGCTCCCGGACAAACCCTTCCTCGATGAGATCGGGGGTCAGGTTGGTGTCCAGCACAACGGACAGTTCCCGCTCGGTTACGGTAACGAACCCGGCCTTTTGCACAGGCTCGATCAGCACGTCGTCTTTGTCCAGGGAGATGGTGACGCCTTCGAGCTCAAACTCAAAATTCCGCCCCTCGTTGTGGGCCGCCACCACCAGGCTGCCAACGCCCTCGCTCTGCAGGTAGACGTTGATCTTGGGCAGCATCTTGCCGTAGCGGGGCCCCAGGGTCTTCAGCTGGGGCTTTGCCTTGTAGGAAATGAAGGAAGAGGCGTCGTCAACGAACCGGACGTCCTTGACGTTCAATTCCTCCGCGATGATTGCCACATACCCCTCCGGCAGCGCCTGGCTCTGTACGAACATGGTGCCGATGGGCTGGCGGTTTTTGATATTGGCCACATTGCGGGCGGAGCGGCCCAGCACCACGATGTTCAGCACCCGCTGCATGTGCACTTCCAGTTCAGCATCGATAAAGCTCGGGTCTGCCGCGGGGAAATCCGTCAGATGCACGCTTTCGTGCGCCCCCGCGTCCACGCTTCTGACGAGGTTCTGGTGGATTTCCTCGGTCATGAAGGGGATGAACGGCGCGCTCAGCCTGTTTAGGGTTTCCAGCACCCTATATAGGGTCATATACGCCGCTTCCTTGTCGGCGGTCATTTCCTTGCCCCAGTACCGCTCCCGGCAGCGGCGTACATACCAGTTGGACAGATCGTCCACGAACCGCTGCAGCTCGCGGCCGGCTTCCGTGATGTGTAGCGCCCCCAGCTTTGCATCCACAAAGCCCACCAGGGTGTTCAACCGGGATAAAATCCAGCGGTCCATTTCCGTGAGGTTCTCCCGGATCAGACTGTGCTTCGTGGGGTCAAACCCGTCGATCTGCGCGTACAGAATATAGAAGGCGTAGGTGTTCCACAGGGTGCCCATAAATTTCCGCTGGCTTTCGTTTACGGCATCCTCATAGAAGCGCGAGGGCAGCCAGGGCATGGAGCCAGTGTAGAAATACCAGCGCACCGCATCCGCCCCCTGTTTGTCCAGCACCGTCCAGGGGTCTATCACGTTGCCCAGGTGCTTGCTCATCTTGCGGCCGTCCTTGTCCTGGACATGGCCCATTACGATGCAGTTTAAGAACGCCGGATCGTCGAACAGGCAGGTGGAAATCGCCAGCAGGGTATAGAACCAGCCGCGGGTCTGGTCGATGGCCTCTGAAATGAAGTTGGCGGGATACCGCTTTTCAAACTCCTCTTTGTGTTCAAATGGATAGTGCCACTGGGCAAAGGGCATGGCGCCCGAGTCGAACCAGCAGTCGATGACCGCGGGCTCCCGCTTCATTGTACCCTTGCACTTGGGGCAGTGAACCACCACCCGGTCGATGAATGGCTTGTGCAGCTCGATATCGTCCGGGACGTTCTCCCCCAGCTCCTGCAATTCCTTGATGGAACCGATCACATGTACCTCATCGCAGTCCTGGCAGACCCAAACCGGCAGCGGCGTGCCCCAATAGCGCTCCCGGGACAGGCCCCAGTCGATGATGTTCTCAAGGAAATTGCCCATGCGGCCTTCCTTGATATTTTCTGGAATCCAATTCACACGGCGGTTGAAATCCAGGATATTGTCCTTCACAGCCGTCATCTTAATAAACCAGGATTCCCGGGCGTAATAGATCAGCGGCGTGTCGCAGCGCCAGCAATGGGGATAGCTGTGCTCGAATATCGGCGCGTCCAACAGCAGGCCCTGCTCCTTGAGGTCGGCGATGATCAGCGGATCCGCCTGTTTGACGAACAGGCCGTCCCAGTGGGTGCCGCCGCAAAGATTGCCCTTTGTGTCCACCAGCTGCACGAAGGCAAGGCCGTTGTCCCGGCACACCCGGGCGTCGTCCTCGCCGAAGGCCGCGGCGTTGTGGACGATGCCGGTGCCGTCGGTGGTGGTGACATAATCGTCGGCGACGACAACGAATGCGTTTTGCTTGCCCGCCGCCTTCACGGTGCAGTCATAGAGTGGTTCATACCTGCGGCCCACCAGTGACGTGCCGTCGAATGTATCGAGTATTTCAGCGTCCTCTCCCAGCACGTCGCCTACGAGCTCCTTTGCGAGAATGAACACCTCGCCGTCCTTTTTCGCCCGGCAATAGCATACGTCCCCCCGGACGCAGAGGGCCACGTTGGACAACAGCGTCCAGGGCGTGGTGGTCCACGCCAGATACGACGCGTCCTCGTCAGTGCAGCGAAAGCGCACCGTAGCGGACGCCTCTTTTAATTCCTTATACCCCTGGGCCACCTCGTGGGAGGACAGCGCCGTCCCGCAGCGGGGGCAGTAGGGTACTACCTTGTGGCCCTTGTACAGCAGGCCCTTTTCATGAATGGTTTTGAGCGCCCACCATTCGGACTCAATATAGTTGTTTTCATAGGTGATATACGGGTCTTCCATGTCCGCCCAGAAGCCGACGCGGTCGCTCATCTGCTCCCACTCGGCCTTGTACTTCCACACGGATTTTTTGCAGGCGGCGATGAATGGTTCCACGCCATAGGCCTCGATCTGCTCCTTGCCGTCAAGACCCAACTGCTTTTCAACCTCCAGCTCAACCGGCAGGCCATGGGTATCCCACCCTGCCTTGCGCATCACGTCATACCCTTTCATGGTCTTGTAGCGGGGGATGATGTCCTTGATGCAGCGGGTTAGGATATGGCCGATGTGGGGCTTGCCGTTGGCGGTTGGCGGCCCGTCAAAAAACGTATAGGGCTCCGCGCCCTTGCGATGCTCGCAGCTTTTTTCAAAGATCCGGCTTTCCTTCCAGAACTTCAGAACCTCTTTTTCCCGGGAAACAAAGTCCAGGGAAGTGGATACCTTTTTGTACATATATGTTCAACTCCTCCACGATTAATGCCCGTGCAAATAAAAAAATCCCCGCCCCGTTCGGGACGCGGATTGCCGCGCGGTACCACCCGAGTTGGCGCGAATGCGCCCTCTCTTATGCGCCATGATGTTCATGGCCCCGCTATAACGTGCGGATCACGTGCTGGATTACTTCCGGATTTCGCCGGTTTCCCCAGCCGCTCATGGGTGATATTCAGGCCGCGCTTCCCTGCCGCGCTTGCACCCGCCGCGGCTCGCTTCAAAGGTTTTCTTGACCCTACTCGTCCCAATCAACGCTTTTGCATGTTATTATAGCCTGAATTAGGGCGCTTGTAAAGGGTCGTCTATAAAAACCGGAAACGATTTTTCAAAATCGTTCACATTCGTGCCGCAGGAACCATGCGGTTTATTTCCTGTTTTTGTGTTATACTCTTAACATCAGCTCCATATGATGAGGAAAAGGAGAGAGACAAGGTGTTCTATAATTACTATTTCGCCGGTTACGAGGACGGACTGTGGCTTGCGCTGATCGCGGTGCTTGTCTTGAGCCTGATCGCGCAATCCCGGGTGAACAGCATATTCAAAAAATACGCCCGGGTAGAGGCCCAGATCGGTGTGCCCGCATCTCGGGCGGCGGAAAGCTTTTTACGCGACGCAGGAAGCGATACAGGCATTACACAGGTCAAGGGCAGACTTACGGACCATTACAACCCGAAAACAAATGTGGTGGGGTTGAGCGAGTCCGTCTACAACGAAACGTCCGTGGCGGCACTGGCGGTGGCCTCTCACGAGATAGGGCATGTGTTGCAGTATCAGGAGGGATATTTTCCCATCCGGCTGCGCAACGCCGTTTTGCCGGTGGCCAACTTCGGTTCCCAGGCGGCGCCTTTTATCGTGATCATCGGGCTGATGATGGGCAGCTTTGACCTGGCCATAATCGGCGTTGTCCTCTTTGGCGCCATGCTGCTCTTCCAGGTGGTGACTTTGCCGGTGGAGTTTAATGCCTCCCACCGGGCCATAGAATTGCTTACCAACGGAGGGTATCTCACCTACGATGAAATTCCACAGGCAAAAAAAGTGCTGCGGGCGGCAGCGTTTACGTATGTGGTGGCAGCGCTCTCCAGCCTTGTTACCCTGCTGAGGTTGCTGAACATCGCAAACAGGAGCCGCAGGAGATAATCATATGGCTTCAGCAGGAAGCGGCCGCGCAGAACGGCCGCACTGCTTGCTAATTGAACATGTGACAAAATGAGACCTATTGCCGCCATGAAACTAGCTCACTTCTTTTTCCGGCGGGCGCTCCATCAGCAGCTTGTCCGCCACCAGGGCAATGAATTCGCCGTTGGTGGGCTTGTCGTTTTTCGAGTAGATGTTAAATCCAAACAGCTGATTGATATTTTCTATTCGCCCTCTGCTCCATGCAACCTCGATGGCATGGCGGATTGCCCGCTCCACCTTGCTGGCAGAGGTGTTGAATTTTTCCGCGACGCCGGGGTACAATTCCTTTGTAATCCGGTTGATGAGATTGGGCTTAAAATATACCATGCGGATGCCCTCTCTTAGATAATGATAGCCTTTGATGTGCGCAGGAATGCCAGCCACTAAAAATACGGAAGTGATCTTTTCATCCAGCGACCGGGGCGGTTGTGCCATGGTGGCCGCCACGCGATTGCCGCCCTCCTCCGGTACAGCCAGCATTTCAATCATCCTGCGGTACAGCATGTCCGGTTCAACAGGCTTCACCATGAAATACCGTGCGCCCAGCGCGCAGGCCTGCCGTACCATCCGCTCGTTGCGAAGCGCTGAAACCATGATGACTGCCGGCATTTCCCCGCCTGCCGCATTCAAATGCTCCAACACGCCAAAGCCATCCATCTGGGGAAGGATGATCCCCAGCAGCATCGCGTCATAGCGGTTGGAACGAAGCTTGTCCAACGCTTCGCGGCCGTTGGTGGCCACATCCACCTGTGTTACCCGGTCTTGCGCGCTAAAGTAGCTGCGGACATTTGACAAGTACTGCACATTGTCATCGACGACCAATACCCTGAGTTTTGACATAATACTTTCTTCCCCTCCAACATATTCTTTTTTTAATGCGTGCCATGCAAAGTATGTAAAGTGTGATATTTGTTGAATTATATGAATTATTATTTTCGTGACTATAGTGTAACATGATCTAACTATCAACGAAAGGGGTATAAAACACCGGAAGATGTCGAAGGTCGAGGAATCCTTTGCTACAATTTGGTAAAATAACGAAGAAAGTGTTAAAACAACTTTCTTCGTTATGCGAAAACCACAATATGCTGTGTCTATTTTTGATTCATACTACGAAATATTGGGATATATGCCATTTTTCAATGATAATTACAGGGTGCCTTTCAGGTCAAGCTCGTCGGCGGCAGCACGCATGCCCGCGATGCTGTGGGCGATGACCTCATCAAGGGGCATGTCCATCATTTCACAGCCTCTTAGTATAATCTCCCTGTCGATTTTGGCCGCAAAGCCCTTATCCTTAAACTTTTTCTTGACGCTTTTGACCTCTAGATCCAGCACCGAACGGGACGGGCGCATCAGAACGCTTGCGGTGATCAGCCCGGAAAGCTCGTCGATTGCGTACAGCACCTTTTCCATATACCGTTCCGGCTTTACGTCGGAACAAATGCCGTAGCCATGGCTGACCACGGCGTGAATGATGTCCTCGGGCACGCCCTCTTCCCTGAGAATGCCGGCTGCCTTCTTGCAATGCTCGTCCGGCCACCGTTCGTAGTCGATGTCGTGGAGCAGGCCGACATTGCCCCAATATTCCTCGTCCTCGCCGCCCATACGGGCAAACTCGCGCAGAACCGCTTCCACGGTCAGCGCGTGCTTGATGAGGTGTTCGCTGTCGTTGTACTTTTGCAATAAAACCAATGCCTGATCTCTGGTCATGGGTTATGCCTCCTCATAGCAATTTATTGATATTTTTATGGAAACCATCATACATTCTTTCTACGGCAAACCACAATCACCCGGGAACGGGAAGTTCCCAGCGACCGGTCGTAATCGCCCAGGCAGCTGATCAGCGTGATGCGGGGTTCCCCGCCGAAATCCAACTCCATCACCTCTGGGGGCACTTCTTCGAGGAGATAGATGTCCACGCTGACGGTCTCAAAATACTGAAATGTTCCATCCGCATATTCGATAGCAACCTCGTCTCCTGGCACCATATCCTTGAGGATGGAAAAAGTCCCGGTCTTTCCCTTCCATCGCACATGCCCGTCGATGAGCGCGTTGCCTGCCTCGCCGGGGGAAACGCCGTCCTTGTACCAGCCTGCGATCGTGGCGGAGGATATGGCGCCCATGGCGCCTTCCGGCGTGATACCCACCGGCCTTATTTCACACGCGACCTGAGGGTCCGCATCGTTGAAATAGATTTTAACCGGGTCCTCCAGGTCCACAAGCGGCGCGAGAGTGGGCGGGATGGTGGGCGTGGGGGCAGGCGAGGAACCGGCTGTGGGCGTGGCGGAAGGCGAGGAACCGGCTGTGGGTGTAGCGGGGGCCGGCGTTGCCGGTTCGGGGGTGGGCGGATCGTAGGGCCCGGGAAGAAGGACGTTTTGCCGTATTGTGATGATTATGCCGCACAGGAACAGGGCGGCAATGGCCACAAACAGCAGTATACGCACTGGCTTTGATTGAAACAAGGATATCCTCCTGCCTTCGTATTTTTTTCAGTATACCACAAGCGCCCCCGATTGCAACGGCATGCCCAGTATATTTTCAGGGTGTGGGCGGAGGTAAAAATCGGCAGAATTCGGGTATGCGCCCTTGTAATTAAGCGCAAATCGTTTTATAATAACTTGTTATGTGCTGTTTTAGAATGCGTATGCCCTGCTGGACATGGAGGGCATGAAAAGGTTAATTTTATAGTTGAGATACACAGGGAAGAGGAACAAACGTGAGAAACGAAAACATTCGCAATGTGGCGATCATCGCCCATGTCGACCACGGAAAGACCACGCTGGTTGACCAGCTTTTAAGGCAAAGCGGTGTGTTCCGCGCCCACGAGCAGGTACA
This sequence comes from uncultured Oscillospiraceae bacterium, assembly GCA_964411275.1. Lineage (GTDB taxonomy): Bacteria > Bacillota > Clostridia > Christensenellales > CAG-138 > CAYPKG01. The sequence continues at coordinate 16,661 of CAYPKG010000009.1, read as the reverse complement.
GGAACGGGTTATGGACAGCAGCGACCTGGAGCGGGAGCGGGGCATTACCATACTGTCCAAAAACACGGCGGTGGAATACCGGGGCAACCGCATCAATATTGTGGACACGCCGGGCCACGCGGACTTTGGCGGCGAGGTGGAGCGCATCCTGCAGCTGGTGGACGGCGTACTGCTGCTGGTGGACGCGTTTGAGGGCTGCATGCCCCAGACCCGGTTTGTGCTGCGCAAGGCGCTGGAGCTTAACAAAATCCCCATCGTGGTGGTCAACAAGGTAGACCGCCCCGGCGCGCGGCCGCTGGAGGTGGTGGATGAAACCCTTGAGCTGTTTATGGACCTTGGCGCGTCGGCGGAGCAGCTGGATTTCCCGGTGGTATACGCTTCCGCCAGGGACGGGTATGCGGGGTTGAACCCGGATGCCCTCGGCACGGACATGCAGCCGCTGTTTGAAACGATCCTCAGCACGATCCCCGCGCCGGAGGGCGACAGCGGCGCGCCGCTGCAGATTTTATTTTCCACAATCGATTATGACGATTATGTAGGGCGGATTGGCATAGGCCGGGTTGTGCGGGGTACCGCGGTGAGAAATATGCCGGTAACGCTGTGCGGCGGCCCTGACGGGCATGAAATTCATGTCAAGCTCACAAGGCTGTACCGGTTTGAGGGGCTGCGGCGGGTGGAGGTGGAAACCGCCACCATCGGCGACATCGTGGCCGTGGCGGGCGTGGAAGGCCTAAGCTTAGGGCAGACCGCCTGCGAGCCCGGGCATATCGAGCCCTTGCCCTTTGTGCATATTGACGAGCCCACGGTGTCTATGAACTTTCTCGTCAACGACAGCCCCTTTGCCGGGCGGGAAGGAAAGTATGTGACCTCCCGAAACCTCCGGGAACGGCTGATGAAAGAGGTGCAGACCAATATTTCCATGCGGGTGGAGGAAACCGCTTCTACCGACACATTTAAGGTCAGCGGCCGGGGCGAACTGCACCTGTCCATTCTCATTGAAACAATGCGCCGCCAGGGATATGAATTCGCGGTCAGCCGGCCCAAGGTCATATTCAAGCAGGACAAAAACGGCAAGACGCTGGAGCCTGTTGAGGAACTGACCGTGGACGTGCCCCAGGAGTACGTGGGTGCGGTCATGGAGAAGCTGGGGTCCCGCAAGGCGGAGCTGATGGACATGCAAGTGGGAGAAGAAGGCTCCAGGCTGATGTTTTTAATCCCAGCCCGGGGGCTGATGGGCTACCGCAACGAGCTGTTGACGGATACCCGGGGCAACGGCGTCATGAGCCATATATTCCATGGGTATGAGGCCTATAAGGGGGAGATCGAAGAGCGCTCCCGTGGCAGCCTTGTGGCCCACGAGACAGGGGAAACCACCGCATACGGCCTGTACAACACCCAGGAGCGGGGCAGATTGTTTATAGGGCCGGGGGTGCAGGTATACGCAGGGCAGGTGGTGGGCGAAAACGCCAAGACCGACGACATCGTGGTGAACGTCTGCAAGAAGAAGCACGTGACCAACATCCGGGCCTCCGGTTCGGACGACGCGCTGCGCCTGACGCCCTATACCGTCCTGACGCTGGAGCAATGCCTGGAGTTTATCGCCGAGGACGAGCTGGTGGAAGTCACGCCGCAAAACATTCGGATGCGCAAAAGCGTATTGAACAAGGAAATGCGCATGAAAAAATCCTCCAAAGAGGGATAATGAGAAAGAACGCCGCGGTCTATTCTTTTGTTGGCGGTTTGCCCGCCAGCTTCATGATCAGCGGCAGCCTTTTCTCAATATACTTTAGGCTGTCCCGCCGGTGGGGCAAAAGGCAGTTGGAGCAGTCCTTGGCGCCGCCTTCGGTGTATGTTAGGTCGCCTCCGCAGTCCGGCCCCAGGGCGTACAGCGGGCAATAGCAGAACAGACAGTTGAATTGAGCCGGGTTTTCAACATTATGGCAAGGGAAAAAGGGGCAGGCCGTATGCTGAAAAAACCCGGATATCAGTGTTTGTCCCCGCTCCATGATGCCCTCCTATTCTTCTTGCAGTACGCAGGCCCCGATCTCCATCAGCAGCCCGGGCAATTGGGACAGTATCATCGCCGCGTCCGCCTTCGCCAGGGTATAGGTCAAAGATACCTGCTCCGGCCCAGGGGCCACCTTTAACCCAAACCGGCTCACGGCGGCGAACAGCCGCTCCCCGTCGATCTGCGCCTCGGGATGGAACAGCAGTTTCGCGCTGCGATTGCCTACGGTCAGCGAGCTGATATGCGCCTGTGCACACAGGGCCTTAACCAGCGCTACATCCATGAGAGTTTGCGTTGGCGCGGGGATGTCCCCATACCGGTCGGTGAGCTCATCCTGAACGTCCAGCAGCGCTTCCTGCCCGTCGATCAGGGCGATCCGCTTGTACATTTGCAGCCGCAATATCTCGCTTGGGATATAAGTCTTGGGGATATGGGCATCCACTGGGATATCCACCACCGTGTCCACCTCCAGCGCCGGGGTTTCCCCCTTGGCCTCCCGGAGCGCCTCGTCCATGAGCTTGCAATAGTATTCATAGCCTACGTCCGCCATATGCCCATGCTGCTGCGCCCCCAAAAGGCTGCCAGCCCCCCGGATTTCCAAATCCCGTAGCGCGATCTGGAAGCCCGCGCCGAACTGCGTGAATTCCGAAAGCGTCAGAAGCCGCTTGTGGGCGATTTCCGTCAAAACCTTATCCTTCTTAAACGTAAAATACGCGTACCCCAGCCGGGTGGACCGGCCAACCCGCCCCCGCAGCTGGTAAAGCTGGCTTAGGCCCATCTTGTCCGCGTCCATCACGATGAGTGTGTTCACATTGGGGATGTCCAGCCCGTTTTCAATGATGGTGGAGCATACCAGCACATCGATACGATGCTCCAGAAAATCCAGCATCGTCTGCTCCAGCTGCCGTTCAGGCATCTGCCCGTTGGCATATCCCACCCGGGCGGACGCGGGAAGCAAGCCGCTCAACCGCTTGGCAAACCCTTCCATCTGCGCGACCCTGTTGTATACCACATAGCATTGGCCGCCCCGGCCCAGCTCCTTATTGATGACATCCGCCGTGAGTATGTCGGAATACTCCAGGACATAGGTCTGCACAGGGTAGCGTTCCTCCGGCGGGGTGCTGATGATGCTCATATCCCGGATGCCTACCATGGACATGTGCAGCGTCCGGGGGATGGGCGTTGCGGATAAAGTCAGCACGTCGATGTTGGCGCGCAGGGTCTTGATCTGCTCCTTATGCCCCACGCCAAAGCGCTGCTCCTCGTCTACGATCAAAAGCCCCAGATCCTTAAATTTTACGTCCTTGGACAGCAGCGCGTGGGTGCCCACCACCACGTCCACCTGGCCGGCCTTGATGGCTTCCTTCAGTTTTTTTTGTTCCTGGGGGGTTTTAAACCGGGACAAAAGCCCGACGCGCACCGGAAACTCCTCAAACCTAGCGCACAGCGTATTGTAATGCTGCTGGGCGAGGATTGTGGTGGGCACCAGGAACGCAACCTGCTTGCTGTCCTGCGCCGCCTTGAACGCCGCCCGCAGCGCTACCTCCGTTTTGCCATAGCCCACGTCTCCGCACAACAGCCGGTCCATGGGCCGGGGGCGTTCCATATCCGCCTTGATTTCGTTGATGCTATTGAGCTGGTCCGGCGTTTCGTCAAAGGGAAACCGCTCCTCCAGCTGGCGCTGCCAGGGGGAATCGGGAGAGAACCCAAAGCCCGGCTCCTGTCCGCGCTTTGCGTACAGCTGCGCGAGATCGAACGCCAGCGCCTTCACCGCGCCCCGCGCCCGGCTGACCTTCCGCTGCCATTCGCTGCCCCCCAATTTGGAAAGGTGAACGCTCACCGGCTCCTCTCCAGCGCCGCCGATGTATTTCTGCACCCGGTCCAGCTGATCCGTGGGGATATACAGCCTGTCGCCCCCCGCATACTGCAGCAGCAAATAATCCCGGGTAGTATCCTGCACCGTCAACGCCTCAACCCCTAAAAACCTGCCGATGCCGTGGGCCTCGTGCACCACAAGATCCCCAGGCTTCAGGTCCGCGAACACCAGCTGCGGCCTTGCGCCCCGGGCGGTTTTTTTCAGCGCCCGCGCCCCCGTCAAACCCGGGGTCAGTTCCGCCTCGCTTAATATGACCAGCCGGAGGCTGGGCCAGCACATCCCCTGTACAAGGCTTTCGCCTATGATGATCGCCTCGCCTTTTTGCGGCGGGCGCATGAGCTTTGGCGCAAACGCCGTTTCGCATTTGAGATCCAGCAATTCCTGCCTGAGCCGCTCCCCATGGGCGCCTGCGAACAGCACGACGGCGCTTCCGGTTTTTTTCCAGGCGCCGATGTCCCTGGCTAGCTCCTCCCGCCCGGCTTCCAGCGGATACACCGGGGCGGGGCGGGCCGCGTCAAAATCCACGCTGTCCTTGGCGCGGATGCGACCAAAGCTGCGCTTGAGTGTGTACAACAGCCCGGTGTGCGGGGTATCAAGGGCGCGAAACAGCGCGTCCGGCGGGAGAAGCAGCTCCATCTGGGCAGAACAGCCCTCTCCCCGGTTCAGCATGGCGGTCACCTCCTGCTCAAACAAGCGGTAGGCGGCCTGGGCCGCGTCCTCCAGCCTGGGCGGCTCCTGCAGGAGCAGGATGGCGTCGGACGGGAGATAGGACAACAGCGTCGCGGGCGCGTTGGGATACAGCACCGGCAACAGCGCTTCCGCGCCTGGGGAAGCCTTTCCCGCCTCCCAGGCGATGCGCTGGGCGTCAAAGCCCCGGGCGGCTGCCGGGTCCGCGCTGCCGCCGATGGACGAAAGCGCCCTGGCGATGGCCGCCGCGTCCTGGGGCGCTTCGGTGGCGGGGGTAATAAGCGCTTCTAAAAGCTGCTCTTCAGAGCGCTGGGTGGCGGGGTCATAATAGGAAATCCGGTCGATTTCGTCGCCAAAGAACTCGATCCGGCATGGCCTTGGGGCATGGGGCGCGTACAGGTCGAGAATATCCCCTCTGAGGGCTGCCTGCCCCGGGCCCTCCACCAGCTCCACGATTTCATAGCCCGCGTCCATAAGCCCGCTCAACAGCAACCTGGGAGGATGCTCATCGCCCACAGACAGCCGCCGCACCGTGCGGCCCAGCACCTCTGGCGGGGCCAGCCGCTGCATCAACGTCTCTACGGACGCAATGATGGCGTGGGGCGTGTTTTTTTCCAGTATCAGCCGGGAGAGGGTTGTCATGCGGGCCTTTGTCCGGCCGCCTGCCGCGGCGTAGGCATGGGTCAGCCGAATTTCCCTCAGCGGCAAAAACAGCGCGCGGTCTCCCAACAGCGCCTCAGCCTGTTGGTATGCCCGCTCCGCCGCCTGCTCCGACGCGGCCACATACAATGCGGTTATTTTTTCGCTTAATTTGGCGAATACGAAAGAGGCATGGGCTTCCGGCAGGCCAAATGCCGCCGCAGGGCCCAGGCCCGCCGCCATCAATTCGTGCAGCCGGTTAAACTCCGGCGCATCGCGAAGCGCGTCTAATAAGCTGATCACCCTTGCTCCTCCTCGGAGGGAATGTCTTTGTCTCTCTTTTTTATATTATATTTCGCCTGCGCCTCGGATAGTTGTCCTTTTATGATGAGTTGCGCCGCGTCCGCCGCATTTTCAAAGGCGGTTTTTAAGAGTTCCCGCTCTTCCACGGGGGGCTTGCCCAGCACATGTGCCGCCAGATCCCGGCCCACCTCCTGTTTACCCACGCCAATGCGCACCCTGGGGAACCCCGTTTCGCCGCCCATGCACGCGATGATGGAGCGCATGCCGTTGTGGGTGCCGCCGGTGCCGCCGCCGCGGATGCGCAATTCCCCCACCGGAAGATCCACATCGTCATACAGCACGATGAGGTTTTCCATGGGCAATTTATAATAGGACATGATTTCCTGCACGCATTCGCCGCTTAAGTTCATATACGTCTGGGGCTTACACAAGAGAAGTTTCTCCCCCTCAAAGAAAAGCTCCGCCAGCTTGCCCTTGTGCGCGCGCCGGTCGATTGACACGTTCAGCCGGGCGGCCAGGGCGTCCAACGCCAAAAAGCCCGCGTTGTGGCGGGAGTTTCTGTATGCGATGCCGGGATTGCCCAGCCCCACGATCAGGTACATGGTTTCACCTCATTCATCCTTAATATCCGATAAAATCGTCCGGTTGCGCAGCAGGAACAGGCTGATGAATTTCGACAGCCCCATCAGCAGCGGATAGCAGCCCGCGGCCATGGGCAACAGTAGCCAGAGGATACGCCCCACCGGCAGGCCGATGTCCAGAATGCGCCGCAGGTAATACGCACCGAGGAGGAACCCCAGGGTCATGCAGACAAAGAGCGCAGCCCGTTTCCAGTTTATGGGCAGGGAAACCTTAAGCAGTACGCAAAGCCCCGCGCAGCCCGTCAGATATACACACAGCGTGCTCACTTCCAGATGGTTTAATCCGACAAGCGGGCCCAGGGTATTGGCGATGATGGAGTATAAAAACACCAGTATCGCCCCCGGCAGCGCCCGGGCCAGCACGTTTTTTAGAAAATCCCCCGTAATCCTGATGCGGTTGGGTTCCAGCGCCAGCACGAAGGAGGGGATGCCGATTGTAAGCGCGCTGATCAGGGAAAGCTGCACCGGCTGGAAGGGATAGCGGATGCCGAAAAACACGGAGCATACCGTCAACAGGAAGGAGAATATGGTTTTCACCAGAAACAGCGACGCGGTTCGGGTGATGTTGTTGATTACCCGCCGCCCTTCCATGACAACGGCGGGCAGGCTCGCGAAATCATCGTCCAGCAGCACCAGATGGGAAACCTGGCGCGCGGCATCGCTTCCGGCATTTAGCGCGATGGAGCAGTCCGCTTCCTTCAATGCCAACACATCGTTAACCCCGTCGCCTGTCATCGCCACCGTATGTCCCGCTTCTTTCAGGGCCTCTACCAGCCAGCGCTTTTGCTGGGGGGAAACCCGGCCGAATATCACGTAATTTGTGGCCGCCGCCTTCACCGCCGCCTCATCTAAAAGCGTGGAGGCGTCCACCCATTTATCGCTGCCGGTCAGGGAAAGCCGCCTTGCGACGCCTGACACCGTCCGGGGATCGTCCCCGGAGATGAGCTTGATATTCACGCCCTCGCTTATGAAAAACCCGAGGGTCTGCTTTGCCTCCGGCCTTAACGTGTCGGACAGCAGCACAAGGCACAGGGCCTCGGGCTCCCGGGGCGGGGCCTTTGGGTCAAGGGCATCCTTGTCCAGCGCGAACACAAGCACCCGGCTGCCATTTTTCGCGTATTGGTCCGCCGCCGCCACAAGCTGATCCGGCAGCCGGGGGCGGAGAAACTCCATCGCGCCAAGATACAGCACGCCCACCCCGGGGAACGCGGCGGCGCTGTACTTTCTTTCCGAGGAAAAGGGGAGGATGCCCATAGCTTCCCGGGTACGCTGCGCGTTTTGAGAGCGGCAATAGCTGATGAGCGCGGTTGCGGTGGTGTTGTCTTCCGGCAACGCGCCGCAGAAATCTGCGATCAGGCCCTGTGTTTCCAGGGCCATATTCTCATCCGGATGCAGGATGGCGGTGACCTCCATTTGCCCCGCGGTGAGGGTACCCGTCTTATCCAGGCAAAGCATATCCACCCTGGACAGGGTTTCAATGCTGTACATCTCCTGGACAAGTGTCTTTTTTTTCGTGAGGGTCATCACACCCACAGCCAGTGTTACCGAGGTGAGCAGCATCAGCCCTGAGGGGATCATGCCGATCATGGACCCGGCTGTCTGTTCCACCGCGCTTTGCAGGGTATGCCCGGAGAGGAAATACGCCCGGGAAAACAACAGCACCCCCAGCGGCAGCACCGCGCCGCCGGTGAAGTGGATGATGCGCTGCAGGGAGCGCATGAGGTTGGAGCGCACCTTTTTATACTTTCGTGCTTCCTGGGCGATGCGGGTGGCGTAGTTCTCCTCCCCCAGCCGCTCCACCCGCGCCCGGCACTCGCCGGAAACTACGAAGGAGCCGGAAAGCAGCAGATCCCCCGACTGCTTTGCGATGGCGTCCGGTTCGCCCGTCAAGAGCGCCTCGTTGACCTCCACATCCCCCGCGATCAGGATGGCGTCTGCCGGGATTTGATCCCCCAGCTTCAGGCGGATGACGTCGTCAAGAACCAGCCTGTCTACAGGCAGGCTGGTTTCCACCCCATCCCGGATCGCCCGGGCCTTGGGCGCGTATAACACGGATAGCCTCTCCACCGTCTTTTTTGAGCGCAGCTGCTGAACGGTGCCGATGAGCAGATTGCATAAAACCACGCCCATAAACAGCAGGTTGGAGTAACTTTTAACCAGCAGCAGGCAAATGGCGAGGCCAAAATTCAGGGCGTTAAAGAACGTACAAAGGTTCTCCCTTAGTATCTGCCCGGCGGTTTTTGTGATGCCGGGCGGCTGTGTATTGACGAGTCCGTTCTCTATTCTGTTTTGTATTTGCGCCTTTGTAAGGCCCGTATTCGGGTCGGGGAAAAGGCGCGCAAATGATTTTTCTGCCATGTTGCTATTATACATGCCCGGCAAACGGGATACAATCAGGTTGCTGCAAGTTTAAGGCAGATATCCGCATTCTGCCACAGTTTGTTTACAGGATGGGTCTTGTTCTTTCGTTGCAATGCGGATGTAAAATAGGTATAATGATGTGTGCTGGGCAGACTTGCCCGTATTTCGGCCTGTTCGCGCTGCATGGGTTATTCGGCGGGTTGCGGGTTTACCAACTTAAAAAGGAGAACGCAGAATGAAGGCGATACAAAAGCTCACGCTGGTGATGGCGCTGTTGATTGCGCTTACCACACTGGCGGGCTGCGCGAAAGACCCCAATGAAGTAGTGGGATTGGTGGGGGAAACGCCGATCTACCATTGGGAGTATGAACAAAATCTCGCCAAACAGGTTGCGCTGTACGAACAGTATTATGGTGCGGATGTTACCAAGCAGCAGTATGCCGCAGAATACGCGGAGCTCAAGCAGCAGGTAATCGACGATCTCGTGGGCCGCACCGCCCTCAAAGAGGAGGCGCGCAGCCGCGGGCTTTACGATCTGACCGACGAACAGAAAATGGAAATCGATCAGCAGTACAATGAATATTATCAGCAGACAATCGCTGTGTATATCGAGCGTTTCGGCTCTGACGAGAAGGGAATGCGCAAGGCCGAACAGGCTTTTGAGGAGCTGATGAAGGAAAACTCCCTCAACGAGGAACGGGTGCGCGCCACGATTACGGACAACTATGTTTCCGCGCTTTTGATGCAGCAAATGGAGGCGGAGATCGTTATTTCTGATGAGGAAGTCCGGGCGCAGTACGACAAGCTGCTTGCGGAACAACAGGCGGGTTGCGCAGAAAACATCGGTTGGCTGGGTGAAAACCTGCCGCCGGTCATCGTGTATGTTCCGGAAGGATATGTGAAAGTGCTGCGGCTTGCGAAGAAATTCAATTCCCAGCAAATGCAGGAGCTGCAGACGGCGGCCACAAGCCTGTCCTTGGCGGCATCCCAGTATTTTGCGGCTGTACAGGAAAGCGGCGAGAATGGCTCCGGCGCCAAATCCAAGCAAAAAGAGCTGGACCGGGCGACATTGGCATATGAAAGCTTGCTCAACAGCGCCCTGGAGTCGCTGCATAAGACGTTTCAGGCGGATATCATGGCCCCGCTTCAGGAGGGCGCGGATTTCATGAAGCTGATGAATGAAAAAAGCGAGGACATTAACATCATCCCCTATTATGTCTGCAAGGAAAGCACACAGGTGGAGGAAACGTTCCGGGACGCCGCGCTGCAGCTGCAAAATCCGGGGGATATCTCCGAGATCGTGAATATTGTGGACGGCGTGTGCGTGGTGTACCTTGATGAGAAATTGGAGGCCGGCGTGCGTGAGTTTTCCGAGGTTGATGATCAGATCCGTTCAAACCTGGCCCAGTCCGCCGGGATTACCCAGGCCTTCCAGCTCCGCTCGGAATATGGGCAAAAGGCGAAGGATCAGGGGATTGTGACATTGTACGGGGATAAGATCAAGTAAAAAACAGAGGGGACCGGGGCGGGAGCCCCGATCGATATTTGGGGAAGAAAAGAAAAGGAGATTGCACAATGAAGAAACGGTTGGTTGCCCTGATGCTGGGGCTCATTCTGTGCCTTAGCGCCGTAGGATGCAGCCTGGTCAGCGTCAACGAGGAAAAGGACATGGCCCAAATCGTCGCCAAGGTTGACGATGTAGAAATCACCAAGCAGGAATACGTGGAGAGTTTTGAAAGCCTCGCTTCCATGTATCAGATGTACGGGATGGATGTTACCGCCACGCCCGAGGAGCTTCAATCCTTCCAGGACTATCTGCTGGAGAGTCTCATCAGCACCAAGGTATTGGAATATCAGGCGAATGTCCAGGGCCTCAACACCCTGACAACCGAGGAGCAGGCCGAGGTAGATGCTTCCGTTGCGGAAGAGATAACATATATCAACGATATGATCAGCGAAGAGGTGGAGCTGGAGCTTGCCGAGGACGCCTCGCTGGACACCGCCGTGCGCACGAAAGAATTGTTTGACGAGATCACAATGAGCTACTTTGGCGAGGCAATGGACGAGGCCGCGCTCAAGGACGTGCTGTCTAAGCAATTTACCGAAAGCGTCCTGCGCGAAAAGGTGCGCGAGACGTTTAATCAGCAGGTTACCATCGGTGACGACGAGGTCAAAGCGTTTTATGACGCGACGCTGACGGAACAGAAAACCGCCATCGAAACTGACCCCGGCATTTATAAAACCGAGCAGGAGAATTTCGAGCGCTATGAGGGGCAGCCGATGCTGTATACCCCGCAAGGGTACCGCCGGGTGAAGTATATCAAGTTCGTGCCTGAGGCGGAATTGGGAACCGAGTATACGGATATTTCCACGAAGATGAGCGAGCTCGAGGCGGAGCTTGGCCAGCTGAACCTGACCGACGAGACTGCCAACGCCGCCCGTATTGCTGAAATCAAGGGCGAGTACGCCGAAATGAAGGCGCAGAAGGAAAAGATGTACGAGGAGCATTTCGCCACGGCCAAGACCGACGCAGAGGCCGCCTACGCGCGGCTGGAGGCGGGGGAGAGCTTTGATGCCGTGATGATGGAATACACCAAGGACAGCGATTTCATAAACTTTGAGGTGTTCCAGCAAAAGGGCAAGCTCATGAGCGAGAACGCCACATCCCCCGACTGGTCTGAGGATCTGAAGAACGCGGCGATGGCGCTGACCACTGTGGGCAGCTTTACTTCCATCATCAAGAACGATGAAGGGTACCACATCCTCCAGTACGTGGGCAATGAAACCGCCGGCGAACGGACTTTCGACCAGGTTAAGGACGAAATGCACGCACTGGCTCTTGCCAACAAGCAGACTGAGGAATGGGAAGCCACATTGGATGCCTGGTGCAACGACAGCAGCATCGTCACCCGCTATACGGACGTGATCCGCGACGTGGGCAAACCGGTGGGATAAAATACCATCAACAAAGCCTTGGCTTTGTCGATGGTGAGGTAATGCAATAATTCTTGCATCATGCCGGTAAATGGTGTATGATGGATGAACTCTATCGATCACCAGTTTGCCGCGCTAGGCGGGGAGATAGCGGTGCCCTGTACCTGCAATCCGCTACAGCAGGGCTGAATTCCCGTCCCGCGGCCAAGGCTTGTGGGGTACTGGTACCGGTAAGGAGTGTTGAGGGCTGGGTCCCGTGCAATCGGCGTCTGTGAACCATGTCAGATCCTGACGGAAGCAGCATTAAGCAGAATGTCCGATGTGCCGCGGGGGCGCCTGGCCGGAGCCACCTGCCGGGGTGCCGCCTGGAAGTTTTTGGTCAAGGGATGGGTGCGCGGTATTTTAAAAAATTGTCCGACTGTGTAATTGAGCACGGCCGGGCAATTTTATTTCAATTGGTCAGTATTACATCACATAATCCCCGAATATTTTAATGAACAGCAGCACGATCACCGCCACCATCACCGGCCGGATGAATTTGGCGCCGTTTTGAATGGCCAGCTTCGCGCCTACATAATTCCCGGCCACCGCGCAGATTGCCGCGGGAACTCCCACGGCGAACATCACCTTGCCCCCAATGAGATACGCCGTGAGAGCGCCCACGTTGGACGCCAGGTTTACAAGCCTTGCGTTGCCTGAAGCCAACAGCAGGGAATACCCCAGCACGCCTGTAAACAGCAGCGCCAGAAACGTGCCGGTTCCCGGGCCGAAAAAGCCGTCGTACGCCCCCACCACAAGGCCGATGCCGGCGCACAGGGCATATTCCGCCCATGGCTTCAGGTTCTTTTCCTGGCCGTCGCCAAACTTCCTATTTAGCATGAGAAACACCGCCACCACAGGCAATAGCACCATCAGGCAATAGCTCAAGTATTTTTCATCCAGCAGCATGGCAAGCTGCGCCCCCAGGTAGGAGCCAAGGAGCGCGCCAGCTACCGCGAATATGCCTGTGCGCAACCGGATATTGCCGGAGCGCCAGTATTTGTACGTGCTGACAGCAGTGCCAAGGCTCATGGCGAATTTATTGGTACCGTAGGCCATGTGCACGGGCAGGCCCGCAAACAGATAGGCGGGCAGAGAGATGATACCGCCGCCCCCCGCGATGCTGTCAGCAAATCCGGCCAAGAATACCATCGGGCAAACGATTAAAAGCTTCCCCCAAATCCCATCCATTTTAGTTATCCTTTCAAAAAAAGCTGTCCGGCGTGTACCGGACAGCTCGCGCTTGCCATAAAACGGCTTAGTTAAGGGATTCCTTAAACGCTTTGCCGGCCTTGAAAACGGGGGCCTTGGACGCGGGGATATCAATCTCCGCACCGGTCATAGGATTGTGGCCCTTGCGCGCTTCACGGTTCTTGACCTCGAATACGCCGAAGCCAACCATCTGTACCTTCTCGCCAGCCTGCAAAGATTCGGTAACAGTAGCAATAAACGCGTTTACGGCCTTTTCGGCATCCTTCTTGGACAGCTCGCTCTTCGAAGCGACGGCAGCGATCAAATCGGTTTTGTTCATGTAAAATTAGTCCTCCTTGTTATTACTAAAACGTTATTTTTTGTTTGATAACCGATCACTATTGTACCAGTCTTTTCCTTCAGATACAAGTCCCTTTATCGTTATTTTGCCCTATTCTCGGCGTTTTTTATAAGATTCCACAGATTATTTTGCTCCAGCAAGGTCATATCCTCTAGTTTATTACCTCCAGCTATGGACAAGTCTTCCATTTTGGCAAACCGACGCACAAATTTCTCACAGGATTTCCCAAGAGCCTCCTCAGGCTCCAGGCCCCAAAGCCGCCCCACATTCACCGCGGCAAACAGCAAGTCGCCAAACTCTTCCAAAACATCGCCCCGGCCCTCCATGGCATCCTTTAGCTCCTCCACCTCTTCTTGAAGCTTAGGCAGGGCGTCGGCGGCGCTTTCCCAGTCAAAGCCTACCTGGGCCGCCTTCTTCTGGATTTTGTAGCTGCGCATCAGCGCGGGCAGGTTTTTTGGTACCGCCTTAAGCACCTCCGACTGGGAGGCAAACTGCTTTTCCGCTTTCTTTAGCTGCTCCCACTTGACAAGCACCTCGCCGGCAGAGCTTGCGTCCCCGTCCGCGAATATATGGGGGTGGCGGTATACGAGCTTTTGCACAATGCCCGTGGCCACGTCCCGGCCGGTAAACCGGGCTTGTTCAGCGGCGATTTCCGCATGAAAGGCCACCTGCAGCAGCACGTCTCCCAGCTCCTCGCAGATAGCCCCATCGTCCTCGCGGTCAATGGCGTCCAGCACCTCGTAGCATTCCTCGATGATTGTCTTTTTCAGGCTTTCGTGGGTCTGCTCCCGATCCCAGGGGCAGCCGCCCGGCGCACGAAGACGGTGCATCACCAGTTCCAGCCCTTCGTATCCGTGCCTAGTAAGCTCAGAAAACGACGCGGCGGGAACCAGCAGCGCGCTGGTGGCGTGATAGGCGTTTTGTTGATCCAGCTCAAACAGGGGGAATTGAGAAACGGCATACTTGCCGTCCGCGCCCATGACCGCCCAATATACGGGAAAATCGTCCGGCCAGTATTCGCTTAACGCGAGCTTCACTTCCCCCGCCCGGATGCGGGAGTCTATCTCCTCCACCATCAGCGGTAGATAGGGGCTAAGGCGTTCCGGCAGCGCGTTTGCCATGGCCGTCACCCTGGCTTGTCCCGCGGCCACAGGCCATGGCGCGGCATCGCCATAGCCCAGGCCGGGCAGCAGCGTGACAGCATGCCCCGCTTGCGTTGCCCGGCTCTTGATAAGCCCGATGAGCGCCTCACCCGGCCCGCGCCCGGGCGCGGCAAACACCGCGTCCCCCGTTTCCAGGCATGTGATGAGCCTCACGGCGATGGCCTCGTTGAGCGCGTCAAAGTCCTCCGCCGCCTCATAGAGATCGTCCATGCTTTGATACGATAGTGCCTCCAGGGGCAAGATGCAGGGCGTCTGTGCCGTCAGCACATAGAGGGTTGCCGCCTCTTTGCAGGCGGCCAGGGCGGCTGCTGAAATTGTTTCGGGGGTGGACAACGCAGCGATGGTGAGGTTTGCCATTTTGTTATCTCCTGTACATCAATTGTTCCAAGCGCTTCCCGCCGGGGATCAGGGCAAGGTCCCCTGGGCTGAGCATCTTGAGCACAAACACCAACACCCCATACAGCGCTACGCCCACGCCCACAGAGCCCAGCGTGGCGATGGTGGAGTTTACCCCTGCGCCGCTCAACGCAGCAAACAGGAAATGCACCGCCACCCCCATCAGCGCCGAGGATAGGATCGGCTTGCCAAATACATCCCAGAGGTTCAGCCGCATGTTGGTTTTTCTTACAAGATAAATCGCGTCCAACAGTCCCGCCGCTGCATAGCATACAACCGTGGATACCGCCGCGCCCTGGATGTTGATGGATGGCTCTTTCATGAGCACCACCATCGTAATGACTTTCAACACCCCGCCAAACAACAGGTTTATCACAGGCACATTGGGACGGCCAAGCCCCTGTATGGCCCCCGTGAGCGTTTGCACCAGGGACAGGAACACAACGCCGATGCAGGCCGTTTGCATCAGTTCCGCCGTCAGGGAAAGCTGTGCCTCACTCAGCCCGGTAAAGAGCATGCCGAGGATGGGCTTGCTCAGCACAAACATGCCGATGGCGCAGGGTGTGCCGATGATGAGCGCCAGCTTCATGCCGGTTTTCGCCGCGGAACGCACCCCCTTGTAATCCTTTTTCGCCATATACCCTGAAATGGCGGGAACAAGGCTCATTGCCAGCGCTACCGTCAGTACCGCGGGCATGTTGATGATGGGGTTTACATAGCTCTTCAATAGGGAAAAGGTTTCCCGCGCCAAATCCACCGAGAAGCCAAGGCCGGTCAGCGCCCGGATGACCAGAAGACTGTCCACGATGTTTGTCATGGGCATGACGGACGCGCCGATTGTCACAGGGATGGCGATTGCGAGAAGCTTTTTCGATATATGGGAAAAGTCCGGCTTTTTGCCCCGGTTGTCACGGGTCATCCGGTGCGCGATTTCATTGCGCTGGCGGCGGTAAAAGAGGTAGATGACGAAAAGGGCCACAAGCTCTGAGAGGGAAATGCCGATGAGCGCACCCATCGCCGCGTATTCCGGGCCTTTGGTAAGCAACGCCATGGCAAGGGCAAAGCCCGCGCCCAGCTTGCCCGCCGCCTCTACCACCTGGGACACAGCAGTGCCTGTCATGCGCTGCAGGCCCTGCAAATATCCCCGGTACGCGCACATGACGGAGACGAACAGCAGCGAGGGGGAAAGCGCCCGAAAACACATGGCCTGTTTCGCGATTTCCGCTTGCGCCTCGGCCGGATACGTAAGGCTGGACAGCGCCTTAGCCCCCAGCAGCATTACGAGCATTGTCACAAAGCCGATGCCAAGCAGCAGACGAAACGCCGTGCGAAACACCGAGCGTGCGCCGGTGTAATCCCCGAGGGTCACCCGCTCGGATACCATTTTTGAGATGGCGGTGGGCAGCCCCGCTGAGGAAATGGCCAGTAGCCAGGTGTAATAATCATATACCAGGCTGTAATATGCCATGCCCTCGGGGCCCACGATGTTATTGAGGGGAATCCGGTATATCGCGCCGATCAGCTTCACGATTATGCCGGCCACGGCCAGTATGGCCGCACCCTTGACAAAGGATTTCTTTTCCATAACCTTTTTTCGCTCCTTCTCCCCTTCTCACTGTATCTGGGGAGTTTGGCATTGCCGGACGCGTGCCGCGTCCGGCATTTACTCAATTCTATCCGACTGCCGGGAAAGTCATTCCCACCCGCTCTTAGCATATGTGACCGCTTTCCTTAGTATAGCAGATATTCCGTATTTGCCAACCAATCCCAGACCTTTGTCACGAATTCGTAAGGCTTTTTGTGTCGAAAAAACGTCGCCGCTGCGGGGCTTGCAGTTTTTTACCCGGCGCAAAATCCCGGGTTATGACCACTGAGGGGGGTGTATCCCTTGATAATCCCCATGGGATCGTTCAATAGCCCCGAAATGCGAACAATTTGTGAAACCAAAAAAGCGGGCCGCGCCCGCTTTAGCTTGTCAAAAAACCGCCGCTGCTGCGCAGCTTGCGCTTTTTTGAGGATTCACGTTTTGATTGTTCGACTATGTCTTAAGGTGAATTGCCGC
>CAYPKG010000008.1:0-70923 GCA_964411275.1 uncultured Oscillospiraceae bacterium | reverse complement strand
CAAAGCTGGCGGCAAGGTCACCCAGTATCGTTGCAAAGTTTGTCATGCAGACGGGTAAGCGTAAAACATAGTGACGGGTAGACCCCTGTGAGATAATGATAGTAACGGAAGGTGTTGCAACGTTTCGTTACTGCCATTTCAATGGGGGAATCACAATGACATCAAATGTTCTGAAACACCAGGCAAAGCTGCAGGAGTGGGCGGTTGCCATACAGGAGTGCCGCAGTAGCGGACTGCCGGTGAAACAGTGGTGCCGAAACCGTGGGATCACAACCGCGACCTATTACCGGTGGGAACGGGAGTTGCTGGCGCTGACCGGCGGCACACGCAATAAGCCGCAGCTTACTGCCACTACAACCTTCGCCGAGCTGCCCGCACCACGGCAAGCGTGTCGCACCGTTCCGGAACAATCCGCAACTGTTCACATCAATGACATTGCCATTGACATCTATCCCGGAATAGACGTGGAACTGCTGAAAACGCTGCTGGATGCGGCGAGATTATGTTGAACGATTTCACCGGTGCCGACCGAGTTTACATTGCCTGCGGGTACACCGATCTGCGTAAAGGCATTGACGGGCTGGCCAGTCTGGTGCAGCAGCAGTTTCAGCTTGATCCATTCACCAATACGCTATTCCTGTTCTGCGGACGGCGGCGAGACCGGATCAAGGGCCTCTACTGGGAAAAGGATGGATTTATCCTTCTGTACAAGCGTCTGGAGCAGGGCGCATACCAGTGGCCAAGAAGTGAAGCTGAAGTACGAGCCCTGACGCCGCAGCAATACCGCTGGCTGATGGAGGGGCTAAAAATGGAGCAGCCAAAAGCGCACCGTCCAGTGGATGGATTGAGCATGATATAATTCTAAAAAGCATTGGAAATACTGGATTTTTGCGGCTTTTTGTGCTATAATTCAAGCATGGAAATGAAACAAAAATCCAACACAAGCAACGCTGAAATGGTCTCCATTTTAAGCGCGGAAATTGATACCCTCCGCAAAGAAAACGAGCGTCTGTGCCAGCAGGTGGATTGGCTCATGGAACAAATGCGCCTTGCCAGGAAAAAGGCTTTCGGCGCGTCCTCTGAAAAGAGCCACGAAGAACTGACCGGGCAGATGAATATGCTCTTTGACGAGCCGGAGCTGCATCTTGAGATTGAACGCCAAAAAGAGGAGGCCGCGACCGTTGCCGGTTATACTCGGAAGAAACGTTCCGGCGGTCTGGATGAAATCCTGCCGGAGAACGTACCGGTGGAGGTAGTGGAGCACCGCCTGCCGGAGAGCGAACTTTCCTGCCCTCATTGCGGCACAACGATGACGGAGATTGGTAAGAATGTCCGGCGCTCTCTGGTGATTGTCCCCGCACAGGTGAAGATCCGCGAGGACTGGTTTTATACGTATGCCTGCCGGAACTGCAAGCTGAATGGGACGGAAACGCCGGTCTTGAAAACCGACAAGCTGCCGCCTGTGATACCGGGCAGCTATGCATCCCCGGAGGCAATTGCCCATATTGCGGTGCAGAAGTATGTCATGGGCTCTCCGTTGTACCGACAGGAACAGGAACTGAACCGCAGCGGCGTCATGCTGTCCCGACAAACCATGTCCAATTGGCTGATGTGGGCGTCTGAACATTGGTTTGCACCCATTTATGAGCAGCTCCACAAGCAACTGTTGTCTCGGAAGGTGCTCCATGCGGACGAAACTACCTTGCAGGTACTCCACGAGGCGGGCAAGAAGGCGCAGTCCAAGAGTTATATGTGGCTGTACCGCACCAGCGGGGACGCCGAGCATCCGATTGTGCTGTATGAGTACAAGCCGGACAGAAAGGCTGCGAACGCGGAAAAGTTCTTGTCTGGGTTCTCCGGCTGGCTGCACGCGGACGGCTACCAGGGCTACCACCGGTTGCCGGAGAGCATCTCTGTGGTGGGCTGCTGGGCGCACGCGCGAAGAAAATTTGATGAAGCAGTGAACGCGCTGCCGAAGCCGGAGCAAGCCGGATCGGCGGCGTTGGAAGGCCAGCGCTATTGCACCAAGCTCTTTGCGATTGAAAAGGAGCTTACCGGGCTGTCTCCAAAAGAACGATATACGCAGCGGCTGAAGCGGGAAAAGCCCGTTTTGGACGCGCTGTTGGCGTGGTCTTATACGAAAAAGGCAGCGCCGAAGTCTGCCCTTGGCAAAGCAATCTACTATCTGCAGGAGCAGTGGCCGTACCTGATTCGCTATTTGGAAGACGGTCGTTTGGAACTGAGCAATAACCGCGCAGAACGCAGCATAAAGCCTTTTGTAATGGGCAGAAAGAACTTCCTGTTTGCGAATACACCGGGCGGCGCACAGGGCAGCGCGACCATCTTTAGTCTGCTTGAGACCGCTAAGGAGAACGACCTCGACCCGTTCCGCTATCTGATCTGGGTACTAAGCGAGGCTCCGGCAATGGCCGCTGCCAATGCCGATTGGCCGGAAAAACTCATCCCGGCTCTCGCACCGGAAAGCTGCCACAATCTACAAGTAAAAAGCACTACCGTTTAATCTGCGGGCTTGCCTACTTTGGCGAGCCCGTTTTTTCTGCCCGTTTGACGCTTACGCGATGCCCTCGTAGAAGCCCTAAAAGACGAGAAATAGCACCTTATCCATACACGCAAAAACGGCCTTGCCGACTATCAAAAGTCAGCAAGGCCGTTTTATAGAATAAGGACGATTACCTGCAAACCACCTGCAATACAGGAGTAAACAGAGTAAATCGAAAATTGGCTTCTGCTATCAATCTGCTATCAAATGGCGAAAATTAGCCCCGAAAGTCCTGAGATATCAAGGCTTTCAGGGCTTCGTTACTTACTCCCACTCAATGGTAGCCGGGGGCTTGGGTGAAAGGTCGTACAGCACCCGGTTCACCCCGGGCACTTCCGCGAGAATGCGGTTTGTAATTTTTTCAAGCAGTGCCCAGGAAATGGGTTCCACCGTGGCTGTCATGGCGTCCACCGTGTTGACAGCCCTGAGTATAACCGGATATTCAAACGTCCGTGCGTTGTTCCGCACACCCACGGACTTAAATTCCGGCACCACGGTAAAGTACTGCCACACGGTTCGGTCCAGGCCGGACAGCGCAAACTCCTCGCACAAAATGGCGTCCGCCTCCCGCAGGGAATGGAGCCGTTCCTTTGTGATGGCCCCCAGGCACCGCACGCCCAGGCCGGGCCCGGGGAAGGGTTGCCGATATACCATGGAGTGGGAAAGCCCCAGCGCCACGCCGCAGGCGCGCACCTCGTCCTTAAAGAGCATTTTTACAGGCTCTACCAACGAAAACTGCAGATCCTCCGGCAGCCCGCCCACATTGTGATGGGACTTGACGACTTTAGCAGTCTTGGTGCCGCTCTCCACAATGTCCGGGTAAATGGTGCCCTGGGCCAGGTACTCGATGCCGGATAATTTGCGCGCCTCCTCCTCAAACACCCGGATGAATTCCGTGCCGATGATCTTGCGCTTATGCTCCGGGTCGGCAACCCCCGCGAGCTTCTCAAAAAACCGGTCCGCCGCATCCACATACACCAGATTTGCTTTTAACTGCTTTTCAAATACCTCCACCACCTCTTCGCTTTCGCCTTTGCGCATAAGGCCGTGGTTCACATGGACGCAATACAGCTGATTGCCGATTGCTTTGATCAGCAGCGCCGCCACAACGGAGCTGTCCACGCCGCCGGACAGCGCCAGCAACACCTTCTTATCCCCCACCTGGCGGCGGATGAGCGCCACCTGATCCTCTATGAAATGGTTTATATTCCAGTTCTTCTTCGCATTACAAACGTCGAATACAAAACGGGAAAGGGTGTCCCGCCGCGCCCCGTCCTCCTCCGGCCATTGGGGGATATCCTGGCGCACCCGTCCCTGATGGGCGACAGAGAAAAAGGGCAGGCCACAGGCGGCAATTACATCGGAAACGTCAATGGGCGCTCCGTCCACGATATGGTTCGGGCCGCCGTTGATGATGATGCCCTTTACATTGGGAAGCGCCGACAGTTCTTCTTTGGTGATATCATGAGGATGAATTTCGCTGTATACGCCCAGCGCCCGTATTTCCCGGGCCAGCCGGGAATTATCCTCGCTGCCCAGATCCAGTATGACGATTAAATCCTGCTTCATTGGCATTTCTCCTATGTTTTATCCTTGCAAGTTCGCTAATCACTTTATTGTAGCATATCATGGCCGCCCAGCAACAGTATTCCCTGGAAGAAAAATGCCATATTTTGTTTCACGCCTTCAATTGCGTTTATAAAATCTTTATAGATACTCTTGCAGGAGGTGGCATTATGAAGAAGGAGTATGGAACAAAGCTGGTGTTGGAAACTCTCATAAAGCTGGAACAGGACGGATACGCGTTTTACAAGGAGGCCGCGGAAGCGATCTCGGACACAAAAGCAAAGAAACTCTTTGAAAAGCTGGCTGCCGATGAAAGTAAACATGAAAAGACATTCAAAAAACTATTGGAGAAGAGCCTGAAATCGCCCAATCCTCAGTTGGAAGAGGAGGACGCCGCATATCTCAACATGCTGTTAGCTCAGTTCGACCCTCTGGGGGAAGAGGAGATGAAAAAGGCAAAGCAGGCCTGGACAAAGGAGCATGCGCTTAAAATCGCGGAACGGCTGGAGCGCAACGCCATTTTAATGCTCAGTGAAGTGCTAAACATCGATCCCAATATGAGAAACGAAAAAGAAATCATATTTGCTCTGAAGGAAGAGCGGCGGCATCTGTCGGATATCCGGCAGTCCATGATGGACATGCAGGTGGGGAACCTCATGCTCTAACAACCCATACCGGATGCCTAAGCCCTGTGAACCAAAGTTTCGCAGGGCTTTTTCATTCCTTTCGCAACAGCATATCCGCCATGCCGCACAGCGCGTCGATCACCGCGTCGCCATGGGTCAGCGGATCCAGGCAGGTATAGGAAATCAGCCGTTCACGAAAATACTCCGAGGAAAAAGAAAATTGAAACATGAGCACAAGGCTGTCCAGCTGAAACGCCGCAAACCCGTCGTCCACCCCATCCCGGATGATCCCCTGCTCCCGGGAACGGCGCATTGCCCGCCGATAGCATGCGATCGTCATGCTTTCCAGCCTCCGGGCCAGGGCCGGGGTCATGGAAGAACCGTCGCCGGCGGTCACCAATAGATACAGCTTGTTCTGATCCGGATACTCCAGGCCAAACTCCCGGGCCTCCAGAAGCATCAGCCGAAACAACACAAACACGTCCGGCGCTTCCTTCGCCTTTTCAAGGACAGGAAACAACAGGCGGTTGGTTTCATAATCTACCAGCCCCAGAAACAGATCCTTTTTTGTTTTGAAATACTGGAACAGCGACCCTACGCTGATGCCTGCCCTGCGGGCAATATGATTGGTATTGGCCACGTCGTAGCCATGCTCTGCAAATTCCGCCGCCGCTGCGGCCATGACCTTCGCCTGCTTTTCCGGGGGCAAATTTTCAAATGCCTTCGTGGAATAAATCATACACACCCCCTCGCTTTGCCTCCATTAGAACAAAGGAAAAAACGTTTCATTGAACCATTTAAAGCCCAAGTCAACCTCCGGCAGTACCTCAAGGCGCATCAAAAGCCCTACCAGCAGCCAAAGTAGCTCTGCGCACAGGGCAAACCCAGCAATCCCCAGCAACAGCGAAGGCCGGTAGATTTTTTCTTCCTCCTCCAGCTCTGTGCGTTCCAGCCGGGCGCGGGCGCGCTGCTCGATTGCCTGCGCCTCTTCAGGGGTATACCGGCGGGCCGGGCGCTCCTGCCTTGGCTGCGCCGTCTCTACACGATACGCGTTCACAGGGGTGGACTCCCGGGCAGAAGCAGCCGTTTTCTGGAGCTTTCGCGGCGCGGCAGGCACGCCGACAGGCACGCTTTCAAACACAGGCGACGGCGGCACGGGCACCTGAGCGCCGGGCTTGTTCTTTTCAAGAAACCGAAGATGGGACATGGTAAGCCCGTCCAGCCATGCGTTAAAATCCCCCTGCACCGCACCCCGTGCCCGCAGTGTTTCATAAACATCCTTGAAAACAGCCTTTACCACCTGTATCGACTGATCCTTATCCCTGGTGGCATTATAGGCGATGCGAAACACAACGTTGTTGTAGCGGGAATACAATGTGGCGAAGGCCTCTTTATCACCGCGGTGCACCTGCTCCATGAGCAATTCTAATTCCATGCTTCTCTATCTCCATCCGTCAATCCAAAACAGCAAAAAGAGCTTTTTTTCATTTTACCATGGATATACATATTGGGCAAAGGGATATTCCGCAAGTTTCGACTCATATACTTTCTTGATACGGCTTTTTTAGTAAGCGAAAAAGGAGAGAGGCCTATTTTTCGAATTGATTTTAAGCGGCTTGTCCTATTAAGCGCCCTGCTTGGCGCCATCATATTGCTTTTGCGCGGTTGCTTTTACGCAAAACAAAAGCCCGCCGCCACCCATGGAAGCGGACAAAACGACGCGTCTATTCAGCGCGTGGTCAAGGTATATTATGATGACGAAAAAACCACGCTGACACTGCCGCTTTCCGATTACCTCGCAGGGGTTGTGGCGGGGGAAATGCCCGTTTCCTTCCATCCGGAGGCGCTTTGCGCCCAGGCGGTGGCTGCCCGCACATATACCCTTCATAAGCTTGCGCAAGGCGGCTGCAGGACAAGCGGTTGCGACCTGTGCACGGACAGCGGCTGCTGTCAGGCATTCGATAGCGTGGAGGCCTGCCGCAAAAAATGGGGTGGCAATTATGCGCAAAACCATGCCAAGATTGCAGCCGCTGTGGAGAAAACCGCTGGAGAGGCCCTCTTTTATGACGGAACGCTGATCGAGGCTCTGTATCACGCGGCTTCCGGCGGCTATACCGAGGACAGCGAAAACGTGTTTTCCGCCGCGCGCCCGTATTTGCGGGGAGTGGAGAGCGCGGTGGAGGTGGGTTCTTCTCATTTGCAGGACATTGAAACATTCAGCAAAAAAGAGTTCGTGAAAAAGGTCAACGCCGCCTGGCCCAAGGCAAAGCTCAAAGCAAGCAGGCTTGAAAACCAAGTTTTCATCGAGTCACGGTACTTGAGCGGGCGGGTGGAACGCATTAAGCTCAACAATGTCACCGTATCAGGCCGGGAGCTGCGGGCCTTGTTTGAGCTACGCTCCGCCATGTTTACCATCTCATTTGACGACAAAAACGTCATCATCGAAACGAAGGGCTTCGGCCACGGCGTGGGCATGAGCCAGGCAGGGG
Source organism: uncultured Oscillospiraceae bacterium (assembly GCA_964411275.1). Lineage (GTDB taxonomy): Bacteria > Bacillota > Clostridia > Christensenellales > CAG-138 > CAYPKG01. The sequence continues at coordinate 63,682 of CAYPKG010000008.1, read as the reverse complement.
CAAACGGCATGGCACAGGCCGGATATGACCATATCGAAATTCTCTCCCATTACTACACAGGGGCAGAGATCAAGCAGGCTAAATAAAAGTAGAATATAGTTTGGTGAGCGATGGATACCTGATCCGCCCCCGGTCTGGAGCAAAGCGGCGTATTTGCGCAGTGTAAAACATTTTGCGCCTTTTTATCAGGATAAGCTACCATCCTTGTCCTGGAGATGGTATACTTTTATATATCTTATTTATTTGTTTTAGGAGGACCCTATGGCTTTTGAGCAATACACGAATACTAAGGATTATTCCGTCAATTATACACAAAAGGATATCGAGGACAATAACATACTTGCTTTGTTTTCCTATATCGGCCCTCTGTTTCTGGTACCGCTGTTTGGCGCAAAAGAATCGCCCTACGCGCAGTTCCATTGCAATCAGGGGCTTGTCCTGTTTATCGCAATCGTGGCATATCAAATCGCCACGGGATTTGTTACCAAGCTTGTATCCATATTCTCCTGGGCCATCGGTTCCGTCTTCAACCTTGTGTTTTCCCTGGGCAATTTTGTGTTTCTCGCCTTAGCTATTCTTGGCATCTACAACGCCTACAAAGGATTTGCCAAAGAACTTCCTTTGATTGGAAAAATCCGTATATTGAAATAATTTTAGTTAAAATGGATATGTGCGGGAGCATATCCATTTTTATTGTTTAGAGGTGCGGGTTTGAGCCAAATGTTCCGGCGGTTTTGCACAAATTATATTGTTATTTGTCTATAATTTTGCTATTATTAATGTGGACGTATCTGTGCAGGCACCGCAGCATCTCCCGCATTTCCGGAAGGATAGAAGGAGAAACCATCCTATCCCCGGGGCGGGTTTTTTTCTCCATTGCGGTGGATATTCCCTGGTTTTCGACAATCGCTGTCGATAAGCCAAGGGGTTATGCACAGAGTTATGCACTAATTGTGCACAAAAATCTCATTGGATGACAATTAGGAAGGGCAGGTTCTTTAGATGCAGCAGGCTACCTCCATTTGGGGCAAAATGTGCGAATTAATCAGGCCAAAAATGGCCGTTTTCAGCTTTGATATATGGATCAAGGTTTTAACGCCATTTACGGTCATGGACCATACTCTGGTGCTGCTGGCTCCATCTGAAATTGTCCAATCCACCATCGAGCGCAATTACAGCAACCTGCTTTTGGAGTATGCTGCTCATGTCCGCAATGATATAACCGAGGTGCGGATCATTTTGGAGGAGGAAAAACAAATCTATCTCCAGCAACAGCCGGAGGTGGATCCTTCCATGCTCAATCCGAAATACACATTTAACACATTTGTCGTTGGCAACTCCAACCATTTTGCTCATGCTGTGGCCCTGGCTGTGGCGCAAAATCCCGCGCATTCCTACAATCCGCTGTTTTTATACGGCGGCGTTGGCCTTGGGAAAACCCATTTGATGCACGCCATCGGCCATTTTGTCAAGGAGCATGACCCGAATTGCAAGGTCATGTATGTAACGAGCGAAACATTCACCAACGAAATGATTCAGTCCATTTCCTCAAACCGGAATAAGGAGTTTCGCAATAAATACCGCAATGTTAACCTTTTGATGGTGGACGATATTCAGTTCATCGCGAAAAAAGAGGGTGTGCAAGAGGAATTTTTCCACACCTTCAATACGCTGTACAACGCGGACAAGCAAATCGTGATCAGCTCGGACAAGCCGCCCCGGGAAATTGCGCAGCTGGAGGAAAGGCTGCGCACCCGGTTTGAGCAGGGGTTGATCGCGGACATACAACCCCCGGATTATGAAACCCGTATGGCTATCTTGAAACGCAAGGCCAATCAGGATCAGCTGGATGTGGACGACAAGGTTCTTGAATTCATTGCCGAACGGGTACTGTCCAACATCAGAGAGCTGGAAGGGTCTTTGACCCGGGTCATCGCCTTTGCCCAGATCAACCGCCGGGAAATCGACATTCATACAGCGGAGGAAGCGTTAAAATACCTCCTCCCCGGCGAGGCGAAGCGGGCGCTGACCCCAGATTTTATCAAAGACGTGGTGGCGGATTTTTACGGGATCGATCCTAATTCTCTAAACGCGAAGCGCCGGGATCAGGAGGTTGCATTCCCCAGGCAGGTGGCGATGTATCTATGCCGCAACATGCTGGATATACCCCTTGCTAAAATCGGCGAGAGCTTTGGCGGCCGCAATCACACCACTGTCATGCACGCGGACGATAAAATCTCGGAGCTGCTGCATTCGGATGCTTCCCTGTCCACCGCCATTGAAGATATTAAAAAGCGCCTCAGGGAATAGGTTATACACATTCTGTTTATAACTGTTGTCAATAAAATGTGGAGACTGTTCAATATGTGGAGCATGTTCATTCTTTGAAAGTTATACCCACCCAATCAACAAAGATGTGGACAACCTTTTTTGCAGGCGTATCCTTCCTTTCACCAGGTTTTCCACATAATTGACAACCCCTACTACTACTACTACTACATAAAGCAATTGTATCAGGAGAAGTATACGGCGGGAGATTCCGAATAAGCCACCAAATTTTCGCATAAAACAATAGGTAGTAAAAAACAGTTTTGCTGTGCAATAAGACTATTTTGATAGGAGGAGGATTTCAGGATGAAATTTACATTAGATTCAAAAACAATGAACGCCGGTATTTCCACCGTCATAAAGGCATTGAGCTCCCGCCCTTCCCTTCCCATTTTGGAAGGGGTCTATATCGAGACGGTGGAGCAGGGCGTGCTCTTAAAATGTTCCGATTTGACATTGCAGATCGAATGTATTCTGCCTGCCAACGTTGAGGAAGAGGGCTCTACCGTGGCGCCGGGCCGCTTGTTTTGCGAGATGGCAAGAAAATTGCCGGATCAGGATGTGGAATTTGAGCTTGTTGGCGCCAAAACGCTGAATATGGTTTGCGGCCGGGCAAAGACCAGCATGCAATGTGCCAATCCGGCAGAATTTCCGGATATGACATTTACCGGAGATCAATATGCTATTTCTCTTCCACAAAAAGAGCTTCGGGATATGATCCGCCAAACGGTGTTTTCCACTGCCCAGGAGGACAGCAAGCCTATCCTCACAGGGGTTTTAATCGAACTGAATGAGGATACGCTGTCGCTGGTGGCTTTGGACGGGTTCCGGCTTGCGTTGCGGCGCACTGTCCTTAAAATGTCCGGTGAGGGAGAAAAAGAAGCGGTTGTTCCCGCAAAATCCATCAATGAAATTGCCCGTATCCTTACGGACAGCGACGAAACGGTGCAATTGTCTTTTACAAAAACACATGTGCAGATGGATCTCGGGCATACCCGGGTGATGGCGCGGCTGCTGGATGGAAACTTCATTCGTTACAGGCAAATTTTACCAACCACACAAAACACCCGTGTGCGTGTTTCCCGTGTGGAATTGCTTGAAAGTATAGAGCGCGCTATGCTCCTTGCCCGAGAGGGGAATAATAATCTTGTGCGGTTTTCCATCGCCCTGGGGCATTTGCAATTAACCGCAAATTCCTCCATCGGCAGCATCGATGAGAATATTTCTGTTGAAATCAATGGAAACGACATTGAAATCGCGTTCAATGCCCGCTATTTCTCGGATGTATTGAAGGTACTGGAGGATGAGTATATCTACCTTGATATGAACAATAATGTCAGCCCCTGCGTAGTGAGATCCATTCAGGGCGATGGGTTCTATTATCTCATTCTGCCTGTGCGCATTTTCAGTTGATAAAAGTGTTTTTATGGTCTTGCTGATTGCAATGTCAGCAAGATCGTTTTTTGAATTTATATTTTTTCTTTTCTGAATTCCATCAACACAAATACATCATTGAGTTGTTTCATATTATCGACATCAAATATGACAGGAATAAACTTCATAGTTTTCCCATTTATTTCCGCGTTGCTAATTATCTCTTTTGCTTCACTGCTTATAGGTAAAGTGAGAAGGATTTCTTTTGTTTCCAGCTTAAAATTAAACGAAACTTTGAAAAAACTTTCCCATATTGATAGCCAAAATAATGGCTTTACTTTGTTTGTGCCCCGGGCTGTTGTCCATTTATATTCACCCTTGGAAAGCCACGCTTTTCCGTCATTGTAGTAGCGCCAGTCCATGAGTGAAACACCGTACTCCTTTAGCTTTTCAACGAATGCAGTAAAAACAGTATTGGCTGCGCCCAGCCTCTCAGCGATCATCTCCTTCGTTGGTTCTATATTAGGATTGTGCAATAATTGTTGTGCCACATCAATCACCTCTTCAGAATATTTTAAAGAAAACAATTTATTTCTGTTATGCTAGTATGCTCGTTTTTGGCAGGAAGGCGCGCTACTCGATTGATACTCCCAAAAGCTGCGCCAGGTCGATGGCCTGGGCGGTGCTGATTAAGGCGCCTTTCAATTCATAAAACGTATCGGACACAACAATGCCCGCGATGATACAATCGGACAGGTCAATGCCCTTAAGGGGGCTTTTGAAAAACTCCGCCCTTTGAAAATTTATCTGATGGCAGGTGAAGTACTTTAGCCTCGCCTGGGAAAATGTGGCTTCCTTTAGCCCACTGTCCGTGAACGTGCAATGCTCCAGCTTGGCCTTGGAAAAATTGGCGTAGTTGAGGGCAGTATTTTTTATCGTGCAGCTTTTCCAAATGCTTTGAGTAAAATTGGCGCCATCCCCCTTGCAGTCGGCGACGGTGGTATCCCGGAGGAAGCAGCAGGAAAAGACGCAGTTGGAGAAATCGCAATTCAAAAACGAGCAGGCATAAAACCCGGCGCTGGAAAAATCACAGCCTTCAAACCGGCAGCGGGAGAAAATTACGGATTTCCATTCCGTGTTTTCCATTTTTTGATCTATCACCACTTCCCCTTCAAAAACCGCGTTCTCGATAGCAGTTTCCTCATATATGGCCTCTCGGACCTGTTTTTGCAACGACATGGCTTGCTCACGTTCCTTTTCATTGACTTCCTGTTCCATAGACAGTATCATATCGGTAATTCTGTTGCCGCGCAAGAGCGGAGAATTTGAAGGATGGATGGTTGGTTTGAAATGGAAGTGAGATTATGACGGTTGAGAAAAACGGCAGAAAGATTGCCGTGATAGAAGATAAAATACCGGTGATCGTGGATGTATCCTCCGCCCTGAGCGCAATTATGTCCGCCGTGTATGAGGGGGAGGCGAACCATGTGGCAGTGGCCAAGACCGCACTCGCGGAGGAATTCTTTATATTAAGCTCCGGGTTGGCGGGAGAGGTGCTGCAAAAATTCGTGAATTATCGCGTGAAGGTGGCTTTTTATGGCGACTTTTCCGGATATACCAGCAAGCCGCTCCGGGATTTCATATATGAATGCAATCAGGGGAATGCTGTTTTGTTTGTATCCACAAAGGAAGAGGCCGTGGACCGGCTGTCCCTCCTGCCGGATTGAAGGCTAATCCCTGCTGTTGAGGCCGTACATGGAGGCCCTCAATATCAGCTCTGAAATTTGTGCCGGGGTCTCGATCATGCCGTCATCCAGCCATTTTTGCACCACGCTGATGGCCCCCGTGACGCCAAACAGGTTTAAATATTCCTGGTTGCGGACATCCTCGTTGGGCACCATCTGATCGGTGACCAGCTGGGCAAGAGCGATGATATTGTCCTGAAAGCGAAATCCGCTGTTGGAACTTAAGAGCACCTTGCAAAGTGTGGCGTTTTTTTTGAGATATTCGAGGATACGGGTGAGCATTCCGTTTGAAACGTCTTTGTATTCCTTAAAAATCTCACCGCTTAGGGATTTGCGCAGGTTATCGTTGACCTCTTCCTCCACTTGCTCGAGAAGATCATATTGATCCTTGTAATGGGCATAAAAGGTGCTGCGGTTTACATCCGCGCGCTCGCACAGGGCTTTGATGGAGATGCTTGAAATATGCTGCTCCTGCAGCATATCCACAAGGGCCCCCTTCAACAACGCTTTTGTGTACCGCACCCGCCGGTCAACCTTACCTTTTTCCATTTGCAAGCCCCCAATTTTGAATTTATTGTGAGTTTCCAACAATTCTTTTGATTGTGTTGCGCAACGTACATTTCAAAAGCATTTGTCGGTTGAAAAACAACACTATGTTTATTATGATACAACTAAGGTAGAATTACAACTTATTGTTGTGAATTTGTAGGAGAGTGTATGGAGCGGCTGACGGACTGGATCATTCGACATCGAAAATTGGTTATTTTGTTGTTTTCAGGAATTGCAGTGATATGCGCGGTGCTGTTTTTGTTCGTGCAGGTCAACTATAATATGACGGATTACCTCCCGCCTGAGGCGCAGTCCACAATTGCCCTTTCCCTGATGGAAAAAGAATTTGACGAGCCAATGCCCAATGCCAGCGTCATGATACGCGATGTTTCGCTTATGGAGGCGATGGAATATAAGGCCCGGCTTGCGGCCCTTCCCGGGGTAAAAATGGTTATGTGGCTTGACGACGTAGTGGATATCAAAATGCCGCTGCAGATGAGCGGCTCGGATACAGTAGAAGGATTTTACAAGGACGGGAACGCGCTGTTTTCGGTGGCCATCGCAAAGGGTCAGGAAAAGGATACCACACAGGCCATTCAGGAATTGATCGGAGAAGAAAACCATGTGGGCGGCGAGGCGCCGGACCTTGCGTCCGCCCAGATCGCCACAGGCGCAGAGGTGTTAAACGCGTTTGTTATACTCCTCCCCGCAATATTGGCAATCCTGTTTTTATCCACGAGTTCCTGGCTGGAGCCCCTATTGTTTTTGCTGACAATCGGGGTCTCCATCGTTATCAATATGGGGACGAACCTGTTTTTAGGGGAAGTTTCCTTCATGACAAATGCAATCAGCCCTATTTTGCAGCTGGCATGTTCCTTGGATTACGGCATATTTTTACTGCACAGCTTTGCGGCCCACCGGGAAAACGGGCTAGTCCCTGAGGATGCTATGCGGCGGGCCATGAAGGAGTCCATCGTTACGGTGGCGGCAAGCGCCCTCACCACCCTGTTTGGGTTCCTGGCGCTGATGTTTATGAATTTCCGCATTGGCGCGGATCTTGGGCTAAACCTGGCAAAGGGCATCGTACTAAGCTTCCTGTCCGCCATGTTGTTCTTGCCCGCGCTGACGCTGTCCATGGTGAAAATTCTGGACAAAGCGCAGCACAGAAGCTTTATGCCCAGCTTCGCGGGCATCCACAAGGTCATTAGAAAAATCGCCATCCCTACAATCATCGCTGTGGCTGTGCTGCTGGTTCCCACATTCCTGGGCCAGCAAAGGACGGGGTTTGTATACGGCAATGAAAAAGCCGCGCCTAACAGCCGCACCGGCGTGGATCGGCGGATCATCGAGGAGGAATTTGGCCAAAGCACGGTCATGGCAATTCTTGTGCCCAGAGGGGATGTTTACCGGGAAGAGGCTCTTTGTAAAGAGGTGCAGGAGCTTCCCCACGTAACCGGCGTAGTGGCCTATGCTCTCACGGTAGGGGCTGCAATCCCGCCGGAATATCTGGGAACCGACATCACCAGCCAGTTTTATTCCGAGAACTACGCCCGGATCGTGCTGTACACGGATACCCCCTCTGAAGGGGATGAGGCGTTCCAAACCGTAACGGACGTCCAGAGGATCGTGGAGGAATATTACGGGGATGAGGCATATTCCCTCGGACAAAGCGCCAACCTGTATGACATGAAAATCGTTGTGGAGGAAGATAACACTCTGGTAAACCTCATCGCCGTCATCGCCATATTCCTGGTGCTGGTGTTTTCGTTCAGGTCCGCGGTTTTACCCTTTGTACTGTTGCTGACGATTGAAACGGGCATCTGGATCAATCTGTCCATCCCCTACTTTACCGGAACCAGCATACATTTTATGGGGTATCTGGTATTGAGCACTGTGCAATTGGGCGCCACGGTGGACTACGCCATTTTGATGACGTCCAATTATTTGATGAACCGGAAGATTTTGCCCAGGAAGGAAGCCATTCACAAAACCGTGGGCAGTTCGTTTAAGTCCATCCTCGTTTCCGGCGCCACCCTTGCCATCGCCGGATTTACCCTGGCATTCACGTCCAGCAATCCCTCTATCTCAGATATCGGGATGCTGCTGGGAAGAGGCACGCTGCTGTCCATGCTGATGGTCACCTGCTTCCTGCCCGCGATGCTGACGTTGTTGGATACGCCAATTGGAAAAACCACTTGGCATGCAAATTTTTTGAAGGAAAAGAAGGAGGAGCGCTGAATGAAAGCGATACGCCGCTCAATTGCCCTTGCGCTTGTGGTTGCATGCATGTTGCTTGCCTATGGCTCTGCAGCCGATATGGAGGCTGGGACGGATGTACAGCCCCAGGAGGCCCCCTTGGCAGGGGCTGCCGTTGCCGATGAAAAAAGCGAGGTTGTGTACGCTACGCTGCTGCCGGACGGAAGCGTGCGCGAAGCGTTTGTGGTCAATCATTTTGTTGTGACAGCCCCTGGGACGCTAAGGGACTACGGCAAATACGCCTCTGTCCATAACCTCACAAGCGCCGCCCCAATTTCCCTTGAGGGCGACCTGGTTCTGGTGGAAGCGGATGAGGGTAATTTCTATTATCAGGGGAATTTGCCTCAAGCGCAGCTTCCCTGGGACATCCTGATTTCCTATTGGATCGACGGGCAGCAGGTTTCTCCGGAACAGGTGGGCGGCCGCTCCGGGAAGCTGGAAATCAGGATACAAACTGAAAAAAACAAAAGCTTTGACCCCGCGTTTTACGCCCATTATATGCTGCAGATTTCCCTGTCCATGGACACCGCCCTATGCAAAAACATCGTTGCCCCAGACGCCACAATGGCGGAGGCCGGGAAAAACCGGATGCTGACTTTTGTGGTTCTGCCGGAAAAGGATGCGGACATCTCCCTCACGGCCGAGGTAACAGATTTTTCCATGGCCGGGATCGATATTTCCGCAGTCCCCTTCTCAATGGCATTTGACATGCCGGACACCGACGGATTTACCGACCAGTTTACGGAGCTGACGGATGCGGTGGCAAAGCTCCACGATGGCGTTGGCGATTTGAGAAGCGGCGTGAAGGAGCTCAAAAGCGGTGCGGGGCAACTGGCGGATGGCTCCTATGATATTCAAAGCGGGCTATTGGAATTGAGCGCCAATGCCCCTGAGCTTCTGGAGGGCTCCGGGATGATCAACGGCGCGCTGATTAAGATTTCAGACTCATTGGATTTGAGTCAGCTTGAGAATTTGGATTTGAGCGGCATCGAAAAGCTGCCTCGGGGCATTCAGGTGATAGTGGATGGCCTTAGGAGTCTTTCAAGCTGGCTTCGCTCGTATACCCAGGAGCCTGTGTCCGCCGCAAATTTGGGGAATATACATATTTCTGAGGAGTCCATCTTCGCTCTGCGTGAGGCCGCGGCGGAAGCGGGACAATCGGAGGCGTTAGATCAGCTTCTTTCCTATTACGACATGGCAGGCCAATTTGCCGATGCATATGAGGCCATGCGGGAGGCTCTCTCCAATCTGGACGTGACGCTGGACAGCGTCATCGAAAAAATCGACGCCCTTGCGGATACGCTCTCAGAGATCATCAGCAAAATGGATGAAAGCCTGGGCATGCTGGATCAGCTGGATCAGCTAACGTTGCTGGCTGATGGCCTGGAAGAGCTTTCCGACAACTACGGCGAGTTCCACAGCGGCCTCGTCCAGTATATGGAGGGCGTATGGCAGCTCACCGATGGTTATGTGGAGTTTAACGAGGGGCTTTTCTCTTTCACGGACGGTGTGGGCGAGCTTAAAACCGGCGTGGACGAAATGCACGACGGTACCGGCAAGATGAACAAGGAAACCGCCAAAATGCCCGATACCATTCAGGAGGAGATCGACAATCTTATGGCGGAATACAAGCCGGAGGATTTCACGCCTGTGTCCTACATTTCCCCGAAAAACAATGTGGAGCTGGTGCAGTTTGTATTGAAATGCGATGGGATCGAAGCGCCTGAGAAAGACAAGGCAGAGGAAGCGCCGCCCACAGAAGCTACATTCTGGGATCGGCTTATGGTGCTGTTCCACCACGCATAATATGAATATATATGTTTCACGTGAAACATTTTGCCGGGCTGTAGCGCTAGGTGCATACCAAGCATGATTATCCAGATGCACTTAGCGCTACAGCGGGCCGGCGGCTAGAAGAGCCGCAAAAAGGCGCCAGTGACGCCTTTTTAGGCCCCGGGTTTTCTCCGGAGGAGAAAAATCCTACTGTTTCAGTAATTATGATTACTGCCACAGCCCAATTTTTAACTTAAATTTTACATAGGGCTAATTCGCACTTAACATTGGCATCCTATTCTTGTGATGATGAACACACAGAAGAGTAGAAAACGGAGGATGCCATGGGTATTACGGATGTACTAGGATTATTGGGCGGCCTTGCCCTGTTCCTGTATGGGATGCGGATCATGGGCGAGGGACTGGAGCTGATGGCAGGCTCCCGCTTGAAAAGCATATTGGAGAAACTGACAAGCAACCGGTTCCTGGGGATGATTGTGGGCATGGCGCTGACAGCCATTATTCAAAGCTCCAATGCCATGACGGCAATGACTGTGGGCTTTGTAAACGCCGGGCTGATGGATTTTACCCAGGCCATCGGCGTCATTATGGGCGCGAACATCGGCACAACCATCACCGGCCAGCTGATCGCCCTCAACATCACCGCAATCGCGCCATTGTTCGCCTTTGCAGGGGTGCTGCTGTTTCTCTTTGTTAAAAACAAAAAGACCCATTATCTCGGACAGGTGCTTGTGGGGCTTGGCGTTCTGTTTATGGGGATGAACATGATGAGCTCCTCTATGGCCCCGCTTCGAGACGTCCCGTGGTTCCAGCAGGCCATGACCAGCTTCTCTAACCCGCTGTTGGGAGTCGGCGTGGGTGCGCTGTTTACGCTGCTGATCCAGTCCAGCTCCGCTTCTGTCGGCATTTTACAGGCCATGGCACTCCAGGGGCTGATCGGTCTTGATAGCGCCATTTATGTACTGTGCGGACAGAACATCGGCTGCACCATCGCGGCGGTGATGGCTGCGGTGGGCGGCAACAAAGGCGCAAAGCGAACGGCGCTGGTGCATCTGCTCTTCAACGTAATCGGCACAGCAATTTTTGTGATATTTGCCCAGTTGACGCCCCTGGTATCTTGGATCGAGGGGATTACCCCCGGCAACGGCGTAGCACAAATCGCAAACGCCCACACCATATTTAACGTGGCCACAACCGCTTTGTTGTTGCCCTGCGCTAATCTTCTCGCAAAGGTTGCCGTAAAGCTCATCCCCGGAACCGACGAGGTGCAGGGGCCAAAGCTCATGCATATCAAGGACATCCCTTTCGGCGCTGTCAGCCTTGGGATTGCCCAGGTGGACGCGGAAGTGGCGCGCATGGAAGGCCTTGCCAGAAACAATTTGCAGATCGCGTTGGATTCGCTCTTTGACGACAACGCCGACGATTTGCAGGTGGTGTATGATAACGAGGAGATCATCGACTTCCTGAATAAGGAGATTACCAGCGCGCTGGTACGCTTAAACGCCATGGGGCTCACCGATTACGACGCGAAGAGGCTCAGCGGCATGTACCATGTGCTTTCCGATATTGAGCGCATTGGCGACCATGCGGAAAACATCGCGGGTTATGCCAGGCATTTAAGGGAAAAGGGCCGCACGTTCTCCCAGGAGGCCCGGGAAGAGTTGTACGCCATTTCCCAGCAGGTGTACGAGATCATGGACGCCGCCTACGCCCATTTAACCCATCCCCTTGATGGAAAGATGAAGGCCATTGATGAAATGGAAGAGACAATCGACCTGGCGAAGGAAAATTACGAGGCCAACCACATCAGGCGCCTGAACGAAAACCAGTGTACGCCGGACCTGGGCATGATATTCATAGAGATACTCACCGACCTTGAGCGCGTGGCCGACCATGCGCTGAACATCGCCCAGGCGGCGAAAAATATGGTGTAGTTTCAGAGTATATTGCTCAGGTTAGCAAATTGAGCGCATCCCTGTCATTGCGTTTAGAATGACAGGGATGTTTTTTTGACAGCAAGCCGTTCATCAATTTATTTTCCGATCAAATCATAAATCTGTTCCAAATCTTCCCGGCTGAAATATTCGATGACAATTTTACCCTTGTCCTCTGTGCCGGAGATTTTAACCTTTGTGCCCAAGCGCTCCCGCATGCGCTCCTCCACATCATACAACACACCAGGCAACATTGGCTTTCTCATTGTTTCCGACTTTGGCTTGTGTGCGTCCTTCACCAGCTTTTCCAGCGCCCGGACAGAGCAGCGGGTTTGCACCGCGTGGCGGGCCATCTCCACCTGCTGCCCAACATCGTTGAGCCCAGCAAGTGCCCGGGCATGTCCGGCGGACAGGGAGCCGTCCTTTACATACTCTTTGACCGGGTCCGGCAGGTTTAATAACCGTAGGGAGTTGGCGATTGCCGGACGGCTTTTTGAGAGACGGGCGGAAACCTCCTCCTGGGTGAGGTCGTGCTGCTCCATTAAAAACGCGATGGCGGCGGCCTCTTCAATGGGGTTTAGATCCTCCCGCTGAATGTTTTCGATGAGGGAGACCTCCATAACCTGCCGGTCGTCGAAATCCCGCACCACTACAGGCACCGTGCCAAGCCCCGCGATGCGCGCCGCGCGATAGCGCCTTTCGCCAGTGACGATGGTATAGCGGGAGCCGTTTTGCCTTGCGACAATAGGCTGTACGATGCCGTGCTGGGCGATAGAGGAAGCCAGCTCCCGCAGGCGGGTCTCGTCAAAATCCTTTCGCGGCTGATCGGGGTTGGTGTCTATCAGCCGGATATCCAATTCCATCACGCCATTTTTCGGCGCGGCGGAGTAATCCCCCAGCAGCGCGTCCAGCCCCCGGCCTAAGCCGGTGTTTTTTTTCATTCCTGCCATATCCTCACCCTTCCTTACGCAGTAATTCATCCGCCAGCTTCATGTACGCGATTGCGCCGGTGGACTTGGGATCGTACTGGGTGATGGGCAGGCCATAACTGGGCGCCTCCCCCAGACGGATGGAGCGGGGGATGATGGTGTCGTACACCTTATTCTTAAAAAATTTTTTCACCTCAGCCACCACCTGGGCGGACAGGTTTGTCCGGGCGTCAAACATTGTTAACACCACGCCCTCAACATCCAGGGCGGGGTTTAAATGCATGCGCACCAGCTTCACGGTGTTCATCAGCTGGCCCAGCCCCTCCAGGGCATAATACTCGCACTGAATGGGCACAAGCAGCGTGCCTGCTGCGGTGAGTGCGTTTAATGTCAGCAATCCCAGGGAAGGCGGACAATCGATGAATATGTAGTCAAACTCGTCCGAGAAGGATTGGAGGTTTGTTTTTAGCACCTGCTCCCGTGCCATCATCCCCACCAGCTCCACCTCAGCCCCAGCCAGCGCGATTTGCGCGGGAATGATATACAACCCCTGGGTGCCTGTGGGCAAAATGGCGTCCTCCGCAGGGACGTGATTGATGAGGATATCATAGGTGGAATAGGGGGCGGTCTCCTTGTCAACGCCAAGCCCGCTGGTAGAATTCCCCTGGGGGTCCAGATCCACCAGCAAAACCCGCCGGCCCTTTTCCGCGACGCAGGCGGAAAGATTGACTGCGGTGGTGGTCTTTCCCACCCCGCCCTTCTGATTGGCAATGGCAATGATCTTCGCCATATAAATCCCTCCTTTCCCTCACGGGATATCAAAACAACAACTTCATTATAAAGGAATTTTTAGTATATGCATAGCATTCTTTTGATTTCATCACAGAGATATGCATTGTTTCACGTGAAACATAAAAACGGAGCAGGCGAAAGGCCTGCCCCGCTATGGAAAGCTGTAAATTCGGTCAGATCCGGTTAGATCCGCGCAAGCCCTGCCTTGAGGTCGGCGATGATGTCCCCGGGGTTTTCAAGGCCGATGGAGAAGCGGATCATGCTTTCGGTGATCCCGGCTTCCGCGAGGGCCTCGGGCGTGTAGGTGCTGTGGGTCATGGACGCCGGATGCTGGATGAGGGTCTCCGCGTCGCCCAGAGAAACAGCCAGGGTGCAAAGCTCCAGAGAGTTGATGAACTTCTCGCTGCCTGCTTTGTCCGCGTTGAGCTCGAATGTAATCATGCCGCCTGGCAGGGACATCTGCTTTTTCGCAATGGCATAGCCTGCGCTGTCCGCAAAGCCCGGATAGTATACGGTTTTGACCTTGTCATGGCCCGCCAAAAACTCCGCGATTTCCATTGCGTTTTTGGAGTGGCGCTCCATGCGGATGTCCAGTGTTTTCATGCCCCGGGCGATGAGGAAGGCGTCAAAGGGGCTTAATACCGCGCCGGTCATGTCCTTTAAGCCAAAGAGGGTGCATTGGGCGACGAAATCCTTTTTGCCTACAATCATCCCAGAGATCACGTCCCCATGGCCGTTCAAGTATTTCGTGCCGGAGTGCACCACAACGTCCGCGCCCCAGTCAATAGGCCTTTGGATATACGGCGTGCAGAACGTGTTGTCCACCACCACATGGATGTCCGGGTCGGCCTTGTGGGCGATTTCGCTGACAGCCTCGATATCGATGATTTTCATATTGGGATTGGCTGGGGTTTCAAAATAGACTACCTTTGTGTTGGGCCTGATGTTGGCCCGGACATTTTCCAGGTCGGCAAAGTCAGCGAATGTAACCTCCACCCCATAGCGGGAAATGCCGTGGCTCAAATACGCGAATGTGCATCCGTACAGCGTTTCGTCCGCAAGAATGTGATCCCCTGACTGAAGCAGCGTCCAGAACACCGTTGTGATGGCGCCCATGCCGGACGCCAAAGCAAGGCCCGCCTCCCCGTTTTCCAGGGCAGCCAGCTTCGCGCCTACCTGGTTGACGTTGGGGTTGCCCAAACGGGAATAGATGTAGCCCTGTTCTTCGCCCGCGAAGCGCTTGGCGCCTTGTGCCGCGTTATCGAATACAAATGTACTTGTCTGAAAGATGGGGGTTGCCAATGGGTTTACGCCGGGAATGTCCAATTTGCCTGTGTGGATTTGACGGGTTGCAAAGCCTGCCTGTGTGAGATCGTGTGCCATGAGATATTTCCTCCTTATACCTGCCGGCAACTGAAGGCACCGGTCAGGTGTATTCATTTGCCGCGAATGAGACGGCAAAATGGAATAACTACTTCGCAAATGATTGCGCCCGGCCAAGCTAAGCCGGGGGTTGCTGGAGTTTGAAAGGTACATATTGTTACGCAAATATCATATCATGGTTTCCCCCAAAAGGAAAGAGCAGAATGCCGTTTTTTCTCTTAAAAAGGGTGGTTTTCATAAAAGGGCAAACCATGGTACAATAACCCAAACAGGAAGCGTTGGAGCGGGAGGAAGCATGGGATACGATTATAGTTACAAGTTTTTTCAAAAAAGCGCGGACTATTTGCTGGAAAGAATTGACAATCCCCCGGAGATTGCCATCGTGCTGGGTTCCTGCCTGGGGGCCTTCGCGGATCAAGTTGAGGAGCCCATTTCCATCGATTATGAGGACATTCCCAACTTCCTCGTGTCCACTGTGGAAAGCCATGCCGGCAAGCTGATATTCGGCCGTGTGGCTGGGCGCAGGGTGGTTTGTATGTCCGGGAGGTTCCACTCCTATGAGGGATATGATTTCGAGCAATTATCCATCCCCATCCGGGTGTTCCATCTGCTGGGCGTGAAGGCTTCGATCCTCACGAACGCCGCCGGCGCTGTGAATACAAGCTATTTCCCAGGGGACATTATGGTCATCCGCGATCACATCAAGCTTACAGGCAACAGCCCTCTAAGAGGCCCCAATGTTTCAGAATTTGGCCCCCGGTTTTTCGACACTACGAATATGTACACGAAAGCCCTCCGGGCGCTGGCCCTCTCCCTCGCCCCGCAAAGCGGGCTTAGAGTACATGAGGGGGTTTATTATTTCTTCACCGGGCCGCAGTTTGAAACCCCGGCGGAAATCAACGCCGTGCGCCTCTTGGGGGCGGACGCGGTGGGGATGTCCACCGTAACAGAGGCGCTGACAGCCGCACACTGCAATATGCCGCTTCTCGCCCTGTCCGTCATGACGAATATGGCGGCGGGGATATTGGATCAGCCGCTGTCCGCCCAGGAGGTGGATGAAACCTCGCGGATGATTGCGCAGCGGTTTAGCGGGTATGTCACAAGGATTATTGAGGGGATGGAAATATTGTAAAGGAGGTGCGCGGATGAAGACATTGCTAAAAAACTGTACTATTCTCGCCCCGTCTCAGGAGGGGTTTACCCCGATTAAAAACGGCTTTCTGGGCATAGACAAGGACGCTATCGACTATGTGGGCGACACAAGGCCACAGGGGCAATACGACCTGGAAAAGGATCTTTTGGGCGCATTGCTGCTGCCGGGGCTCATCAACTGCCATGGGCACACCGGCATGACGCTGCTGCGGGGCATCGGAAGCGATCTGCCCCTGGACGAATGGTTGTTTCAAAAGATGATGCCTGTGGAGGAGCGGATGACTGCTGAGGACATCAAAGCGGGAAGCGCGCTGTCCATGCTGGAAATGCTCGCCTGCGGCACCACAAGCTTTTCGGACATGTATATGGAGCCCCAGGTCACCGCAGAACTCGCCATACAAGCCGGAATGAAAGCGAACCTCTGCCGCCCGGTGCAATGCTTTGACGAAAGCGAAAGGCCGGAGGAAAGCTTCCGCATCAAGGAATCCCTCGCGTTGTATGACGAATACCACATGGCGGCGGACGGGCGCATCCGCATCGATTTTTCCATCCATGGGGAGTACACCAATTATCCTCATATCGTGGCTGCCTACGCGGGCCTCTGCCGGGTGCGCGGGGGCCGGATGCACATTCACCTGTCGGAAACGGTAAAGGAGCACGAGGGCTGCAAGGCCCGCTATGGCGGAAAAACCCCGGCCCGCTGGTTTTACGAGCTTGGGGTGTTTGAAAGCCCAACCAGCGCCGCCCACTGCGTGGCGGTGGAGCGGGAGGATATGGACATCCTCTACGAAAAGGACGTCAGCGTCATCCACAATCCCACCAGCAATCTAAAGCTGGGAAGCGGCTTCGCGCCTGTTCCAAAAATGCTGAAGCGGGGCATCAACGTGACGCTGGGCACCGACGGCGCTGCAAGCAACAACAACCTGAACATGTTCGAGGAGATGCATCTCGCGTCCATCATCCACAATGGCTTTTTGCAAGAACCCACCATCATGAACCCTGTTGAGGTATTAAAAATGGCCACGAGAAACGGCGCGCTTTTGCAGGGCCGGGAAAACACCGGTACGCTCAGCGTGGGGGCGAAGGCGGACATCTTAGCAATTAGCCTGGATGGGCCCCACATGCTGCCCGCCTTTGACCTGCCCGCGCTGTTGTGCTATAGCGCCCAGGGCAGCGACGTGGTGATGACGATGGTGGACGGGAAAATACTGTATGAAAAGGGCGAATACCTGACGCTGGACGCGGACAGGATCCGCCATGACGTTAAAAAGGCGCTGCGCCGCCTGTACGGATAAGGTAAGGAGAGGAGCAAAAACAATGGAACGTGCGGATCGGGGTCTTGCTTTCATGCTGCAGTATGAGAACATCGCCTGGTATGAAAACGGAGAGGTGCGTATTTTAGACAGGCGGGTGTATCCCCGCAAAGTGGAGTATGTGGTATGCAAAACCCATGAGGATGTCCGGCAGGCGGTAGCCGATATGGTGACACAGAGCGCAGGCCCATACACCGCCGCCGCCATGGGAATGGCGCTGGCGGCCTATGAATGCCGGAACCTAAATAGGGCGGCGCAGGAGGCGTTTCTCCTCAAGGCCGCGGAATGTATTTCCCATGCCCGGCCCACTACCGCCGCGCGGATGGCCCAGGTCACGAAAGGGTGCCTTTCGGCTGCGAAGGCGGCGCAATTAGCCGGGGAAAACGTCAGCGACGCAATCGTCAGGCATGCCGTTGCCGCCAACAACCTGCGCTATGATAAGGTGGGACTCATGGCCAAGTATTTGGTGGACATGATCCCCGACAATGGGACGGTGATGACCCAGTGCTTTGGGGAAACAATCGTGGGGCAGATGCTCAAAGAGGCGAAGGCTAGGAATAAAAATTTGCGCCTGTTTTGTCCGGAAACCCGGCCATATTTTCAGGGGGCGCGGCTGACGGCCACCGTCGCCCATGACATGGGCTTTGACGTAACGGTGATTACCGACAACATGCCCGCCTATGTCATGGAAAAAGAGCATGTGGACATATTCACCAGCGCTGCAGACGCCATCTGCCTGGATGGGCACGTGGTGAACAAGGTGGGCACATTCCAAATCGCCATCGCCGCCAAATACATGGGCATTCCCTATTTCGTTACCGGCGCGCCGGACTGGGGGCATCCCACGGTGAATACTATTACCATCGAGATGCGGGATCCGGCTTTCGTGCTGGAGGCCATGAAAGTGAAAACCGCCTGCGACGGCGTGAAGGGATATTATCCGGCGTTCGATATTACGCCCCCCCATTTGGTCAGCGCGGTGGTGACGGACACGGGGATTTACGCGCCCTATGACCTCGGGCGGTATTTTAAGGACGGCAATCAGGGCGAGTATGGAATGGTGGTATAAGAATGGAACAAATAGAATTTCTTAAGCGGGAAATCGTGGAGAAATCCCGGCGGGCCTATGAAAGCAAGCTCTTTGCGGGGACAAGCGGGAACATGAGCGCGTTTCTTATGGAGGAAGGAAAACTGGTGATTACCCCCTCCGGCGTTCGCTATGAAACAATGACCCCGGAGGACGTGATGGTGATCGGCCTGGACGGGACCATATTCGAGGGGCCACACAAACCCTCCTCCGAATGGCGGATGCACGCGGCGGTGTATGCGGGGATGCCTGGGGTAAACGCGGTGTTTCATACCCATTCCCCGTACGCCACCGCCTTTGCCGTCAACCATATGGCAATCCCCGCCGCGCTGATCGAAATGGATATCTTCCTGGGAGGGCAGGTGGAATGCGCCGGATACGCGACCCCCGGCACCCCAGAGGTGGGAACTGGGGCGCTGCCCGCGCTTGCGGGCAAAGGTGGCTGCTTGCTGGCTAATCATGGGGTATTGGCCATCGGCGCTGATTTGCATGAGGCGTATCTCAGGGCGGAATATATCGAGGACGCGGCGAAAATCTATTGCATCGCAAAAGGGCTGGGCACGCCGGTATTGCTCAACGGCTGAACGAAGCGCAAGCTGCGCAGCAGCGGCGCTTTTTTGACATCACTAATTGAACCCTCTCACAATTTTTTGCAACCGTGCCTTTGTATTGTCCTTCGGATGCCGGGCGCAATGCAGCAGCAGCCGACGCTTAATTTCGCCCACTTTGGGCCCCGGCGGCAATTCCAGCCATTCCATAATATCCCGCCCTGTACAGGCAAGCTCCTTCTCGTGAAACGGCGCGCCCTCCCTGCGCATGGTTTGAAGTATTTCCCGCCAGCGCTCCGCCCGCCACTGTGTCTCATAACCGGAGCCCCGCACGTCCGCCTCCCGGATGGCCAGGACGTTTTTCGTATGGGCCTCTCCCCAAGCTGCAAACTTTGCGCGCAGGGTGGTTTCCTTGGCGTTTCCCCCAAGGTCGTACATATGATCCAGTATGATGGACACGACTTCGTCAATGACCTTATTGGGATAGCGAAGCCGCGTTAGCATTTCCCGGGAAATATTTCCGCCCAGCAGGTCATGCCCCAGCATGGGTGTGCTGCCATGGGGCAAAATGATCTGTGCCGGAACATCGTCATACCCTCCCGCGTCCAGCGTTAGGCCTTTTTCCAGCAAGGCGGCGGGCTTGCCTACGTCATGCAGCAGCGCCGCAAGGCGTAAAATCAGATTGGGCGGGGTATGTGCGCAGGCGTAAAAATTATGCTCCATCACATTGTACCGGTGAAACCGGGGCCGCTGCCGTACAAGCTCGCCATCCAAAAGCTCGGGCAGCAGATAGGGCATGGCGCCGATATCCTTGATCAGCCTAAGACCGTACAGAACGCTGGAGCCCAGAGGCTTAGGGAGGGCGGGATACCGGGCGTCAGAGAGCAATATCTTTGAAAGTTCATCCCGCTTTCGCTCCCAGGCGATGTCTTTTAAGCCCCCCACACACTCGCGGGCAGCCTGGTAGGTGCTCTCATCCAGGGAGAACCCCAACTCGCAGGCAAAGCGGATGAGCCGCAAAATCCGAAGCCCGTCGTCCGTGAGGATGATGCGGGGGTCTGTTGTGGTGGAACGAAGCATGCGGTTTTCTATGTCCATGAGGCCGCCGGTGGGGTCCAGCACCCCGCCGGACAAAATATCCACATATAGGGCGTTGCAGGTGAAATCCCGGCGAAAGGCATCGGCCTCAAGGCCCGCCCCAAGCTTCACCCGCTCCGGGCGGTGGCCGCCGCCGGGGCCGTATTTTTCCTGGCCGCGAAACGTGGTGTGTTCAAAGCTCAGCCCGCCATAATGCAGCTCCACCGTGCCAAACTCGATGGCCTTGGCGATGCAGCGAATTCTGTTCTTTTCACAGAGCTCCACCACCGCGTCAGGCATCATTTGAGAGCAGATATCCAGATCGGAGGGCGGCAGCTGCAAAAGGGCGTTTCTTACGATGCCCCCTACGCCATACAGGGTGGCGCCTGCCTGGGCCCACAGCTTCGCAAGGGACATAAGCGGGCCGGGGATGGGAATTTCTTGCATAGGACGCCTCCTTTCTTTATATGATAGAGTACCACAATCCTGATAAAAAAAGCAAAAAGCAAGAATCGTATGATCTAAAGATGGTTTCCAACGTTTGAAACCCGGGATAATTGCAAAGCAGCCCGGTCATTGCTATAATGAATGATAAAGCATTTGATCCCATGGCCCCGATGAATTGGCCGGGCAGGAGAATAGATAAAGAGGTTTGAGAATGAATTCAACGCAGTGGATAGCCGCCCTGACCCAGGAGTTAAAGGCGGAGCACCAGACAACAATAAACGAGGCGACCGTTCCCCAACTGCACAGCGCCCTGTCCGAAATTGTGATGGCACGGATTGCGGATCAATGGTACGAAAGCCGGCACCGGCACGATCAGGTGCGCCGGGCGTATTATTTCAGCGCGGAGTACCTCGTGGGCCGGATGGTCTACAACAATCTCTATGTCTTGGATATACTCGACGAGGTGAAGGAGGCGTTTTCCCAGGCGGCCCTTGATCTTGCGTGCCTGGAGGACATCGAGGACGCGGCCCTTGGCAACGGGGGCCTTGGGCGGCTTGCAGCCTGCTTTTTGGACAGTGCCGCCACCCATGACCTGCCCCTGGACGGGTATGGCATACGCTATAAATACGGCCTGTTTAAGCAGAGCTTTCGGGACGGCTGGCAGGTGGAGACCGCGGACGACTGGCAGCGCCAGGGCGATCCCTGGAGCATCCGCCGGGATGTCCACGGTGTAAACGTGGTGTTTGCGGGGCAAACCGTCCGGGCGGTGCCCTATGACATGCCCATTCTCGGCTACAAAACAAACAACATCGGTACCCTGCGCCTGTGGCAGGCGGAACCCTTGGAGGAGTTTGATTTTGTGGCGTTTAACGACCAGAAGTACGCGAAAGCCGTGCAGGAAAAGAACGCCGTGGAGGATATTACCAGGGTGCTGTACCCCAACGACAGCACGATAGAGGGCAAGAAGCTGCGCCTAAAGCAGCAGTATTTCCTGTCCAGTGCCAGCCTGCAGGACATCCTTTACAAATTCCGCCGTGCCCACGGCAGGGAATATAAAAATCTGGCGGAGCATGTGGCCATTCAATTGAACGACACCCACCCCACAGTCAGCATTCCGGAGCTTACCCGGCTGCTGATGGCCGATGGCATGGATTTTGACAGGGCATTCGACATCGTAAACAATGTGTTTTCCTATACGAACCACACCATTATGGCGGAGGCGCTGGAGAAATGGGATGTGGAGCTGTTTCGAAGCGTCCTGCCGGAGGTGTTCGACATTATTTACCGCATCAACGCCCGTTTCTGCGGGGAGCTGATGCAAAAAGGATATCAGCGCATCGGCGATGTGTCCATCATACAGGGGCAATATATCCACATGGCAAACCTGGCGGTGTACGGTGGGCGCACGACAAACGGCGTGGCCGCCATCCACTCGGAGCTGATTAAAACCACAATCCTAAGGGATTTTTATGGCCTGTTCCCTGAGCGGTTTCAAAATAAGACAAACGGCGTGACCCAGCGCCACTGGCTGGGCCTTTGCAATCCGGAGCTTTCGGATTATATAGTAAAGCGCATCGGGGAAAATTGGCTTTTGGATTTAACCGAAATTGGCGGGCTAAAAAAACATTTGACCGACCAGGATGTCCGCGAATTCAATGCTGTAAAGCAGGAAAAAAAGCGGCAGTTGAGTGAGTTTATCGAAAAGAGCGAAGGCGTCACGCTGCCCCCGGAATTTCTCTTCGACGTGCAGGTCAAGCGTATGCACGAGTATAAGCGGCAGCTTTTGAACGCGCTGTCCATCGTGGATATTTACTTCCGGTTGAAAGCGGGTGAGCTTCCCGATTTTACCCCCTCCTGCTACATATTCGGCGCGAAAGCCGCGCCGGGATATATCCGGGCGAAAACCGTCATCAAGTTCATCAATGACCTGGCAGGCGTCATCAACAACGATCCGGATGTCAGCGGCCGCCTGCGGGTGGTGTTTGTTTCCAATTACAATTTATCCTACGCGGAGCGGATTATACCGGCAGCGGACGTATCCGAGCAGATTTCTCCTGCGGGAACCGAGGCTTCCGGCACAGGCAACATGAAGCTGATGATGAACGGGGCCGTGACATTGGGCACGCTGGACGGCGCCACGGTGGAAATCGTGCAGGAAGCCGGCGCTGTGAACAATTACATATTCGGCAAGACGGTGGAAGAGCTGCGGTCCATCGCCGGAAGCTATGACCCCTGGATGATCTACAAGACGGAGCCCCGGGTGCGCCGGGCGCTGGATACGCTGGTCAACGGCAGCCTCTTTCCCACAGAGCCCGCGTACCGGGATTTGTACGACAGCCTCCTGTCCGGCGCGTCCTGGCACAAGGCGGACCATTATTATGTGGTGCTGGAGCTTTTAGAGTATATCGAGCGCAAGCTGGACACCAACCGGGATTATCGGGATCGCTTGGCGTTTGGCCGCAAGTGCCTCATAAACGTGGCATGCGCCGGGAAATTCTCCAGCGACCGTACCGTTAAGCAATATGCCGATGAAATCTGGCATATTGAAAAACTCAACGAAGGGGGCGGCGGCCATGGGCAAGCCGAAGGCCTGTAAAATATGTGTGGTGTTGAGCCTTTTTGGCGCATTGCTGCTGCTGTTTGCGCTGCTGTTTTCCTGCGTGGAAATCTGCATCGGCTCCCGGAGCTATTTTGAAAAGACGTATACGAAGCTCGATAACGCCCAAGGCATGGGCATGAGCACGGAGGATCTAACCGAGGCCACCTGGCGCATGATCGAGTACATGCGGGGGAACATCGAAAGCATCGATTTGGACGTTACCGTGCATGGAGAGACGGTGTCCATGTTCAACGACCAGGAGCGGGTGCACATGTTCGATGTACGAAACCTGTTCCTTGGGCTAAGAAAGGCCGCCATCGCGGCGGCGGCCGCCGGGATACTGGCGTTGCTGGTGCCTGTGTTCAAAAAACGGTATCGGGAGTGCGGTATTGGGGTATTCCTGGGCAGCGGCGTGTTTTTGCTGCTGCTGTTGCTGTTGGGGGCGTGGGTGCTGGTGGATTTCAATTCCTTCTGGACGGAGTTTCACCATGTGTTTTTTACAAACGACCTGTGGCTGTTTGACCCCGCCACCAGCCGGATGATCAACATGATGCCTTTGGAGCTGTTTTACGGTATCGTCACGAAGATGGGGCTGCTGTTTGTTGGGATGTGGGCAGGGTTTCTGCTTTTCGGGTTTGGCGTTTGGCGGCATGGGACGAGAAAGGACAAGCCATGAGCCAATGCCAGTATGAAATAATCGCGGCGGAACGCGCCGCTTCCATACGCAATTCAGGAAAGGCCACCATCCTCGCCATCGAAAGCTCCTGCGACGAAACCGCCGCCGCAGTCATCCGGGACGGGCGAGAGGTGCTTTCAAACGCCGTGTACACGCAAATCCCCCTGCACCAGCGCTATGGCGGGGTTGTGCCGGAGGTAGCCAGCCGCAATCACGTGATGCAGCTTGGCCCCACGGTGCGCCTTGCCCTTGAACAGGCGGGGGTCGGGCTTGAGGAGGTTGACGCCATTGCCGTCACTTCCGGGCCGGGGCTGATCGGCGCGCTGCTCACCGGGGTCAGCTACGCCAAAGGGCTGGCGCTGGCGCTGAACCTGCCTTTGATCGGTACGGATCACATTTATGGTCATATCGCCGCCAATTATTTGAGCCATTCCAACCTGACGCCTCCATTTTGTTGCCTGGTAGCCTCAGGCGGCCACAGCCATATACTGGTGGTGGAGGATTATTGCCGCTTTCGCCTCCTGGGGCGTACCCGGGACGACGCGGCGGGAGAAGCCTTCGACAAGGTGGCCCGGGTGCTGGGCCTCCCCTACCCCGGCGGGCCCGCGCTGGAGCAATTGGCGCTGAGCGGAAATCCTCAGGCTATCCCCATGCCCACGGGCTTTAACGCGAAAAAGGATACACTGGACTTCAGCTTTTCCGGCCTGAAGACCGCCGTCATCAATGTGCTTCATACGGCCCAGCAGCGGGGAGAACCATTGAACAAGGCGGATGTAGCAGCATCCTTTCAGCATAGCGTCATCGGCGTCTTGACAGAGCGCACCCTGCGGGGGGCGAAAGAAGCCGGGATGAACACCGTGGCCATCGCTGGGGGCGTGTCCGCAAACCGCGCCCTATGTGAGAGCATGAAAGCGGCCTGCGAACGAGAGGGGCTGAGGTTTATCCAGCCGGAATTTAGGTATTGCACGGACAACGCGGCCATGATCGGCTGCGCGGGATATTACTTTTTGATGGACGGGCAGCGATCGGGCCTCGATCTCAACGCCTGTGCCCGGCCGTTCAGGGATTGGGATCAGCAAACAACGTGAAAAATGAATATTGAGCCGACCGGATGCGCAAGCTTTAAGTAGGAAAATTATCCAAAAGGAGCAAGAGTATGAGAAAATGGTTGGCTTTCTTTTTAATTGGGGCAGTGTTGCTGTGCGGCTGCACCCCAGTCAACCCGGGAGAACCCGGGACTTCCACAGACCGGCCTTCCGGCGTTACGCCGGGTGAGGGCCAGAAAACCCCCGCCCAGGGTGGTGAAGCGCTTACTGATTTTGACAGCCAGATGGATGCGGACGTGGTAGTGGTCGGCGGCGGCGGCGCGGGAATGAGCGCGGCCATCTCGGCGGCACAGCAGGGGAAAAAAGTGGTGTTGCTGGAAAAGGTGGGATATCTTGGGGGTGCCACCATGATGAGCGGGGGGCTCATCCCGGCTGTGGGCACAAAACAGCAGAAGGAAGCCGGGATTGAAGACAATATCGAATGGTTCGTCCGGGACATGATGCGTCCCAACAACTATAGCGTCCGGCAGGATCTGGTGTATACTGTAGCCCGTGAAGCAAAGCCTACCATCGAATGGCTGGAAGGGCTTGGCGTACCCTTTACTGTGGTGACTGGCTCTTTGTTTTATGGCCAGTCGAATTACCGCATGCACCTGGCGGAGGGCTCCGGCAAGGGGCTTGCGGATACCATGGCGGCGTATTTGACCGGGCTGGAGAACGTAACGGTGCTGTTAAGCACTCCGGGCACCGGCCTTGCCACTGAAAATGGCGAGGTGGTGGGCGTATACGCGGACAGCGCCACCGACGGGCGGCTGTTGATCCGGGCGGAAAACACCATTCTGGCCACCAGCGGCTTTGGCGCGAATAAGGAGATGATTGACCGGTACATCCCGGAAGTGAGAAACGCGTTCCCCTATGTAGCGCCTGGCGCCACAGGCGAGGGCATCCTCTGGGGGCAGGCCCTGGGCGCGGCGGTGGCAAACATGGGTGCGTATCAGGGACATGCATTCTATTCCGAGGAATACCGCGGCAGCGTGGATCAGGGCATCGCCAACAAGGGCGGGATCATGATAAACATCAACGGCGTGCGTTTTCAAAACGAGTATAACGGCTATTCCGAGCTGACACCCCATGTGCTGGCCCAGCCGGAAGGGCATGTATATCTGGTGTTCGATAAAAAGATCGCCGACGACACGAAGATGTTCTCCCAGTATCAGGAAAAAGGCATCATTTTGACCGGCGATACCCCGGAAGCGCTGGCCAAGGCCACGGGAATTAATCAGGCGGCGCTTGTAAAAACCATCGCCGATTATAAAACATCCATCGAAAGAGGCGAGGACGAATTCAACAGGACAAAGCTTCCCGCGTCCTTCGAGCCGCCCTATTACGCCATCCGCATCACCGGCGACTTGCGGCACACCCAGGGCGGGCTGGTGACGGATCTTGCGTGCCATGTGCTTAGGGAGGATTATTCCATCATCCCCGGCCTGTATGCGGCGGGCGGGGTCATGGAGGGCTTTTCCAGCGAGGGGGGCGCCGCGTATATGTCAGGAAACGGCCTCCTACAGGCGGTGATATACGGCAAAATCGCCGGAGAATATGCCGCCACCCATACCCGGGCGGATGCAGCCCTTGTGATGGACGAAGAACATAGCTGGATGCCCAGCAATATGTCATAAAAATGAAATAACGAAGTATGCACTGGGGCCCGCCGCGAAAGCGACGGGCCCCAGACTGAATCATGGATGATAGGTAAATACATCATTGAAAACATCAGATGCAGTCCAATCATTCGGATAAGATACTTTCAAATTGAACTCAATATCGTTAACGGCGCTGATCCCATTTTCTTCAAAATCAGAAGTCGAAAAGCTTATATCGGAAAAAGCGCGCTTTCCAGCAGCAACCTCTTTCGCCCAGAATGGGTCAACCATATACCCGTTCACAGATACATCGTTCCACGAAAACATCAAAGCCTCGTCGCTCTTGTTTTCAAGATAGCAATTTAAGGTATATCCCCATATTTCGTCGTTCACAACGCTCTCAATTATAAATGTGCAGTTTTCATTATCCAGGATCGTCCGTTCGTCTGCGGCAGTAGTTCTTACAGGGTAAGCAACGCAACTTGCGTCCAGCCCTGTAGGATAAATTGCATATTCCATATCAACAAGGTTGTCAGCAAGCCAGTCGTCAGCATCGGACACCGTAAGTGTGAATACAATTTCATCGACCGATGCTATATTGCATTCCTCCAACTGGGTATCAAAAAAACTGATTTCGGCATTGGCTTTTTTACCAGCAGCTATTTCTTTGCCCCATAATGGATCAATCATATATCCGTTGACGGAAACGTTATCCCAGGAGAACCTCAAGTTTTTATCGGTATTGTTTTCGCAAAGCACATTTAGCGTGAAGCCCCACAAGCCTTGGGCATCAATATTGCTCACGGTAAAGGTGCAATTGCCATCGCTAACGATAACTGCGTTGGTTAAAGAATAGACCGGAGCATCGGCTTTAGCGTCCTGAGTAGAGTTTAACGCCGCGGCAGAGTCATCAGTTGACGGGGGATCGGGATCGGATGATTGATTGCTTGTCCCGCCACAAGCGGCACAAGTCGCCAGCATTATAATAAGTACAAACGAAAGGAGCTTCTTCATATATCTGCCTCCAACTATCTGCTAAAAGTAAACGTAACTCGTTTTAAGTTTGCTCTTCTAATTCGCGCTTTGCCATTTTTCTCAATTTGGCATAACCGATAAAGCTTAGGATGATAGAAGGAACAACGAACATACCGTACATCAAGAATAGAACCGCGCCAACGCAATATAAGATTGCACCGGTCAAAGCAAACCCACGCTTATTGGTTAATGCCGCAATAACGTTAAATATTGCTGCAATAACGACGCAGATCATATGCGGAGTTGCAAGGGCGGTTGCAATCGCGCCGCCGAGCGCTTCTGATCCGGATGATGCTCCTCCAACTGCACCGCTGAAGTATGAGATAATATAGATGCTGTAAAGAACCCCCAACGCGGCCGAAATAATCAGAGCTACGCTCTTTTTCTTTTTGCTTTTCAAGAAACAATCCTCCTAACAACTTTTGTATTAGTTAAATTATATTACTTTTGTGAAGTATTAACAACCCTTATTAAAACTGAATGTACTTTACGGCTGTGGAGTAAAATAGTTTTAATAAGGTTGGTGTTCATGGATATTTTAGCACGTATTACGCAATTGCGAGAAAAGCGTGGCTGGAGCGAATATCGTTTGGCGAAAGAGGCCGGTATTCCGCAGTCAACTCTAACAAACCTATATAAGCGCGCAAACTCTCCAACAGTTACAACCCTGGAGGCGCTTTGCCGTGCTTTTGGGCTCTCCCTGGCCCAATTCTTTTCCGGCATTGACGACAACGAGCAGTTGACCGATGACCAGCGTGATTTATTGGAAAACTGGATGCTGTTGCCACAAAACCAAAAGGAAAGGGTGATGGGCTACATTCTTGGCTTACTCGAACAGTAGCCTATACAACACTAACATAGGCCCAATAAGAATTCATTAGCTGTCAGCTAAATTTTGCGCTAGTTTATACGCTTCGCTATGTAGATCGCCTAATGTTGCAGCAAGTAATATGCCTATTAAAAATAAGATAACAATTATGAAGACTTTTTTTTGTATTCTCTTTTTATGAAAAAAGGCGATTTTTTCATTCAGATTAAATAAGTTAAAGCCTAATATGTATGGCGGGAGCAATACGAATACAAATAGCCCCAAATCCTGAAAGAAACGCAATATATCATCGGTTCGGCCAAAGCCCGTAGGTTCAAAAATATCGCGGGGTATTATTACGATCAACAATAAAAACAGCATGACGTGCAGCGGCATGAAAAGCCACTTGATAAGCGGCGACCAATTTCGATGTTTGGGGTAGATATTATTTTGAGTTTTGAACGCATATTCTTTTATTGCAAATATAGCGTTCCTTTCTGGAACGAGTTCATCGAGATCTGATAGAAAGACATCAACAGACCGGTATCTTTTTGCTGGATCAAATTGCGTTGCTTTGTGGATAATTCGTTGAATGTCCACCGAAATATTGGTATTCGCCAGACTTACTTTCTGGCCGCGCTCAGGGGTTTTTCCTGTAAGCATATTTAACAGCGTCATACCAATGCCGTAAACATCAGATCTCACATCGGTCTGGCCAAACCCAAATTGCTCTGGCGGCGCGTATCCAATGGTACCCACATATACGGTGTCTTTGCTGCTACTATCCTTGTATTCCCGGGCTGCGCCAAAGTCTATCAGCTTAACGCTTCCGTCTGGCGGGCAGATAATATTATCCGGCTTTATGTCTCTGTGAATGATTGGAGCTGGTCGCTGCTTATGTAGATACAAGCAAACCGCGCAAAGCTTTTTTGTGATATCGATGGCCTTGGGCTCAGAGAGGGCGCCGAATGTGTTGATAATATCTGAAAGCTTCATTCCCTCGATATATTCTTCCACCAATACGCCTTTTCCGCTCAGCTCATAATAGTCATATACTAGCGGCAAAGCGGGATGATTAAGCTGGGAAAGCAAGCGGTATTCATTTTTCGCAACAGGGATATCAAGAGGAAAATATTTGCGTATATATGTATTTCCATCCCGATTAAGAACCCTTTCTGTGCGGCTATGAGCTGAATGTTTTAGAACATCGATAACGCGATAGGCATTGTCCTTTTCAATGTTGGAAAGATAGCCTTCAAGTTCGTTCATAATCGAAATCATTCCTCACAAATCGTTGCTTCGTCAAACTGAAACAGGGTATCATCGGTTTGCGCCAATGTCATATTTTGAGAAATACAATAAATGATGATAGCATCCCGGCGGTTTTTGCAATAAAGCTCTCCTGCATTGGCGATTTTTAAGAGCCGCTGCGTTTCCCGCAGATCAAGGCGCATAGAAAAAGAAAGCTGCAATAGCTTGTCCTTGCTTGCGTTTCTATCACCGGAAAAAATCTGGTACGCAAAAGTGGAATTCAGCTTGCTTTCCCGTATGACATCGCTTTTCTTTCGCTGCTTCAATTCAAGCTGTGTATTCAAGTAATCGGACAAACTGATATTTTTGTCCATAAGCTCATGATCAAGATACGAGGAAAGGGAACTTGTAAATAGCAATTTATTCAATAATTCTTCCGTCAGTTTTTCGGCCATAGTTTCCTCCATATTCAGAAATGGTATTATATACCTCCGATACATCTATTATATTGCGGCAACACATCCCTGGCAAGGAAGCTTTAAAGAATGCCATTTTATGGCGGAACCTATGGATCATCTCGATTACTACACGTAAAAACTCGAGGGCTTGCCGCCTGCTCTTCACAGACTTCAAGCCCTCGCTGCTGCTTAATTCTTTGTCTATTTTTTTACGTCAGTTCATTGCTGCTACCGTCCGGTTCTTATTCTTGCGTATTTTCCGGTTCAACCGCTGTTTCAACCGCCTCAGCGAGAACTTCTTCGCTTTCTTCCTCCTCGCTGTGCTCGGTGAGCGTGATGCTGACAACCCGGGTGCCTTCTTCCGCCCGCATCAAGCGCACGCCTTGGGTGGAGCGGCTGACGGTGACGCTGATGCCGTTTACCGGCATGCGGATGACCATGCCGTCGTCCCGGATGAGAAGGAGGTCCTCGCTGCCGTCCACCATCTTAAGCCCGCACAGGTCCCCGGTCTTTTCGTTGATGGCCATGGCGATGATGCCCTTACCGCCTCGCTTCTGCCCGCGGTATGCTTCCTCCGGCGTGCACTTGCCCATGCCGTTTTCGGTTACGGTCAGCACGTTGAGCTCCGGCACGACCTTCACCATACCCACCACGCAGTCACCCTCGGCCAGGTTGATGGAGCGCACGCCTGTGGCGGTTCTGCCCATTGCCCGGACGTCGCCCTCGTGGAAGCGGATGCTCATGCCTTTTCTGGTGGCGAGGATAAACTCGTCGTTGCCGGAGGAATGCTGTACGGCGATGAGCTCGTCCCCTTCCCTCAGGTTCAAGGCAATCAGCCCGCCCTTACGGATGTTGTCATAATCTCCAAGGGGCGTCTTTTTGATCACGCCCTCCCGGGTGGCCATGACGAGATACTCCCCTTCCATGCCCCGGTGCAAGGGGAACACCGCGGTAATCCGCTCGCCCCCCTGAAGCTGCAGCAGGTTCACGATAGCGGTGCCTTTCGCGGTGCGGCCCGCCTCAGGAATGGTGTAGCATTTCAGCTTGAAGGCCCGGCCCAGGTTGGTAAAGAACATGATATGGTCATGGGTGGAGGTGGTAAACAAATGCTCCACAAAATCTTCATCCCGGGTGCCCTGGCCTATGACGCCCCTGCCGCCCCGCTTTTGCGTGCGGTAGGTGTCCAGGCTCAGCCGCTTGACATAGCCCAAATGCGTCAACGTCACGGCCATTTCCTCTTCCTGAATGATGTCGTCCAAATCGATGTCGTCCACCATCTGGGAAATTTCCGTGCGCCGGGCGTCCGAATATTTGTCCCGCACCGCGCAGACCTCCGTCTTGATGATGGAAAGCAGAAGCCCCTCGTCCGCGAGAATGCTCTCGAGATACTCCACGGTCTTTGTAAGCTCCTGATGCTCGTTTTGCAGGCGCTCCCGCTCCAGACCGGTCAGGCGCTGCAGGCGCATGTCCAGGATGGCCTGGGCCTGCTTTTCGGAGAAGGCAAACCGCTCTATCAGCCGGGCCTTTGCCTCCTGGCCGTTGCTGGATTTTTTGATGAGATCCACGATCTCGTCGATATTGTCCAGGGCTTTTAATAACCCCTCTAATATATGCAGCCGCTCTTTCGCCCGCTCCAGATCGTACTGGGTACGGCGGGTGACAACCTCCTTTTGATGCTCGAGATAATAATAGAGCATCTGCTTGAGATTGAGAACCTTCGGCTCCGAGTCCACCAGCGCCAGCATGATCACGCCGAATGTATCCTGCATGGCGGTGTGCTTGTAAAGCTGGTTCAACACCACGTTGGCGTTGACGTCCTTTTTGAGTTCGATGACGATGCGCATGCCGTTGCGGTCGCTTTCGTCCCGCAAGGCGGAAATGCCGTCCAGCCGCTTTTCATGGGTCAGCTCCGCGATGCGCTCCACCAGCCGCGCCTTGTTCACCTGATACGGAATTTCCGTGACGATGATGCGGGACTTGTTGGGGGCGTATTGCTCGATCTCCGCCCGGGCGCGCACCAGAATGCGGCCCCGGCCGGTGCGGTAGGCCTGGGCGATGCCAGACATGCCCAATATAATGCCGCCGGTGGGGAAGTCCGGGCCGGGCATGTATGCCATCAGCTCTTCCACGGTGATTTCGGGGTTATCGATGAGCGCGCACACCGCATCCACGGTTTCCCTTAGGTTATGGGGCGGTATGTTTGTGGCCATGCCCACGGCGATGCCGCCGGAGCCGTTGACCAAAAGGTTCGGATACCGGGCGGGCAGCACCTTAGGCTGCATCAGCGTTTCGTCAAAGTTCGGGTAGAAATCCACCGTGTTCTTGTCGATATCCGCAATCATGGCCATTGCCATCTTGGAAAAGCGCGCTTCCGTATACCGCATGGCGGCGGCGCTGTCGCCGTCTACGGAGCCGAAGTTGCCGTGCCCCTCCACCAGTGGATACCGGGTGTTAAACTCTTGCGCCAAGCGCACCATGGCGTCGTACACGGAGCTATCGCCATGGGGATGGTACTTGCCCAGCACGTCGCCCACGATACGCGCGGATTTACGGAATGGTTTGTCAGGCTGCAGCCCCAGTTCATCCATGGAATACAGGATGCGCCGGTGCACCGGCTTAAGCCCGTCGCGCACGTCGGGCAGCGCCCGGTTGATGATAACCGCCATGGCGTAGGAAATGAAAGATTTCTTCATTTCCGACTCAAGGTCCAGCGGTATAATATGCTTTTGATCGTTCATATCCCTTTGTTTCCTTTCCAATAAGCCCTATCCAGCCTGCCCTCAGATATCCAGATTGGTCACCAGCTTGGAGTTATTTTCGATAAACTCCCGCCGTGGCTCCACCTTGTCGCCCATGAGGATCGTGAATATCTCATCGGTGCGCATGGCGTCCTCCAAATGCACCTGCAGCATGATCCTGCGGTCAGGGTCCATTGTGGTTTCCCACAGCTGCTCCGGGTTCATCTCGCCAAGGCCCTTGTAGCGCTGGATTGTGGGCTTGGGCTCCCGGCCGATTTCCGTGAGGATGGCTTCGAGCTCCTCGTCGGAATAGGCGTAGCGCTCGATGTTTTTGCCCCGGCTGACTTTGAAAAGGGGAGGCTGGGCGATGTAGACATATCCCTGCTCGATCAGCGGGCGCATGTACCGGTAAAAGAAAGTCAACAGCAATGTCCTGATGTGGCTGCCGTCCACGTCCGCGTCGGTCATGCAAACGATCTTGTGATAGCGTAGCTTGCTTACGTCAAAGTCCGTGTCCAGCCCCGCGCCGAAGGCAGTGATCATGGCCTTGATCTCGGCGTTGGCCAATATCTTGTCCAGCCGCGTCTTTTCCACGTTCAGTATCTTGCCGCGCAACGGCAGGATCGCCTGATACTTGGGATTTCTCCCCTGCTTGGCGGAGCCGCCGGCGGAGTCGCCCTCTACAATAAACAGCTCGCACAGGGCGGGATCGGCTTCCTGGCAGTCCGCCAGCTTCCCTGGCAGGCTTGTGCTGTCCAGTGCGGTTTTACGGCGGGTCAATTCCCGCGCCCGGCGGGCCGCGTCGCGGGCCCGGGAGGCGGTCACGCATTTGTCCACGATGGTCCGGGCAACATGGGGGTTTTCTTCGAGATAGTTGGATAGCCCCTCCGCCACTGCGCTTTCCACCAGCGGCCGCACGTCGGCATTGCCAAGCTTCGTCTTCGTTTGCCCCTCAAACTGCGGTTCCATCAGCTTTACGCTGACGATTGCCGTCAGCCCTTCGCGGATGTCCTCCCCCGAGAGGGGGGGATCCGTGGGCCGCTGCAGGTTGGATTTTTTCGCGTAGTCGTTCACCACCCGGGTCAGCGCCGAACGAAAGCCCGTAAGATGGCTGCCGCCCTCAATGGTGTTGATGTTGTTGGCAAACGTGAATATGTTTTCGTTGTACCCGTCATGGTACTGCATGGCGACTTCCACGCTGGCGGTCTGGCTGCCGTCGTCATCATCCCGTGTGGTGGTGATAAAAATCGGCTCCGGATGCAGCACGTCCTTGTTTTTGTTGAGGTACTGCACAAAGCTGACGATGCCGCCCTCATAATAATAGCTTTTGAGCACGGCCTCCTCAGGCCGCTCGTCCTTGACGGTGATCGTGATCCCCCGGTTCAAAAACGCAAGCTCCCGAAGCCTTGTGGTCAGCGTGTCGAAATGGAAGTTCACCTCGTCGAATATCTCAGCGTCCGGCAGGAACCACACCCTAGTGCCGCTTTCCCCGCCTACCCAGGCGCCTTCCTCGTAGACCTCGCTTGTGGGCAGGCCCCTAGAATACGTCTGTACATAGACTTTGTCGTCCCTGCGGACTTCCACCCGCATCTGCTCGGACAGGGCGTTTACGCAGCTGACGCCCACGCCATGCAGGCCGCCGGAGACTTTGTAGCTCCCGCCGCCGAACTTGCCGCCCGCGTGCAGCATTGTCAACGCCACTTCCAGCGCGTCCTTGCCGGTCTTTTCGTGATAGCCCACGGGAATGCCCCGGCCGTTGTCCTGGACGGTGACGGAATTGTCCTTGTGAATGGTGATTTCGATGTGGGTACAAAACCCCGCGAGGGCCTCGTCGATGGAATTGTCCACCACCTCTGTGATGAGCTGGTGAAGGCCCCGGGTGTCGGTAGAGCCGATGTACATGCCCGGCCTGCGCCGGACAGCCTCAAGCCCCTCCAGAACCTGGATTTCATTTGCATCATAATGCTGGGGTGCGTTGCTCATGCTTTTTTTACCTCCGATGCGCGGCACAAGGCCGCAATGCGTTTGAATATTTTAAGTCGTTTTCGATTATTGGTATACCGGCCGTTCCAGCCGCTTTCGCAGCGTGGCCGGGCTGATAGAGGAGGCGATTACGAAAAGGGCTCCCTCCGGATCCTGTATCAGCACATACGCCTTCGCCGCACCTGGACAGGGAGTAAACCGGCGCTGGGCCTTTGCCTGGGCAATCAGGCTGCGGGTTTCCGGCGCGGCGTTGGCGGTGGCTGCGCTTAATATCGCTATGATGCGCTCCAACGTCACCGCCACGTCCCATCCAAGGTGTATGATCATGCCTTAGCCTCCTGTACCGGTAAGTATTCCCAATTTATGTGAGGATGAAAGCCCCTTGCCATCGATCCAATGACCCTTTCACGGACTTCAGGATGACAGCTTACGTTCAACCTTCCGCCAAAACCGTCCCGTCCTTCACCCGGTAAACGGTTTGTTCCCCAGGCCCGCCCAAACCGCATCCGGCAAGCCCCGACAGGTGCGTACACGTGAGAAACGTCTGGCAGCCGCGCATGGCATCAGACAGCATCCTTTGCCGGCCCTCGTCCAGTTCGGAGAGCACGTCGTCGAGAAGCAGCACGGGCGCGTCGCCCCGTTCCTCCCGCATGAGCTTTAACTGGGCCAGCTTCAGTGACAGCGCCGCTGTGCGCTGCTGCCCCTGGGAGGCATAGATCCGGGCGTCTTTCCCGCCGATGGCCAGCGAGAAATCGTCCCGGTGCGGGCCGGTGGCGGTGTTTCCTCCGTAGCGGAGGGCGTCACGCTCTGCGGTGGCCATCATCTGGTCGTACAGCGCCGTCACCAGGTCCGCTGTGTCGGCTGGTAGCGCCGGCTGGTAGCGAAGCGTCAGCACTTCCCGCCCGTCGGAAAGTGTGTGCTGGGCGCTTGCGGCCAGAACGCCAATCCGGGCAAGGAACGCGGCCCGCTCAACAATGACCGCCGCCCCCAATTGCGCCAGCTGCTGGGTAAACACCTCCAGCACCGGTTTTTCGCAATGGGCCCAGTCCTTCAACAGGGCGTTTCTCTGCCTGAGCGCACCATTATAGCGCTGCAGCTTATAGTAATATGCGGGCTGCAGCTGGCTTAGCTCCATATCCATAAACCGCCGCCGTTCAGCGGGGCCCTGCTTGACAAGCTTCAGGTCCTCCGGCGAGAACATGACCACGTTGAGACAACCTAAAAGCTCTCCCGAGCGGGTAAGGGCTGCGCCGTCGATGGTCAGCTGCCGCCGCTCGTCCTGGCGTAACCGGCATTCGATGGTGTGGGAGCCGCTGCGTTTTTCAATGTCAAGCCCCACCAGCGCCCCCGGCTGGCCCATGCGGATCAGCTCTGCGTCGTGGCGGGTGCGGTGGCTGCGGCCCACGGCACAAAGGAACATGCTTTCAAGCACATTGGTCTTGCCCGCCGCGTTTTCCCCCACCAGCACACAAAGTCCCGGCGCGGGCTGCAGCGTAAGCTTTTCATAGCTGCGAAAATTGTGCAGCCGAATGCGCGTGACCTGCATGAACCCTCCTGTTTTCTAGCCTAGGCAATGTAGTCTGAACCCGGTTTGCGGCGGCGGATTACAGGCCGCTACTGTGTCAGCGGCGGTGCTATGCCGACTGATGAAAACAAAGCAATCCGCCAAATGGTGCCATTTTCGGCGGGTTCGGATTACATTGCTTAGGCTAGCTTAGGCTACTGGCACACACAAAAAAAGCCCCCAGGGTCTATGAATTAATTATACCATAAACGGGGGCGATTGTACAGTTTCTGTATATATATTTAGGAAGAAAGGCATTTCATAAAAAGGCTATTTTCCCACGCAGAAGTTTTCAAACACCCGGTCGATGATTGCCTCGTCCACATCCCGGCCGGTGATGGCGCCCAGATGGTGCAGTGCTTCCTGCATGTCCGTGGACGCGCAGTCGAGGCCCACGTCCTGTAATGCACAAAGCGCCGCCCGCAGGCAGGCTTCCGCAGCGACGAGGCAGCGGATGTGCCGCTCGTTGGTTAGCGTCGTTTCCCCTTGTTCCAGGCCCTGTGCCCCCGCGAGAGCCAGGATCGCGGCTTTGAGCGCGGGAAGCCCCTCGCCCGTTTTCGCGCTGACATGCATGCATTCAATGCCCGGCGGAGTTTCCCACGCGGCGGGAAGGTCGCATTTTGTGCGCAAAATCAGCCGGGCCGCCGTCTCTGTCTCCTGGAGCAGCGCCCGATCCTCTTCCAAAAGCGGGGTTGAGCCGTCCAGCAATATTAACGCTATGTCGGATTGCGCCACCGCCTGCCGCGCCCGTTCCACGCCGATTTTTTCCGCCTCGTCCGCCGCTTGCCTCAACCCCGCGGTGTCGGTAAGCCTAATCAGCACGCCGTCGAAAACCGCCTGCTCCTCCAATGTGTCCCGGGTGGTGCCTGGCTGGTCGGTGACGATGGCCCGATCCCGGCCCAGCAGCGCGTTTAACAGGCTGGACTTGCCCACGTTGGGCCGCCCGGCCAGTGCCACGCCAATCCCCTCTCTAAGAAGCCTTCCAGCCTGCCCTTCCTGGATCAGGTCGCCAAGGGCGCTGAGTATGCCTAAAAGCGTTTCAGGAAGGGAGCAAAGGACATCCGCTTCCATCTCCTCAGGATAATCGATTGCGGCGGCTACGGCGCTTTGTGCGTCCAATAGCTGGTTCTCCAGCGCTTCGATACGGTCCCGCAACCTGCCCTGCATTTGGTGAAGGGCGGCCCGGGCGCCTGCCGCAGCCTGGGCGTTGATGAGATCCATTACCGCTTCCGCCTGGGTCAGGTCCATTTTCCCGTTTAAGAACGCCCGCCTGGTAAACTCCCCCGCCTCTGCCGGGCGAAGGCCGAGGGCGCGAAGGGAGGAAAACGCCATCCGCAACACTTGTGGCCCGCCATGGCAGTATAGCTCCAGCATGTCCTCGCCGGTATAGCTTTTGGGCTTCTGAAAACACACCAGCATGGCATCGTCAAATACCGCGCCGGAAGCATCCCGCAACGCCACCCGCCGCATCAGCCGGGGGTGGCGGGATATGTCCACGCCGGATAAAATTTGTCCCGCGCGGATGGCCTCTGGCCCGCTGACGCGAATGATGGCGATGGCTCCGCCCGCGGGGGTGGCCGGGGCGTAGATTGTGTCGGTAGCTACCATACTTCTTTGTGCCACTTTTCCGGTTCAAACCGCTGGGGTTGCTGGGGCGGGTCCCCTGCCGGATGGCCGATTGCCAGTACGCTTACCACGTGCAGGTGCTCCGGAATGCCCAAAAGGGCTTTGGACGGCCCGTGCTGGGGGCGGTCTAAGCCGTTATTCAGCCATACGCCGCCAAGTCCCAGCGCGTGCGCCGCAAGCAGCATGTTTTGTGTGGCTGCCGCGCCGTTCTGGGTACCAAACTCCCGCCGGGTATCGTCAAGGCGTGAGTCGTCCACACAGCACACCACCCCAACCGCCGCGCCGGTGAGGGGCTTCCAGTGGCGGCAAAGGTCCGCCATGGCCGCGAGCTTCACCGGGTCGGTAATGGTTAAAAACTCCCAGTTGCGGATGTTTGTCGAGCTGGGGGCGTACATGCCCGCTTTGATGATGGCCTCAATCTGCTGCTGAGTCACGGGCTCGTCCGTGAATGTGCGCTTGCTGCGTCTGGTTAAAATGGCTTCCATTGCGTCCATAGGGGTACCTCCATTCATTTGCAATACATTCCATGCAGGAGCGTTTCCACAAGCCGCGCCGGCAACAGCCGCTTGAGAAACACGAATATCCGGTAACTGCCGCCTACCGCCTGCCTTGCAGGCGGGTTTTTGCGCCGCACCGTCCGGGCGATGGCAAGGGCGACGGTGTTAGGCGGCATGCCATTCTCCTCGTCCCGCTCCATCCTGCCGATGGATTTTATCATGGCCGCCCGGTAAGGAGAGCTTTCGCCAAGGGCCTTTTTTGTATACGCCCTGGCGGCGGTAAACCCGGTTTTCACGTCCCCCGGCTCCAGCAGGGCCGCGTGAACTCCATAGGGCCGAAGCTCCAATCTGAGGCCTTCTGTCATGATGCCAAGGGCCGCCTTGGAGCTTGCATACAGGGTTTGGTATGGGATGGGGAATATCCCGCCCACTGAGCCGACGTTTATAACGAGCCCCCGGCCCCGGGCGCGCATCCCCGGCAGCATGATCGCCTGCATCCGCAAAGCGCCAAAGTAGTTGGTGTCCATCTGCGCCCGGGCGTCCTCCGCCGTACAGTCCTCCACCGCCCCAGAAAGCCCGTTGCCAGCGGCGTTTATCAGGATGTCCACCCCCGGCTCCCGCTCCAGTATTTTCATCAAAAACGCCTCGGCGCTATCATCGCTTGTGACATCCAGCGCAAACATATGAAAAAAACCGCCGCGGGTCTCCCCGTCCGGGATAAAATCCTTCGGGTTGATGTCCGGGGATAAAACGCCCCGGCGGCTGCCCCCATATACGTGAAAGCCCATGGAGCACAGCAGAAACGCGGTATGTAGGCCAATCCCCGAGGACGCCCCCGTTATGGCCACGACTGAACCATGTGGTGAAAGCGTAAGCATAGGGCTCCTTTCTTTTGGGGAGACTTTTTTGAAAAAAAGTCTCCCCAAACCCCTTCATAAAACTTTAACAAATATAATATAAAATAATTATTAAATTTTTAGGAGGGTTTTAGGGAACCCTTTTTACAAAAAGGGTTCCCTAACGTACCCCCCCGCACTAGTAATCCCTCGCCTTGTTCTTGAACTTGGTCAGCTCGCCCAGCCAGACCAGCTCCACAACGCCGGTGGGGCCGTTTCTATGCTTTGCGACGATGACCTCGGCTGTATTGTCGGCCTCCTCGTTGTACACCGCTTCCCGGTAGAGCATCAGGATGATGTCCGCGTCCTGCTCGATGGCGCCGCTTTCGCGCAAGTCCGCCATAACCGGGGTATGATCCGCTCTCTGCTCCGGCGCGCGGGACAGCTGGCTTAATAACAGGATGGGCACGTCCAGCTCCCTTGCCAGCACCTTGAGCGAGCGGGTGATTTCCGAAATCTCCTGTTGCCTGTTCTCGGTTTTTTTCGGTGAGTGCATCAGCTGCAAATAATCGATCACGATGAGGTCGAGGCCGTGCTTGGCCTTATGCCGGCGGCATTTGGAGCGGATATCCGGCACTGTAGCGCCTGCGGAATCGTCGATGAACATCTTGCCGCTGCCCATTACCCCCAGCTTCTGTGCCATTTTATTCAATTCCGTCTGGTCGATCTGGCCGGTCTTCACCTTTTGCAGATCCACCTCAGCCTCGCTGCAAAGCATGCGCATGACCAGCTGCTCCCTGGACATTTCAAGGGAGAACATCACCACGCTGGCCTCCGCGTGAAAGGCGGCGTATTGGGCGATGTTCATGGCCAAGCTGGTTTTGCCCATGGACGGCCGGCCTGCGATGATAATCAAGTCCGACCGCTGCAGCCCGGAGGTCTTGCTGTCTAGGTCCACAAACCCCGTAGGGGTGCCTGTGAGGGCCCCGCTTCTGTTCATAAGCTCGCCCATGCGCCCGTACACCTCGTAGAGGGTGTCTTGAATGGGCAAAAGGCTGTCCGCGGTTTTGCGCATGGAGATATCGTAAATGCGCCGCTCGGCGTCATCGAGTATCGCGGCAAGCTCCCGCTCGCCAGACATGCTGTCACGGCTGATCTCACCGCCCGCCCGGATCAATTGCCGCAGGACGGAGCGCTCCTCGACGATACCGATATACTGCTCGATATTGGCGGCGCTGGGGGTGCTTAACGACAGGCCAACGATATAATCCGCGTCCCCCACCGCCCTGAGCTTGCCCTGACGGTCCAGCTCCGCGATCAATGTCACCGCGTCAACGGTCCCCCGGGTGTTTCGCATGTCTAAGATGCAGCCGAATATATCCTGATGGGCAGGACTGTAAAAATCCGAGGGCACAAGCCGTTCGATGGCGAGATCCATAGCCTCCTGCTCCAGCAGCATACTGCCCAGCACCGAGCGTTCCGCTTCGATGCTGTGGGGTGCTGTGGCCGCCGCGGGGACAGGGATGTACTGCTCCTCCATACGCTTCCTCCAAGTCATCATCCATACATTACAGTATACAGAAATTACATGCATTGCGCAATTACCCAGGAGCATGTAAAACGCCCTTAATGCAATTGCACAAGGGCGTTTTCAAAGGGCGTACTTTGTTTTACAAGCCCGTCCGCATCAATAGAGCGCCAGGAAGGATGCGAAAGGATGCAGGGGTCTGGCCGCCCACCTCGCCATCGAGCTGCAGCTTGGACGCAGGCGTTGCCATAACCTCCAGAGCCTTTGTCTTCCAATACGTCACGTACTTCAAGGAAAGATGCCTGCCCTTGACGAATTCCATCAGCACGAACAGCACATGCAGCCGGTTGACGTCATGCACCACGCACACATCCAGATACCCGTCCGCCGGGTCTGCAAGGGGTGCCACGTTCATCCCTCCGCCAAAATGCGTGCCGTTCGCCACAGCTACGATGAGCGCGTTTTTTTCCACGGTTTTCTCCCGGGACACAACCGTAACCTTACGAAGCTTCAGCCCGAACAGCGCCCGCAAAAGCCCCAGCATATACGCCGTGAGGCCTTTGTGCTTTTCCTTATACCGCTCTGTATAATATAACACGTCCACGTCAAAGCCGAAGCCCGCCACATTAAAATACAGCTTGTCGTTGACGGTAGCAGCGTCAATGGCCATTGATTGGCTGTTCAACAGGATGGAAATGGCTTTCTCCGGGTCTGTAGGGATCCTCAGCGCCCTGGCCAGGTCGTTGCCCGTGCCCGATGGAATTAACCCCATGACAGTACCTGTGTTGACCAGCTCCTGGGCGACCTCCTTCGCGGTTCCGTCGCCGCCTACGGCCACAACGCAGTCATGCCCCGCATGCGCCGCTTCCTGGGCAAGCACCACCGCATGCCCGGGATAATCGGAATGCGCAACCTGGTAATCCACATTTTTTGCCTGCAATATGGCTTCTACCTTCGCAAACGTCGCAAGGGACATGCCCGCACCCGCCACCGGGTTAACAATAAAGTACAAGTCCGCCACAAATCCTCCAGGCCGCATCCGGCCACACCATATTTGCTTCGATTATAGCCCTAAAAACACCCTGCGTAAAGCATACCGGGCGTTAAGAAATCTTAACACAATCATTTCATGGATTTTGTTTCGCGCGAAGGTATAGTATACTATAACGGTAGTATGAATGCAGGGAGGAAACGCGGCATGGAATTTACCAAGGGACATGGGCTGGGCAACGATTTTATCGTGATCAACGCCATAAACGCGCCAAAGCGGGATTATACTTCGCTTGCGCCTAAGCTTTGCCATCGGCAGACCGGCGTTGGTGCGGACGGGCTTTTGATCGTATGGCCGTCCGACGCCTGCGACGTGCGCATGCAGATCATCAATTCCGACGGCAGCGGCGCGGAAATGTGCGGCAACGGCCTTCGGGTGTTTGCGAAATACGTGTACGAGCGGGGCATTGTGAAAAAAAGCGTCTTCACGGTGGAAACCCCGGCTGGGGTGATGAAGCCGGCGCTGATACTCCATGACGGCGCGGTTTCTGCCGTTCAGGTTGACATGGGCGAGCCGGGGCTAAGCTGCAAGGATGTTCCGGTGGCCGGGTTGGCGCCCGAAACAAGATGCGTACAGCAAACACTCCAAGCGCTGGACAGGACGTTTACGTTCACCAGCGTGCGCATGGGCGTCCCCCATACGGCGGTGTTCGTCGACGACCCGCCGAAT
The DNA here is from genome assembly GCA_964411275.1 of uncultured Oscillospiraceae bacterium. Classification (GTDB taxonomy): domain Bacteria; phylum Bacillota; class Clostridia; order Christensenellales; family CAG-138; genus CAYPKG01. The sequence goes on along the minus strand of CAYPKG010000008.1, from coordinate 20,966 downwards.
TTCGAGTTGACCACCTACGGCCCGGCGATTGAGCGGCATCCGCTGTTTCCTAAGCGTACCAACGTGAACTTCATCCAGGTGCTGGACCGAAACAACGTCGTGCAGCGCACCTGGGAGCGGGGCTGCGGCCCGACGCTTGCATGCGGCACAGGCGCTTGCGCCACGGCGGTGAGCTGCATCTTGTCAGACCAGACCGACCGGAAGGTGCGGGTTCATCTGGCGCTGGGCACACTCGACATCGAATGGGCAAAGGACAATCATGTGTTTATGACAGGCCCCGCAGCGCTGGTGTTTGACAGCCGGATCGACGAGGCGGCGTTATGAGCTTTGCCGTAACGCCCTGGACACAGGCGGAGCAGGACGCGCTGTACGCCTACCTAAATGCCCTGGCCGAGCCGGAGTATCTCAAGTTTCATTTGGGCATCGTCCCCACCGCCGTGGGCGCGCTAGGCGTGCGCGTGCCGAAACTTCGCGAGATTGCCCGGGAGATCGCGAAAGGCGATTACCAGGGTTTTTTCGCCCTGGAAAATGGCGCGTGCTACGAGCTGACCATGATTCACGGCTTAACACTGGGCTATTGTAAGGCCGGGATAGACACGCTTCTTGAGGCGACTGCCGGGTACGTCCCGTACATCACCAATTGGGCCCTGTGCGACTCCCCCTGCGGTAATCTCAAGTGGGTGAAAAAGGATTTGGGCCGGGTATGGGAGTTTCTCCAGCCGTACCTCGACAGCCGGGAGGAGTTTCCCGCCCGGTTCGGCACCGTCATGCTGATGGATCATTATATTTGCGACGAGTACATCGACCGGGTGCTAACCCGCCTCGTCCATGCGCCCTATCCCCAGTACTACGCACAAATGGCGGTGGCCTGGGCGCTGTCCGTCTGTTATGTGAAATACAAGGAAAAAACACTTGCCGCCATGGGCGAGGGCTGCACCCTCGACGATTTTACGTTCAACAAGGCCCTTCAAAAGATGTGTGAATCCTACCGGGTATCCCCGGAGGAAAAGACGATGCTTCGGGCTATGAAGCGAAAATAAAAAACGGGCAAAGATACGTCCGCCGACTTGCGATTGATCGGCGGCCTGAAACTTATATCTCTGTAAATAAAATTGTCACCCCTCGCTTCGCTCGGAATGACAATAAAAGAGCTTTTTCAAATCGGATGGCCTAGCGGTTGTAAGCGGCAACGCCAAGCTTTAACAATTCTCCCGCCCGCTCCAGGTCCCGGCAGTTGATGACATAGGCAAACCGCGCCTCGTTCACGCCCTGGCCCGGTTCGCTGTAAAATCCGTTGCCTGGGGCGAACATAACCGTTTCGTCCTGATCGCTAAACTCGGTCAGCAGCCAGGTTTGAAACTTTTCCGCATCGTCCACAGGCAGTTTTGCCATGATGTAAAACGCGCCCATAGGCTCCTGACAGACCACGCCGGGGATCTCCATGAGCTTGCGGTAAAATGTGTCCCGCCTGGCCTTATACTCAGCGCGTACCGCGGCAAAATAGCTGGCGTCGGTGTCATACAGGGCCGCCGCCGCGATCTGATCCAGGGTTGCCACGCTCAACCGGGCCTGGCATAGCTTTAGGATATGCTGCTGCAGCTCTTTGTTTTTCGTAATGATGGTCCCCACCCGGGCGCCGCAGGCGCTAAACCGCTTGGATACCGAGTCGATGATGATCGTGTTCCCGCTTGCGTCGGCAAAGGAGGCAAACGTGGAGAGCGGCTGGTTATCATACACAAACTCCCGATATACCTCATCGCCGATGAGGAAAAGGCCGTGAGCCTTTGCCACATCCGCCAGCATGCGCATTTCCTCAGAAGAGAGCACCACGCCGGTGGGGTTGCCGGGGTTTGTGATGAGGATGGCCCGGGTTTTGCCGGTGATTAGCTTTTCAATTTTTTCCCGGTCTGCAAAACGGTAACCCTCCTCCGCTGTGGTGGGGATGGGTGCGATTTTGCCGCCGGCGCAGCTTACGAACGTGCTGTAATTGGGATAAAATGGCGCGGGGCTAAGAACTTCGTCATCCTCGTCGAGGATGCAGTTGAGCACCATCTGCAACGCCTCGCTGCCGCCGGTGGTGATGATCACATCGTTTGCGTCAAGCCCTACGCCTATTTCGGCATAATATTTTTGCACAGCGCCGATCAGCTCCGGAATGCCCGGGCTGGGGGCGTATTCCAGCACCGGCCGCTCTATATTGCGGACTGCTTCATAATATGCCGGGGGCGTGGGGATATCGGGCTGGCCAATATTCAGGTGATAAATCTTTTTTCCCCGCTTCGCGTATTCCACCTGGAAGGGATAAAACTTTCGAATGGGGGAAAGTTGGCATTGTTCAATCTTTTTTGAAAAGCGCATAACGACCTCCATTTCCGTTCATTCTATCATACCATAAAATATCCCCGTATACATCTTCACCTGTGGTTTTTTGCTTTTTTAACGCAATAGCCAAAGACGGGCCCAGTAGGCGCGGCCCGCCTTTTTATAGCCTGTTTGTGGCCGTATTACCAAGAAAACGGTATATTCCAAAGCTCATCAAAACTATTTTTTTCGCACCACCCGTACCCAAAACCCGCCGTCTTTGGATTTGATATACCGGGTGAAGCCCTGTAGATGCCGGGGCGGCACGGGCCGGTATTCCCCTGGAACGGCGGTAATCTGATACAGCTCCCGATCCCTTCGCATGCTCCCCTCCAGATACCAGCCCTGGCCCTGGGGCCGGTAAATCCTGCGCCATTCGCTGCGGGGGAATGTATTGGGAAAGGGATTTTCCATGGGACGCATGGTCTGTCCAGGCAGGCCGGGGTTGGGGTGGGCAGCGGGCATGCTCTGCCGCGGCCCCTCCGTGGCAGCGGCGGTGAGCATGTCGTTCACCTCCGCGTCCCATAGTGCGGAAACACCGGAAAGGGTGGATTTTCGGGGCGTCCCTGGGGCAACGATGGCCGCGGGCACCAGCTCCCGAAGGGGCTTTTTTGTATCGTCCGGGAAAAAAAGCTGCGCCCTGGCCAATATCTCGTCAAGGACGCTGCTGTTGCTCATGGGCTTGGGCTTTACCGGGACGTTTCGCTTGCCGCCACGGCCTTGGGGGCTGTGCTGGCGCTTGCCCGGATACTCGTGGGCCTGATTGCCCAAGTTGTGCGTAGGGTTTCGCGGCCCATTGGGGGGCGTTCTTGTGCCGGAGAAGCCGGAACTGCTGCTCACTACGGGTTTTTTTTGTACCTGTGCATTGGGGCCGGGCTCCCGCCCGGAGATGTATTGTGCGCCCTTCGGTACCGTGAAGGACAGGTCGGAGCAGACAGGCGTCCTTCGCGGCTCCTGGCCAAATATGTCCGGATCCTTCCGGCAAATTTCTACCACGGGGAGGGCTTGTGCGGCAGGAAGCGGGTCTGCTTTCGGGGCCATGACAGGAAGCGCAGTACCTTCGTCAGATTGTGTAGATGCAGGCGCCGCCCTTCCCGGGATTGGCCGGGAAGGGCTACGGCGCGCCATGGGGATGCTCCTTCTGCCGGTTGGCTGTCCCGGCCTTGGGGGGCCGGGCGCTGGTCGCGGCGGTTCGGGTCGCGGTGGTTCGGGTCGCGGCGGTTCGGGTCGCGGTGGTTCGGGTCGTGGCGGTTGTGGTCGCGGTGGTTGTGGCCTGGGCGGCTCTGGCCTAGGCGGCTCGGGCCTGGGCGGTTGCGGTCTGGGTGGCTCCGGTCGCGGCGGTTCCGGGCGCGGCGGTTCGGGCCTGGGCGGTTCGGGCCTGGGCGGTTCGGGCCTGGGCGGTTGTGGTCGCGATGGCTCCGGTCGCGGTGGTTCGGGTCGCGGTGGCTCGGGGCGCGGTGGTTGCGGTCTGGGTGGCTCCGGTCGTGGTGGCTCCGGTCGCGGCGGTTCCGGGCGCGGCGGCTCTGGCCTGGGCGGATGCGGTCTGGGTGGTTGCGGCCTGGGCGGTTCGGGCCTGGGCGGTTGCGGTCTGGGTGGTTCGGGTCTGGGCTGCTGCGCTCGTCTAAGCTGATCGAGTATCGCGATGCGCAGCCGCACCTTTTCCTTTTCCAGGTCAACCCGTGCGCCCCGGACGGTGCCTGCCGCGAGAATGCCGCCGTTGTGCACGATAGCGGCCCCCAGCAGCGGCCCGGGGAGCGTCCCTGCCGACAGCGGCACCGGCCCGCCGCCGGTGAAAAGCCAGGTCTGCGTGTCCGGCGGCAGCGGCACGCCGTGGGGCGTCAACCTTCCTGTGATTTTTTGCCCCTCCTGCCAAAGGCGAAGGATGGCAACGGGCTTACCCGCCGCCGATATCAGGGGTATTGTCCAACTTTGTTGTGCCATATCGTTCCTCCTAACTGGTCATGTTCATATATATGCCAAAGGGTATAGAAATTGAGTCTCTTTTGTTTTCTCAATTTTGCTCGAATATGGTATAATAGCCGCAAAACGGCTATTATACAGCTTATTCTATTCGCCCGCGATAATTCAGGCTGCGCCTGAAACGCGGATGCGGGATTATACCATAATGCTTCGCAATTATGGTATAATGGGTTCAGAAAGCCATGAACGAAAAAGACGGGAGGGTTTCGCCCTGAGCTGCCGATTTTCCCCCCAGGCGAAGCCCTATGTGGTAACGCCTGTTGACAATCTGTTTTTATGTGAATATATGCCCCGGGCCACTGGGTTTCAGGTGCAGGTCTATTTATACGGCCTGCTGTTGTGCTACAATCCGGAGGCTGCTGGGGCGGACTCTGCGCCGGTGGCCACGGCCCTTGGCGCGTCGGAAGAGGATGTGCTCAATGCTTTTGCCTACTGGCAGGGGGAGGGTCTTGTCCGGATCATCAGCGACACGCCGCTCACGGTGGAGTATTTGTGCCTGCGTTTTAACGGCTATGCCCGGACAGAACAGGTGCCCGGCCAGTATTATAAGCTTGTGCAGTCCCTGCAAATGATGCTTGCGCCCCGGAGCTTTAGCGGCAGCGATTTAAGGCATGTGATCGACTGGATGGAAGTGTTTGGCCTTGAGGAGGGCGCGGTGCTGGAGCTGGTGGGCCATTGTGTGGAATTAAAAGGCAAGCGGGTGGGCGTGAAATACATGGACGCCGTCGCCCGTGCCTGGGCGGACGCGAATGTGCTTACTGCGAAGGAGGCCAGGGCGCATATCCTCACATACCGGGAGTTGACCGGCGGCGCGGCGGCGGTGCTCAAGCGCTGGCGCATCCGCCGCTCGCCCACGGAGGACGAGCTTAATTTGTACCGGGTTTGGACGAAGGAATGGGGCTTTAGCGACGAGTCCATTCTGGCCGCCTGCCCCGCTACTCTTGGCGCGGGCAACCCCAGCTTCAGCTATCTCAACGGCGTTCTCGACAGGATGCGCCGTCAGGGCTTGACCGCGGCCGACGAGGTGGACAGGGAGCTTAGCGAGGATGCGGCCAACCTGGCGGTAGCCCGGGAGGTGTTCGCCAGGGCGGGCATCGCCGGGAGCCCAGACCTCAAGCAGCGCACCACAATTGCCGCGTTCGTGCAGAAATGGGGCATGCCACTGGAGGTGGTATTGATGGCCGCGGAACAGGCCGCCGGGAAGCGGGACCCCTTCGCGTACCTCAAAAAAATCATGAACAATTGGCAGGAGCAGGGCATTCATACCCCGGAAGCCGCGGCGGAGCAAATTAAAAACAAAAAACCAGCGTCCCGGACGCCGAAGGGCAACAAGGCGCTGGAGTACCCCCAGCGGGTGTATACAGATGACGAATTGGCGCATCTGTTCGTAGACCTCAACAAAACGCCGGGAGAGGAGCGGTAAACGCCCATGTCATTGAGAACCATTTTAGCAGAGTATGACCGCATCCAGGCGGAGGAGCGCGGGGCGCTTAGGTTGCGAAAACAGGAAGCTTATGAAAAGGCCCCCCGGCTTGTGGAAATCGACGAGGAGATGAGGGCTGCGCTTTTGTCTGTCGGCGAGGCCGGGAAGCGCGGCGGGGACACGAAACAGGCGCTGCTTGAGGCTAACGAGAGGATTGCTGCCCTGGAACAGGAGCAGTTGACGCTGCTAAAGCAAAATGGATTTCCGCCCGATTATATTAAAATCAGGCGCCGCTGTGAGGATTGCGGGGATACGGGATATGTGATGGAGCCGGAAACCAAGATAAAAACTCCTTGTGCCTGCTTTGTGCGGCGGCAGCTAAAGGAGGCCTATGCTTCCTCCGGCGTGGACGAACGGCAATCGTTTGAGACGTTCGACATTGCCCTGTTCGCCCCCGGACAGCAGGTGCAGGTCAAAAACGCCCGTGCCATCTGCGAAGCGTACGCGGACGCGTTTCCGTCGGGAGATATCCGCAACCTTGTGTTGATGGGCCCTGCCGGCATTGGCAAGACATTTCTCATCAACTGCATCGCCAATCGGGTGTTGCGGCACAGCGTTGCCGCGCCTGTGACAAAGGTCACCGCTTACAACCTGATCGACAGCGTTCTTGTGGGCATCCGGCAGGCGCAGACCGACGGTGCAGTCCGGTTTTTGGCCCCAAGCCTTCTTTTGATCGATGATCTTGGTACGGAGCCTATGATGAACAACATCACGATAGAATACCTGTTTTCCATCATCAACGAGCGGCAAAACGCCAACAAGCATACGGTTGTCGCCACAAACCTGTTTCCCAAGGAACTGCAAGCGCGCTATGGCGAGCGCCTGTTTTCCCGGCTGATCGACGGCAGGATTTCCACCTGCCTGCGCCTCTCAGGGGAAAACCTGCGCCTGAAATCATGATCGCGCCCAGGATGCTCTCCCTGCGCGCCCCGGCCAAGCTGAATTTGACATTGGAGGCCCTGTCCCGCCGGGCGGACGGGTATCACGAGCTGGATACGCTGATGCTGACAATCGGCCTTTTAGATACCGTGACGTTGACCCCCAGCCGGGAAGCACGTGTGCAGTTTGAGGGGATGGAGTTTGGATTACGCTCAAATGATAACACCGTCAGCCGCGCCATTCGGGCCTATCAGTCCTTAGCCGGGGATCATCGCCTTGGGGCCGTCGTACAGGTGCGTAAGGCCATCCCCGCAGAGGCGGGCTTGGGCGGCGGCAGTGCGGACGCGGCGGCTACACTTGTGGGCATGCAGCAATTGTATCACAGGCTGGATGAGCGGGCGTTGTTGGAAGCCGCCCTTTTGGTGGGGGCGGATGTCCCTTTTTGCATGACAGGCGGCGTTTGCCGCGCGCGGGGCGTGGGGGAGCGGCTGACGCCAATCCCCATGCCCAAACAGAGGCTTTGGTTTTTGATCGTAAAGCCCGAGGCGGGAATTTCCACACAAGAGCTGTTTTCAAATTTGGGCCGCTATACCGACGGCGCGGCGACTAGGGCTGCCCTGGCGGCGCTGGCCCGGGGGGATGGCGAGGCGTTGGGACACTCGCTGTTTAACGGGCTGGAGGAAACGGCAAACTATATCTGTCCACAGGCCAATATTCATGAGTTGAAACACCGGCTTTTGAAATCCGGCGCACTGGGCGCGGCGATGACCGGATCCGGCTCTGGTGTATTCGGCCTGTTTGCAAGTGAAAAAGCCGCCAGAATGGCATACGAAGGGTTTGCGGACATGCCCTTTCGCGCTGTGGCGGGTAACGTATAGTTTAAAAGACAGGAAGGTAGCGCTATGAATTGGGAGCCATGGATGGGTTGTTATCCGAAAAGTGATGGCTGCACGTATTGTTATTTTTATGGGCCGTATTCCAAACGCTATGGCCAAAACACCATTGTGAAAACAGAGGATTTTGACAAGCCTGTGATGAGAAACACAAAAGGGTCTTATTTCGTCACCGGAGGAAAAACCGTCGCCACCTGCTTTGCCACCGATTTCTTTCTTCCTGAGGCGGACGAGTGGCGCAAAGAGGCCTGGGCGATGATCAAAGAACGGCAGGACTTGGATTTTCTGATTTTAACAAAGCGAATAGACCGGTTTACCGTGTCCCTGCCTCCGGATTGGGGTGACGGGTACGACAATGTGAATATCGGCTGCAGCGTGGAAAACCAGGAGACGGCGGCTGCCCGGCTGCCGGCATTTGTGTCATATCCCATCAAACGGCGGTTTGTGGGGTGTTCTCCGCTATTGGGGCCCATCGACCTGACGCCGTACCTGTCTGCCATCGACCATGTCACCGTCAGTGGCGAAACCGGCCGGGAGGCCCGGGTCTGTGATTACGACTGGGTGCTCAGCCTGCGGGAGCAATGCGTGTCCGCTAGGATTACGCTTTGGTTTAAGGGGACGGGTTCCCTGTTCCGGCAGGATGGCGTCACGAAAAAAATCAACCCGTACAAGCAGGGGGGCATTGCCAAGGAGCTTGACATCAGCATCCTGAACGGGAAAAAGTTGTTTTAGGGAAGCTCCTTGGAAATTCATATGGCTCGCCCCCGGTCACCCACAAGTTACGGTTTCTTTTTCCCCTTCTTTTTTCCGGGCTGCTTTTTTGCGGGCTTATCCTCTGTTGGCTTCTCAGGCTTCTTTTTCCCGGGCTTGTCCTCTGTTGGCTTCCCGGGCTGCTTTTTTGTGGGCTTGTCCCCTGTTGGCGCGGGGCTTACAGGCTCCGGCGCAGGTTCCGGTGTAGCGGCGCTGTGTCCCAGCACCCGCTCATACAAATCGAGATACTTCTTGGCGGAAATGTCCCAGCTATAGTCCTCCAGCATGCCCCGGCGCATCAGCCTTTGCCAGAGCTTCCGGTCATGATAATACTCCACCGCGCGCTCCACGGTATATAACAGCTCGTGGGCGTTATAGTTGGCGAACGAAAAGCCGGTGCCCTCGTCTGCAAATTTATTATAGGGCGCGATGCTGTCGCGCAAGCCGCCGGTTTCCCGCACGATGGGCACCGTGCCATAGCGCAGGGCGATCATCTGAGACAGGCCGCAGGGCTCAAACTTGGAGGGCATAAGAAACAGGTCGCTGCCCGCGTATACCTTGTGGGCCAGCGCCTCGTTCAATTCAAACCGGGCGGCCAGCCGCCCCTGATAGCGCCACTGCGCCCAGGAAAACAGCTCCTGATAATGGTTGTCGCCCAGGCCAACCACCACAATCTGCACGTCCCGCTTGAGGATATCGTCCAGCACCCGCTCGATCAAATCCATGCCCTTTTGCTCCGTCAGCCGGGATACGACGCCGATGATCACCGCCTCTTCCCGCTGCTCCAAACCCATTGTGCGCTGCAGGTCAAGCTTGCAGGCGGCTTTACCCTCCATGTCGTCGACGCTGAAGGGTTTCGCGATACAGGGGTCGTTTGCGGGATCGAACAGCCCATTGTCGATGCCGTTTAGGATGCCGGTGAGCTTGTCGGACCGTAGGCGCAACAGCCCGTCCATCCGCTCGCCATAATAGGGTGTCTGGATTTCCCGTGCGTAGGAGGGACTGACGGTGGAAACCATGTCCGAAAACACGATGCCCCCCTTCATAAAGCTGATGCAGCCGTAATATTCCAGATACTCCGGCGTATAATAGCGCATGCCCAGGCCCAGCAGGTCGTCCATGTACGCGTAATCGAACACGCCCTGAAATTTTAGGTTGTGAATGGTGTAGAGGGTGCGGATGTTGGCGTATTCCGGCGCGTGCATATACTGTATCTTTAATAGCGCCGGGATCATGCCTGTTTGCCAGTCGTTACAGTGCAGCACATCCGGGAAGAAATTCAGGTGCCGCATGGCCTCCAGCACGGCCCGGCAGAAAAATCCGAAGCGCTCCCCTTCCTCGGGGCCGGAGCCATAAATGGAGTCCCGTGCGAAATAGAATTCATTGTCCACGAAATAGAACGTGACACCTTCGTGCTGCGCTTCAAGGATACCGCAATACTGCTTGCGCCAGCCCATGTTTACATAAAAATGCGTGAGATACGTTAGCCGCGCCTGCCATTGTGGGGAAATGTCGCGGTACTTGGGCAGTATCACCCTTGCGTCCACACCGGCCCGCGCCAGCGCCACGGGAAGCGTCCCCGCCACGTCCGCCAGGCCGCCTGTTTTGATAAATGGTACGGCTTCCGATGCCGCAAACAATAATTTCATGCGTTTTCCTCCCTCGGCTGGGATTAAGTCCGAAAGCTCGGCTAAACAATCGTGCCCTTCCTGAGTATGATGGGGAAGCTTTCCAGCCCGATGAGATTGCGCCCCCCCTTGACGATGACGGATTTGTCCAGGACCACATGCTCCAGATGGCAGTTTTCCTGTATCTGCACCCCTTGCAGGACGATGCTGTCCTTCACCACGGAGTTTTCCCCAATGGACACGCCGCGGAACAGGATGCTGTTTTCCACATGCCCTTCGATGGTGCAGCCGTCCGCCACCATGGAGTTTTTCGCGCTGGCATTTTTGCCATAGCGGGCGGGCACTTCGTCCTTGACTTTCGTGTAAATGGGATGCTGGGGATTGAAGAGATCCTCCCGCACCTCGGGCTTCAACAGGTCCATGTTATGCCGAAAATACGAGTTCAAGGAGTTGAGCCGCGCCACATATCCGTCGTACCGGTACCCATAGATCTTAAGTGTACCCACATTTCGCATCAAAAGATCCCTGTGGAAATGGTAGCGGCCATGCGCAATGGCCTCCTCCACCAGGTATTCGAGGAGCGTTTTTTCCAGCACCGCCACATTCATCCCCTGGTTGGGGCATTTGGGCCGGTACGGGTTGTACTCCATGTCCAGCACCCGGCCGGTTGCGTCCATGGAAAGCCGCAAATCCTTAAACTGATCCTCAGGGTCAAAGGCGGTGTTCTCGTTGTACATCAACGTGATGTCCGCGCCTTTGGCGAAATGCTGCTCCAGCATGTCTTCAAACGGGGTATTAAATATGATGTGGGAGCCGGACACGATGGCGTACCGCTGGCTGGAGCGGCGGATGTATCCGGAGATGTTCTTGAGCGCGTCGATGCTGCCCCGGTATAGTCCGGTGTTCTCCTTCGTCACAAAGGGCGGCAATATAAACAGGCCGTCCCGCTTGCGGTGCAGGTCCCATTCCTTGCCGGAACCCAGATGATCCATCAGCGAATGGTAGTTTTTTTGCGCCACCACGCCCACGTTTGTGATGCCGGAGTTGACCATGGAGCTAAGTATAAAATCGATGCACCGGTACCGGCCGCCAAATGGCACCGCGGCCACGGAGCGGGAATAGGTGAGATCCTTCAAATGCATGTTGTTATCGCTGGTCAGTATTATGCCGAATGCGTTTGAAATCACCGCTCTACGCCTCCCTTCTTATAAAGGTATCCAAGTGTTTCCCGGGTGGCCACAAGCCCCTTGGGAAGGCTGGTCTCGTCCGGAATAATCATATCGAAGCCCACCAAAGTGATGTCCCCCGTGAGGGAATTGTCGATGTTCGCGCCGGGGGCTGGCTCGTCGCCTACCACGGCGTTTGCGCCGATGACGGCCCGCTCGTCCACGATGGCTTTGCTCACCCGGGCGCCGGACTTGATGTGCGCGCCCGGCATGATGATGCTGTCGGTGACTACCGCCCCGGCTTCCACCACCGCCCCGGCAAATACCACCGAATGATGCACCGTCCCGTGCACTATGCCGCCCTCGGTCACCAGGGATTGGGTGACGTTGGCGTGTTCCCCGATATAATGGGGGGGCATGACGGGGTTTCTGCTGTATATGCGCCACGCGGGGTCATAGAGATCCAGCTTGGGCGGGTTTTCCAGCAGGTCCATATTCGCCTCCCAGAGACTGTCGATGGTACCAACGTCCTTCCAGTAGCCGGAGAACGCATAGGCAAACAGCCTCTCATCGTTATCGAGCATGGCCGGAATGAGATCATGGCCAAAGTCGCTGGAGGAACTGGGGTCCGCCGCATCCTTGCGCATGTAATCCTTTAGCAGCGGCCAGTTGAATATGTAGATGCCCATGGAGGCCATATTGCTTTTGGGCTCCCGGGGCTTTTCCTGGAACGCCGTAATCCGGCCTTCCTCGTCGGCTTCCATGATGCCAAAGCGGTGGGCTTGTTCCATGGGTACTTTTAGCACCGCAATGGTGGCCCCCGCCTCCCGCTCGATGTGGGATTTGAGCATGGCCGCGTAATCCATCTTATAAATATGGTCGCCGGAGAGTATCAGCACGTATTGGGGATCGTACTGATCCACAAACATCTGGTTTTGATAAATGGCGTTGGCGGTGCCGGAATACCACTGGCCGCTCTTCCCTTTGACATAGGGGGGCAGCACATACACGCCGCCGGAATTGCGGTCAAGATCCCAATGCTGGCCGTTTCCAATGTACGCGTTCAGCTCCAGCGGCTGATACTGTGTCAGCACGCCCACGGTGTCGATGTCCGAGTTGACGCAGTTGGAAAGCGGAAAATCGATGATACGGTATTTTCCGCCAAACGGCACGGCCGGCTTGGCCATGTTTGACGTCAGAATACCCAGGCGGCTTCCCTGGCCGCCGGCCAGGAGCATGGCGACGATCTCCTTTTTTCTCAAGCGAAACACCCCTTTTCCCCTTTTGCAGCTCAATCTTTCGCTGGAAACCCCTTCGAAAGAGCATCTTTATCCAGAGCGGTGCAAACCGCATTCGGATTTTAGGCTATACCGATACCGCCAACGATCCGGATTTGACGGCCTCCTGCTCCTCGACTATGAAAAACACCGCGCCCAGCGGCGGCAGGCGCAACGTTGCGAACTGAGCGCGCCCGTCACACTCCCCCGGCGTGGTGGTGAGTACCCCGTTTTCCCAGTCCCCTGTGCCGCCAAAGCGAATTTCGTCCGAGGACAGTATAGGCGTCAGCTTTGCGGGTAGCGGCAGGCCCATCCGGTAGTCCTCCCAGGGCACCGGCGTGAAATTGAAGCAACATAAAAGCGTCCGCTTCGCGTTCCCCCTGCGCAGGAAGGCGGCCACGGAATGAATGCTGTCGTTGACGGCGGCCCATTCAAAGCCGGACCAGCCGGTGTCCCGCTCATACAGGGCGGGCTCAGCCCTGTATAGGTGATTGAGCGCCTTGATAAACCCGTGCAGCTGTGCGTGGGCGGGATAGTCCAGCAGCAGCCAGTCCAGGCCTTTGCTGTAATCCCACTCGATAAATTGCCCGAACTCGTTGCCCATGAAATTCAGCTTTTTGCCTGGATGGGCAAACTGATAGGCATATGTCAGGCGGGCCTGGGCGAACTTGCGCCAATAATCCCCCTGCATTTTATCCAGCATGGAGTGCTTGCCGTGCACCACTTCGTCATGGGAGAAGGGCAGTATAAAATTCTCCGAAAACGCGTAATGCAGCGCGAATGTCAGCTTGTCATGGTGCCATTTGCGGTAGATGCTGTCCATTCCCATGTAAGTGAGCATATCGTTCATCCAGCCCATGTTCCATTTGAAATGGAAGCCAAGCCCCCCTGCCTCAGGTGGGGCCGTTACCAGCGGGAACGCGGTGCTTTCCTCCGCGATCAACAGCTTGTTTTGAAGCTCTTTTCCCACCAGGCTGGAAACCCTGCGCAGGAATTCGACCGCCTCAAGGTTTTCCCTGCCGCCGTGGATGTTGGGCAGCCACTGCCCGTCCTGTTTGCCATAGTCGAGATACAGCATGCAGCTGACCGCATCCACCCGAAGGCCGTCGATGTGGTATTCCTTGAGCCAGTAAAACGCGTTGGACAAGAGGAAACTCTGCACCTGGGAACGGCCGTAATCGAAGAGCATGGTGCCCCACTGGGGCTGTTCCCCCCGCCGGGGGTCGGGATGCTCGTACAGGGCGGTGCCGTCAAACATTCTAAGGCCATGGGCGTCCCTGGGGAAATGCGCGGGCACCCAGTCAAGCAGTACGCCCAATCCCTTTTGATGGGCCCGGTCCACAAAGTATTTCAGGTCCTCCGGCGTGCCGTAGCGGGAGGTGACGCTGTAATAGCCGATCACCTGGTAGCCCCAGCTCATATCCAGAGGATATTCCATGATGGGCATGAGCTCGATGTGGGTATAGCCCATGTCCGCGACATAATCGATGAGGTCTTGGGCAAGCATTTGGTATGTGTCCACGCCGTCCTTCCAGGAGCCCAGATGCACTTCATAGATGTTCATGGGCCGGACAAAGGGATCGGGATGGGCGTCAAGGGTTTTCATGTACCCTTCGTCGTGCCAGTCGTATTGTGCAATCTCCCACACCATAGAGGCGGTGCCGGGCCGAAGCTCGCTTCTAACGGCATATGGATCGGCTTTGTAGCCCATGCCCCCGCCAGGCTCCGTGATCGCGTATTTATACAAATCTCCCTGCCGCGCGGATGGGATGTGCGCTTGCCACACGCCGGTGCTGCCCACAGGATGCATGGGGTTTTCGTAGGAATTCCAGCCGTTGAAGGAGCCAATGACGCTGACAGCCCTGGCGTTGGGCGCCCACACGGCAAAGCGCCAGACGGGCTGTCCGTCCCGTTCCACCCGGTGCGCCCCAAGGCTTTTGTATGCGGCTGTGCTTATGCCTTCGTTAAAGTAATAAAGCTCCGTATCGTCCAGATAAAATCCCATGGAGCCATACCTCCTTGACCAGCGGGAGCGTTTCTTTGCGATTGTTATATAGAGTGGCAACCGCTTTATAATCCTAATCATACCATTCTTTTCAAGTAAAGAAAACATAGAAATCGCAATCGGCGGGAATGACAGCGCCGTGGAGTAACTGCCAACTGACCGCGCCGGTTGTGTTGTAACCCCGCATATGATAAAATAAACCAAACCTATGAAACAGGAAACAGGGCATGGAACGATTAACCCAACGAAAAAAGCAACGGCTGGAAACAAAGCAGCGCATACAGGACGCTGCCGACCGCTGCTTCATTCGCAAAGGCATGGCATACACCCTGATCTTAGACATCTGTCAAGAGGCGCAGGTCTCTGTCGGCACGTTTTACCATTACTTCAAGAATAAAAACGACTTGATTGTGAGCCGGTTTTCTCCTTTTGATATGGCGTTTGTGGACGAGGCGGACCGTTTGCTCGGGGGAGAGGACGCCTTTGAAAACCTCATCGCATTTTCCTGTTTCTTTTCCCGGGATGCAGCGGAGCCGGAAAGGCGGGCGCTGACAATAGAATACCTCAAAGCGCGCATTTCGGTGGAGATCGAGGGGCTATTCCCCCGAAACCGACCGTACTATATCGTTTTGTGCTCGATCATCGCCGACGGGCAGGGGAGAAAGCAAATTCGCACCGACATGTCTCCAAGCGATATCGCGGACATGGTCATGATCGTAACGCGCGGGTATAATTTTGACTGGGCGAACCTAAACGGCGAATACAATCTCCACGAAAAGCTCCGGCGGCATTTGGCAGTCCTGTTCGAGGGGCTAATATATCAACCCGATCGCACGGGGGAATATAATGGCACTACCGGGCGCATTCCCCAACAGGTAACGCTCCCCCTGTATGAGCCTGAAATGGAGCAGCTGCGCCAGAAATGCCTGGCGCGGGAAAAACTGCTGTTTCCGGATACTGACTAGTTTTTTGACAAGACAAAGGCGGGTGATTGCCCGCCTTTTGTTTTGCCGCCTTGCTACACTATTTTGCCGCGTTTTGTCCGGCGATCTTGCCAAAGCACAGCGCGTCCGGCACGGCGTTTCCGCCAACGCGGTTCGTGCCGTGAATGCCGCCCGTCACCTCGCCCGCAGCATACAGGCCGGGGATGATGTTCCCGTCAGTGCCGATCACATGGGTGTCCATGTCGATCATGAGGCCGCCCATGGTATGGTGGACAGCAGGTGAATACGAGGCCGCGTAATATGGCGGGTTTTCCAGCTTCGCGCCCCAAAGCGCGCGCCCGAACTCGTCCTTTTGCGCGTCCACGCACTTGTTGTACTCCTCGATGGTGGCCGTGAGCGCCGCCGGGTCAACGCCCATCGCCGCCGCCAGCTCGGCCGGGGTCTCGCCACTAAACATCATGCCGTTTGTTACCATGTAATCCAGCGTTCCCTGATCCATACTCACGCTGTCAACCTCGGTCTGGTCGTTAATGATGAAGAAGATGGAGTCCGTCTGCTCCAGCGTTTTTGCCGCCAGCACATCGCGCCTATTATCCTCGTTCACATAGCGCTTGCCTTCCTTGTTCACATAGATCGCGTTGTTGACATACCCGGAGATACCGCCGCCGCTGACCGGATTGAGCGGCATCAGCTGGATCCATTCCATATCCAACAGCGCTCCGCCCGCCGCTTCGCCCATGAGAATGCCGTCGCCCGTCGCGCCGGCATGGTTGTTGGTCTTGATGCTCTCGCCCAGATCCGGCCAATGCTTGTTGTACTTCACCCGCATTTCCACGTTTGCGCCAAAGCCGCCTGTGGCGATGATCACGCCCTTGTTGGCGCGTACCGTAACGCTTTCGCCCTTTTCGTTGGTGATCACAGCACCCTTGACCGCGCCGCCTTCCACGAGAAGGGTTTCGGCCTTGGTGTCCAGGTACAGCAGCGCGCCGTTTTGCGCCGCCTCAACCTCCAGCGCTTTGATGAAGTCGGCGCCGGTGGTGTTGGTCGTCTGCGCAGACCGGTTCCAGAGCGCGCCGACCACCGTTCGGATGTCGGGCGACCATTCCACGCCGTGGGTTGCCAGCCACTGCTTGGTGGGCAGCGCGCTGTTTGTAAGCGTGCGAATGAGCTCGATGTTGCCGATATAGTCCCCCGCGTCCAGTGTTTGCAGCGCGTGCCATTCCGGGCTGTCAAAGAGCGCGGTTGAGCCGGAGGCCTTGTATGCCTCGTACTGCCCGCGGACTTCGTCGATGAGCTTTTGATGCCCGTCGCTGACCACCTCGTGGGCAAGCAGTTTTTCCACCGCTTCGCCAAGAGACGCCGTCATTTCCACATTCGCCTGTCCTTCGGGATCATAGGAGTTAAACGCGCCGCCGCAGCGCAGCGTGTTTCCCCCTGTCATCGACATCTTTTCCACAACGATCACAGACGCGCCGTTTTCCGCGGCGGACACCGCCGCCGACAGGCCCGCGCCGCCCGCACCGATTACCAGCACATCCACCGTCGCGTCATTGAGCGCGGTTTCTTCCGGTTCCGGTTCCACTGGGGTTTGGGGCGCATCAACCGGCGCGGGCGTACCCGGTTCGGGCGTTGCCACTGCGGGCTCCCCTGCACATGCCGTCAGCAGCAGCGCGAGGCATAACACCAATGCCCATACGGATTGCTTCTTCATAGTCTTCCTCCTGCAATTTATTGAATAATTTTCACCGAACATTATTCAATGACAATGCTATCATTTTAACATACATGTGTCAACAGAGGAACATATTAAAATTTTGTAAAATTGCTTGACTCTACAAAAGCTATAAGGATTATAGTAGACCTGTGAGAGGATAAGCACAAATTAAGCATGGTTAATGATCAAATAAACGAAAAAACATTGGAGGAAGACAATGAAACGCTTACTTTCTATTTTCCTAAGCCTGCTGCTTGCAATGGGTCTGGTGGCATGTGCTATTGCGCAACCAGAGCCGCCGGCAACGCTGCCGCCATCGGAAAAAACGCAGCAACCGTCACCTGAACCAGCCCAAGCTGAATTTCAGCCGGGTATCTATACGGCAGAAACCAGCGGATTTAATGGAACGCTGAAACTGGATGTTACGTTTGATGAAAAAGGGATTACGGGCATTGATGTCGTTGCCCACAATGAAACATTTGGTATTGGCGAAGTGGCATTGCCAAAGCTGGTGGCACAAGCCATTGAAAAGCAAACGCTGGAATTGGATGTTGTTTCCGGCGCAACGCTGACGAGCATGGGGTTCGTGCGGGGGTTGACAAGCGCGGTCGAGCAGGCAGGTGTCGCGGCGGAAGCTTTTAAAACACCTTATTATTATGGCGAAGTTCATGGCGATGTCGAAACGGATATTGTAATAGTTGGCAGTGGAAGCGCAGGGCTCTCCGCCTCCCTGGAGGCAGCAACTGCGGGCATGCGAGTGGTGCTGGTGGAGCAGCTTGGTTATTTGGGCGGTACATCCTTGCGCGCGGGATATATTGCGGGGGCGGAAACGCAACCCCAAATAAAGGCAGGCGTAGAGTATTCGCTGGAAGATCATATGGCTTGGGCTATGAGCGTCGATTCCTCCGTGGATCCCGGTCTGCGCAATGAAGACACCATCAAACTATGGGCTGAGAGATCCGGCCCTACTATTGATTGGCTGATAGAAATGGGTGGCGTAGATTTATGGGACTGCGAGCGCCAAACGCCCAAAGAGCATTATCCTACAGGACTGGATCGCATCGGTTTCTCCTTGGTACCTGCATTGCAAGCAAAGCTGGAAGCGCTGGGTGTGGATATTCGTATGGAAACCCGTGCGGATGAAATACTGATGGATGGCGATAAAGCGGTTGGTGTGCGCGTAGAGGCGCAGGACGGTTCTTTTTATAACATTCATGCACGTGCTGTTATTTTAGCAACGGGTGGATATAATGCCAGCGAAGAGATGGTAAGCAAGTACAACCCTGATTTTGTTGGAATACCGTACAATCCTTCTGTAGGCGCGGATGGTTCTGGCATGCGTATGGCCGAGGCGGTAGGCGCAGAGCTTGCCTATATGAGTGAAGGCTCTGTATTCCCCTATTGCATTATTCTGGGGAATGCGGTGGAGACCGTTGGTATATTCGCATCCCGTTTGGGCGGCGCGATTGCTGTTAATATGGAGGGCAATCGATATACAAATGAAACTGGACTGTATCTGTTGGCTTCGAAAGATATCGCAAAGCAAACGGATGGAAGATCCTTTATGATCATGGATCAGGTAAGCTATGATTTGACCATGAAAGTAGATGGAAAAAATCTGCAACAAGCTGTTGATTTAGGGAAAGTGCCGATAGCGGATACGCCAGAAGAGCTTGCAGACTTACTCGGTATTGATACGGCCAATCTACGGGCAACGATGGAGCGCTATGGAGAACTTTTTGATAAAGGCATAGACGAAGACTTCGGCCGTGATGCTGCCTTTTTCCGCAGCGACTTACGCACCGGCCCCTTTTACGCCTTTGAAACGCTGCCCAGTCGCCATACCAACTTTGGCGGCATTGCGGTGGATACCGATACCCATGTTCTGCGTGCGGATAAAACGCCCATTGCAGGTTTGTATGCTGCTGGTGAGGTTGTTGCCACACACACGCAGGGATATTCTACGAATACGCAGAGTGTAGTGTTCGGAAGGATTGCGGCACAAACTGCGAAAGAGGATTTGGGGATTTAGCGTACAGAAATATATGGATAGCGGGTGTCGATTATTGGACGCCCGCTTTTCATGGTATACTATTTATAATTCCATTGTTTGATTGCGCATTAAAATCAGGGATTGACGAAATGATAGGATTGACAACGGTAAAAATCATTTTGAAAGTATGGTGGTTGCATATGAGGTCATTTAATCACTTTAAAATCAGCGAAGTTGCTGATTTTTTAGGGATGTCACAGCAAACCATTCGCTATTATGAAGAGATGGGCGTTGTAAAGCCCATGCGGGATCAGTCAAATGGGTACAGGTATTATAATGTACTGGATATCAATGTTCTTATTCTTGCGAGACAATTCCGCGCGCTGGGCTTAAGCGTGACGGATGCCGCGCAAGCACTAAATAACCTCACACCTGGTAAGCTTATAGAAGTTATGCGCGAGAAATATGCCGCACTGGAAAAGCAAATTGCAATATCTCTAAAAACCATGGAATTCATCGAAGATGTAACACAGCATATTACATCGTTACAGTTTGGGGAAATTTTGCACAGAAAGCGGCCGGGCATGTATGCATTCTTTTTTCGAAAACATCTGGCGTTTTTAAAAGATCCCTATGTACAGCCACGTATTCGGGAATGGATGGAATACTTGCCATTGGCAGAACATTTTCTTGAATTTCTGCCAGATAGTTTTCCGCAAGGCGATGGAACATACTTGATGGGACTTTGCATTGAAGAAAAATTCGCCGAACCTTTTGATTTACATAACGAGGAAGGCGTGCAGTATATTCCGCCAAAGGACTGCCTGTATACGGTTATTGAGCAGTACTCTGAACATTTGGCACTGAAAGACAGCCTGAAATCTATATTTCCTTATATGCAAGAGCACAGATATTTTCCGGATGGCGCATGCTATGGACGTTCGCGTATATCGTTGGATGTGGTGAAGGATCCACATTATTACGTGGAGATATGGGTACCATATAAACAGATGATATAAGTAAATGAAAGTAAAATTTGCGCGTTAAAGCGATGCCCATGGGAATACAAAACAAAAGTGGTTGCAAATGAAATGGGTTCATGCTACAATAACACCCAAATCCATACTCCCCGCCCTGACGGAGTCGGGCATCGTTCAAAGCGTCTTTAGAGAAGGCCGCCGGTCCTAAACGGATCGCGCTGGAAGCGGCTTACGCGGGAAACGAAGCGCCCTTTCCCTCCCGAGCGGCGCCGGTGAAGACCCTTCGGGGATGCGTAGTCGGCGGCGGGTTGCGCCCGTTACAGCGAAGAGGCCCCGTGATTGCGGGGTAAAGCAGGGTGGTACCACGAAGCGCAGTTCGTCCCGGTCAGACGAGCTGCGCTATTATTTTACCGTTTTTATTAGGAGGGAAATGCGATGCTGGAAAGATTGGAACAGCTCCGATTGGAAGCTCTTAACAACCTCAAACTTATTCAGGACGAGCAGGCATTGGAAAACCTACACGTGTCGTTGCTTGGGCGCAACGGGTCGCTGACGGAGATTTTAAGGCAGATGGGGAAGCTGCATAAGGACGTCCGGGCGCAGATGGGACAACGGGCCAACCAGGCTAAAAAAGAGCTGGAGGACGCTTTCCATGTGCGCAAAGCCGCCCTGGCCCAGTCTGCCCGGGAAACCCGGTTCGCCCTGGAGGCCATCGACGTGACGGAGCCGGGCAAGCGGGTTTTGCCCAGGGGCCGCATCCATCCCATGACGCAAACCTATCGGGAGATTAGGGACGCGCTGGTGGGCATGGGCTTCATCACGTTTGAGGGGCCTGAGGTGGACCTTGACCTCTACAACTTCGAGCTGCCCAACATGCCCCCGGACCACCCCGCCCGGGACATGCAGGACACAT
>CAYPKG010000007.1:0-71973 GCA_964411275.1 uncultured Oscillospiraceae bacterium | reverse complement strand
TGATGCTGTCGCCTTTGGTCTGCAGGTTGGTCGCAGGAATACCGAATACGACGCGATAAAGCCAAAAGTAGCGATATTTCCCGTTGGATTTCTTTGCGCGGAACCCGATGGCAACCTCACTGCTCTGAGACATATTGCGCCACTTTTCTGTGGAGTTCTTTTGCTCAAAATATGCTCTGACTGACGCAAGAACTGTGTCTCCGTGATTTACAAAGCCGTCGGCGTCCTTGACCGGTTCTGCTGAAATAATGTCGATGAAGGAATTCATCTTCCCAAAACTCATATTCACACCTTCCAGTCCCGGTCGAGCCGCAGAAGGAGGTTGACCGTATTCCACACCTGCTGTCCGGCTTGCACATTATCCGCAAAAAAGCCACCTGTGCTGCCGTCCCTTGATTCATAGAAGTGGGACGACAGCATAATGACGGCTTGCTCTGTGGTAGGCGGCATCTGATGGTCGGTGTAGTAATTTTCCGCGAGATGCTGATAGCTCTCAGCGTAACCTTGCGTTCATAGGGGTCAAAACCGGCCGCAGTAACGGCTTCCGCCACAACCGTTTCATCCGTGTATTTGCGGTTTGACCGACCTTCGACCAGTTTCCAACCATGCCATTCCTTGCCGCCGACCGCTGCCTGCAGAGCGTATTCCTTGATGTCGTTTGCCCAGGAGACCAGCCCATCGATGCGGCCGAGGATTTCTTCAACATCCTCATCTGTAAGCAGTGGAGGAAGCCGGAAGTCAAATTTTGCGAGTTCCAGATTGTAGTCCGCACGCTCGCGGCAGTCGTGCTTCGCCTTGCAGAATTGACACCACTCGCCGCATTGGTAATCGCCGTTTCCGGCATAGGCAAGTTCGGCGGCGGGGGTCAGCGTGTCTTCCGCCCTTGCCTTACCGAATGGATATATGGATATGGTGAAGCGGGAACGAAATCAAAAGCTCAGGTGAACATTGTATGAACACATCCGCCATTCATTGAAACCGGGGGCGTGAAATGGTACAATCCAGGAAGAATGTGCCTGGCGTACGCTTCTGAAAAAAACGTATCCAGGCGATATGGGAGGATACCGGTATGAAGAAATCACGCCTGCTTTGCCTTGTGCTGATAGCGGCCTTATTTGCAAGCGCGTGCGGCGCGCCCACAGGAAACCAGGGGGAGGCAACGCCCCCCTCCGGTCAGGAGACCCCCGCACCTCAGGAAAGCCCAAGCCCACCGGAAATCGATGACCAGGGCGTGTCCATGATGCTTTCGGACATGCTGGGCAATCAGTTTGAAGTGAAGGGCGCGCCTTCCCGGGTGGTGTGCCTGAGCCCCGCCACGGCGGAGATATTGTATGAGCTGGGACTTGAAAGCGCCATCATCGGCCTTGGCGTGAACTGTGATTATCCGGAGGCTACCCTGGATGTACCCAAGGTGCAGGGGGTGGATGAGATCATCGCCATGGAGCCGGACATGGTCTTTTTAGCGGATGATCCGGAGCTTACAGCGGCGCTTCAGGCGGCGGGCATCACCACTGTGTGCACCGAGGGTATGACATATGGGGACGTCTATTCCGCCATCGCCCTCATCGCCCAGATCATGGGCGGGGACGCGTCCAGCCTCATTCAGCGGATGCAGGACGAGGTGCAGGAGGCTTCCGCCCAGGCGGAACGGCTTATGCCGCAAACGGTTTATTATATTGAAAGCATTGCCCAGGACGAGCACATGACGGCTGGGAAGGACAGCTTCGTGTGCGAGCTCATCCGCATGGCGGGGGGCATCCCCGTGTCCGGCGAGGGGCAGGGCTTGTGGCCGGTGTATACGATGGAAACGCTAAAGCAGCTGGACCCCCAGGTGATTTTGATCTCCGGGGCGTACAGCCTTTCCAACGTAATCAAGATGGATGGATTTCAAGACCTGACCGCCGTGAAGGAAGGCCGGATCTACAGTGTGGACGCGGTGCTTGTGAACCGGCCGGGGCCGAGAATAGCGCAGGGTGTGCAGGAAATCTATCAGGCCCTGGAGCAGTCGGAGTTGAGCTAATATGGGTTGTTTTTTGAATGTGCTTTGGTTTTTTACAGGGGGGCTTGTGCTGGGAATCAGCTGGTTTCTGGCGGGGCTGCTTTGGTGCATTACAATCGTGGGCATTCCCTGGGGCCTACAGTGCTTTAAGTTTGCAAAGCTGATATTCGTCCCCTTCGGAAAGGAAATCGTATATGGCGGCGGCTTGGGCTCGCTGGCTTTGAACATCGTATGGCTGCTGATCTCCGGCCTTCCACTGGCACTGGAGGCGCTGTTGGTGGGGGCGGTTTTGTGCGTGACAATCGTGGGCATTCCCCTGGGGTTGCAGTGCTTTAAGTTTGCAAAGCTGGCGCTGATGCCATTTGGCTCCAGGGTGAAATAGTGTGATTTAATTTTTGTTTTTTAATATAGCGTTATGTTTCTGCCCCTCCTGGGCCGGTGTTGCCCCACCCTCACCCCCATCCAAACCTTCACCCCTAAGACCCTCCCCTGCGGGAGGATCTAGGGGGAAGGCTTTCTTCATACCCCAGCTAGATTGAACCTGATAGACCACTGTTACGGAATACACTTGCCTCGCGAAATGCCGGGTGCCGCCACGGCAAAAGCACAGATTCGCGCTCCCGGCATTCGTATCATGCAAACGCGGTAAGAAGAGTTTTGTGGCTTCGCCATCCATGTAGGATATCCTTCGAGACTGTCGCAAAAGTCCTTTGGGGATTATCAAGGGGTCGTAACCCCTTGATGTTCAGCCGAATTCGGCGACATGTGCGGCGAATTCGGAACCAATTTTCATTAGAAAATTGGGTACTTTGCACGTTTTGATGACCGTGAGACATAGTCGAACAATCAAAACGTGAACCCTCAAAAAAGTGCAAGCTGCGTAGCAGCGGCGGTTTTTTGACATACTGAAAGGATATCCCGGCAACCACCAGGATATCCTTCGATTTGATTATTTACTATTTGACTATTTAACCATATGTTCTAAAAATCAGTTACGCACTTTTTTCGCGGTGGCTACCCCGGCCAGGGCGGCGATGACCATCACAATGCCCACCATTGTGGACGCGTCGCCGGTTTTCGGCGGCTGCACGGGTACTTCAGGCACGACGATGGAGGAGGTATACGGCTCCAGATACACGGTATCGGATACCGAGATCGTGCCCTTCACGCCGTAGAAATAACTGTCATACAGATATCCGCTCTCGGTGTAATCCAGCCCCAGGGCGCTTTTCATGTCCTTATATACGTCAATGTACGTATCGTAGGCGCTGTTGCCCTTGGAAATGATGCTGTTGTCCAATTGGAAAGCAATGCTGCCGTCCAAAGTGGCCACCTTCGCGGCTTCCTCGCCCTCCGGCGCCACGGTCATAGATTTGCAGTAATTATTGTTATCTACCGTGACCGTCACTTCATTTCCTTCCTTTGTCATGGAAAACACATTGCCCGTGCGCTTGATGAGATACTGGGACACGGTGACGCCCGCTTCCGGGATGCTCTTGGAGTCTGTGGTGTCCACAACCTTGCCTGTGAGGGAGCCCTTCGCGCCAACCAATTGCCCCAGCAGCAGATAGCGGTATGTGCTGCCCTGATAGCCGTCCGCCTTGATGTCGGTTTTGCTGCCTGCCTTCAGACTGGCCGCGTCAGCGACGGCGCCGTCCTTGTCCCTATTTTCCGCGATTACGTCCCAAATCTTGACGTTTTCCGAGGTGAACCACAGCTGTGCCTGGCCGTCCTGGGCTTTTTCCGGCACGTGCAGGGACGCCACCGCGCCGACCATTTCGTTTTTGAGATACCCCCGGGTGGGGCTGGGGAGGCTGGTGTAGTAGCCGCTTGCGAAGGTTGCGGTGCTGTAGTCCACCAGTTGCAGGGAGATTTTCCATGGGTCCTTGCTGGCTTTCTTTTGGTCCAGGCCGGTGAATGCCATCGCGGGCATTGTGATCCCCAGCATAAGTGTGATCCCCAGCATAAGTGAGATGAGTTTCTTCATTTCGTTGTACTCCTTTCAAAGGAAAATTTTCTTGCAGATTTCGTTTCCGCATGCCCAGAGTGTAAAGCAAAAACCGATCCATTACAAAGGCAATTTCGTATATTTATGCCAAATTATTGCATGGATAAATCGTGAACGGAAACTTGAATTAAAATATTTCCTAGATATTTCGGGGCATAACAAAGTTATTACAAAAACAAGATGAATATTTCGACTTATATTGTTTACATATGGGAAACACTTTGGACATGCAAATTAATACTCAAAATTGCATAATATCCCAGGATGGAAGGAGTTTCCAGCCGTTTCCCAACAAAAAATAAAGAACAGTGGAAGGAAACGGTTGTGAATTCTTGCCTAATCGTTTGGGAAGCGATATAATAGCAACATCTATCACGGAGCATCATGATCTATATATGGATCAATTGACGATGCAACGAAGGAGGCGCGGATGCGGGCATACGATTTCGGGACAGGAACTACCATCATTCCCAAGAAGGTGGTAGAGACCCTTCAAAATGATTTGAGCAATTATCAAATGAGCGGCCTTTCCGTGCTGGAACTCAATTTCCGCAGCGGCCTGGGACAAAATCTCCTGGCGGAGACGGAGGAAGCGTTTCGGCGGGTGCTGCGTATTCCAGAGGAATATGGGGTATTGGTGCTTGCCGGCAGCCATATTTTACAGCACGCGCAAATTCCGATGAATCTGATGCGCAATTCCCGGGCGGATTTTCTTTTGACGGGCCGCCGCGCGGAATATGCCAAGGCCGAGGCGGATAAAGTCGGCATCGCCCGGGTTGTGGCCAGCAGCAGTGATACCGGCTTTGACCGCATTCCCGATACCACCCGGGCCATGTTTGATCCGTCTGCCGATTATGTGCACCTGGTTCTGGACAACGCGGCCCAGGGCACCAGCTTTCTTGACCGACTTCCTGATGTGGGCGATGTGATGCTGGTGGCGGACGCGTCCAACTGCTTGTTTTTTGATGAAATAGATATTTCCCGGTATGGGCTCATCTACGCCGACGCCATGAGCGTACTTGGCGCGCCTGGGCTCACATTGGTGATTATGCGGCGGGACTTGGTCCGTAAGGATCCGCCTATGAGCATGCCTGCCATGCTCAGCTATAAGCGCCTGCTGGAGGGGAGCATTCCCACGTATTCTCTGCCTGTGATCTCGTTGTTGGTTTGCAAGCGCATGCTCGAGCAGATGGAGCGCGAGGGTGGGCTGGCCTCCATTGGCCGGCGAAACAGGGAGAAAGCGGCAAGGGTATATGACGTGCTGGATAACTCCAGGTTTTATCAGCCTACCGCCCATGTGGACAGCCGTTCAAACTGCAGCATCGTGTTCCGGCTTCCGGACGAAACGCTCAGGCGGCAGTTCCTCGCGCAGTCCGGCCGCCTGGGTTTTGTGGGGCTAAACGGCCCGATGGATGACGGCAGCATCTGCCTGTCTGCCTGCAATAGTATGAACGAGGACGGCATGGCGTCCATGCTGGATTTCTTGTCCCGGTTTCAAAAAGAAAACCGGTAGCGGGTAACACAAGCAGAAGCGGTTTTTTAACAAAATTAGAAATGTCGCGCGCCCACAGGCGCGCTGCAATATTTAACAATTTAGAAAGGAAGTCCGCCGCCGGGTAACCGGCGCGCGGCAAGTGAGTATGTACCGGATACTGACTCTCAATGCGATTTCGGATGCCATTTATGAGCATCTGGGCAAGGACGCCTATCAGGTATCTTCCGACGCAGCGAACCCTGAAGCCATTTTGGTACGCAGTGCGGACTGCCGGGGGCGCGAGCTGAATTCGGAATTGCTGGCAATTGCCCGGGCGGGTGCAGGCACCAACAACATCCCCATTGAGCGCTGCACCGAGGCGGGCGTGGCCGTGTTCAACACCCCCGGCGCCAACGCCAACGCCGTGAAGGAACTGGCGCTGTGCTGTATGCTGCTGGCCTCGCGCAATGTCATGGAAGGCATCGCGTGGGTGAATACCCTAAACGGCCCGGACGTGCCCGTTGAGGTGGAGCAGGGGAAGCGGCAGTTTATCGGCCACGAGCTGTACGGCAAAACACTGGGGGTCATCGGCCTTGGCGCAATCGGCGTCATGGTGGCAAACGACGCGCATGCCATCGGCATGCATGTGGTGGGGTATGATCCGTTTATTTCCATCGAGCATGCCTGGGGCCTGTCCCGGTCGATCCAGCGGGCGAATTCCATGGAGGAGCTGCTGCCCCGCTGCGATTATCTGACAATCCATGTGCCGCTGATGGAAAAGACCCGCAATTATATAGGAGAAAAGGCCCTGTCCCTCATCAAGCCCGGGGCCATGCTGTTAAACCTTGCCCGGGGCGGGCTGGTGGACAATGCTGCGGCCCTTGCAGCCCTTGCGTCTGGGCGGCTAAGCCGCTATATCTGCGATTTCCCCAGCGAGGAGCTGATTGGGAAAAAAGGCGTGGTGCTGGTGCCGCATTTGGGGGCGTCCACCCCGGAAAGCGAAGAAAACTGCGCGCGCATGGCGGCCAGGCAGCTCCATCAATACCTGCGTCTCGGGAATGTGGAAAACAGCGTGAATTTCCCCGCTTGCATCATGGCCCCCTCCGGGCAATGCCGGATCTGCGCCCTGCACTCCAATGTGACCAACATGGTGGGTCAGCTGGCGGCCATTGTGGCGGCAGCAAACTGCAATATCGCCAACATGGTGAACAAGAGCCGGGGCGATATCGCATATACGCTGCTGGATCTGGACAATGCTCTGCCCAAGAGCGCGGTGGACGCGCTCACGAACATCAGCGGCATGATCCGGGTCCGGGTGATCGAACATCTGTAAGACGAACGGCGGCCTGTGTTTGGGCTGCGCCGTATTTGCGACGAATTAAAAACGTCAAAAAAAGGTAAGGAGGAACACAGATGAACCGTAATCAAAACGAAGTCGGCGTGCTGGTGCCGCGAATCTGCCTGCCCCGGGAGGACATTGATTTTTCAAAATGGGCGGTGGTCGCTTGCGACCAGTTTTCGTCGCAACCGGAATACTGGGAAGCGGCGGAGTCAATCGTGAAAGACGCGCCGTCTACCTTGAACCTGATTTTGCCCGAGGCGTATCTTGGCAAGCCTGGGGAGGAAGAACGGATCGCCAAAGCCCGCCGGACGATGGAAACGTATCTTGCAGACGGCGTGCTGGAGGACCGGGGCGAGGGCTTTGTGCTTGTCACCCGGCAGGCGGAGGGGAAAACCCGCTTGGGCCTTGTCATGGCGCTGGATCTTGAGAAATATGATTACAATAAGGGGGCGCAAACCCTCATCCGGGCGTCGGAGGGAACGGTTGTTTCCCGCATCCCGCCCCGGCTGCGCATCCGCCAGGGCGCAAAGCTGGAGTCGCCGCATATTCTCGTGCTCATCGACGACCCGGCACGAACTGTGATCGAGCCTATCGCCGCGAAAAAAGCGAGCCTGCCGCTATTGTACGACACGGATCTGATGCTGGACGGCGGGCATGTGGAGGGCCGTTTCGTAAACGATGAGGCCCTGATCGATCAGGTGATTTCCGCCCTCAACGGCCTGAAAGACGCGGATAAGTTCCAGGCGAAGTATGGCGCTGGCGCCGCGCCGCTGCTGTTCGCCATGGGCGACGGCAACCATTCTTTGGCCACTGCCAAGGCGGCCTGGGAAGCGTTGAAGCAGACCCTTGCGGAGGATCAATGGGCCGGTTGCGCCGCCCGCTACGCTCTGGTGGAGGTGGAAAACGTGCATGACGAGGGCATCGTATTCGAGCCCATTCACCGGGTGCTGTTTGGCGTGTCGCCTAAAGCGGCTATGGAGACCCTCGTTAATTGCCTGAAAAAGCAAAACGGGGATTGCCGGATTGTGAAAATGGAAGAAGCCCCGGCTGCTGATCAAAAGACATTTGTCATTCCCTGTTTTTATGGGGATTGGGAGGGCGCGCTTGTGATCGTGAACCCAGCTCAGCAGCTGCCGGTGGGAGCGCTGCAGTCCGCGCTTGACGAACTCGTAAAAGAAATTCCGGGCAGCGAGGTAGACTATATCCATGGCGAGGACGTGACCCGGTCGCTTGCGAAAAAGCCGGATGCGGTGGGATTTTTGCTTCCCGGCATGGGCAAAGAGGATTTATTTCCCACCATGGTGTACGATGGGGCGCTGCCGCGCAAAACATTCTCCATGGGCGAAGCCAACGAAAAGCGGTATTATATCGAGTGCAGGCGCATTTTAGATTAATGGGGTAAGCGGTTTCGGCCACTGAGTGAAATTTGGAGGTTAACACGGTGAAGGTTGCAAAGTTTGGCGGCAGTTCTCTGGCGGATGCCGCGCAGTTTCGTAAGGTTCGGGCGATTATGGAAGGGGATTTGAACCGGGCATATCTGGTACCCTCGGCGCCCGGAAAGCGCAGCTATAAGGATAATAAAATCACGGACCTGCTCTTCTGCTGCCAGGCCCAGGCGGCGGCGGGACAATCCTTTGAAGAGGCGTTCGACGAGATCGCGCAGCGCTACATCGACATCGCCCAGGAGCTGTCGCTTCGCATTGACATCCGCGCCCATCTGCAAATCATTTGGAACCACCTGATGGACGGAGCCAGCGCGGATTACGCGGCCAGCCGTGGAGAATACCTCAACGGGCTGATGCTGGCTGATTATCTCGGGTTTGCGTTTGTGGATGCGGCTGAGCTTGTGAGCTTTGACCCCAACGGCGTGTTCGACCCTGAGGAGACCCAGCGGCGGATGGAGCAATTGAAATCCATGACCCGGGTGGTGGTTCCGGGCTTTTACGGCAGCCTGCCGGATGGGCAAATCAAGGTGTTTCCCCGGGGCGGCTCGGATATCACCGGGGCGCTGGTTGCCAGAGGCGTGGGCGCGGACCTCTATGAGAACTGGACGGATGTATCCGGGTTTTTGATGGCGGATCCCAGGCTTGTGAACAATCCCAAGCATATCGCACAGATCACCTATTCCGAGCTTCGGGAGCTTGCGTACATGGGCGCAACGGTTTTGCACGAGGACAGCATTTTCCCCGTACGGCAGGCCTGTATCCCCATCAATGTGCGCAATACCAATGCGCCTGAAGAACCGGGAACGCTTATCATCCCCGACAACGAGGGCGCCACCCACGAGGGCCGCGTCACCGGCATTGCGGGGCGTACCGGGTTTACGGTGATCGCCATCGCCAAGGACAATATGCACGGCGAGATCGGCTTTGGCTACAATGTTTTGTCCGTTTTGAAAAAGCACCGGATCTCCTTTGAGCATATGCCCACCGGCATCGACACCATGTCGCTGGTGGTGGAGGATAAGGAGCTGGAGGGCAAGCGCCAGCTGGTCACCGACGAGCTGATGGCTTCCTGCAACGCCGACAGCGTGGAAATCCACGACAACATGGCGTTGATTGCTACGGTTGGCCGGGGCATGGTGCGTTCCGTAGGCGTGTCGGGAAAGCTGTTTACCGCCCTTGCCAATGTGGGGGTCAACATCCGCATGATCGACCAGGGCTCCAGCGAGATGAACATCATCGTGGGCGTGGAGAGCGACGAGCTGCAGCCCGCCATTCAAGCCATTTACAACGCGTTTGTAGAGTAAAAGACCAGAAAAAGGCCCCTGTACGGGAATCGTCAGGAAAACCTGTCCATTGGACGGGAGAACATAAGACCCTTCGCTTCGCCCAGAATGACAGGAAACGCAGTTTTAAGCGGGTCGTCATCTGGACGAGGCGAAGGGTATTTTGCTATAAGCGGGAAAATGCTAAAAAAAATTCAACAAGCCTAAAAATATTTTTTTAACGGGCTTGCAATGCGCATGACTTAGCCGTATAATGATAGTGAAAGAACAGCTTAACGGATACAAATCTATACAGCATAATAGGAGGAGAACGCAAATGGCATACGATCGCATTTATAATTTCTCGGCAGGACCGTCCATGCTCCCTGAAAGCGTGCTGGAGCTTGCCCGGGACGACATGCTAAACTATCAAGGTTCCGGCATGAGCGTCATGGAAATGAGCCACCGCTCCAAGGTGTATGACGGCATCATCAAGGAATGCGGGGCGCTTTTGCGCGAGGTTATGGCCATCCCGGACAATTACAAGGTGTTGTTGCTCCAGGGCGGCGCGAGCCTGCAGTTCGCTATGGTTCCCATGAACCTTATGAAAACCGGCAAAGCGGATTATATCGTCACCGGCCAGTTCTCCGGCAAGGCCTATGACGAGGCGAAGAAATACGGAGACATCCAGCTGGCGGCCACCACCAAATCCGAGACATTCTCCCGCATCCCCCGCCAGGAGGAACTCAATCTCCGGCCGGACGCGGATTATGTGCACATTTGCTTGAACAACACCATATTCGGAACCAAATGGGATTACATCCCGGACACTGGGGACGTGCCGCTGGTGGCGGACATGTCCAGCTGCATCCTGTCGGAGCCGGTGGACGTTTCGAAATTCGGCCTCATCTACGCGGGCGCCCAGAAGAACATGGCCCCGGCCGGGCTGACGGTGGTGATCATCCGGGAGGATCTGATCCGGGAGGATTTGCCCCAATTTGTACCCACAATGTGCAATTATAGCGTCCTGGCGAAAAACGACTCGATGTACAACACGCCGCCGTGCTATTCCATCTATGTATGCAAGCTGGTGCTCGATTGGATCAAGGCGAGCGGCGGGCTCAGCGCGCGCAAGGCGTTTAATGAGAAAAAGGCGCAGCTTCTCTATGATTATCTCGACAGCAGCGCCGTGTTTAAAAACCCGGTATCAAAGGAAAGCCGCTCCATGATGAACATAACGTTCCGCGCCGAGGACGATGAGGTCAACGCCCGGTTCGTAAAGGAAACCGCCGCATTGGGCTTTGCCAACCTGAAGGGCCACCGCTCCGTGGGCGGCATGCGCGCTTCGATTTACAACGCCATGCCCATAGAAGGCGTGGAAAAACTCGTCGATTTTATGAAGAAGTTCGAAGCAGGGCTGTAATCTAAAATTTCATGTTGTTTTCCGGGCAGGCAGCAATGCCGCTGTCTGCCCGGTTCAGAAAGAAACCGTTAACCGTATTGCATGTACAACCGAATGACTGCCCCAGGGCAGAAACTGCTTTCCCCTAAAGCTGAAAAAAGGAGAGACTTATTTATGTTACGCATTTTAGCCAGTGATGGAATGGACAAAAAAGCGGTACAGACATTGACGGAGCTGGGCTGCGAGGTGGTGCAGCAATTCTACGAGGTAGAAGAGCTGATGGAACAGGTCAAGAATTTCGATGTGCTGGTGGTGCGCTCCGCCACCAAGGTGCGTGAGCCCGTGATCGACGCGGCGCTGTGCACAGGGAAGCTAAGGCTGATCATCCGCGGCGGCGTGGGGGTTGACAACATCGACGTGCAGTACGCCATGGATCATGGCATCGTTGTATGCAACACCCCCAACGCAAGTTCCGCTTCGGTCGCGGAACTGGCCATCGGCCATATGTTTGCGGTGGCGCGCTTCATCGGCATTGCCAACGCCACAATGCGGGAAGGAAAATGGGAGAAGAAGTCCTATAAGGGCACGGAAATCGCCGGGAAAACCGTGGGGCTGGTGGGCATGGGCCGCATTGCCCAGGAAACCGCCCGCATGGCAAGGGCACTGGGCATGCATGTGATGTATACCAACCGCTCCGGCCCCAAAAAGGAACATGAACCCTGCGTTCATAGGGATATGGACGCGCTCCTGGCAAAAGCGGATTATGTGTCGCTGCATATGCCGGCGCAAAAGGGCTGTCCGCCGCTGGTAAACCGCGATTTTATCGGGAAGATGAAGGATGGCGCTGTGCTCATCAACACCGCCCGGGGAAGCCTTGTGGATGAGGAGGCGCTTCTCGATGCCCTTGACAGCGGCAAGCTTTCCGGCGCGGGCATCGACGTGTATCAGGAAGAGCCCTGCTTAAACCAGCGGCTTATTCATCACCCCAAGGTGAGCATGACCCCCCATGTGGGCGGCTCTACCAAAGAGGCGCAAACCCGCATTGGCGAGGAAATTGTCGCCCACATCCGGCGGGAATTCAATATCTGATGTCATAAAACCGCCGCTGCTGGGCAGCCTGCGCTTTTTTGAGGGTTTACGCTTTGATTGTTCAACTCAGGATGATCAATCCATGTTCATAACACGGGCGCGCCGAAATTCTGGCGCGCCCATTTGGTACATCCAAAAACCACATTGTTTTGCAAAATGGAATAAAAAAGAAAGCAAAAGGTAAATATTGATTGCTATTTTATTCCTATATTGGTGATGCTCTGCCCGGCGCGCCGGAACATAAATATTTTTAGCTGTAAAGAATATTTTTATGATTTTTTCTGTACAAACTGCTTGCTTTATAGTATAGTAGAAACAGAACAGCGATCTCTTTCATACATATCATAAGAGGTGTAATATGTCTAATATATCGGGCTACCGCTGTACGGTATGCAACGCGGAATTCTCTTACGAGCAGGAGCGGATGACCTGCCCTTACTGTGGAGAAAAGGGCATCCTCGACATCGTATTCGACTATGCGCAAGTAAAAAAACAAATGAACCGGGAAACCCTCGCGAAGGACCGGGATAACAGCATGTGGCGCTATCGGGCGCTGATGCCCATTGCCGGAAAAGGGCTGTCGCGGTTTTTGCGGGTGGGATGGACGCCGCTGTATTCATCCAACCGCCTTGGGGATGAGCTGGGGCTCAAGGCCCTTTACATCAAGGACGACGGGCTCAATCCCACCGCCTCATTGAAAGACCGGGCCAGCGCCGTTGCGGTAGCCAAGGCGCTGGAGCTTGGCTATGATACAATCGCCTGCTCGTCCACCGGCAACGCCGCCTCCTCCGTGGCGGGCAACGCCGCGCGGATGGGGGTTAAAACCGTGATATTCGTGCCGGAGCGCGCGCCCAAGGGGAAGGTTGCCCAGCTTTTGATATTCGGCGCCAATGTCATCAGCGTCCGGGGGGATTACCGGCAGACATTCGAGCTTTCCCGGGACGCCATTGAAAAATGGGGATTTTACAACCGCAACGCCGGGATCAATCCCATCCTCACTGAGGGGAAAAAGACCGTCGCCCTGGAGATTGCGGAGCAGATGAACTGGCAGCCCACCGACTGGGTGGCCGTATCCGTGGGAGATGGCTGCACCATCGGTGGCGTGTACAACGGCTTCAATGATCTCTACGAGATGGGGATGATCGAGCGCATTCCAAAGATACTGGGGGTGCAATCCTCCGGGTGCTGCCCCTTTGTGGACGCGGCGAGGGAAGGCCGGGATTTGGTTGCCGCCAAAGAGAACACCATCGCGGACAGCATCGCTGTAGGCGTGCCGAGAAACCCGAAAAAGGCGTTGCGGGCTGTAAGCGCTTCCTCCGGCGCGTGGGCAGCTGTCAGCGACGAGGAAATTTATGCCGCCATGCGCCTGCTGGGCCGCACAGAAGGCGTGTTTGGAGAGCCTGCGGGGGTGACTGCCGCGGCAGGGGTGAAAAAAGCGGTGGAAACGGGCATGATCCGGCCTGACGAGACGGTTACCGCCATCTGCACAGGCTCTGGTTTGAAGGATGTAAATAATGCCATGAAAGCCGCGGGGGAACCATTTCTGTGCGAGCCGAATATCCATGCCCTGGAAAAAAGCGGGCGGATCGGCGGATAAAGACGGCGGTTTTTCCTGGCTAGTCTCAAGAAGTTACTGACGGCTGCCGTCCGGAAAATAAGTAAGAATTTGGGAAATTACCCCTTGAATGTTCGAAAATACGACGTTATATTTTGGTTAAAATAGAAAATTATTCGGATAGATGTGAACAATTGGATATAGATAACTGACAATTGAGGTTCGGAGTTTTTCTTTACAGGCTGATGAAATGAGTATATAATTATTTATGTTGTTTCACGGCGGATCTATATAAAACGGTTGCCACGTCCGTAATTCGGACGACTCAATACGCAACAAAAAAAAGAGGAGGAACAAATATGAAGAAACTGTTCGCATTGCTTTTGGCGCTCATGATGGTTCTGTCTTTAGCAGCCTGTGCGCAACCTTCAACGCAGACGCCCGAGGATCCTGCTCCGGCGCCCGAAGAAACGGCCCCTGTGGCTCAGGATCCCGAACCCGCTGGCGAGGAGCCCGCGCCCGCTGATGCCGTCAAAATCGGCGTCATCCTCATTCACGACGAGAACTCCGGCTATGATATGGCCCATATCGAGGGCGTCTGGGCCGCTCGCGACGCGCTGGGCCTGTCCGACGAGCAGCTGATTTTCAAGTACAACATCCCTGAAAGCGAAGTCTGCTACGATACCGCCGTTGACCTGGCGGAGCAGGGCTGCGCGATCATCTTCTCCGTCAGCTATGGCCATCAGTCCTACATGATGCAGGCTGCGGCGGAGTATCCGGACGTATTCTTCGTCCCCTGCACCGGCGACACGGCTGCCCTCAGCGGCCTTACCAATGTTGCCAACATGTTCCCCTACACCTATGAGTCCCGTTACGTGTCCGGCGTTGTGGCGGGCATGAAATTGAAGGAGCTCATGGACGCGGGCACCGTCACCGATCCCCATATCGGCTACGTTGGCGCGTACCCCTATGCGGAAGTGGTCTCCGGCTACACCGCGTTCTTCCTGGGCATCCGGTCCATCGTGCCCGAAGCGTACATGGACGTGCAGTACACCAACTCCTGGTATGATCCCACCTCCGAAGGCGAAGCTGCCAACGCTTTGATGGCCAAGGGCTGTGTGATCATCGGCCAGCATGCCGACTCTACCGGCGCTCCCAGCGCGGTTCAGGCTGCCCTGGATAGCGGCAAAGTCGTGTACAGCGTGGGTTACAACATCGACATGCTGAGCGTCGCCCCCACGGCCGCGCTGACCTCCTCCCAAAACAACTGGGGCGCCCTGTATACCCCGATGATGGACGCGTTCCTAAAGGGCGAGACCATCCCCGTCGACCTGGCGCTGGGCTATGCCAACGACGCGGTCATGATCTCCAAGCTGGGCGAAAGCTGCGCCCCCGGCACAGAGGAGAAGGTAAACGAAGTCATCGCTTCCATCAAGGACGGATCGCTCAAGATATTCGATACCAAGAACTACACCGTGGCCGGCGAAACCGTCACCACGTATACCGCTCTTGATACCGACGGCGATTTCGTGAACGATACCGGCGAAGCCATCGTTGACGGTATCTTTGTAGAGTCCACGCTGCGCTCCGCGCCATACTTCGGCCTGCGCATCGACGGCATCACCGAGCTCAACGTCGGCTAACATTGTCCCGAATAAGAGAAGCAGCCTAAAAACTGCTTCTCTTATTTCAAATCGAACTCATGGTATTTTTTTTATCTAAATTCGGCTTCGGCAGGTGCGGCTGGCTCGCCTTTCTCACAGCTGTACCGGTGCATCGCGATGGCACATATTTTTTCGCCGGAGACGGCACAGAAAGGACAAAGCTTTGGATAGCCAAAAAGTCATTCAGATGGTGGACATCACCAAGACATTTGGCGAGGTAGTTGCCAACAGCAATATTAGCCTTGATATCAACGGGGGGGAGATTTTATCCCTGCTGGGCGAAAATGGAAGCGGCAAAACCACGCTTATGAACATGCTGTCCGGTATCTATCTCCCGGACAACGGACAAATCTATGTGAACGGACAAAAAGTAACCATACGCTCCCCCAAGGACGCGTTCGACCTGGGGATTGGCATGATTCACCAGCATTTCAAGCTGGTGGACGTGTTGTCCGCAGCGGAGAATATCGTATTGGGCTTAAACGAGAGCAGGCTTGTTGACCTCAAAGGCGTGCACGGCAAGGTCAAGGAGATTTGCGACCGGTATGGTTTTGTTGTGGAGCCGGATAAAAAGGTGTACGACATGTCCGTCTCTGAAAAACAGACCCTTGAAATCGTCAAGGTGCTGTACCGGGGCGCGGAAATACTGATATTGGATGAGCCCACGGCGGTTTTGACTCCCCAGGAGACGGATAAGCTCTTCGCCGTCATGCGCAACATGAAGGACGACGGGAAATCCATCATCATCATCACCCATAAGCTCCACGAGGTGATGGAGATTTCCGACCGGGTCGCGGTGTTGCGCCGGGGCGAGTACATCGGCGATATTCAGACAAAGGACACCACCCCCCAGCAGCTCACCGACATGATGGTGGGCCGCTCGGTTCTTCTTAATATCGACCGCCCTGTCTGCGAAAACCAGAAGGAGCGGCTGGTGGTGGAGCATCTGTCCGTCATCGACAGCGACGGCGTCGCCCGACTCAACGACATTTCCTTCACCGCCTATGGCGGGGAGATATTGGGCATCGCGGGCATCACCGGCAGCGGCCAAAAAGAGCTTTTGGAGGCCATCGCGGGGCTGCAGAGGATGGAGCCTGAAAGCAGCATCCGCTTTATCCCTCCCGAGGGCCCGGAGACCGAACTTCGGGGCAAGAACCCCCTGGATATTTTCAAGCTGGGCGTGGGCCTTGCGTTCGTCCCGGAGGACCGTTTCGGCATGGGGCTTGTGGGCAGCATGGATCTTGCGGATAACGTGATGCTTCGCAGCTATAAAAACGGCAATTCCGTGTTTGCCGACCGGAAAGCGCCCAGAGCGCTGGCGCAAAGGATCGTGGAGGATCTCGAGGTGGTCACCCCCAACCTCACCATACCCATCCGCCGCCTGTCCGGCGGAAATGTACAGAAGATGCTGGTGGGCCGGGAGATCGCGGCGCAGCCAAGCCTCTTGATGACGGCGTACGCCGTGCGCGGGCTGGACATCAACACCTCCTATACGATATACCGCCTGCTGAACGAGCAAAAGGCCAAGGGCGCGGCGGTGCTGTATGTGGGCGAGGATTTGGACGTGTTGCTGGAGCTGTGCGACCGCATTCTGGTGCTGTGTGACGGACGTGTCAGCGGCATTGTGGACGGGCGGGCGGCCAAGAAAGAGGATGTGGGCCTGATGATGACCCATTTGAAGGCTGAAATGAAGGAGGTGGCACAGGCATGAAACGCAAGCGTGAAAGCAGGGAACCCCTCATCCGCATTTCCAAGCGGGGGCTGCTGCCCACCTGGA
Source organism: uncultured Oscillospiraceae bacterium (assembly GCA_964411275.1). Lineage (GTDB taxonomy): Bacteria > Bacillota > Clostridia > Christensenellales > CAG-138 > CAYPKG01. The sequence goes on along the minus strand of CAYPKG010000007.1, from coordinate 54,956 downwards.
AAAGCTGGAGCGTTCGCGGCATCGCACTGGCGGCGTCCCTGGTGGTCTGCGCCATCGTGATCTATATTATCGTGAAGCTCAACCCCTTAAAGGTGTACGGCGCCATGTTTGAGGGCGCGTTCGGCACGGAGAAGCGCACCTGGGTCACCATCCGGGATACCATGATGCTTTTATGTATCGCGCTGGGACTATCGCCGGCGTTTCGGATGCGGTTCTGGAACGTGGGCGCGGAGGGCCAGGTGCTTGCCGGCGGCATCGTGGCGGCGGCCTGCATGATCTATCTTGGGAAAACGGTTCCCACTGCCCTGCTCATTCCCATCATGGCGGTGTGCTCTATCGTGGCGGGCGGCCTGTGGGGGTTTGTGCCCGGGCTGTTCAAGGCGAAGTGGAACACCAACGAAACATTATTCACATTGATGATGAACTATATCGCCATACAGCTCACGGCGTTTTTCGTGGCCCAATGGGAAAAACCATACGGCTCCAATACCGTGGGCGTCATCAACAACATCACCCACGCGGGTTGGTTCCCCACGCTGTTTGGGCAGCAGTACACGCTAAACGTCATTATCGTGCTGGCGGTGGCGGTATGTATGTACGGGTATCTCACCTATTCCAAGCAGGGCTTTGAAATCGCGGTGGTGGGCGAAAGCGAAAACACCGCCCGGTACGCCGCCATCGACGTAAAGAAGGTGGTGGTGCGCACCATGGTGATTTCCGGCGCCATTTGCGGCCTGGCGGGCTTTATCGCCGTATCCGGCGCAAGCCACACGATCTCCACCAACACAGCCGGAGGCCGGGGCTTTACCGCCATCATCGTGGCCTGGCTCGCGAAATTCAATTCATTCGTGATGATCTTATTCTCCCTGCTCATCGTGTTCATGGAAAAGGGCGCGATTGAGATCGCGTCCCGGTACCACCTGAATGACTATGTGTCCAGCATGCTCACGGGCATCATACTCTTCTTTATACTGGGCAGCGAGTTCTTCATCAATTATCAGGTGAAATTCCGCGGCGCGGGCCGCAAGGAGGTATCCAAATGACACAGCTTATCGCCTTACTCCAAGCCGCTGTGGTGTTCGGGACGGTTATTCTGTTCGGCGCCACGGGGGAGATATTGACGGAAAAGTCCGGCAACCTCAATTTGGGCGTCCCCGGCATCATGTACATGGGGGGCATCGCGGGGCTGATCAGCGTGTTCTATTATGAGTTGAACAACCCGAACCCGGTTCCGGCGCTGTGCATCCTCATCGCTGTGGTTTGCGCGTTCCTGGCGTCCATGCTGGGCGGCCTGATATTCAGCATTCTCACCACCAGCCTCCGGGCCAACCAGAACGTGGCCGGCCTGACGCTGACCATATTCGCAGGCGGCCTTGCCAACTTCTTTGGCGGCTCTCTCAACAAGCTTGCGGGCGGCGTGGGCCAGATCAACGTCCAGGCCACCAGCGCGGCGTTTCGCGCACCCATCCCCGGCCTGGCAAACGCCCTGGGGCCTGTTGGAGAGATATTCTTCTCGTATGGCTTTATGGCGTATACGGCAGTCATCGTGGCAATCGTGGTGGGCTGGTTTTTGACCCGTACCAGCATCGGCCTGAACCTTCGGGCAGTGGGCGAAAACCCGGCCACGGCAGACGCCGCGGGTATCAACGTCACAAAATACAAATACCTGGCCACCACAATCGGCGCCGGCATTTCCGGCCTTGGCGGATTGTACTACGTGATGGACTACACCAAGGGCACCTGGGACAGCGACGGCGGGATCGAGCGCCTGGGCTGGCTTGCGGTGGCGCTGGTCATATTCTCCAGCTGGAAGCCCAAACGGGGGATTTGGGGGGCGTACCTGTTCGGCATGCTGTCCTGGCTGTATTTCTACATCCCGGGGCTGAGCCGCAGTTCCATCGAGCTGTTCAAAATGCTGCCCTATGTGGCCACGGTGGTGGTGCTGATTGTGGTTTCCCTGCGCCGCAGGCGGGAAAATCAGCCGCCCCATAGCCTGGGACTGCCCTATTTCCGCGAAGAACGGTAATCAGGAAAAGAGATAACAAGGGGGTTGGGCGCAAACCCCTGGGGCAACAAAAGAACATAATGCATCTGTCCATCGGCAAAGCAATGAGCGGCGCCGGTGGATTTTTTCGCGGCAAACTATTTTAAGGGAGCCCTTGCATTTATACCTGTCCCTCCTATAGAATATAGAAGGCATGAGAAGGATAGAAATGGGGGACAGAAATGAAACGCCTGGTTGTGATGGTGATTGTGGTGATGCTGCTTTTATTTTGTACGAACGCGCTTGCGGCGGAGCTCTATCAAAACGAATTGCCTGAGAACGCCGAAAGATATGCCGCCTATGTTAACGAAAAGCCAAACCTGGCCTATGAGGAAGTATTGCGGGCTGTCAACCTGAAGCTGGACGAGAAAAACTATACGAACATCGTCACCGTTCCGGCACCGGATAGCCTTACGGTGTTCGTCAGCAAGCATTATGCGCTTCCTAAAAAGTATAAGCCGGAAAATCTAGTTTCTGTGGATCGAAAATACGCCAAAAGCGGCCAGCGGCTTCGTGAGGACTGCAACGATGCGTTTTTGAAAATGGCAAAGGATATGGAGGCCCAGGGGCTCACGCTGTACATCCAATCGGGTTACCGCAGAAATACCAAGCGCGGGGACGCTAATAGCCTGTGGTATGCTTGGCCTGGACATTCGGAGCATCAGACAGGCCTCGCGTTCGACCTGCGCAAGAAGAATGTGACATACCGCACATTGGGCGAATACCAATACGAAAGAACCAAAGAGTATGCTTGGCTTATGGAGCATGGGTGGCAATATGGATTTATATTGAGCTATCCCAAGGGCAAAAGCGCTGTCACAGGCTTTGGGTTTGAGCCGTGGCACTGGAGGTATGTGGGCCTTGACGTAGCCAAGGACATGAAGGAAAAGGGACATACCACCTATCATGAATATTGGGCGGATTATATGATACAAAAAGTATTTCGCAAAGACCTGACGGGAAAGGTTCATGTGGTCGTTGGACAAACAACAATACCCAATGAACAAACAACAATACCTAAGGAAGTGGATTGAAAGGCAAGCTTAAATGATACAGGATATCGCACCCCATGTGTTTTGCAACGCTTACCGGGAAAGCACGCCGGATTTAGACAGCATCGTCATGATCGCCCAGGAGGGGGGCCTGCTGGTGAATGTCCAGGACGGCTTGGCGCAATTTCCCAGACTGTCACAGGTATCCCATATAGAGGCCGAGGCTATTTATCTGTTTTCCCTGGATGATCAGCCGGTTTTCTGGCTTTCTACGGATCAGACTGTTTCGCTTCCCGGCTACGCCTCAAAAAACCGGCGGGGCTTTCGCGGCATTTCGCCCAAGCATGCCTCCTTTGCGGGGCTGACCGCGCTGCAGCTGATCGACTGGTACCGGTCTAACGGCTTTTGCGGCCGCTGCGGGGCGCAAATGGAGCGGGATCATGACGAGCGGATGCTGCGCTGCCCAAAGTGCGAACAGATGGTGTATCCCCGGATTAACCCTGCGGTGATCGTGGGGGTCCGGAATGGGGACAAGCTGCTTTTAACCAAGTATGCGGGCCGGGAGCATTCGAATTACGCCCTCATCGCAGGGTTTACGGAGATCGGTGAGACGGTGGAGGAGACCGTCAGCCGGGAGGTGCTGGAGGAGGCGGGGGTGCATGTCAAAAACATCACCTATTATAAAAGCCAGCCCTGGGCCATGACCGATACGCTGCTGATGGGGTATTTTTGCGATGTGGACGGGGACGACACCATTACCATGGACGACGGCGAGCTTGCCGTGGCCGAATGGGTGCACCGTGGGGACATCGATGTCCGGTATGAGGATTTTGCTTTGACCAATGAGATGATATGCAGGTTTAAGGACGGATTGGCATAGGGATCGGCGATACATGTGGTGCCGTAGCTTGTTACTGCTACGGCACCGCTTTTTTGAAAATACAGGCCCCGCCGCCTTACTCCCGGACCGCCCGTTCCTTCTTCAGCCGCCGGTACGCCCGTACCAGCTTAACAGCGCCGTAGGCGATACACGCCCAGAGGCACACATAAAACAACGCCATGATCGCGGGAAACGCCATGACCGCCCCTCTGGACAGGCGAAAGGATGTATACAGGGAAAATGTGCCGAATAATAGCACCGGAACCAGTACGGCAATGAGACAGAGCAGCCGCTTGAGGTGGGAAATCTGTTCATCCAGCTGGGGCGCGAAGGGGATGTCCGAATGCGTCCGCTGGCGCAGGTAAAGCCACTTTTTGAAGCAGCCTACGTGCTCCACTCCCATATTCTCTAAAAACCGGATATAGGAAATGCTTTCCGGATGAGCAGGCCAGTTCTTGAGCCATTCAAGGTGATATTGGTAAGCGCCGGGCTCCCCTTCCTCGAACACATACTTGCAAAGGCCCACCCCCGTCAGGTGCATGCCCTTGGCGGCCATTTCATTGAGCCAGTTTTCTTCTTTATCATAATCCCATGCAAAAAATAGCTTATGGGCGGTAAATTTCATAGTATCATCCCTCCTATTACCTGTTCCCCGTTATGCAAAAGCTCCCTTAAGCGGGTGATTTCCTGTTCTACGGCCAGATTTCCCCGGTCTGTGATCACATACTCCTTTTTCCGGGAGTTGCTTTCCCCAGGCAGGGCCCTGATCCATTGCCGCTCTAAAAGGGTGTTGATTGCCCCGTACAGCGTGCCTGCCGCCAGCTGCACCCTTTCATTGCTCATTTTCTTGGCATTTTGTATGATCCCGTACCCGTGTAACGGCTCGTACAGGGACAGCAGTATGTAGTATACCGCCTCCGTCAATGCCGGCGCTTGTGTGCTTTCTCCCATAAGTACCCTCCTTATTAACGGCTACCGTTATATCGTTGACCGATATAACGGCTACAGATATAATAGCAGGCGCTCCGGCACTTGTCAAGGGATAAAAAAGAACCCCGGAAAAAGGCAGTGACAATCGGTATTTGCTTTGCAAAGTGATAAATTAATAGAAAAATGGTTGACAAAAGAAATGTAATACTCCATAATTGAACATAGTTCTGAACAGCGTTCAATTATGGAGGGCTTATGAAAAAATCAGAAGAAGTAAAAGAAAAAATCATACTTGCAACAATAGACATTATCACACAAAGCGAGGGCGATGTCGCTGATATTAACACCCGTGGGATTGCTGAAAAAGCTGACGTGGGAACAGGTTTAATCAATTACCATTTCCAAACAAAGGATCATCTGATTGACATTTGTGTTGAGCGGATGATTGAAAAAGTCATCGCTGCCTTTGCTCCTTCCGTGCCGGAGCTTACGCCGGCGGCAAGGTTGAAACACACAGCAAGCCTGGTGCTTGATTTTCTTATGGATAATCCCGCTGTATCAAGGATTTCTATTCTATCCGACCACAAAAATCCCAAAAGGGATGACAACACTATAAAATCTGCGATGGGAATGAGCAAAACATTGGGTAACCTGGTCATCTCAGAGAAAGAGCGTTTTGTATTGGCATTTGCTTTAACGTCGGCAATGCAAGCGCTGTTTTTGAGAAGGGATCAAAGCGTTGCGCTTTTTGGCTATGACATGAATGCGAAGGAGCAGCGCGATAAGCTTCTCGGCCTGCTGATTGACACGATGCTTGAGGGAAATGAATGAAAAAATCTGTTGGAAAGCGTTGGTATAAGCGTATGTGGGTATATATCATTGGCAGCATTCTTGTCGCTGTATCGATATTTTTATCGGCACAAGGAATAAGATGTCATATTGCGGTTAATCAAAGCAGAGAAAGACTTGCCGCTTATGAAGCCGAAACGGTGACTTTAAGTTATGGGGATATGACATATGTGGACAAAGGAGCAGGCGAAGCGATCCTGTCAGTACACGGTATTTTTGGAGGTTATGACCAAGCTTATGATACTTGCAAGGGTTTTAGTTCTGATTATAGAATAATTGCTCCTTCGAGGTTTGGATATTTGGGAAGCGATATTTTAGGAAAGGGTACACCTGCTGAGCAAACGAATGCGTATGTTGAATTGTTAGATCGATTGGGAATAGCGAAGGTCTATTTGTTGGCAACATCGGCAGGCGGAAGTGTGGCAATACGATTTGCGTTAGACTATCCTGAACGGGTAAAAGGACTGATATTGTTTTGCTCTGCAATGCCCTTTACACAAAAGCCAGAGAAATATGCTGAATATGCGGGCCCGCCTGCCATCTTGTGCAATGACTTTGCAATGTTTTTAATCAGTCCATTATTTGAACCGATTATGGGAATGGAGCCTTCTACAATATACAGCATGCTCCCTATCGGCGATAGAAAAGATGGTGTAATATTGGATGCCTCTGTTACCAATCCCGATATGGCAAGAAATTTCGATCACTATCAAATTGAATCCTTGCAAGCGCCTGCTCTTATTTTACATGCGAAAGATGATAAATTGGTCAGCTATGAGGACGCCATACATGCACTCAGCCGTTTCCCGAAGTATAGATTTATCTCATTTGAAACAGGTGGCCATTTGATGGTGGGTCATTCAAAAGAAATAGAAAAGGCAGTATCGGAGTTTATAATAAATAAATGAATATTCGAACCGGCGTGACTTTCGCCACGCCGGTTCTGCTAAAATCTTCCTTATGAGCCTCGGTCTAAAATCCGGGGCTCTTTTTTTGAATGTTTACTCCACCGTCACCAATCCATTTTCGCCGATTGTGACGGTCATACCGGTTTCAACGGCCTCTAAAAACTCCTCCCCCAGGCTATCCACAGTGGGCATGGAGGAGTCCGTCCACACATCCGCCAATATCACCCCGGCAGCCGCCAGAGAATCGATGGGCTTGCTGAACAACAGGCAAGCGGGTTCCTTCGAGAGCGCCGCGGCGCAGTAGAGCACCATGCCCCCTGTTGTGGAGCCGATTGTCTGGGGCAGGCACAGGGCCTTGCCGTGCATGGCTTTGCCAAACAGGTCCGGATTGTTTTGGTCCGAACAGGTGGCGTTTTTATCCCCGAACATCAGGCTCTTTTGAAAGCTGGCCAATGTGTTAAAACCGCCCCGGGAAACCAGCGCCTCCGCCTTCGCGGTGCCGGATACCACCACGCGTCCCTGAAATTGCTTCATATTATCCCACCTCCCCGGAAATTTTCGCCAATATCTCCGCGTCCGTAAAGTACCGGGCGCTGGTGTACGTGCGCAGCTTGTTGGAATTGGTGATGACGGGCATCTTCCCGCACAGGGGATTGTTCATGTACATCAGCGGGCAGATGTAGCTGACCACCACCCCGGCGTTTTTAAGCCTCATAGCATCCTGTGTCCCTTCAAATTCCTTCAGCACCCCGGGGGCAGCGGTAAACACCGTGGGGATGGCCACCTTCGTTTTGCCTTGGGCCGAAAGCGCTGCCATCAGCCGCTCTGTCCAGCCATGAAGCTGCTGTACGGACAGGTGCGGGCAGCCCACAAAGCAAAGCTTGGGCGCGGTTTGCGGATCCTTCCAGATGCAGGGATAGGAGGCCTTCACCCGGTCGAGCTCCGCATCGTCGATGACATACACTTTGGCGTTTTCGGCGATCAGCGCGTCGCCTTGCTCTTTCGCCTCCGGTGTGAGGTTTTCGATGTGATAAAGCCCCACCGCGCCGTTGCTGGCGGTTGCGGCGCCCATGTCCTTCAAATAGTCCCGGGTGTCCTGACTGAGCTCCTGGCCGATCCAGGCGTCCAGGCCTTTGATGTAGGGGACATCCTCCATCACCTTCATGCCGATGGCGCTGCCCAGCACCTGGGCCTCCGGCTTCACCGTGGTTTTGACCTCAACGATCCAGGTGGCCTTGCGCCCTTCGTCGGTCAAAAGCCCAAAATAGGGCACACAGCCCACGATGCTGCCGAACATCTCCAGTATGCCGGAGTTTCGGTTGCACCGGGCGCCCAGCACGCTGTTGGCGTACACCACGGCGCTGCTTTCCGCCCAGCTTAGCACATCCCCCTTTTTCGGCTTGTTTCCCACCTCGTCCATATAGCAGGTGCAGGTATAGGCGTCGTCGCTCATTATGCCAAGCTTTTTGAGCTGCGCGTCGTAATCGTCCTGCTTTGAGTACATCACCTTGAAGAATATGTTTTGCAGCAGGCTGGAGGGCACGTTTTTGTCCAGAGGCCGGGGATCCACGCTAAAGGCCTGCTTTGAAATTGCCCCAGCCTCGATGAGCTGATCCATGAGGGCGTATACCGGCTTCATGACCCCCAGCCCGAAGCTGGTGACCAGATGCCCTCTTTCGCTGGTGACAGGCACCATCTTCGTGGCATGAAACGCTTCGCCATACATCACGAGGGTTTTCATGATCTTCGCGTATACCTCGCCCTGTCCGCCGTCCAATATGCGTTGTTGTTCCGCGGTAAGTTGCATTGCCATAAAAGCTCCTTTCTTTCCCGATATTCAGCTTATAGCTTCATCGCCACATCCCAGGCGTTCCAGATGACAGTCCGAAGGTTGCCTACCTTGTTCGCGTCGCCGACGAGCTTCGCACGGCCAGCGGTGAGGGGCGCTGGCTGATAGCCCACGGACAGGATGACGCTGTCCCCTTCGAGCTTGAAGGAGCGGCCGTCCTTATCCACCACCATTACCCCGTCCGGAAGCACTTCCTGCAGCTTCGTTTCAAGATACACGGGCACCTTGTTGGCCGCGAAGAAATCCCGAAGATAGCTGGCGTTGGCTAGGCACACGCCTGTGACCGCAATGAGGTCGTTTTTCATCTCCACAATCGTGGGCTTTTTCCCCTGGAGATACAGCTCATACGCGATTTCGCAGCCCGTAAGGCCGCCGCCGATGACGATGACGTTCTCGCCCACGGGTTTTTCCCCAAGCAGGTATTCAATCGCCTCAATGCCAAGCTCCGCACCCTTTACGGGCAGCCTGTTGGCCACAGCGCCTGTGGCGACCACCACCTTGTCGGCGCCGAGGGAGCTAAAATCCTTGACCTCTGTGTTCAGCTTCACTTCGATTTCGGGGTATTTCTGAATTTCCCGCTGATACCAGGCGATCAGCGCCCGATCCTTTTCCTTAAAGGAAGGGGTGGCGGCGGCGTTGAACACGCCTCCCAGCTGGCCGCTCTTTTCATAGATGGTGACGGTATGCCCCCGCTTGGCAGCCACCAGTGCTGTTTCCATGCCGCCGATGCCGCCGCCGATGACCGCGATCTTTTTCTTTGTTGCCGCAGGGGTGATATGGTATTTCTTGGTCTGCATGGTTCTCGGATCCAGGGCGCAGCGGGCGATGTGGGACGCGTCATGGATGGACTGGCCGTTTGCTATGCCCTTATAATGGGTCATGTTGAAGCAGGCGTTGTGGCAGCAGATGCAGGGACGGATGTCTTCCAGCCGGTCTTCGATGAGCTTTGTGATCCACTCCCCGTCCGCGAGGAATTGCCGGGCGATGCCCACGCCGTCGATGCGGCCTTCCTTCACGGCCTCGGCCCCCACATCGGGCTCCATGCGCCCGGCGCAGACCACGGGGATGTCTACGAACTTTTTAATATGGGCCACGTCGTCGAGATTGCAGTTCTGTGGCATATACATGGGCGGATGCGCCCAGTACCACGAATCGTAGGTGCCGTTGTCGGCGTTGAGCATGTCATAGCCCGCGTCCTGCAGGTATTTTGCCGCCCGCTCGCTTTCCGCCATGTCCCGGCCGATCTCAATGTATTCCTCACCGGGCACCGCGCCCACCCGGAAATCCTTGACCTTTGACAGCACGGAATAGCGCACGGACACAGGGAAATCCTTGCCGCAGGCGGCCTTGATGGCAGCCACAATCTCCACAGCGAAGCGGTACCGGTTTTCAAAAGAGCCGCCGTATTTGTCGGTGCGTTTGTTGGTGTATTCCATGGAGAACTGGTCCAGCAGATACCCTTCGTGCACGGCATGGACTTCCACCCCGTCAACCCCTGCGTCCATGCACAGCTTGGCGGTTTTGGCGTAGCCGTCGATGATATCCTGGATTTCCTGGAGGGTGATTGCCCGGCAGGTCACCTTGTCGGACCAGCGGGACGGCAATTCGCTTGGGCTGGCGGACTGGTATGTCACGTCCAGTATGGGCTTGCTGATCGCCCGGAGAATGGGGTTGTTATGGAGCATGACCAGATGGTCGGTAATTGCCCATGACCGGCCCATTCCGGCAGTGATCTGCACGAACAGCTTTGCGCCGGTTTTATGGATTTCGTCCATAAAGGGCGCGAGTTCCTCAAACATCTTTTTGTTTTTCCACAGCCAGCGGCCGCCGATGGTGTCCTTGATTGGCGCGATGCCGGGGATGATCAGCCCGACGTTGTTCTTCGCGCGCTCCAGAAAGAAATTCGCGGCCTCCTTGTCAAAATGGTTGGGTTCCATCCAGCCAAACAGGGATGTGCCGCCCATGGGGCAAAGGACAATGCGGTTTTTGACCTCCACGTTGCCTATTTTCCATGGCGTAAACAGCGGTTCATACTTTGGATTCATAACCCTACTCCTTTGCTATATTGATTTGTTTTGCGTATAATAAATATGACGGTGCGCCCCAACGAGAGATAAATACCGAACTATGTTCTGTTTTAAATGTAGCAAGTTTTTGGGTTGTTGTCAACAATTTATCAAAATATTATGAAGGGGAATAAACTGTGATATAATAGCCGCAAAACGGCTATTATATATCTTATTATATTCGCCCGCAAAACGGCTATTATACATCTTATTATATTCGCCCGCGATATTTCAGGCTTGCCTGAAACGCGGATGCGAGATTATACCATAATGCTTCGCAATTATGGTATAATAAGCCTACTTAATTAAGGAGAAGCAATGTGAGCAATGTGAATAAGCAGTATCAAAAATCAGAAGCTTCGAAGAAAAACATACTGGAGGCCTCCGTGCGCATCGCGCTGCAAAAGGGCTTTGCGGCTACCTCCATCCGGGATATCTGCAAAGAAGCGGGGGTGTCAATTGGCGCGTTTTACCATCATTATCCCAGCAAGGACGCGCTGATGAACGAGGCCTTTTTGAATTTCGACAATACATTGGACGAGGACGCCGCCGCGAAAAAGTACGATGAGATGCTTCCGGTTGACGCGGTGCGGGCGGTGCTGGTGGATCAAACCGCTTTTACAGCCGGGATCGGGTACTCCGTCATCACCCAGTACTACAGGGCGCTGTTGCAAAACCAAAACAGAAGCGCCGTCAGCCCGAAGCGGGCCTATTACCAGAGCGTAAACAAACATGTCAGGCGGGCGCAGCAGGCGGGCGCCCTTACGAAGGCGCTGGACTCAGGGGTCATTTCCGAAATGCTTATTAAATACGTGCGCGGCAACCTGGTGGACTGGTGCCTGCACGACGGCGCATACGACGTGGCAGCCCGTACCGAGGCGGAACTCAGCATCCTCATGAACGCTCTATTGCCCGAACAAAATGATGCGGGAAGCAAAGGCTCCCCGCACCGAAAAGGCGGTTACTCCCTTTTGGGGATTTCCATCCCGTACAACTCCTGATATGCCTCGTATTCCGCTTGTGTTATCGGCGGGCGGGGCATCAGCCCCGTGCATTCGTGACTGCTGGCGGTGCTGGAGATATCCGGCGTTACGCAATGGTATCGGTCCATCAGGCATTCGCCTCCTTTCCTGTATAGTTTGCATGCTCCGGGTACGAAGCATGCATGGAGCCTGAGAAACGGGGGCGTGCTAAAAATAAAAACAGGGAGGCTTATGTATGTTTCGTATCATGTCCAAGGAAGATGCCATCCGTCAGATTCCGGACGGCGCGGTGATTGCCGTCAACTCCTTTCTTGCCCTGTCAAACCCGGAAACGCTGCATCGTGCGGTGTACGAGCGGTTTGCGGCTACCGGCAGTCCCCGGAACCTGACAATCCTGTGCGCGGCAGGGTTTGGCGGCTGGGACGCGGCGAAATTCGCGGAGCCGTACGTAGCTGCGGGTGCGGTGCGCCGGGTGATCGCCGGGCATTATGCCAGCATGCCGGTGACCACGCGGATGGCCCTCAATGGTGCAATTGAGGCGTATAACCTGCCTCTCGGGGTGATGTCCCATACCATTCGCGCCATGGCTGGCGGGCATAAGGGGTATCTGAGCAAGGTAGGCCTTGGTATCTATGTGGATCCACGCAAGGAAGGCCCCGGGCTGAACGATATCTCCAAAGAGGAGTTGGTGCGGGTGATGGAAGTCGATGGCGAGGAGTACCTCCATTACACGCTTCCAAAGCCGGACGTGGCGTTTTTGAAGGGCACTACGGTGGATGCAAACGGCAATATTTCCTTCGAAGGGGAGTTTGTGACGGTAGACGCTCTTTCCCTGGCCCAACTGACAAAGGCAAACGGCGGCAAGGTGATCGTCCAGGTGGGCAGGGTCAGCCACTTCTTTTCCCGTCCCCGGAGCATCGTTGTGCCAGGAATATTGGTGGACGCGGTGGTGGTGGACGAGCGGGAGGAGATGCTGGCGGTGGATCAGACCCTGTCCGGGGACATTCACGTTCCGCCGGCGCACATGGATTACTGGATGGCGCGCCTGTCGAAGGACAATCCTAAAAAACGGCCCGTTGGGGACGCGTCCCCCGGGATCATTGGCAGCCGGGGCGCGAAGGAATTGGCAGCCGGAAACGTGGTGAACATCGGCATTGGCCTTCCGGAAATGGTGGCGGATTATGCCTCAAAGATGGGGATTTTGAAGGATATTACGTTGACGGTGGAGGCCGGCGGCGTCGGCGGGCTGCCCGCCCCCGGCGTGGCGTTTGGCGCCACCATCGGCGCGGACATGATCTGCGATATGGCCCCGCAGTTTGATTTTTATGATGGAGGCGGGCTGGATATCTGCTTTATGGGCGGCCTGGAGGTGGACGAGAAGGGGAATGTCAACGCTCACCGCCTGCCAAACGGGTATACGGGCATCGGCGGGTTTGCCAACATCACAGCCGGCACAAAGGCGGTAGTATTCTGCCTGACATTCAACGCCAAGGGATTGAAAACCGCGTTGAAGCCGGACGGGAGCGTGGAGATCGTCAGCGAAGGCACGCTGCCCAAGTTCAAGAAAAAGATCGGCAGCATCAGCTTTAGCGCCGAACAAGCCTTGAAATCCGGCCGCCGGGTGCTGTACGTGACGGAGCGGTGTGTGTTCGAGCTGTGCGAGGAAGGCTTGCGGTTGAAGGAAGTGTATCCGGGCATCGACGTGCAGAGGGATATTTTAGATAGGATGGAGTTTGCGCCGGCGATGGGTTAGAGGATCGGGTAGTACAAAAAACCATCGCCGCTGGGCAGCGGCGGTGGTTTTTTGACATATTGCAATCGTTATGTTATGCTTTCACCTCTTCAAAGGGACGCTTCACAGGGGCCTTTGCCGCGCGGGTGCGCGGGGGCTTGATCGGCGGCGTGGGCACGGAGATGGCCGCCGACAGCGCCCTCAACCTCTGGCGCGAGCTCTGAAATCCGCTGGTCAAGCTCAGCATACTGTTGCCGCAGCTTAAACAGCTCGTCCGTGATATTGACAGCGGCCAGCATCACGCAGGCGCTGGTGGACAAGGCGGGGTTTGTGCGCTGCAGCTCTCGCATTTTTGTATCCACGTAAGCTGCGACCCCTTCGATGTACCCTTCATCCTCAGTTCCGCAAAGGGTGATGAGTTGATCGGCAATACTGACAGTAACTTTCACTTTTTTCATAACATAATCCCCCCACCATCTTGTTCATAGTATAATCCTTTTGTATGAGACATGCAATGGTTCTGTAACAATCTGCATAATTTATGACTTATTTCCCAAGGGCCCACAGGACAGCACAGAGCGCGAGGCACAGCCCGCCCAGCTGTCCCCGGCTTCGCGCGCCCAAAAGGCAAAACCTTGAGAAAAAGGTGAAGCTGAGGAAGTAGAGCAGTCCCGCAAACAGGGATGGCCCGGGGATGGAAACAAAGGGAAACCGGGCGGCGGTAAAACCAGCCGCCCCACTCATCAGCAGGAGTGCGCCTTCGCCTACAATCCCAAATAGTTTTGCCAGCCCCGGCACAAATCCATAGCATATTGCGGCAAGAAGCGAAGGGATCAGCGCAAGACCCGACAGCGGGACTGCCACCAGGTTTGTGACAAAACCCGCTATGGGAAATTCCCCAAAGCAGGCGGCGGTTACCGGCAGCGAACCCAGCTGCGCGCCCAGGGTGGTTGCAAGCCCTGTGCTTATCGCCGGGGGAAGGGGCTTAAGCAGGGTCGAGAGCACAGGCGTTACCAGCAGGATGCCGATGACTGCCGTGTAGGACAGTAGAAACCCGGCGGTAAACAGGAAAAATGGATTGATCAAAAGCAGCAGCACCGCGCTGAACGAAAGGGCGCTCAGGCTGTCGGGGCGGCGGCGAAGAGCCTGTCCGGACAGCATGCTGAGTGTCATCAGCGCAGCCCGCACCGCAGACGCCGAGAAGGCGCACATGGCGCAGTACAGCAGCAGGAACCCGGCGGCGATGCCGATGCGCACCCGGATTGGCGCCCGCTTTAACGCCCACAGCAGCGCGGCGCACAGCAAGGACACATGCAGGCCGGACACGGCCAGCAGATGGGACAGTCCCGCGCCTTGAAAGCGGCCCAAGAGGTCGCTGTCCAGCTGGGATTTATCCCCGAGAAGCATGCCGGTGGCCAGGGGGCCAAGGCGGGGGCCGTACAGCGCGGCTAAATTATCCTCTAGTGTTTCCCGAAGGGAGAGAAGCCCGCCATACGCGTCCGTTCTTCCGGCAAACAGCGTGGCGGTATCGGCCTTGGCCCGGGCTGCGATGCCACGGCTCCAGTCGTAGACCTGCTCGTCATACCCGCCTGGTCGTTTGGCGGGCTGTGACGGGCGGATTTGTGCTGTGGCCTCCACGATTTGGCCATAGGCTGGGGAAAGGCCGTAATCGCCAATCGCCAGCACCACCCGCCCTGGCAGGGAAACGCCGCCGATGGAGGCGTTGTTGAGGGTCAGGACGTGGCCATCGCGGCCCCATTGGGGCTGCTCGCAAACCCGCCCTGTTAGCGTACCAGTCCCTGTTGCCACGGGACCGGGCACCGCCAACAGCGCCCGAAACAGGCCCAGCGCCGCGCACAGGGTAAAAAGCGCAAACCACCGGCATTTTAGCAGCAGCAGCCCTAGTGTGCCAAGCAGCATCACAAGACCCAGCATCGGCTGATTGGTGGCGCGGCTGAGGTAAATCCCAAGGCAAAGCCCCAGCGCCGCCAAAACCACCGGCCTGGGATTGCATAACCGGCTTCCCCGGGGGCTTTTATAATCGATTGTAGGATTGTTCACGAGAGGGAGAGGGACAGCACCCTGTCCCCGGCTTCGGTTTGATATACGGAGAAAACCGCATTATCCCAGCTATCGTCCGCAGGCTCCGGCTTGGCCTGGAGGGTCAGCTGCGTGCACCTAAGCTTAAAGGACGCTGGCAGCACATCCGGTGCCAAGAGCGCGTCCCAGATTGCGCTGATGAGCTTTTCGCAATCGGCATTTTGGGCTTTGCGGCGCGCTTCCACTTTTTCATATACGTCAATTTCAATCCCGATGGGGTTTTCCCCAAGCTGTATGCTCGGAAGTCCCGGCAGCATCAACGAGATGGCGCGCACCGTGCCGTCCTTGATGGATAGGGAACAAGAATAGGCTTCCCCCTTGGGCGCCGTCTGCACGTTGTAGGTATGGGCCTCCTCCGCTTTCTGGCAGGATATGCCGCTGTATGCCAACGACAGCAACACTTCCTCCTCCCGGGGATAGGGACAGGGCGTGGCGGCGGGGGTGGCCTCCACGGTTGCCTGGGGAGTGGGGGTTGCCTCAGCGCCGCTTTTTTCCCGGGGGATTAGCACATAAGCCAGCACACAGCAGACGATCAGCAGCGCTATGCCCACGTAGCCGCCTATTTCCTTGGATTGCTTTTGCTTGCCCGTAACATTCACCACCCTCATATCGAGATATCTACGGTTATGTCGAATTGTTCCTGTCAACAGTATAATATATTTGTCTGTTTCTGTACAGAATATGGTTTCAGCTATTGACACCTCCAATTTCAAACGGGTATAATGAACAGCAATCGGATTGTATACATGGATACAATAATACAAGAATACAATTACAGAACAAGCAGGAGGACGTATGAGCAAGATTGGATTTAACACAAGAAACAATCTGTTGCAGGAAAACTACTATACCTATTCGGTGCAAGATGTACCGGAGCCAAACCTGTTTGAGGAAATATTCGATTATCAGGAAGTGCCGAAAGTCGCCTTCAACAACCGGGTGGTTCCCATGAACATGCCCAGCGAAATCTGGATCACGGACACCACATTCCGGGACGGGCAGCAATCCCGCGCGCCGTTTACGCCAGAGCAGATCACCACGCTATACCGGATGCTGCACAGGCTGGGCGGGCCCAGAGGCCTGATCCGGCAAAGCGAGTTCTTTGTCTATTCGGAAACCGACCGGAAGTCGCTGTTGCAGTGCATGTCCATGGGCTATGCGTTTCCTGAGGTTACCACCTGGATCCGGGCGACGGAACAGGACTTTGAGCTGGTGAAATCCGTCGGCGTCAAAGAGACCGGCATTCTTGTGAGCTGCTCGGACTATCATATTTTCAATAAGATGAAGCTGACGAGGCAGCAGGCAATCGATAAATACCTGGGCGTGGTGAAGATGGCGCTGGACCGTGGGATACGCCCCCGCTGCCATTTTGAGGACATCACCCGGGCAGATTTCTATGGGTTTGTGGTGCCTTTTGCCCATGCGCTCACAGAGCTTGGACAGGAAAGCGGCATTCCCATCAAAATCCGCTGCTGCGATACCATGGGGCTTGGCGTGAGCTACCCCGGCGTGTCCCTGCCCAGAAGCGTGCAGGGGATCATATACGGCCTTAGCCAGTATGCCAACCTGCGCAGCGAAATGCTGGAATGGCATGGCCACAACGATTTTTGCAAGGCGGTTACCAACGCCTCAACAGCCTGGCTGTTCGGCTGCTCCAGCGTGAACTGTTCGCTGTTAGGCATTGGGGAGCGCACCGGCAACTGCCCGCTGGAGGCCATGGTGATGGAATACTGTTCCCTTCGGGGCGGCACCGATGGAATGGATCTTTCGGTCATTACCGAGATTGCGGAATATTTTGAAAAGGAAATCGGCTATGCGATCCCGCCCCGTACGCCGTTCGTGGGCAGCGAGTTTAACGTCACAAAGGCCGGCATTCACGCTGACGGGCTGTTAAAGGATGAGCGCATCTACAATATATTCGACACCACCGCCATTTTAAAGCGTGCGCCGAAGGTGCTGGTGGACGCTTACAGCGGTCTTGCGGGGGTTGCCCACTGGATCAACGGCTATTACGGGTTGAAGGGCGACGACGCGGTGAAGAAAAGCGATCCCTGCGTCGCGGCGATGAAGGCCCGGGTGGACGCCATGTATGTGGGCGGCCGTACCACCACCATGAGCGATGGCGAACTGAGCGCGCTGTATGAGGAATGCAACACAAATTAGTATATAAGGTGAAAAGGAGGGATTTCCCCTTGCCCTCCTCCTCGTGGCCGGGGTATAATAGGATTGTATAAGGCGCTAAGGCGCGCATAAAAAAGGAGGGATTCACCTTGATACGCGTGATATTTGGCGAACGTGGAGCAGGCAAAACCAAGCAAATCATAAGCATGGCCAACGAAGCGATAAAGGAATCCAAGGGCAGCATCGTTTTTATCGATGATGACAATCAGTACATGTTTGACCTGAAACATGAAATACGGTTCATTGACGCGTCGGAATTCGAAATCGATGGCCCGAAAATGTTTTATGGTTTTCTTTGCGGGATCGCCGCACAGGATTTTGATCTCGAGTATCTGTTTATCGACGGCTTCCTGAAAATCGTGCATCATTCCTTGGATACGCTGGAGGGCTTGTTTGAGCATCTCACGAAATTTGCCGAGAAATGCGACGTCAAGGTAATCATCAGCATCAGCGGAAACCCAGACGATATCCCCGCATACTTAAAGCAGTACGTCGTATAACGCTAATCCGCACGGATGAGTTTTATACCTGCGGATTGGGAAATACTATTTTACCGCTTCAAATGATATGGAAGCGATCTGAAAAAGAGGAATAGTATAAGGGGAGCGGCCCTGGACTGAAGAATATAAGTTTTTATGGGGGCGGGCTGAAAAACACCCGCCCTTCCCCTATATTTATGATCGTTGGAGGAAGTGTTGTATGCGGTATCTGAGCACCCGGGGGGGCGCGCCGGTGTCGGCGGCTGAGGCCATCGTCAGGGGCATTTGCCCGTCCGGCGGATTGTACGTGCCCGAGGCGTTCCCGAAGATCGGGCTAGGCGCGGCGTTGGCGCTTTCTCAGGATTATCAGGGGATGGCCCGGCTTATTATGGGACAATACCTGGACATCCCGGAGGAGGAGCTAACGGCCCTGATCAAAAGCGCCTACGGCCCCCGGTTTGACACGCCCGCTATCGCCCCCGTTATGCCCTTAAGGGTTGGGGAAAGCGTGCTGGAGCTTTGGCACGGGCCCACCCTGGCGTTTAAGGACATGGCGCTGCAAATGCTGCCGTATCTCATGCGCGACTCCATCGCGCGCACCGGCACCGACAAAAAGGTATACATCCTTGTGGCCACATCCGGCGACACGGGCAAGGCCGCCCTGGAGGGCTTTTGTGGCGTGCCCGGCACTGCCATACAGGTGTTTTACCCCGACGGCGGCGTAAGCCGCGCCCAGCGGATGCAAATGGTCACCCAGGAGGGGAACAACGTCCATGTTTGCGCCGTTCGGGGGAATTTTGATGACGCCCAGACAGGGGTCAAAAAAATATTCGCCGATCCGGACATTAAGGAACAGCTCGCACAGCGCGGCTGGCAGCTGTCCTCGGCCAACTCCATCAATTTCGGCAGGCTATTGCCCCAGATCGTGTATTATTGGAGCGCGTACGCCCAATTGGTTGCGGCGGGCCGCATTCAACAGGGGGACAAGGTTAATTTCTGTGTGCCCACAGGCAATTTCGGGGACATCCTCGCCGGGTACTACGCCATGCGCATGGGCCTGCCGGTACACAAACTCCTGTGCGCTTCCAACCGTAACAATGTATTGACGGATTTCTTCCATACCGGAGCATATGACAGCCGCAGGCCGTTTTACAAGAGCATGTCCTGCTCCATCGACATCCTCATTTCCTCCAACCTGGAGCGCCTGGTGTTCGAGATGGCGGGCAGGGACGCAGGAAAAGTCAGCGCATTCATGCAAAGCCTGAAAGAGGGCGGGAGCTATCAGGTGGACGCCGGGATGCTTGAGAAGATGGGCGCGCTGTTTGTGGCAGACTGGTGCGGCGAGGCGGACACCCTCGCTACCATCCGGACGCAATTTGAACAAACGGGATATCTGATGGATCCCCATACCGCCGTGGGCCAGACGATGCTGAACCGATATGTGCAGGCCACCGCGGATCATAATCATACGGTGCTGCTGTCCACCGCAAACCCCTTTAAGTTTGCGACCGATGTGCTGGGGGCGTTTGAAGCCCCGAAAGAGGACGATTTTGAAAATGCCCGCAGGCTTTCCGCCCTGACTGGGGCAGCGGTGCCCGTGGCGATCAGCGGTCTCCATGGCAAGCTTGTATTGCATAGCGCCGTGTGCGAACTATCCGAAATGGGGCGGCGGGTGCTGGAGGTTTTAGATTAATTTGGATACACTATGAGCGATGCCCGGGCATCGCCATACACATAGAAGGGAGCGTTTGTATGTTGAAACTTGCGTTGTGTCAGCTGAATGTCACTGCCGATAAGACAGATAATCTCAAGCGTGCCCGGGAAATGCTGCTGCGGGCGGCGGACCGGGGGGCGCAGATGGCGATTTTGCCGGAGATGTTTACGATCACATACGAGACCCGGTTATTTCACGGCGCGGCGGAACCCTGTCCGGGCGGCGAGACGGCGCAAATGCTGGAGACAACCGCAAGGGAAACCGGATTATTTATAATAGGCGGTTCTGTTCCGGAGCTTAAAGAGGATAAACTATATAATACCTCCATGTGCTTCGACGCCCAGGGCCGGTATCTTGGCAAATACAGAAAGGCGCATCTGTTCGATGTGGATGTGCCCAAGGCGGGCTACCGGTTTATGGAAAGCGAGACCGTGGCGCCAGGCGAAAAATACCCGTTGCTGCTGGATGGGCCGGTGAAAACCGCCGTGGGCATTTGCTTTGACATCCGGTTCCCGGAATGGTCCCGGCTGATGATGGACAGGGGCGCTGACTTAATCGCGCTTCCCGCGTCGTTTGCCCGAACCACAGGCCCCCGGCATTGGGAGCTGCTGCTGCGTGCCAGGGCCCTGGACAATCAGGTATTTATAGCCGGGGTGTCCCCCGCCCAGTCGAAAAACGCCTATGGGCATTCCCTTGTGGCCACCCCGGATGGAACTGTGCTTTACGACTGCGGGGAAGAGGAAGCGTTGGCGGTGGTGGAGCTGGATCTTGGCTTGCTGGAGGAACTAAGAAGCAGCATTCCTGTGGGGAAAAACCGCAGGAAGGATCTGTACCGGGTGGACCGGTGCGTAATGAAGTGAGGGAGCAAAAAACTTGAAAAAATCCTGGAAACGCGCCGCTTTGTTTATGCTTGCGGGAGCCATGCTTGCGCTTGGCGGCATATCGGCGGCGCTTTTGCTTTCACACCTCGGGGTCATTGACGGCATTGCTGTGTTGCGCGGGGAGGAATACCGTGGGCTCAACGCGGTGCGGCCTGTGGCGGAGTTGATGAAGCTGATTGAGTCTGAGCAGTATGGGGAAGAAACCGACCCTGATACGCTGCTGTCTGGGGCGCTGTCCGGCATGCTAAAAAGCACCGGCGACCGGTATACCGCCTATTACTCCAAAGAAGAGTACGCGGAGTATCTTGAGAACCTGAGCGGGAAATACACCGGCATCGGCGCGCTGATCAGCCTTTCGGACGAGAAAAACGGTGTGGTGGTATTGCGGGTGTATTCGGGCGGCGCGGCGGATGCCGCCGGGGTTATGCCCGGGGATCGTATCGTGGCGGTGGACGGGCAGCCCGTCCTGGGGATAGCGCTGGAGGAAGTCCGGGCCGTGGTACAGGGGGAAGTAGGCACTACGGTGCGGCTGACGCTGCTTCGGGGGGAGCGGGAGCTGACGTTGCCGGTTGTCCGGACTAAAAGCGTGTTGCGCAGGGTGGAGGAGGGTGTGCTGCTACAGGGCAACGTGGGATATCTTAGGGTGGACTCCTTTACCGGGGAGTGCGTCAGCGAGTTTCAAAGCGCCATCGACGGCCTTCGCGCGAAGGGCATGCAGGGGCTGATCATCGATTTAAGAAACAACCCCGGCGGCGAGCTGGATCGGGTTGTGGAGATGGCGGACATGGTGCTTGAAGAGGGCATCATATTGACGGTCCGATACGCTGGCGGTGAGGAAACACAATACCGGGCGGAGGCGCCGGGGCTGGGGTTACCCCTTGTGGTACTGGTCAACGAAAACAGCGCCAGCGCCAGCGAGGTGTTTGCCGGTGCAGTGCAGAAGAACGATGCGGGGCGGATTGTGGGCAAAAAGACGTACGGAAAAGGCGTGGTGCAATCCACAAAGCGGCTCGCTTCCAATGAGGGATGGGCGAAGATGACGATTGCGGCCTATTTTCTCGCGGATGAGACCAGCGTGGAGGGCGTGGGACTGACTCCCGATGTGGAGGCGGAAGCGGCCGAAGGCTGGACCGATCCGTATATTGACGGGCTTGACCCCGGCAAGGACGCCCAGCTGAATGCGGCGCTGGAAACAATTGAGGCGCTTGTTTCGAAATAATACGAATTCTTACAGGAGGAGAAAAAATATGGTAGAGTATACGGAATTGCTGCAAGAAGCGGCGAATAAGCTGAATTCGGCTGTGTTTCTGATGACGGGAGAGGGAAAGCCCAACCCCATGACGATCGGCTGGGGACAATGGGGGCGTGTGTGGAATATTCCGGTGTGCACCATCCTGGTGCGCCAAAGCCGGTATAGCCATGAAAAGCTCCAGGAGCATCCTTATTTCACGGTATCCATCCCCGCTGAGGGGGCGCTCAAGAAGGAGCTGGGGCATTGCGGCACCGTCTCCGGCCGGGACGAGGACAAACTTGAAAAGCTGGGGCTCACTACTTTGCCCGCCCGTGCGGGGAAGGTGGACGCGCTTGGGGGATGCGCCATGCATTTTGAATGCCGGGTGCTGATGAAGCTAGAGATGACGAAGGAGGCTATGGCGGACCTGCCCGAGGTGGCGGCACGCTTTTACGTCCCCGAGGAGCAGGCGGGCAGCGACGGCGACCCCCATACCGTATACTTCGGTGAAATTCTCGCGGCGTACAGGACATAGGCAGGTAAACGAGAAACAAAGGCTGTTCCGCTTGTTATGCAGGACAGCTTTTTTGATCCCTTATTCGCTGTGAGGAACGGGTTTCTCAATATTGTGTACAAGCAATATTTGTATTACAATAGAAAAAACAGCAGCAATACATTGCTAGGAGGTACCCTTTATATGGATATGAATACATTGCGCGCCGCAGCCCGGGAGGGAATGAAGGGATATTGCAGCCTGTGTCCGGTTTGCGACGGCAGGGCATGCGCTGGAAAGGTGCCGGGAATGGGCGGTTCTATCACCGGTTCCTCGTTTATGGAAAACGCCAAGGCACTTTCCCGGGTCAAGCTGAACATGCGCACGCTACACGACGCGGCGGAGCCGGACACGGGCTTTACATTCCTCGGCATGAAGCTGGCCACCCCGATTATGACGGGGCCTATGACCAGCGCCGCCATCAACTGCGGCCCCATGAGCGAGTTTGATTTCGTGGACGCCATCGTCGAGGGCGCCCACGCGGCGGGCAGCCTTGGCTGGATTGGCGATCCCTGCAATGCACAACAGTACGAGGCGGCGCTTGAAAGCATCCGCCGGGCGGGCCGGGGCGTGGCCATCATAAAGCCCAGGCAGGACCTTGACGAAATCCGCGCCCGCTTTGAGGAGGCGCTCCAAGCCGGGGCCGTGGCCCTTGGAATGGATGTGGACGGAGCGGGGCTCATTACAATGAAGCTAAAAGGCCAACCGGTGGGGCCCAAGTCCGTGGCGCAATTGAAGCAGATCAGAGCGTTTGTGCCGTCGGTGCCCCTCATCATAAAAGGCATCATGACCGTGGATGACGCGGTGCGCTGCGCAGAAGCCGGGATGGACTGCATTGTGGTCAGCAACCACGGCGGGCGGGTGCTGGACGGCACTCCCGGCGTGGCGGAGGTGTTGCCCGACATCGCCCGTGAGGTTAAGGGGCGCATGACGATCCTCGCAGACGGTGCGGTGCGCTCCGGCGTGGACGCGCTAAAGCTTCTTGCCCTGGGCGCGGACGGCGTGCTGGTGGGCCGGCCCCTGTGCTGGGGCGCGTATGGCGGCGGCATCGAAGGGGTGGCTACCGTGATCAAAACATACACCACACAGTTGCTGCAAGCCATGATCATGACCGGGTGCAAGGACCTTTCCAGCATTCACGCGGGCATTCTCAATTAATATCGATGCGGACACGCTCCTGCCCGTTGTGAAACGGTATATTTTAGAGGAAATATCTTTATTTATTCGTCCTATTCAGGGTATATTTGCAAAAATACCTTGATTTATCGTAAATTAATAGTATAATTATGCAAGGATAACCTGAAAGGAAGGAAGAAGAACATGAAGAATACGAAATGGATTGCTTTTATGCTGGTGCTGATACTTGCCCTTGCGCTGGTGGCAGGCTGCGCGAAGCCCGCTGCGACCCAGACAGCTGTGGATAAAATCAAAGCCGCAGGGAAGCTGACCGTGCTCACGAACGCCGCGTTCCCGCCCTTTGAATACCTGGGCAGCGACAACAAGCCCGCGGGCGTGGACATCGACCTTGCCCAGGCCATCGCCGATGAGCTGGGCGTGACACTTGAGGTTGTTGACATGGACTTTGACGGCATCGTCCCCGCCATCCAGACCGGCAAAGGCGATCTTGGCGTCGCCGGCATAACCGCCTCGGACGAGCGCCGGCAGAGCGTCGATTTCTCCATCGATTATTTCTCCACCACCCAGAACATTATCGTGCGCGAAGACAACGCTGAAATCTCCGGCCCCGATGATCTTCCGGGCAAGAAGATCGGCGTGCAGATGGCCACCACTGGCGACCTGTTTGCAAGCGATATTGAAGGCGCGGAGATCATCCGCTTCAAGACCGGCCCCGACGCGGGACTGGCGCTTGCCAACGGCCAGATCGACGCGGTTGTCATCGACGCGATGCCCGCCAGCCAGATCGTGGCAGCCAACACCGGCATCAAGGTGCTGGAGGAGCCCTTCACGGAGGAGCAGTACGCCATGGCCCTTGCCAAGGGCAATGATGACCTGAAAGCGGTTGTGGACGAAGTCCTTGGGAAGCTGCTGGACGATGGCACCGTGGACGCGCTCATTGAAAAGCACATGGAATTAAGCGTGGAGTAAGTCCGTTGGCGCTGAAGAAAAAACAGGAAAAGACGGCAGGGGTGCGGGCGACCGCGTCCCCTGTTTTCTGATTTAATTTTACTGTTGTTTTACGGTATAAATAGGGGAAAAGGGGTCGGCACATGTGGTGGCAACAATTTTTAGACGGCATTTATAACAACATCATCAAAGACGGCCGATACATGCTGTATCTGGACGGGTTAAAGAATACCCTTTTATTGACGCTGGGCGCGGCTGTCATCGGCATCGTACTGGGGGCGCTGGTGGCCATCTGCAAGGTATATGCCAAGCATAACAAGGCGCTAAAACCCTTTGAGGTAATATGCGATGTTTATCTGACCGTCATCCGGGGCACGCCGGTGATGGTACAGGTGATGATATTCGGGTTTGGAATATTCGTGGGCGTGAGCTTTGGCGCGGGCAGCGGCATGCTGCAAGTGGCGATGCTGGCATTTGGCATCAACTCCGGCGCGTACGTGGCGGAGATCATCCGCGCGGGCATTCAGGCTGTCAACGTTGGCCAGACGGAGGCAGGGCGCAGTCTGGGGCTTACCAACAATATGACGATGCGCTTTATCGTGCTGCCCCAGGCAATCAAAAACATACTCCCGGCGCTAGCCAACGAGGCGATCGTGCTCCTGAAGGAGACCGCCGTCGCCAGCGTCATCGCCACGCCGGATTTGACGTATGCCGCTACGCTGGTGCGCTCGCGCACGTTTGACGCGCTTCCACCGTTGCTGTTTGTGGCGCTCATATATCTCATACTCGTCATGATCTTGACGTGGCTGCTGGGTAAGCTGGAAAGGAGGTTGGCCAAGAGTGATAAGCGTTAAGGATTTACATAAGCACTTTGGGGACATCAAAGCCGTAGACGGCGTCACCCAAACAATCGCAAAAGGGGAAAAGGTGGTTATCATCGGGCCGTCGGGCTGCGGGAAATCCACGCTCCTTCGCTGCCTGAACCTTTTGGAAACCCCCACAAGCGGCGAGGTCTGGTTCGAGGGGCAGCAGATTTATGCCTGCGCGCCGGACGACCCCCATGTGCTCAAAAAAGGGCAGCCGCACCTGAAGAAGGCGTTAAAATGCGACATCGACGCCCTGCGCCATAAGATGGGCATGGTGTTTCAGCAGTTTAACCTGTTCCCCCATAAAACAATCCGGGAGAATATCACGTTAGCGCCAATCAAGCTAAAGCTCATGAGCCAGGCGGAGGCCAACGATAACGCCACACGGCTGCTAAAGCGCATTGGCCTTTCGGACAAGGCGGACGCGTATCCCGCCATGCTCTCCGGCGGCCAGCAGCAGCGGGTTGCCATCGTGCGCGCCCTTGCCATGAACCCGGAGGTGATGCTCTTTGACGAGCCTACAAGCGCCCTTGATCCCGAGATGGTGGGGGAGGTGCTGGAGCTGATGAAGGAGCTTGCCCACGAGGGGATGACAATGGCTGTGGTCACCCACGAGATGGGCTTTGCCAAGGAGGTTGCCACCCGTTGCCTGTTCATGAGCGAGGGGCAGGTGCTGGAGGAAAATGCCCCAGACCTGTTTTTTAGCAATCCCACCAATCCAAGGCTACAGGACTTCCTTTCGAAGGTGTTGTATTGATATGAAGAAAAACGATCAAGCGGTCTTGCATTTATGTAAGGCCGTTCGTATTCCCACAATCTCCTTTCACGAGAGCGGGCAGATGGACCCTGTGCCGTTCCTGACCTTTCACGATTTTTTACAAGACACATACCCGCTGATGCACCAGGCCATGACGAGGGAAACCGTGGACGGGTTGGCGCTGTTGTACCGCTGGCCCGGCCTGCACCCGGAGCTCCCGCCGGTTTTGTTGATGGCCCACATGGACGTGGTGCCCCCGGGCGACCCGGAGGCCTGGACGCACCCGCCCTTTGCCGGGATATTGACGGAGGATGGGTATATTTGGGGCAGAGGAACCCTGGACATGAAGGGGCAGCTCATCGCCATCTGCGAAGCTTGCGAGGGCCTTCTTGCCGAGGGGACTGCGCCTAAGCGAGATGTGTATTTGAGCTTTGGGTATGACGAGGAGCTGATGCGAGAAAGCAGCGCGGCAAAGACCCTTAGGCTTTTGGAAAGCAGGG
This sequence comes from uncultured Oscillospiraceae bacterium, assembly GCA_964411275.1. Classification (GTDB taxonomy): domain Bacteria; phylum Bacillota; class Clostridia; order Christensenellales; family CAG-138; genus CAYPKG01. The sequence continues at coordinate 28,376 of CAYPKG010000007.1, read as the reverse complement.
GGCTTCGGTTTTCGCTGGTGCTGGACGAGGGAATCTGCGTGGATCTTTCCCCGCTGGGCGTGACGAAGGACGTGGTGGCCTTATGTGTGGCGGAGAAGGGATATGCGGATATCCGGCTGACCGCCCGGGGCAAGGCGGGGCATGCCAGTGCGCCGCCGAAGGATACGGCGCTGGGAGAGCTAGGCAGGGGAATTGTGGCGCTTGCGGATACGCCGATGCCACGGGGGACGGATTGCGTGGTGGAGACGGTGATCAAGCAGCTTACAGCTCTGCTGCCCGCCGGTACCGACGTGATGGCGCTGTTGGAGAGGGATCCGAAGCTGGACGCCCTGACCCGCACCACCCTCGCGCCAACCATGGCAAAGGGCTCCGACATGTCCAATGTACTTCCCGAGACTGCCAGCTGCGTATTCAATGTGCGCATCGCTCCCTGGGATACGATCGAGGACGTATTGGCCCACATGAAACGGCTGGCCCCCACTCTCGAGTGGGATATGCCGCTGTATCATCCGCCGGTGCCTGCCGCCGATTTACAGGGGGCCGCGTACTTTAAGGTGTCCGCCTGCGCGAAAGCGGCGTTCCCGGGGACAGATGTGTTGCCGTATGTGATGACGGCTGCCACCGATTCCCGCTATTTTACAGGGATATGCGATAATATACTGCGCCTCACGCCCTTTCGGCACGGGAAAGCGTCGCTGATGCATGGCGTGGATGAGCGGGTGCTGGAGACGGATTTCATGGAGGCTATTGCATTTTTCAGGTTGTTGCTTTCACATTCATAAGAACATGTAAACATTTCCTTACGGTTTGCGCCGTTTGCCCTGTTTGGTTGTAAACGGCGTTTGTTTTTTGTATAATATAATATGTTGATCGATTAGGCGATGGATGGGGGACGGTAGCTGTATGCGCGATGTGCCATATATAGTGATGACCGATATGGGTGCGGATCTGCCGCATACAAGCATTGCCCAATTGGGCATACAAATTGCGCCGATGCATTATCAGCTGCGGGGGGAGGCCTGCTCGATTGAGCCGGGCAAACAGGCGGACCTGACGGCGTTTTATTATGCCCTTCGCAATGGAGTGCCCGCCAATACAATCCCCGTCCTGCCGGAGGCGTTTTCCGCCCTGTGGGAGCCTGTGCTCGCTGCGGGGACGGATGTGCTGCAGCTGATTATTTCCCGCGCAATAAGCAATACCATGAATGCGGCAATCGCCGCGCGCTCCGCCATACTGCCCCAATATCCGGGCAGGCGGGTGGTTCTGGTGGATACCGCCAGCTGCTCTATGGCGCAAGGGATGCTGGTGTTCGAGGCGGCAAAGATGCGCGAGGAGGGCAGTTCTCTCGACGAGGCGGCGGAATGGGTGGTGCAAAACTCCCGGCACCTCAATGTGTTGCTGTTACCGCAGATGATGGATTGGCTGCGCAATGGCGGCGCATTCACCGGAAATCTGCCAGTAAGCGCCCTGTTCTCCAAACGGCAGTTGTTCCGGCTGGACGAAAACGGCAGGCTGCAGGTGCAGGATCATGCCCGGGACGAGCGGGAGGCCATCGGCAAAATGGCTGCTGTTGTACGCCGGACGGGATATGCCCTCAATACCCAGGTCATCAGCGTAACCCATGCGGACGCGCCGGAGCTGGCGGCAACGCTGGTAAAAGCCCTCAAGGATGAGGCTGGGTGCGGCGACGTGCTGGTCTTGCCCATGGGGCCGATCATAGGCTGCCATGCCGGGCCGGGCGCTGTGGGCGTTGCGTTTTTTGGATCGATCAGGACTTCATAATTGGAGAATGCAAGGAGAATTTACATGAGCTATATTATTACCACCGAGTCGAATTCTGAAATACCCTTCCAGTGGGAGGACCGTTATCAGGTGCCGGTACTGCGCATGCCGTATACGGAGAATGGTGTGGAATATTTTTATGATCTGGGGCGGGAAACGGATATCCCGGGGTTTTATGAGCGCATGCGCGCGGGGGCCAACGTGATCACCGCCCAGCGCAATCCGGCGGAAATCGTGGAGTATTTTGAGCCATTCCTGCAGCAGGGCCTGGATATCCTGCATGTGGCGTTTTCCTCCGCGCTGTCCGGCACGTTTCATAACGAGATGATCGCAAAGGAAGAGCTTTTAGAAAAGTATCCGGAGCGGCGGATTGAGCTTGTGGATACCCTGGCCATCTCCGGCCCGCTGTGCCAGCTTGTGGAGCAGGCGCATAGTAAGCAGGACATGGGTTGGTCCCTCGACGAGGTGAAGGACTGGGTGGAGGCCAACAAGCAGCGCTCCTGTGCGCTGTTTACGGTAGATTCTCTCGAGTATTTGCGCCGGGGCGGCCGGGTCAGCAACGCTGCGGCGTTCTTTGGAACCATGCTGGAAATCAAACCGGTTCTGTATGTCAGTCCTGACGGCAAGCTGGTTCCCATCGATAAGGTCAAGGGCCGCAAAAAGGCCATAAAGTATATTTTGGAAAAATGCGCCGCCACAATCGAGCATCCCGAAGAGCAGGTTATTACCATCTGCCAGGCGGACTGCATGGAAGAGGCACAGGCGCTCAAGCTGATGGTGGAGGAGCATATAAAGCCCAAGGGCGTACGTATTCATGACGTAGGCCCGGTCATAGGCTGCCACTGCGGGCCGGGCACCCTGGCGCTTATCTTCTTCGCGCCGGACCGCGCGCTGTTGACGAAATAAGGGGTTACGTTAGGGGGAGCAGCAATCACAATTGCTGCATAAACAGTAGGATTTTTCTCCTCCGGAGAAAACCCGGGGCCTAAAAAGGCGTCACTGGCGCCTTTTTGCGGCTCTTCTAGCCGCCGGCCCGCTGTAGCGCTAAGTGCATCTGATTAATTAAGCTTGGTGTGCACTTAGCACTACAGCCCCTAAAAAACTAATGTTTTCTATATATTATTAAAGTTTTTCAAGGGTCCAGGGAAGCTTTTTTCAAAAAGTTTCCCTGGAAATTTCCCCAAAGGAGGTACCTATGAAAATTACATTTTACGGCGCGGCGCGGTCGGTAACGGGCTCCTGTCACATGCTCAGCTGTGGGGGGCGCACGATCCTGGTAGACTGTGGCATGCGCCAGGGCGCGGACGCGAAGGGCGTGTTTGGCGAGGGCATGTTTGCCTTTGACCCGGCGAAGGTGGATGCGGTATTGCTCACCCACGCCCATATCGATCATTCCGGGCTCATTCCCCTGCTGGTAAAGCGGGGATTTACGGGTAGGGTGGTGACCACCCAGGCAACCAGCCAGCTTTCCACGATCATGCTTCCGGACAGCGGACACATTCAGGAGCAGGACGCGGAATGGCAAACCCGGAAGAACCTTCGGGCTGGGAAGCCCGCGGTGGAGCCGCTTTACACCGTCAGGGACGCCCAGGCCGCGCTGAAGCTGTATCACGGCGTGAATTATGGCGAGATGATCCAGCTGTTTCCGGAGATCCGGGTGCGGTTTGTGGACATCGGGCATCTTCTGGGATCCGCTGCCATCGAAGTCTGGGCGGAGGAGGACGGCAAAACCAGCAAGGTGGTGTTTTCCGGGGATGTGGGCCGCAGCGACAGGCCCATCATCAAAGACCCGGAGACCATCGAAAGCGCGGATTATCTGGTCATGGAAGGCACCTACGGCAACCGCAATCATGAGATCAGCACAAACGAAGCCAAGGAAGTGCAGCTGGCAAACGTGATCCGCACCGCCCTTGCCCGGGGCGGCAACCTGGTGATCCCGTCCTTCGCGGTGGGCCGTACCCAGGAGCTTCTATACTACATCAAACGCCTGCTGTATAAGAACGCGGTGCAGGGCCTGGAACGGGTTCCGGTCTATATCGACAGCCCCCTTGGCATCGAGGCCACCAAGATTTACGAGCGTTGCGCAGCCGGCTATTATGACGAGGAGGCCATAGCCCTGTCAAAAAGCGGCTCGCCCTTCGATTTCCTGACGCTCAGGGTGGCGCAGACGGCGGACGAAAGCAAGCTCATCAACGAGGACAAGGAAAGCAAGATTATCATTTCCGCCTCCGGCATGTGCGATGCGGGCCGCATCCGCCATCACCTGAAGCACAACCTGTACCGTTCGGACAGCACGATCCTGTTTGCCGGGTATCAGGCCCAGGGCACCCTGGGCAGGGCGCTTTTGGACGGGGTAAAAAAGGTAAAGCTGTTCGGCGAGGAGGTCCGGGTTAACGCCACCATCGAGCAGATGGAGGGCTTTTCCGGCCACGCGGGCAAGGACGAGCTGATCGAGTGGGTGCGGGCCGTGTCGCCCAAGCCACGGGGCATATTCCTGGTTCATGGCGAGCCGGACGCTTTGGAGTCCCTGGAGAATGCCATTGAATCTCTCGGTTATCGGGTGATGGTGCCGGATTTGGGCGACGGGTATGACCTTGTCATGGGCGCACGGCAGGCGCCGGAAGTGCCGGAGGAAACGGTGGTGGAAATCGCCGCGAAAGCCCGGGGCTACGGCATCCGGGAGCAGCTGGAGCGTTTGGAGCGTATTGTGGACCGCTCGGACGAGCGGCGCTCGCCGGACATGGAATTGAAGCTGTCCATTATGGAAGCGGATATGAAGTCCATGGCGGAAAAATGGGACGGGATTATACTATAGGGATCAGTTACAGGGCTGCTGGCTAGATGGTGTTTCCAGCAGCCCTTTCTATATAAAAAAGCTGAGACAAACTAAAAAGAAGTCAGATGGGATTTATCATATGGCTCTAAGAGTGCCGATCCACGCCTTGAAATCGGCGAGACTGCCGGTAAGCTCCAGCCCGCCAAAGGGCCGGGGGGGTGGCTCGGCGCCCTCATGCTCCAGACAATCGGTGACTAAAAACGTGGCGCACCCCAGCTGTGCCGCGGACATATCCTCCCGGGCATCGTTGCCGACGACGATGCTTTCCCGGGGATCGGCGCCGATCGTGTCGAGTATCTCCTGAAAATAGGCCGGATTGGGCTTGCAATAGTGAGAATTTTTGTAGTGGGTGATGTGAAGAAACTGAGCCGGATCGATCCCCGCCCAAGACAGGCGGGCGTGTACCCCCACCAGCGGAAACAGCGGGTTTGTGGACAGAACGAGCCGATATCCCTTTTCCTTTAATATCCGCACACATTCTGCGGCCATAGGCGTAGGCCCAGTCACCGCCTTGACCTCGTGAAAGACCGTATCGTAAAACCGGTCGAAATGAGGCTCCAGTTCCCGGACGTCTTCTCCCATCAGCGCGGCGAACGCGTCCCAGAACCGTTCCCGGTTCAGCGCCCGGCCGTCGTTTTTAATCATGGCCTCGGTTCCTGCCCACACGCCCTGAATGGCCGTCTTGCCATTTAGCCCCATGCGGCCGCATTCCCTTGATAACAGATCAAAATAGGTTTGAATAAAGACATCCTGGTCAAGGGGCAGCAATGTGCCATCCAAATCAAACAATATGGTCGTCAGTTTCATACATTGCTCCTTTTCGCGAAATCTGTTTGAGTTTTTGATGCTGCGGCGTTAACGGGTAAACCATATATCCGCCTGGCGTTTTCGTAAAAGAAGGCGTCCCAATGCCGCTGTGGGATCAGGCGCTTGAAGAATTCGATATTCCCCCCGTGATCCGAGAGGGGCCAGTCGGTACCGAACATGAGTTTTTCATAGCCGGTATACGACGTCCAGGCCCGCAGCTGCTCGATATAAGCGCCCTGCTCACAAAACAGGCGGGGGACATCCACCTTCCCTTCCAGCAAACCCGACAGGTCGGCGGATACGTTGGGGTTTTTGCTGACCACCGCCGCCGCGTCCGGCAAAAACGGATTGCCAAAATGGCACATGATGAATTCCACATCCGGATGCTCCGCCGCCAGTTCGTCCAGCGTCAGGGGATGGCAGTATTTGAGATATGCGTTGGGATTTGCCGTTTCCCCGGTGTGGATGGCCACCGGCTTTCGATACCGGGAGGCCAGTACGTACAGCGGCGCATAAATGGGATCGGTAACGTATGTTTTGTTATATCCGGGATAAAGCTTCACACCCACGCAATCCGGCCGCCGAAGATGCTGCTCGATAAGAGAAAGCGAGCCTCGCATCTCCCGCGCTGTCTGGCGGTCGATACCGATGCAATAGAAAAATCCGGGGGGATACTGATGATCCTTCAGCGACAGGCTGCGGTTGCCCATGATCACCGCCCCAACGATCCCTGCCTGTGCAAAACTATTTTGAACCCAGGTAACCGTGTTTTCTTCCCCCGCTGCCTGGGCGGTTTGTGAAAAATACCGGTCACCCGGCACGAAATGCATATGTGCGTCAATAATCTTCATTGATATTCACCCTATCCTAAACTGCTCTTACTATACCGTATTACTGTGAGAGAATAAAGTGCATTTTTTCCGGCGCATCCTGCCAGTTTTTTCGCATATGCTTAAGGTAAGGTAAGGAGAGCCGAACCCATGTGGTTTTCGCTTGTGCTGCACTGGCTTGTGCGTTGTTGCCGCAGCTTGCCGTGGCCCCACCACGCCTGCACCACGGCGTCTAGCACAAGCAAGCACTTCACAAACGAAAACTCTCTGACCCAAAGTAGTCGAGTATGAGGCCATTTCGAGGCCGAGGAGGAAGGTGTAGCGGGGCTACACCGACGCACGAGAACAAAGAAACGGCCCATAAACGGCTACTTTGGGCACACGGGTTCAGCTTTCCTTACCTTAAGGTAAGGCGAAAAGGGGGATACGACATGATTTTGCATACCATACAGCCGGGGGATACCGTATACACAATCGCGCGGCGATACGGCGTGGATCCGGCACAGGTGCTAAACGACAACGATATCGACCGGCCGGAATACCTCATTCCCGGGCAGACTTTACTATTGCCGGTGGCGTATTGGGAATACCGGGTTTCCCCCGGGCAATCCCTGTACCAGATTGCGGGTAGCTTCAATACCGATGTCCCGGCGCTTTTGCGCATCAATCCGGAAATTCAAAATCCGGCTATGATCGACGAGTATAGCGATATCCGTATTCCTGCCCAGAACGTGGAAAAGCCGTACATCGAGGTAAACGGCTATTGCTATCCGGGAGTCAATATGGAAATACTGGAGGCGACGCTGCCGTTTCTGACATACCTTTCCATATTCAGCTATGCTGTTAACCCGGACGGGAGCCTTAGGCCCATCGAGGACGCGCCTTTGATCGCCGCCGCCAAGGCGCAGGGGGTTGCGCCAATGATGGTAATCACAAACCTCGCCGAGGAGGGCGGGTTCAACAGCGAAACCGCCAGCTCCATCCTCACCAGCCCCGAGGCGCAGAACACATTGCTGGCCAATGTGGAGGCTGTGCTGTCGGAAAAAGGGTATTACGGCCTGGACATCGACTTCGAGTATGTGTTTGAAGGGGAGCGCACGCTGTATAACTCCTTTTTGGAAAAGACGGCCAACCGGCTTCGCCCTCTCGGGTATCACCTGTCCTCCGCAGTGGCGCCAAAGCTTACCGCCGGCCAGCAGGGGCGGCTGTACACCGCCCATGACTACCGTGCCCACGGAGAGTTTATGGACCGGGTGATCATCATGACGTATGAATGGGGGTACCTCTATGGCCCACCTATGGCGGTAGCGCCCGTTGGGCCTGTGGAGCGGGTGATTGAATATGCCGTGACGGAAATCCCGCCCGAAAAGATACTCATGGGCATGCCCAACTACGGTTACGACTGGACGCTGCCGTATGTGGAGGGAAGCCGGGCGGATCCCATTTCCAACCGGGAAGCGCTGGAAATTGCCAGGGAGCGGGGCGCCAATATCCAGTTTGACGAGGCGTCACAGGCTCCGTTCTTCCAATACTTCGACGATGAGGGGCGCGAGCACGTTGTCTGGTTTGAGGATGCGAAAAGCGACGTTGCCCGGCTGCGGCTGGTAGATCAATACGGTCTTGCGGGGGTGAGCTATTGGACCATAGACAATTTTTTCCTTCCCAACTGGCTGGCTTTGACAAGCCTGTACAGCATCACGAAGTTGGTTTGATCCCCTATGAAAGACCGAAAAGGAAAGGAGGGGTGCATATGTCCGCCTGCACTACGTTTTCGGAGCTTCGGCGCAAGGAGATAATCAATGTGTGCGATGGCGCGCGGCTTGGCAATATCTGCGATCTGGAGATTGACGAGTGCGATGGCAACATCACGGCGATCATTGCCCCCGGCCCGAGCAGGCTGATGGGCATTTTGCGCAGCAATGAGGAGCTGGTTATTCCCTATTGTGACATCAAAAAGATCGGGGATGATGTGATTTTGGTGGAATTGGAACCGTAGCCATGGTATACTGGGATATGGCAGGGGAAGTCAAGTATATGAACTTGGCTTTCCTCGCCCAGGCAAGGCCGTAGTTTCTCTAAATTGCGGCCCCTGTCATATCAATAGAACGGTGGAATTGCACAAATGAAATGCAGATATTGTGGTAGTACGGACAGCAAAGTCATCGACAGCCGCCCTACAGAGGATGGGTCTTCCATTCGCCGCCGCAGGGAGTGCATTGGCTGCGGCAAGCGCTTTACCACCTATGAGAAGATCGAGGAACTTCCCATCATGGTCATCAAACGGGATGGCCGCAGGGAGTCGTTCGACAGCAACAAGATATTAAATGGCGTGCGCCGGGCGACGGAAAAGCGGCCGGTGTCCGCGGCAGAGCAGGAAAACCTGGTGGATGAGGTCGTGCGCGAGGTGTTTAACACCCTGGAGCAGGAGATCGAAAGCACAAAGATCGGGGAGATGGTGATCAAACGACTGAAAATCCTCGACGAGGTGGCGTATGTGCGCTTTGCCTCGGTGTACCGCCAGTTTAAGGACATCAACACATTTATGAAGGAGCTGGAGCTGCTGCTTCAGGAGAGCAAATGACATCATTTGAAACTGCCTGGCAGGCCCTTTGCCGGGATTGCGCCTATGAAGAGCGCAATGGCGTGGGCCTGTTTTCGTTTCCGGCGTTTTCCCAAACCGGGCTTGTGCGCCACGGGCTCAGCTCCCGCACGGGCGGGGTCAGCGTGGGGGATTACGCCAGCCTGAATTTAAGCTTTACCCGCCCGGACGAGCTGCGGGAAACCGTCATGGAAAACCACCGGCGCTTTGCGCTTGCGGCAGGCATTCCGTGGGAAAGCATGGTGATGGACAGCTTTGAGCATGGGGTTACGGTGCTGCGGGTGGACAAACGCCATGCCGGCATGGGGTATCTCAGGCCATCCCTTCCGCCCTGTGACGGGCTGGTTACCGATGACCCGGACATTACCCTGATTACGGGACACGCGGACTGCATGCCGCTGTATTTCGTTGACCCTGTCCGCCGCTTGATTGGCCTTGCTCATGCGGGCTGGAAAGGGGCGTTTGGCCGGATTGGCCTTTCGGTGGTTCGGGCTATGGTGGAGCACTATGGCGCAAAACCGGAACATATTATGGCGGCGGTGGGGCCTTGCATATGCCGCAGCTGCTTTGAGGTGTCCCAATCCCTGGGGGAAGAATTTGAAAGGGCGTTTCCAGGCATCCCCTGCGTAAGCCCGGGACGGCCCGGACACGCCCATGTGGATCTTCCCATGGTGGCCGCCGCGCAGTTTTTGGAGGCCGGGATAATGCCCGAACACATCACGCTTTGCGGCGTATGTACCTACGAAGAGCCTGAAAAACTATACTCTCACCGCCGGGATCAGGGAAACACAGGCGGGATGGCGGCATATCTGGGGCTGCGGCGCTAGGCCCCGGGTTTTCTTCGCAGGTGAAAATCAATTAAGCAGGCGGTTGTATTTGTACGGCGCTTCGGCGTTTTTTTAGCAATACCGCCGGCAGGTACATGAGGGCGATTACCAGCGCGATCAGAATGGGATATCCGTACAAATGATTGCCCCAGTGATCCCGAAACCAGCAGAGCGGGTTTTCTGCCTCTGGGTACATGAGAAACATGAAGTTCGTATCAAAAGCCAGATTGACCACATACAGAGGAATTGCCATCCCGACCAGCAGCAAAAGGCATTTCGGCAGGTATCGCGGCGCGGGCTTTATGTCCCCGCCCGCAAGCAGCATCAGGGGATACAAAGCCAGCAGGATGTGTATGGTAAAGCTGTGCAGATGCATAAAGTTTAAAACCGGAAGGCTTGTCCATGACGGGAACAGCAGTGCGGCCACGGCAGCCGGGATGCAGATGAGATAGAGGAAATTATCCAGCAGCTTCGACGGCCGCCACGCATGGACAACGATCAAAAAGATATTGATGCTGCATAGATGCAACGGCAGGTATTTGGCCATATAATTGCCGTAGAGGAGGAGCATGGCCACCTTAAATAGCTCATCAGCCACCAACAATACCGCCACAGTCTTTCGCATGCGGGCGCGAAAGGCAACGTCGCGTTTTCGATAGAGAAAACAGCAAATAAGGATCGTGGCAATGCATATGGCCAGCCAAATCAGATGACTACTGCCAAAGAGCGCAAAGCCTGCCCCCTCGCCGATTGTTTCCACCGTGTCCGAAAAATTACTCATATTTTGCGCATCCTTTGTGCTTGTTTTTATTACAGTAACATGTTGAAATCGTCGGATCAAGAACCGTATGTGACGATTTCCTTAAACTAAGCTTAAATAATATAGGAGGCGCGTTTTGCTTTCAATTGCTCACAGATGCTTTTCCTGCATCGATTAGAAAACCCACAGTGACCCCATCTGCAAAGCAAAGGAGCCATTATGGGCAAGCTTGGGAAATAAGCGGCGGGCAGCAACTCCCGGGGCTATTCCTTTTCTTTTGGAACCGCCGCGTGCTGAACCGCACAAACAATGCTGTTGTAGCCTGTGCAGCGGCAGAGATTTCCGCTCAAGGCGGTCTTGATCTCCTCTTCAGAGGGATGAGGGTTTTTCAGAAGCAGCGCTTTCGCGCTCATCAGCATTCCAGAGGTACAAAAGCCGCATTGTACCGCATGATGGTCGATAAAGGCCTGCTGTAACCGGTCAAGCCCGCCATTCTTTGCCAGCCCTTCCACGGTGAGCACCTGGGCGCCATTCACTTGACCCGCGAGCACGAGGCAGGAGTTGACCGCTTCCCCATCGAGTATCACCGTGCAGGCGCCGCATTCCCCAACACCACACCCCTTTTTCGTTCCGGTCAGCCCAAGCGTATCGCGCAGCAGTTGCAGGAGGGTGATCGTTGGATCCACATCACAAAGGGTAACCTCTTCGCCGTTTAGGATAAAGCGCAATGTTATCATCGGATTGCCTCGCTTTCAAGGGTGTTTCGGATCAGCCGGGCGGAAAACTCCGCCGCCACAGGCAATTTGTAAACGCTTGAACTGCGGCGGCCGGTGGTGTTTAGAATAGCAGCTGTGATCGCATCGCCTGCCTCGGCGAGCAGCGCTTTATCCGGACTTACGCCAGTCAGCAGGCCTTCGGCTATGCTCATGCGCATGGGCCGGTTTGTCGCTGCGCCAATTAAGATGCGAATATCACGGACGACGCCATCCTCAACGACAGCGTAACATGCGCCATTCAGACGCGCAATGGAAAGCGCGTTTCTGCGCCCAATCTTACAAAACTGCATGCGCGCCCCGGCAGGGGGGCGGGGAATATGGATTTCATAAAGTATTTCATCTGGAGCAAGCGCCGTTTTGCCAGAACCGAGAATGAACTCATCTAAAGCTAAAGTTCGTGAACCCCTTGTGGAAAGCAAAAGCGCCTTTGCGTCCGCAACCACCAGCGCGGGAACCACGTCGCTGGATGGATTTGCATTGACGATACTGCCGCCGATCGTCCCGCGGTTGCGAATTTGCGGCGAGCCGACGCTGGCTGCGGCCTGGCAAAGGCCCGGAAGGAATTGTTGCAGCTCCCAGGATGCCTCGACCCGGGAAAAGGTCACGGCAGCGCCCAGCACAATTTGATGTTCGCCGGTAAAAATGCGCCGCAATGGCCCGATACGCCCAATATCGATGATGGCGGGGGGATCGATTTTTCCCTCATGAAGATATACAAGAAGATCCGTGCCTCCCGCAAGGATTGCGGCCTTTGGGATTTCATTCCTGAGCGCAAGCAATTCCTCCAGGGAATTTGGGCAATGATAGGTTCTTTTCACTCGGCCTCCTCCTTCCAGTCCGCTCTGAAACGGGCCTCTTCAATTGCAGCGCGTATCCGCTCAAGGCTTAACGGAAGATCGTAAATTCTCACGCCCAGGGCATCTTCAACAGCGTTTGCGATCACCGCCGCGGCGAGTACCGTTGCTCCCTCAGCCACACCGTGCACGCCCATGGGCGTCTCGTTGGGCACAAGCGCAACAGGTTCGCCAATCAGGGTGTGGATGTCGAGGCTGGTGGGCATGAGGTAGGTGTTGAAATTTGTTGTTTGAACCTGGCCTTCGCAGAGGATCAGCTCCTCGCTTGTGCAGTGGCCGAGCGCCATCACAATTCCACCCTCAAGCTGGCCTTTCGCTCCCGCGTAGTTGATAATCTTACCGGCATCGTGCAGACATATGATGTTTTGCACCTCGATCTTGCCGGACACGAGATCAATCTCGACTTGCGCCCCCGCTGCGCCGTAACTATAGGAGTAGAAGGCATTGCCACATTTCTTCTCATAATTCCAGTCTGTTTTAGGCGCGGTCCAGCGGCCACAACCCTTTGGCTCAATACCCTGCTTGTAGGACAGGGCTACCGCTTCGTCAAAGCTGCACTGCAGCGCACCATTGGCATAGTAGAAACGTCCGTTTCGAAACAGGATGCTGTCACGCGGAATTTTAAAGGCCGTTGCCAGCACAGCTGACAGATTATGCAAAAGGTCCTGTACCGCCAGATAGGTTGCGTTGGCCCCTGAGATCGTACCCCGCGACGCGGTGGTGGGGGTGGCGAAAGGCACGACATCCGTATCCACGGTTCCTGCGCGAAAGCGCGCCCAGTCGTCAATTAAAAGCAGCTCTCTTGCCACGAGAGCAAGTCCCGTATGGGTTCCCTGACCCATCTCTGTGATACCGGTGTTCAGCGTGATGACGCCATCCGGGGATACAATAAGATCTACCCCACAGACGTCGTTTGCTCCGCTTCCGTGCGACTCGCCCCGAATTTGGCAGGCAATACCGCGCCCATAAGCTTTGTCGCCGCAGATATTGCCATTTAGCGGCTTGCAGGGAAAAAGCTCCTCAAGTTTGTCGAGACAATCACGAATACCAACGCAATTGAGCCTCTGGCCGGTAGCGAAAACATCGCCATCGCGCAGCGCGTTTGCTTTTCGAATGGCGAGCGGATCCATGCCGAGCTTCTTCGCAAGCGCATTTATCGTGCTTTCCAGCCCGAAATATACCTGTGGAGAGCCGAACCCGCGCACAGCGTCACAATACACATTATTCGTGAGAACTGCGCTGATCTCAATGGAAACGTTGGGAATATGGTAAGGGCCGGAACATTCAATCGCAGCACGTTTGACCACATTCATAGATTTCGATTTGTACGCGCCCGCGTCCGCAGCGCCCGTTACTTGAATAGCGGTGATACGGCCATCTTTTTTTGCGCCGATCTTGTAAGTTGCGAGAAAGGGATGGCGTTTGGAGCCTTCCATCATGGTTTCCTCACGGGTCCATACAATTTTACAAGGACGTCCGGTTTTGCGCGTGACAATGGCAGCGCGGCCGGCGAGCACGATTGTGTCGTCCTGCTTGCCCCCAAATGTGCCGCCAATCGCCGCGTGGATAATTTGCACATTTTCGGGGGGCAGGCCGGTGTTTTTTGCAACCGCGTCACGAAGGGCGAAGGCGCCCTTGCACGAACAGTAGACTGTGAGCCGGCCGCCATGAAACGCTGTAATGACAGCGTCGGTTTCGATTGCGCCATGATGGTGCCGGGGCGTGGTATAGGTGTGTTCAACGATGACGTCTGCCTGTGCAAAGCCCTGAGAGACCTCGCCCTTTTCTACTTCATGGGTGTAGAACACATTGCTTTTTGTATCCTCTGGATGGACAAGCGGCGCGCCAGGCTTTGCGGCTTCGATGACGTCAAAGACCGCCGGCAATTGCTGATACTGCACCTTTACAAGCTTTGCAGCCGCCCGGGCGATTTGTTCCGTCTCTGCCGCAACAATCCCAATCCCGTCTCCCGCATAGCGGGCAAAACGCGCCGCAAGTACGGGCTTATCCTGCGGGTTGCCCAGCGTTCCCAGACAATCCTTTGCAAGAAAAACACCCGCGACGCCCTCCATCTCCAGTGCGCCCGAAGCGTCAATGGAAAGGATTTCCGCGTGTGCATAGGGGCAGTGTACTGTTGCGGCGTGCAGCATATTTGGGAAGGATATATCGTCAACGTACTGCGCCCGGCCTGTCACTTTATCGAGGGCGTCCAGACGTGGATATGTAACCTCATTCATATCATACCTCCCATTTTTGTGCCAGGCGCGGAGCACGCTATTGCACCGCGCCTGGCACATACGGCTCAGCCTTTTTCCAAACCCTGTGCGGTTCCTCCAAGTATGGCGCGGCGTTCCGCCTTCGTCAGACGGCACGCGTTAACGATTTTAACCGGCTGAGCATCGGCCATATCGAATGGATAGTCGCTGCCGAGGAGGAAGCGCGCGGCTCCCATCTTGGATATGGCGAATTCCAACGTTTGCGGATCATAAATAATGGTATCATAATAAAACCGCTCCGAGACCTCGCCCATTGTGTTATTCATGAACGCAAGCTCTTTGCGAACTTGCCTGCCATGCTCAAATCGCGGCAGGGCAAAGGGGAGATAGCCGCCGGCATGGGACAGGCAAATTTTGAGCTTTGGGTAACGCTGCAGCACGCCGCTGACAATGACGCGAAACGCCGCGATCGTTGTGTCAAGAGGGTTGCCAATCAGGTTTTTGAGATGGAACTCCTGGAAGCGCGGATCCGCGATCACATAAGATGGATGCAGAAGGATAAAGGCGCCAAGCCTCTCGGCCAATGCAAAAAAATCTTCAAGCGCCGGATCGTCGAGCTCCTGCCCGGCAATATTTGTAGCCAGCTGCACACCCACCGCGCAGGGATGCTGCATGACGCGCTCCATCTCCCGACAGGCCTCTTCTACGTGGCGCATGGGAAGGTTTGCGAGCAAGCGGAACTTATCGCCGTAGCATTGTACTTAATTGTGCTGAGATCTACAACAATCTGACCGGCCCTGAGCAGAGGCTTGCAATTTTCAATGACGCTTTCCACGATTTTTGTGTTTGGGAGGCTAAGGAAAATTATGTCAGCCTTCACAACCTCGGCGATATGCGTATTGGCATCGATGCCCTTCGCCGTGAACTCCGGGAAAGCGTGGGACATGATATCGCTTACCGCAATCAAGTCGCCGCTTTTGCTCATGTTCAGCGCCATGTATTTGCCCATAACGCCGAGCCCGATAAATGAAACAGTCATTTATGTACCTCCTTGAATTGATGTTATTACCGCTGATCTTACTTGAAACTTAGAGCTCTTGATCATTAAAAAATCCGCTAAGGCAAAGGTCTTTAAGAGGAGTAGCGTCCTGGATGGCTGTATCATTGTTTAAAAGAGCTTGGTCAACCATGGTCAACCAAGAATTCTTTGTGTATACTAGCACATATTTTATAGAAAGGCAAGCTAAAAAAAATAACAAGAGATCAAAAATATTTTTTGGTCACACTACAGTTTTGGTTTGGAAACTTCCGTAAGAAAAGAGCTTGTCTCTGTTGCTAAGAGAAAAGCTCTTAATGATAAACGAATGCGTCCAGCATTCAGATGAGATCAAGACGCCTTGCAAGCATGGTGGAACTGTTGCGCTGTTGCGAGTTTTTCAAATGGGTATACATCGCAAGCTCCGCTTCCTCGGGCTTTTGTTCGATGATTGCTTTGACAATGCGTTTGTGCTCAGGGATCAGCAGATCCGGCCACAATGCATAGGGCTGGAACCCGGAAGGGGTGCGCCCAAGGATGGCAAAAACGTTGTTGGACATTTCCGAGAGGTATTGATATACGTTCATTAAAACCATATTGCCTGTCATCTCGATGATTGTGGCATGCATGATGATGTTATGTTGGTAGGCGCGCTCGGCTTTCGCTTCCGTATTCACGCTATTGTCGATGTTTAGCTCTTCCATATAATGAATTTCGCTTTCGAGTATCTCCGCCCATTTTGGAGTACAGGCAAGTGCGGCCAGGGAGGCTGCCTTGGGTTCAAGCACCACGCGCGTTTCCATTGCCTGTCCATATATCAAAACCGGAGAATGGGTGAACAGGAAGGGCAAATTATCCGAAAGCAGCTTTGTAGAACTATTGATCAAAAATATACCTTGACGGTCGCGAATGTCTATAATCCCAAGGGTTTCCAGTGCCACCAGCGCCTTTTGCAAAAGGCCGCGTTTTACACCGTACACCTCGCAGAGTTCACGCTCCGTGAGGAGTTGTCCATCATTTACTATGCTACCGTCATCGATGCCGGCGTAAATTTCCTTAATGAGATTTTTCAGATGACTGTTCATTGATCCATCCTGTCAAAGCTGAAATTAAACGTCTGCCTTATCTTAACAAAATGGAAACAGACTGTCAACTGGGCAAGCGCGGCGAATGTGGCTATAATAATAGAGTTTGGGGGACGAAAAATAATGGTCTTGGCAGCCTTAATCCTTGCGTTGGCTATTGCGTTTGTGGAATGACTAGGAATTTTTTGCGCTAAGAACTATAATGGAGGTATCGTGTGGGACATAGTCATGAAAATTGTGAGCTTGAAGGAGTTATATGAAAACTGAATTGCAAAACCGTTGTGAACTGTTTATCCTGAACCGGGACATCATCAAAGCGGAGTTTGGTTGGGAAACGTCATATATTTATCCGCTGTGTGCTGAGATGTTCACCGCGAAGGACATAATTGCCGATGCACAGGCGATGCGGGCGTGTTATGAATTGCTTAAACTCAATACCGGCCTGTTTTCAAATTTCAGGGGAATATCTAAAATGGCCACGGTCACTTCCCTGGCGCTGTCGGAAAATCCACAGGAAAAAATGGATCGCATTCTGCTGGTCTACAGCAAATTAAAGGAGCTGTTTCATAGCTGTGAATACTTAACAATTGCGGCGGTTTCCATTACGGATTTGGCCGATCCCTCCCAGTATGAGGCAATCGCGGAGCGCACGCGGGGGATTTATAACCGTATGAAGCGGGCACACCCGTTCCTTACCTCGGGGGAGGACAGCGCCTTTGCCGCGCTCCTTGCGCTGTCGGGGCTTGATGAGGAAGAGATAGCCGATGAAATGGAGCGGTGCTATGCCATTTTAAAGAAGGGGTTCTGGTCGGGCAACGCGGTTCAAGCGCTCAGCCATGTGCTTGCGCTGGGGGACGGCCCGGCAGAGGATAAATGCGGCAAAGTGGCCCGGCTGTATGCATATCTCAAGGAACGCGGCTACAAATACGGCACGGGGTATGAGCTGCCTACCCTGGGCGCGCTGGCGCTAACGCAAACCGGTATTGAAGTGCTGGCGGAGGAGATTATGCAAGCCGGCGATTTTCTAAAAGAACACAAAGGCTTTGGGGCTTTCGGCATCGGCGCGAAGCAGCGCTTGATGTATGCGGGCATGCTCGTGATGAGTGGCGCCATTCCAGCAATGCAAACGATGGAAGTCGCGGCGCTCAACGGCGTGATTTCATTGGTCATCGCGCAGCAGGCGGCAGTTTGTTCAGCCGCGGCGGCCAGCGCGGCGGCGGCCGCGTCCAGCTCGTCCTGAGGCCCAGGCGGAAAATGTATGAAGGGTGGATACAAATTGGATGATATTCTCTGGGGCGTCAATAAAGCGCAACGGGAGGCGATCACCTCAACAGAGGGGTATATCCGGGTCATTGCCGGCGCCGGTTCTGGAAAGACCCGGGCGCTTTCCAGGCGCTTTGCGTATTTGGTCAATGAGATCGGCATTCTTCCTAGCAATATACTCTGCGTTACGTTCACCAACAAATCGGCAAATGAAATGCGACGGCGCATTCACAACCTCACAGGCGACAATGACACCGGTTATATCAATACATTTCATGGATTTTGCGTGTCCATCTTACAGGAGGACAGCCATGCGGTGCAGTATCCAAAAAGCTTTTTAGTGCTGGATAACTCGGATATTGACGCCATGCTGAAAATCATTTATGAAGAGCGGGGCTTGACGCTGCGGGACATGACATTCAATAAGGCGAGGGACATGATTGAAATCCGTAAATTAAAGAGAAATCCGGATTATTACCTCGACATGATTACAATGTCATTGGGTACTTTGCAGCAAAAATACAATGATGCCACGGAGCCTTCGGACATCATTTTCTATGGTTACCTGTATCAGGAAAAGAAATGTTTTGGGCTGGACTATAATGATTTGATAAAATTCTCTTTGTACATATTCGAGGAGAATGAAGCAATCCGGCGCAAATGGCAAAAACGGCTCGCGTACATCATGATCGATGAGTTTCAGGACATTGACGCGCTGCAATACAGGCTCATGGAAGTGCTGTGCGGGTATCACAAAAACCTGTTTATTGTGGGGGATCCTGACCAGACGATTTATACATGGCGCGGGGCCGACGTTCGGTATCTGATGGATTTCGAAAAGGCGTTTGCCAACGTAAAAACCATTATGATGATGGAAAATTATCGTTCCACACCGCAAATAATTCGTGTTGCAAATTCGCTGATCGACAAAAACAAAACCCGGATCAAAAAAGAATTGCTGCCCATGCTGCCGGGTGGGGGAGAAGTGGTATGCCACCACGCGGATACATTCGAGGCGGAGGCTAACTGGATCGCGGAACGGACAAAGGCGCTTCACGGGCAGGGGATCACGTACCGTGATATGACCATATTGTACAGGGCGCACTATGTTACGCGTACCATTGAAGAGGTGTTTTTGAAGGAGAAAATCCCGTATACCATCTACAGCGGCGTTCAGTTCTTTGGGCGCATGGAGATCAAGGATACCCTGTCGTATCTGCGTTTGATCGCCTACAAGGATGATCTGTCTTTCATGCGCATCGCCAACGTGCCCAAGCGGAACCTTGGAGAAAGGCGCATGAAGTTCTTGCAGGAGTACGCGGCGCAAAATCATTGTTCTTTGTATGAGGCGCTGGCCAAAACACTTGACAATGAAATATTCAAAGGCACAAAAGCAACGCAATTCATTTCCCTGATCGAGTCGTTTTCCTCCAACTATGCCCAGCGGCAGATTTCCGATGTGCTGTCTGCCATCCTGAATGAAAGCGGTTATGAAAGGATGCTCCGGACACAGGGGAGCCAGGAACGCCTTGATAATCTTGCGGAGTTGAAGCAGTCCATATATGAATACGAAACTTCCTGTGGAGAGGAAAGCACGTTAGAGCATTATCTGGCCCATGTGTCGCTGTTTACCAACAGCGATGTGGAGGATACCCGGGACAAAGTAAAGTTGATGACAGTCCACGCCGCAAAAGGCTTAGAGTTTCCATATGTCTTTCTTTGCGGGATGAATGAAGGGATTTTCCCGTCAAGAAAGATCAATACGCTGCAAGCGATGGAGGAGGAACGCAGGCTCGCCTTCGTCGCCGTGACACGGGCGGAAAAGGGACTGCATGTATCTGAGGCTGAAGGCCGGAACTTTGACGGTTCCATACGCTATCCTTCCCGATTTTTGCTGGACATTGACCCTGAATTGCTGCAGTACACGCAAAAACCAAGGGAAGGATTGATTGCCGGGGCACGGGAGCATATTGAGTTTACGTTGCGGCACCTTGTGGAGAATTCAGAACATCAGCCTCTTGCCGAGGGGCAGCGGGTGACCCACGATATATTAGGTGCAGGCGTTATCATAGAGGTAGATCTGGCGAAAGCCGCCTATATTGTCCAGTTTGACGAAATGGATACGCCCCGTTCCATTTCCTTTCGGGCCAAGCTTAAGGTAAGGTGAGTGGACCCATGTGCCAAAAGTAGCCGTTTATGGGCGGTTTCTTTGTTCTCGCGCGTATGTTGCCCTTGTAATTTGACGCAAAAAGGCGTATGCGTTATACTGATTTTAACAAATGCTGGCTCTGGTTTGTAACTTTTATGAAAGCAACAGGAGGCCTTCCCCATGCAGATGGAACAACTTTATTTATGTATCATCAACAACCTGAGCGACGGGGTTTATTATGTTGACACCCATCGAACCATTCTTTTTTGGAATACAGCGGCCGAAGAGATCACAGGATACAGCGCCGATGAAATCGTGGGCAAAAGGTGTCAGGAATCACATTTAAATCATATTGATGATCAGGGGCGGCCCCTATGCACCGTTGGTTGTCCGTTATTTGCCACGCTTAACGACGGCCTCAAACGCATGGATAATGTTTTTGTGCGCCATAAAAAAGGATACCGCATCCCGATCGCCGTAAAAATCATACCCGTATTGGAAAACGGTGAAATCGCCGGCGCCATCGAGGTGTTTACCCAAAACTCCCCTAAGGTCTATGAGGACGACCTTGTAGAACGATTGACCGGAATAGCCATGCATGATACGCTTACAGCCCTGCCAAACCGCAAGTATTTGGAGAGTTTTCTGGAATACAAAATTAGCGAACACAAGCGGTTCGGTAAAGAGGTTGCCGTGCTTTTCGCAGATATCGATTCCTTCAGTTCCTTCAACAACCAGTATGGGCATGAGGTTGGAGACGCTGTGCTTGTCAATATTGCCACCAGCCTGAAAAGATCGGTGCGCAGTACCGACCTCGTAGGGCGCTGGGGCGGGGAAGAATATGTGGGCGTCTACCAAATCGGAAAGGCGAGCGAGATAGAAAGCATCGCGGAAAGGTTCCGCCAGCTTGTGGCCAATACTGAGATAATGCACGAAGGGAACCCTTTGCGGGTCACCATATCCATCGGAATCACCATTTTCAGGCAGGGGGATACGCTTCAATCCGTGGTAGACCGCGCGGATCGATTGATGTATGAAAGCAAAAAGAACGGAAAAAACCGGGTAACAATGGGCTAAAATAAGCCAATGGATATAGAATAGTTAGCCATCTGCGCATAATAAAAGAACCGCGCCAGCGGGCTGTTTGAAACGTATCCTCCCATAACTGCGCCCGTACCGGGAAACCCGAAAAATTGGATCATAGATATGCACAATGGCTTTGTAGCCATGTCCGCCGTCTATCCTCCTTCAATGCCGGAAACCCCGTTGAGGGCCTGTGCCTTTATTTTGCATTTGCCGTGCCTATGTGGTACGATAAAGAAAATCTTAAAAGAGGATCCATTGGATGATTTATGCAGATGGGGCATTGGGGAAGGTGATCGCGCTACGGCTTTCGCCGGGCGAGGATTTGTTCGGCGGCGTGGTGGACGCCTGCACGGGCGCCGGGATCGTCCACGGCGTGATCTTGACCGGAATTGGAAGCCTGAACGGCGCGCGGGTGCTAAACCCTACGGCGCTCCCTGACAAAAAAGCGGGCTATGGCTATGGCGATGAGCTCGTGCTCAAGGGGCCGATTGAATTGCTGAGCATGAGCGGCGAAATCTGCAAGGGGCCGGACGGCGCAGTCGCGCCCCATATCCATGTGAGCCTGAGCGATGAATGGGGACATTCCTTCGGGGGCCATCTGGTCACGGGGAGCAAGGTGCTGCTCACGGCGGAGATCGTGATCGCACAATTGACGGGCATCCATATGAACCGTGTGTATGATGATGACCTTGAGGTGTATCTGCTTGCGCCCGAGAGCGCGCGGTAGCGATAAAAATCCGGATTGATCCATGACGGTCTATATGGTATAATGATATGACTATTAAAAACAAAACTATCCGATAAGGATGTATGTAGAATTATGGCGAAAAAGAAGAAGAAACTAGCCGAATACGTATTGGAAGACATTAGGGCCATGCTCCTTGACGGCCGTCTTAAGGAGGGCGACAAGCTGCCCAACCAAAATGAGTTCGCCAAGCAGCTGGGCGTGAGCAGGCTTACACTGCGCGAAGCCCTCCAAACGCTGGAGCTTATGGGCGTCGTTGCCCAAAGCCCCAAGACCGGCACCGTGATACTGAGCGGAAACCCGGACCATTGGGGGATTACCACCACATTCACATTGAAGGACGAGGACGATACGCGCCAGATGCTGCTCGCCAGAAGCTGCGTGGAGCCCGCCATCGCCAGAGAAGCGCTGCGGTACATGACCACCTCGCAGATTGAACATCTCACGCGCATCTACTATGAGATGTATGATGCGTACCGCGTGAGCAATGTGGAGGCGTACCTGGCCAAAGACAAGGAATTCCACCTGTTCATTGCCGAATCCTGCGAGAACCGGTATTTGCTGCTGATGTATGAGGTGGCTTTAAGCCAGGTGGATATATTCATGAAGAATGTATTCAACACAATACCCGAGGCGTTTGAGAAGACCGTGAGGCTGCACAGGGCCATATATGAGGGCCTGGCCGAGAAGGACGGGTTAAAGCTGATGGACGCGGTCAGGCTGCATTCCGCCTTTATCGCGGAGCTCATCATGCGCTTCTTTAAAAAACATGACTCAGCGTCCGCCGAAGGGTCATTGTATTATCCGTAATATCCTAATAAATGATCTGATCATATAAAAAAGAAGAGCGCCAATATAAGAAATATGAATGCTACCAAAGCGGGCAGCTTCATGTTTTTCTCATTTCTGCCCCAAACACCATCAAATCTACACGAATTAGACACAATCTGACTATAATTATTATGAATAGACAATCCGAGGAGTTGGGTCTTGACATTTCATTAGTCTTGACATTTCATTAGTATGATCATATAATTATAAAAAATATCATTAGACCATACAAGCACTATTTTTACACTACCATTTCCCAATATGACTCTATTAACAGGAGGTGTTGAACGTTGATTCAAAACAAGGAGCAACTGGCAGGCTTCTTTCAAACCATGTGCAATATCCGGTGCTTTGAAGAACGCGTAGAAAAGAACTTTCTGGCGGGCAATATACCCGGCTTCGTGCATCTGTACATCGGCGAGGAGGCCATCGCCACCGGCGTTTGCGGGGCTTTGGAAAAAACGGATTATATCGAGAGCACGCACCGCGGACACGGCCATTGCATCGCCAAGGGCGCCGACATCAACCGCATGATGGCGGAGATATTCGGCAAGCGGGAAGGGCTGTGCAAGGGCAAGGGCGGCTCGATGCATATCGCTGACTTTTCGGTGGGCATGCTGGGCGCCAACGGCGTAGTCGGCGGCGGGTTTAACCTGGCGGCGGGCGCTGCGCTGGCGAGCAAGATGCAGGGCGACAACAAGGTTTCCGTGGTATTCTTCGGCGACGGCGCATCCAACCGCGGCACATTCCATGAGGCGGCGAACCTGGCGAGCGCGTGGCAGCTGCCGGTGGTATTCGTGCTGGAGATGAACTGCTGGGCGTCCACCACGCCGTACCGCACCACGACCAATGTCGAGGACATCTCCGACCGTGCGGCGGGATACGGCATGCCGCGTGAAATCGTGGACGGCAATGACGTGATGGCGGTGTACGAGGCTGCCAAGCGCGCCGTTGAAAGAGCCAGAAGCGGCGGCGGCCCCACGTTCCTCGAGTGTAAGACATACCGCATCAAGGGCCATTTCGTAGGCGATCCCGAGATGTACCGCACAAAGGAAGAGGTGCAGAGGGTATTCAGCGATACCGACCCGCTCAAGAAATTCCGCGAGAAGTATGTAGCCGAGGGCGTATTCATCACAGACGAGCTCGACGCTATGCACGCGCAGGCGGTGAAGGCAATCGACGATGCCATCGACTTTGCGGACAAGGGCGTTTATCCGGCGGAAAATGAACTCTTCGCCGATCTATACGTATAGGGGGTGCAGCATGAAGAATATTACATTTTCCCAAGCAACGCTGGAGGCCATGGCCGAGGAGATGGAGCGTGACCCCAAAGTATTCGTGATGGGCGAGGATATCGCGCGCCAGGGTGGTATTTTCGGCCAGTTCAAGGGCCTGCCTGCCCAGTTCCCGGGCCGCGTGCTCGATACGCCGATATCTGAAACCGCCATTGTAGGCGGCGCGGTGGGCGCGGCGCTGGCGGGGATGCGCCCCGTGGCGGATATGCACTTTGCGGACTTTTTCGGCGTTTGCATGGATGAGGTGTTCAACCAGATGGCCAAGGTGCGCTATATGTTCGGCGGACAAGCCACGGTACCCCTGGTGGTGCGTGCCCCCGACGGCATGATCAACCAGGCGGCGGCGCAGCATTCACAGGCCGTGGAAGCATGGTTCATGCACATACCGGGCATCAAGGTGGTTGCACCCAGCAATCCCGCCGACGCGAAGGCGCTCCTCAAGGCGGCCATCCGCGACGACAACCCTGTGATCTACTTTGAAAACAAGGTTTTGTATAAGGAGTCGGGGCCTGTACCGGACGGAGAGCTTCTCTGGCCCATCGGCAAGGCCAAGGTGGTGCGTGAGGGCAAGGACTGCACCATCGTATCGTACTCCATCGGTATGAAGGCGGCGCTGGGCGCGGCGGAGATATTGGAAAAAGAGAACATCCACTGCGAAGTCATCGACCTCATGACCATTTCACCTTGGGACAAGGAGACGGTGCTGGAGTCCGTCAAGAAGACGCACAGGCTCGCCATTTGCCATGAGGCCGTCAAGCAAGCGGGCACAGGCGCGGAAATCGCGGCTACGGTAGCTGAGGAAGCCATGCTGTATCTCGATGCGCCCATCCGCCGTTATGGCGCCCCGTTTGTACCGATCGCGTTCGCACCCACCCTGGAAAAGCAGTGCCGGGTGTACCCCGAGGATGTGGCTAAGGGCATACGCGAGATGTTTTAATCGATTGAGGAGGATAGCATAGGATGCGTGTTGAAGGATTTATTCAGGAGCAGGGACAGATTCTCAGGGGCCGGCTTACCTACGGCACGGAGCTATTGAGCGGCATTGACGCGTTATGCGAGCAATTCAATGTCAAAAGCGGCTCTCTTGTGGGCTGCCTGGGCAGCTTGAATAGAGCCGTGTACACCTATGTATATCCTTATCCCGAGCAAGCGGTAGGCATCAAGTATTTCGAACCGTTTGTACTCGATACGCCATGCGAACTCATCAGCGCCCAGGGGACAATCGGGCCGAATAACGGCAAGCGGGACATCCATCTGCATGCGGCCATGATCGACCAGCACGGCAATTTTGTGGCTGGCCATATGCTGCCTGGCTGTATTGTCTGCGCGACGATGGAGCTCACCATTATTGCGGCGCCCGAGGAGAGCATGGAAAGAAGCTTTGATGAGGAAACACAGTTTAGTATATTTCGTTACAAGTAAAAAAAATCTACGGAGGATGAATGAATGAAAAAACTCGTATCGATCCTGATGTGCGCGCTGCTGATGGTCTCTCTTGTTGCGTGCGGCACACCCGCCGCCGACCCGGCTCCCGCCGCTGACCCGGCACCCGCCGCCGACCCGGCACCCGCCGCTGATCCGGCTCCTGCTGGCGAGGGCAGCGTAGAAGTGACGAGCACCGAAAAGTACGACCTCAAGTTCGCCGTTACACCCGCTGACAACACAGCGTGGGCCATGGGCGCACAGAAACTGGCCGACATCGTATCCGAAAGAACGAACGGCAATGTCAAAATCACGGTGTACGCCAATGAGACGCTGGCCGGCGGCAACCAGAGCAAGGGTGTGGAAATGATCATGCAGGGCGTAACGGACCTGGATGCGCATTCCAACATCATCTACACCGTCATGAACGAAAATTACGGCGTGGCCTCCCTGCCCTTCCTCTATGCAAACGAGCAGGAAGCCTATGAGACACTCCAGGGCGAAGCGGGCGAATACTACCGCGACATGCTTGAAAAGGACGGACTGGTTCTGTTGGGCATCGGTGAGAACGGCATGCGCCAGCTCACGACGAACAAGGCGATCAACTCCGCCGAAGACCTCAAGGGTCAGAAAATCCGCGTCCCCGGCATGCAGATACTGCTGGCCGTATTTGAGAAGCTGGGCTGCAACCCTGTCTCCATGAACTTCGCCGAGGTGTTCACCGCGCTGCAGCAGGGCACCATCGACGGACAGGAAAACCCCTATGACATCATCCAGGGCAACATGATCTATGAAGTGCAGGATTACCTCATTCTGTGGAACTACTGCTATGACTGCCTGTTCTACACGATCAACAAGGAGCTCTTTGATAGCATGCCGGCCGACTACCAGCAGGTTATCATGGAAGCCGGCGAGGAAGCGGTGGCCTACCAGGTAGAGCTCGCGCGCTCCCGCGCCGCCGACCAGCTCAAGTTCTTTGAAGAGCAGGGCATGACGCTCATCACCCCCACTGCGGAAGCCATGGCCGAGTACGAAAAAGCGGGCGATTACATGAAGGAACTCTATAGCGCGCCTGATAAGTTTGGCCCTGAACTGATCGCAATGTTTACCCCCAAAGCATAATCGATCCTAACATGCGTTTGGGACTCCGGTTCGTGGCGTTCCGGGGTCCCTTTTTTACGAAAGGTATTGGTCAAAGGGAAAAAGTATAGCGGCCCAACCGCATATGAGGCATAGTTAGCGCGGATGGGTATGATATCGCAAGAGAGGAGTGGTTCCCTATGAAACGGTATTTTAAAGTGCTCGACGGCATTGAAAACACGATCATGGTCGTGTCCATGGTTGTGATGCTGGTGATTACATTCATTAACGTCCTCGTTCGTAAATTTACAAACATATCATTTGCCTTCACGGAGGAAATCGTCTGCCCGCTGTTTATTCTGGCAACGCTGGTGGGCGCGGCGGCATTGGCGCGCCGGGGCGGTCATATCGGCCTTTCGGCGCTGACGGACCTGCTGCCCAAGCCCATGCAGAAACTTGTGGCGCTCTTCACAGCCATCATCAGCGTCGTGTTCAGCGTGCTGCTGATCTATTACGGCTATGAAATGGTGGTGGGCGAGTTCAAACAGGGCATGCTCACGGCGGCGCTCCAATGGCCCGAATGGGTGTTCGGATCGTTCGTGCCGATTGGCGGCGCGTTTATGGCGCTTGAATTTCTCAATTACGGCATATTGGCGCTGATAGAGACGAAAGACGACGACGGCGCGATGGGCGCGTCCGACGTGAAAGGAGCCGAAGCATGACGGTAGCAGCTGTATTATTTATTTCATTCGCAGTTTTACTGATAGCCAACGTCCCTATCGGCATCAGCCTGGGCGTGGCGAGCGTGGCGGCCATGGCCAAGGATGGGCTTCCGATGGCGCTTTTGTCCATGCAGATGTATGCCAACATCGCTAAATTCCTGCTGCTGGCCATCCCCTTCTTCATTTTGGCCGGCAATATCATGGAAAAAGCTGGCATTTCCACAAGGCTGATCAACCTCGCAGAAAAATGCGTGGGCCACCGCACGGGCGGCATGGCCATCGTAGTGGTTATCACATCCTGCTTCTTCGCGGCCATCTCTGGCTCCGGCCCGGCCACGGTGGCGGCGCTGGGCGCTATTTTGATCCCGGCCATGATGCGCGCGGGGTATGGGGAAACCATGCCGTCGGCGCTGCTGGCTACATCGGGCGCTATCGGCATTATAATCCCCCCTTCCATCGCGTATGTGGTGTACGGCTCCATATCGGGTGCGTCGATCGGCAAGATATTCATGGCTGGCGTCATCCCGGGCCTTTTGATGGGTGCATGTCTGATCGTCGCAGCCTTAATAATCTGCAAGAAGCGCAATATCAAAACGCTGCCCAAGGCCAGCGGCAGAGAGCGCTGGAAGGCGTTCGTCGATGCGATCTGGGGCCTTTTGATGCCCGTTATCATACTGGGCGGCATTTACGGCGGCTTCTTTACGCCTACTGAGGCGGCGGCGGTCGCGGCCGTGTATGGCTTGCTTGTGGGTGTATTTGTATACAGGAGCATCAAATGGAGAGAGCTGTTGCAGATACTCATCGACAGCGCCAAGGGTACCGCCAGCGTCATGCTCATCGTGGCCTGCGCGTCGCTGTTTGCCTGGTTCTGCCAGACGTCGGGCATCTCCAAAACCGTATCCGATATGCTCTACCAAATGAGCGGCAGCAAATTCGTATTCCTGCTGATCGTCAACATCATCCTTTTGATCGCGGGCTGCTTCATCGACGCGAACTCCGCGCTGTACATATTCGTGCCCATCATGCTGCCTGTGGCCAAGATGTTCGGGTATGATCCCATCGCGCTGGGCGTGATGATGACGATGAACCTCTCGATTGGACAGGTGACGCCGCCTGTGGGCGTAAACCTCTATGTGGCTTGCGGCATTTCCGGCATCAACCTCCAGCAGATTTCAAAGGCGGTGATACCGTATATATTGGCGTCATTGATCGCGCTGCTTCTGATTACGTATATACCGGAAATCACATTGTTATTGCCCAACCTCTTAGGCAAATAAGGAAGGGGACATTGGAATGGCTTATAAGGTAATTATGCCCAAGCTGGGCCTGACCATGACGGCGGGCGGGGAGCTGGGCAATCGGCTGCGCCGCATGG
>CAYPKG010000006.1:0-79153 GCA_964411275.1 uncultured Oscillospiraceae bacterium | reverse complement strand
CCTTGCTGCACAACCTGCTCGAGTATGGGCAGAATTTCCTGGATATTGCTGATCTTCTTCTCGGTGATCAGGATCAGCGGATTGTCCAGCACGGCTTCCATCTTATCGGTATCGGTGACCATGTACGCGGAAGCGTAGCCACGGTCAAACTCCATGCCTTCCACGATGTTCAATTCCGTCTTCATGGTCTTGGACTCCTCGACGGTAATCACGCCGTCGTTGCCCACTTTTTCCATAGCATCGGAAATGAGAACGCCGACTTCCTCGTCGCCGGCGGAGATGGCGGCAACCTGGGCGATATCCTGCTTGGAACCAACAGGCTTGGAATGCGCCTTGAGCTCTTCCACGGCTACGATCACCGCGGCCTCAATGCCCCGCTTCAGGGCCATGGGGCTTGCGCCCGCGGCCACGTTCTTCAAGCCCTCGCGCACGATGGCCTGTGCCAGCAGCGTAGCGGTGGTGGTGCCGTCGCCGGCCACGTCGTTGGTCTTGGTGGCGACTTCCTTGACAAGCTGCGCGCCCATGTTTTCAAATGGGTCTTCCAGCTCGATTTCCTTGGCGATTGTTACGCCGTCATTTGTGATCAGCGGCGCGCCGAACTTTTTGTCCAGCACAACGTTGCGGCCCTTGGGCCCCAGGGTGATCTTTACGGTATCCGCCAGCTGGTTCATGCCGGTTTCCAGGGCGCGGCGGGCTTCTTCTCCATATTTCAACTGCTTAGCCATATTTTACTCTCCTTTTCCTTGCTTGGTGATTATTCCACAACGGCCAGAATGTCGTTCTGGCGCACTACAATGTACTCCTCGCCGTCCAGCTTGACTTCCGTGCCGGCGTATTTGGAGTAAATCACCTTGTCGCCCACGCTGACATACATGGTGACTTCCTTGCCCTCTACGATCCCGCCGGGGCCGACGGCCACAACTTCCGCCATCTGCGGTTTTTCCTGTGCGCTCGACGTGAGAACGATGCCGCTCTTTGTGGTCTTTTCCACTTCCAAGCTCTTAATTACTACGCGGTCTGCCAAAGGCTTGAGTTTCATAACGATTGGTACCTCCTTATATTGTGCGTGTAAGCTACGCTTTGTTTGGTGGTTGTTAGCACTCGCTTTCGATGAGTGCTAACGTATATTATAATAGTGCAGCGCCTCTTTCGCTGCAAGCAGTTTGTTTCATTAATATTCCTTAAAATCCATGATTTAATCAAATTATAATCAAAGTACTCCATCAGGCTTCTTCTTAATTTTATTTTCTCGTGTTTTCGGCGTTTCGGGGGCGGCTTCACTCTTTTTTCACTTTCCGGCCACAAACTGGCCCGCCCTTGCGGATGTAGAAAAAAAGCCGTATGATAGGGTTAAGGTGATACGGGAAATTTTCCCCATTTCGTTTGTATTCAAACATCGTATAAGGAGGCCGCAAATGCAACAGCTCCTTCTGGCCCTGGATCAGGGCACAACCAGCTCCCGCGCCATCGTATTCGACCGGGCGGGAAACCCATTATCCAGCGCGCAGTACGAGTTCCCCCAGCATTACCCGCAACCGGGCTGGGTGGAGCACGACCCGATGGATCTCGTTCACAGCGCTGAGCGGGCGGCCGCCACCGCCCTCGTCGCCCTTAAGGACCCCAACAAATGGGAAATTGCTGCCATCGGCGTCACAAACCAGCGGGAAACCACTGTGGTTTGGGATAAAACCACCGGCAAGCCCGTATATCCCGCTATCGTGTGGCAGTGCCGCAGGACAGCTCCACAATGCGAGGCGCTCAAGCGGGAGGGCCTTTCGGATACCGTGACGGCGAAGACCGGGCTTTTGATCGACGCGTATTTCAGCGCAACAAAAATCAAATGGATATTGGACAATGTCCCTGGCGCCCGTGGGCGGGCGGAGCGGGGCGAATTGCTGTTTGGCACGGTGGACACATGGCTCATTTGGAATTTAACCGGAAGGCGAACCCATGTGACGGACTATACCAATGCCGCGCGAACCATGCTCTTTGACATCGACAGGCTAACATGGGACGAGGGACTTTGCCGGGCGCTTACCATCCCACTGAGCATGTTGCCAGAGGTGAAGCCCTCAAGCTGTGTTTACGGCGCGGTTGCCCCTGGGGTGGCGGGGCTGGAGTCGTTGAGCGGCGTGCCCATCGCGGGGATCGCCGGGGATCAGCAGGCGGCCTTGTTCGGGCAGGCGTGTTTTTCGCCGGGGGACGTGAAAAACACATATGGCACGGGTTGTTTTCTGGTGATGAATACCGGCAAAAACTCCCTAAGAAGCAAGAACAGGCTCTTAACCACAATCGCCTGGGGGCTTTCGGATGGCAGCGTGACATATGCCCTGGAAGGCAGCGTATTCAATGCCGGAAGCGTCATCAAATGGATGCGGGACGATTTGAAGATGATCGAAAGCACGCCGGAAATCAATGTGCTTGCACAGAGCGTTCCGGAC
The DNA here is from genome assembly GCA_964411275.1 of uncultured Oscillospiraceae bacterium. Classification (GTDB taxonomy): domain Bacteria; phylum Bacillota; class Clostridia; order Christensenellales; family CAG-138; genus CAYPKG01. The sequence goes on along the minus strand of CAYPKG010000006.1, from coordinate 76,712 downwards.
GCGGGGGGCATGTATCTGGTGCCCGCCTTTACCGGCCTTGGCGCGCCTTATTGGGACATGTACGCCCGCGGTTCCATTGTAGGCATGACCCGGGGCATCAACCGGGCGCATTTCGCCAGAGCAGTGCTGGAGTCCATCGCGTATCAGGTTGGGGATCTCACCGCCGCCATGGAGGCGGACAGCGGCTTTTCCCTTAAGGAACTCAAGGCGGACGGCGGCGCGTCTGTCAGCAACGTGTTGATGCAATTTCAAGCGGATATCCTGAACGTGTCCATCAACCGGCCGAAAAACGTGGAAACCACCGCCCTGGGCGCTGCGTACCTGGCGGGGCTGGGGGTGGGGCTGTACGAGAACCAGGAAGAGATCGCCAGGCAATGGCAGTCTGAGCGGGTGTTTTTGCCAAATATGGCCGAAGAGCAACGCGCCGCCTGCGTCCGGGGCTGGAAGCGGGCGGTGGAGCGGGCCCTTCGCTGGGAGGAAAATTAGTCGGGAATGGCATCGATACTATGCAAACAAAAACTGTATCAGCAGCATGTAGACCACCGTTCCCCCGCCGATGGAGATGAGGGAGTTCTTTTTCCACAGATGCAGGCCGATGATGACCAATATGGCGATGAGTTCCGGCAGGCCGAAGGGGGCCGCCAGGACGCTGACGTTTTTCAAGCAATACACCACCAGAAGGCCGATCACGGAAAAGGGCAGCACGCCGCTTAAGTACCGGACTATTTTGGGCGTGGGCCTGCCTGAGGGAAACAGCACGAACGGCAAAAACCGCATGATCATCGTGCCCAGGGCAACCATCAAAATGGTGATGAGGGATTGTGTGTTGGTCATGACTTCACGTCCTCCTTTTTCCTGGTGAGATAAGGCTTACATAAAAGAAGCACGCACAGCGTCAGCATCAGCGCCGGTATAACAAAGTTATCCGCCCCAAACAGCACCAGGCAGGCCACAGAGGATAGCAGCCCCGTCAGCGCGGGGACATGCTCGCTGGTGGAGCGCCACTGATCCAGGAATATCACCACGTACAGGGCGGTCAAAATAAATTCGATGCCCCGGGTGTCGAAAGCGAGAATGGATCCCGCCACCCCGCCCAGGGTCGCGCCGATCACCCAGTAAATCTGGTTGAGGAGGGTCACCCACAGCTGGAAAAGCCCCTTATCGACCCCCGCGGGGGGTTCCGCCGTACAGTTGATGGAAAACGTCTCGTCGCACATGCCGTAAATCATGTAGGCTTTCTTTTTTCCAAGATCCCGGTACTTTTCCAGCATGGAAATGCCGTAAAAGAAATACCGGGCGTTGACCGTCAGCGACAGCAGCAGCGCGCCCAGGGGGTCGAACCCGGATACCAGCAGATTGACCGTCACAAACTCCATGGAGCCCGCGAATATCAAAATGCTCATCAACGTGGGATAGTAGGAGGGCAGGCCCTGGCTTTTGGCGAATATGCCATAGCCCAGGCCTACCAGCAGAAAGCTGAATAAAATGGGGATTGTATGGGGAAACGCGGCTTTGGCGGCGGCGCGGTGCTTTTGAAGTTTTTCGCTCATGGCAATGCTCCTTCTCTATACTGCAACGCTAAGAGTATATCGACATTTCTCCCCTTTCGCAAGATTTGGATGAAAGTAATGCCCCCTCCCCTCATAAAATGAGCCATCAGCTAAAAGCGGAGGTGGTTTTTTGCGCGCTGTAAAATGGACGCTGCGCATCATTTTAGCGGTGGCGCTTCTGGTTTTTGTGGCGCTGGCCCCGCCGTACCTGACCCGGGCGCTGAATAAAAACCCAGCCCGGGAGATATTTGAGCCGAAAGGCGGGGACTGGAGCGGCATCATCACCGTGTGGCATGTGGTGAGCTTTAAGCCCTATCAGGGAAGCGTCAGCGCATATCTGGAAAGCTGCTTCACCTCGTACGAAAAAAAGCATTCCGGCGTGTATGTGGAGGTATTGGGCATGGACGCGGCTGGGATGCAAGAACGGCTGGACCGGGGGGAGCGGCCGGACCTGTGGAGCTTTGCGTCAGGCGCGTTGTATCCGGAGCAGCTCAGCCCGCTGCAACTCGACGCCGCGCCGGAATTCGTCTCAGGGCTAAAGCCCGCGAAATGGGAGGGGACGGTATACGCGGTGCCGTATCTCTATAGCGGCTATTTTCTCATTGGGAACACCGTGCGCACCCAGGAGGCGGGGCTTGCCTGGCCGGGCGCGGGAGAGCCCATCGACCCGGAGTTTTTACAAAGCGCCCTTGATATGGGCAAGGGAAAGCAGCGCCCGCAGCTAAGTGGCTCCGCGTTTTTGTGCGCACAATGGGGTCTTCTGGGCGCGCCTGCCCCTGAGGGAGATTTCAAGGCCGGGCAGGTGGCATTGCAGCTGGCGGATGCCCGTGCCTGCGGCGATCTCATGCGCAAGCAGGAAAGCGGCGGGTTTACGTTTGACGCGCTGCCCCTTTCAGACGTCACGGATCAGGTGCAGTATATCGGCCCTGACCGGAAACTGTCCAATAAAAAACGCGCCCACGCAGAGGCGTTGACCGCCCTTTTGCTGGAAAACAAGGCGCAGTCCAAGGTGGCGGCCCTGGGGGCTATGCCGGTAGTGGCGGGGGTGGAGGGGCTTACCTACGCAGAAGGGCTTTTGGACGCCATGTACCGGGCATGCCAGAACCCGAAAATTCTTGATCCGTTCCTGTATCAAAGGCATAAGGATGCGCTTTTCGAGGAAGCCGCCCGGGCAATGACTGGGGACGCAGGCGGAAAAACCGCTTTTGACGCCCGGCTTGCTGAAATAATGGAAGTGGGTTAGCATCAGAAACGGCGGTACTTTACCCTGCGCATGGCGAATAATTCCGGCTCCGCCGTCCTTTGCCGCCGGGCTGAGATTGCGTCCGGGGCGCAATTCGTGTACAATATAACCTGAATTGGTATGCCTTTGTAGCATGGAAAGGAAACGGATGAATCAGGAATTGCTCGATGCCCTCAAGGGCATTCCTTATGAAAAAAACGTGCCTATGATGGAACTGACCACCTTCAAGGTGGGCGGCCCGGCGGATGTTGTGTGCGCCCCCCGGACGCCGGAGGAGGCCGCACATGCACTGAAGTCGGCAAACGCCTTAGGCGTCCCGGTTCTTGTCATGGGCAACGGCTCCAACCTCCTTGTGCACGACGGCGGCGTCCGGGGGATGGTGCTGTTGATCGGCGAAAATATGAACAGCGTACGGCGGCAGGGCAATTTGTTTACGGTGGCCGCGGGCCATTCCCTCACCGCCCTTGCGCGGCACGCGATAGGGGAGGGCTATCAGGGATTGGAATGGGCATGCGGCATCCCCGGCACCGTTGGGGGCGCCTGCGCCATGAACGCCGGGGCCTATGGCGGGCAGATGAAAGATGTGCTCAAATCCGTAACGGTGCTGGAAAAAGGGGAGATTAAAAAACTCATCGTGGGGCCGGAAGATCTTGGATACCGCAAAAGCGTGTTCTGTGCTCCCCACCGGGTGGTGCTGGAGGCTCAGTTGGCCCTTGCCCCCGACGACGGCGGGGCAAAAACCCGCATGGCGCAGTGCATGAATATGCGCCGGGAAAAGCAGCCGCTGAACCTGGCCAGCGCCGGAAGCACGTTCAAGCGGCCCCCGGGATATTTTGCGGGCAAGCTCATTGAGGACGCGGGGCTAAAGGGTTTTTCCATCGGCGGCGCCCAGGTCAGTGAAAAGCACGCGGGCTTTGTGGTCAACACCGGAACCGCCACAGCTGCGGACATCCTGGCTTTGATCCGCCATATCAGGCGTACTGTGCAGGAAAGCGCCGGCGTAACATTGGAGCTGGAAGTTAAAATCGTAGGGGAACCCTTATAATGACGAAAGGGGCGGACAAGCCATGCAGCTATTGATCGTGACGGGCATGTCGGGGGCGGGAAAGTCCCTGGCCCTTCGCCGGCTGGAGGATCTTGGGTATTACTGTGTGGACAACCTTCCCTCCAGCTTGTTGGATGGTTTCCTCACCCTTTGCACACAGGCGGCCCCGCCGATTGCCCGGGCCGCCATCAGCATCGACAGCCGGGAAAGCGCGCTAGGCGGAAACTGGGAACGGGCGCTCAAGTCCGTGTCCCGACAGGACGTGTCCATCCGCATCGTGTTTCTCGATTGCCGGGACGCGGTGCTTTCCCGCCGCTACAGCGAAACCAGGCGGCGGCATCCCCTGTCCAGCAAAGGCGATGTGCCGGAGGCCATATTACGCGAGCGTGCGCTTTTGCAGGGGCTTCGGGACGCGGCGCACAGCGTCATCGATACCAGCGACTTAAAGCCGCTGGATCTTTACCGCATGCTGGAGGAAGTGTTGGGGATTGATCCCCTCAAGCATATGACGCTTCTGTTTATGAGCTTTGGCTTTAAGCGGGGCGTTCCCATCGATGCGGACATGGTGTTTGACATGCGGTTTTTGCCAAACCCCTTTTATGAGCCGGGGCTGCGGCCCCTGTCCGGCCTGGACGCGCCGGTGAGGGAGTTTGTATTTAGGCAGGCGGGCTGCATGCCCTTTTTTGACGAAACTGAGGCGCTTTTATCCCGCATGCTGCCCGGCTTCGCGGCCCAGGGCAGAAGCAGGGTCATGGTGGCGTTCGGCTGTACGGGCGGGCGGCACCGCTCTGTGGCGGCGGCGGAGGAGATGGCCAGCCGGTTTTCTAAAAGCGGCGTCTATAACGTGCGCTGTTTTCACCGGGATTTCCACCGCGAGGCGGCGGACTTAAGCGAGCGCTTTGAATTACAAAAACCGGAAGCCCCGGGGCAATCGCAGCCCCAGCGGGAGGATTGATATGGAATACGCGTTTACCACAAATATAGGCCGCCGCCTTCGCAATGAGGACAACTATTATATCCCCCGAGAGGGGGACGTAACGCCGTTGTTTATGGTGGCGGACGGCATGGGCGGCCACGCGGCGGGCATCCGGGCCAGCACAATGGCGGTGGAAGGGCTTGCCGCGCTGTTGGGCCGCAAGCCGCTGCCGGAGGATGTGGCGAAAAGCGTTCACGACGCCATCGAGCGGGTGAACCTGTCCATATACCGTCACGCGCAGGCCAACGAAGGCTGCCGGGGAATGGGCACCACCCTGACGCTGGCGTTGATCCCAGAAAACGGAACATACATCGCCGCCAACGTGGGGGATAGCCGGCTGTATCATTTTAACGGGCAGTCGCTTGCCCAGGTGACCACCGATCACAGCCTGGTGGCCGTGTTGGTGGCCACCGGAGAAATCACCAAGGCGGAGGCCGCCAGGCATCCCCAGCGCAACATCATCACGAGGGCGCTGGGTACCGGCGCGTATGAGGAGATCGACCTGTTCAGCCGCGGCTTTCAGCCGGGGGACATGCTGTTGCTCTGCTCCGACGGCCTTCATGGGATGCTGTCCGACGACAAGATCGCACACATGCTTTCGGAGGACCGGCCGCTGCAGGAAACCTGCGACGCGCTGGTGGACGCGGCGCTTCTTTGTGGCGGCACCGATAATGTAACCGTCGTCATCGTCCGGCTGGAAGGGGGCGATGGGCAATGATCGGAACCGTGCTGGCAAATAAATACCGCATATTAAGCCTGATCGGTGCAGGCGGCATGGCAAATGTGTACAAGGCCGTGCAAACCACCGGAACCCACCGCACCGTGGCCATCAAGGTACTAAAAGAAGAGTATGAAAACGACGCCGATTTTCTTAGGCGCTTCCGGCAGGAGGCCCACGCGGTTTTGAACCTGTCCCACGACAACATCGTGCGTTCCTATGACGTGGGGGAGCAGGACGGGCATCAGTTTATCGTGCTGGAATATGTGGGTGGGGACACCCTTAAGGATAAAATCAGGAAAGAGGGGGCGTTGCCGCCTCAGCGGGCGGTAAGCATCGGCGCTCAAGTGCTTGACGCTCTCGCCCATGCCCATGAGCGGGGCATCATCCACCGGGACATAAAGCCCCAGAACGTCATCGTCACACCGCGCAACAAAGCAAAGCTTGCGGACTTCGGCATCGCCCGGGACGTAAGTTCCAGCACCATGACGTTTGCCGGCACAAATGTACTGGGCAGCGTCCATTACATCGCGCCGGAGCAGGCCAAGGGCAACCCTGTGACGGTGGAAAGCGATCTTTACTCTATGGGCATTTCCTTGTATGAAATGCTCACTGGGGAGCTGCCGTTTACCGGGGACACCCCGGTTTCCATCGCGCTTAAGCATTTGCAGGAGGACGTCCCGCCTGTGATCCTCACAAATCCGGCGGTGCCCAAGGCGCTAAACGACGTGATTATGAAAGCCACCCGCCGCGACCCCAATCAGCGCTATCACAGCGCGAAAGCCATGCGCCAGGATCTCCTGCGCGCCTTGCGGGAGCCCAACGGGGATTTCGTCAGGCTGCGGGAGCAGAACGGCGCAGGTAAAAAGAAAAAGTGTTCCCGGGGGATATGGCGGATCGGGCTGGTGACGCTGGTGGCGCTGGTGATGCTGGCGATCATGTTCATAATGGGGAGAATGCTGCTTCAAAGGAACAAGGCCGTCAGCGGGGAGCTGGTGCCGACGCTGGTTGGCAAAACATTTGAGGAAGCCCAGGATATCGCCCGCAGACGCACGTACACCCTGGAAATCATCGGCACCCAGCCCACCGACGAGTACGAACCCGGCGTGGTGCTGTCCCAGAAGCCCGACCCAAGCGCCAAGCTCAAAAGCGGCAGCGTCATTTCCGTCGTGGTCAGCGAGGGGATGGAACTGCCGGAGGTTCCCACGCTGATGGGCATGACGTTGAAAGAAGCGGAGATGACGCTTAAGGAGGCGGGGCTGACGATGGCCGAGCCGGAATACCGCATCAGCGAATACCCCCCAGGCACCGTGTACCAACAGGATCCGGTGGCCGGCACCCAGGTGTTTGAAGGGGATATTGTGCGGGTATTTTTAAGCGGGGAACCCACCCGGCACATCGAGATGCCCACCGTGACGGATCTCAAGCTGTCGGCGGCGCTCAAGCTCTTGCAGGAGCGGGGCTATTCCGCTTTTCGGGTGCGCTTTGGGGCGCCGGAAAACGATATGGACGAGGAACAGGTTTACCTGCAAAATCCCGCGCCTGGTGAGAGCACCCCCGCCTCTTCCATCGTGTCCCTGTCCGCGTGCAAAGTGCTCCCGGCGGCCTATGGGGCGGAGGTTCTGTTCCATGTGGACATCACCCAAAAGGAAACCCCCGTTTTGATCACATTACCTGGGGAAATCGACGGCGTGGCCTTCGAGCGGGTGCTGTATGAAACGGCTCTTGATGAGGGGACGGAACAAATGCTGTCCTTTACTGCCATGAGCGATTATGGCGGCGACCGGGAGGTCATCCTGTACGTGGACGGAATAGAAGTCAGGCGCACAAACGTGATGTTTTCCTATTGGGGATAAGAGGCAAACCGTGAAAGGAAACGGCTAATTGAGCCAATCTGTTCCGGCGAAAAACCGCCGGAGCCGGAAAATGTATGTTTCGAAAGGAAGGGTTGTTTGGAAGAGAAGGTCGAAGAAGGCATTATCCTTAAAGGCGTGGGCGGGTTTTACACCGTGCGCGCTCTGGATGGTTCCCTCGAGCAGTGCAAGGCCAGGGGCCGGTTTCGCAAGGACGGGATTACGCCGCTGTGCGGGGACCGGGTGCTTTTTCTGCGCCAGCGGGAGGGGGACGCGCTGATAAGCGAGATACTGCCCCGGAAAAACGCGCTGCTCAGGCCGCCGGTGGCCAACATCACGAAGCTTTTGATCGTGCTGTCCGCCGCGGCGCCCAAGCCTGACCTGATGCTGTGCGACAAGCTTTTGCTTTGGGCGGGGATCATGGACGTTTCGCCATTGATCGTGGTCAATAAATGCGAGCTGGCCAAGAAGGGCTACATTGATGCCCTGAAGCGGGAGTATGAGGGGGCGTTTCCCGTGCTGCCGGTGTCCGCCCACACGGGGGAAGGCCTTGACGCGCTGCGGGCGCACCTAAGCCAAAAGGACGCTGTTTCCTGCTTCGCCGGGCAGAGCGCGGTTGGGAAAAGCTCCCTGTTAAACCGTCTTTTGCCGGGGCTTGACCTGCCCACAGGCGGGCTGGCCCGCAAGACCGACCGGGGAAAACACACCACCCGCCATGCGCAGCTGTGGGAATACGGCCAGGGGGCGGTGCTGGACACGCCGGGGTTTTCTCTTCTGGAACTGCCGGACCCCCCGCCCACACAGGAGTCGCTCAATAGGCTTTATCCGGAGTTTGGCGACGCGCCACAGCGCTGCCGGTTTGCGGGCTGCTCCCACAAAAGCGAGCCGGACTGTGGGGTCAAGGAATTGCTTGCAACAGGGGTTCTGCCCCCTGGGAGATATGAACGATATCAGGAGCTATTGGATACCATTGAAGAACTGAGGAGGCACCGCTATGATTAAGATTGCGCCATCCATTTTATCCGCCGATTTCGGCGCTATGGGCGCGGATGTGGAAAAACTCGTGGAGTGGAATGCGGATTATGTGCATGTGGACATTATGGACGGCTCTTTCGTGCCCAACCTGACCTTTGGCCCCATGATGACGGCGGCGGTCAAAAAGCATACAACACTGCCGCTGGACGTACATCTCATGATCGATCGTCCGGGCAATTGGATCGATGCATTCGCAAAAGCCGGCGCGGAGATCATCACGTTTCACGTGGAGGCGGAAAGGCATATTCACAAGGTGATTGAGAGCATTCACCAGGCGGGCTGCCGGGCGGGGATTGTCCTCAATCCCGCAACGCCTGTGTGCGTGGCGGAGCCGGTGCTGCCTATCGTAGACATGGTGCTTTTGATGGGCGTGAACCCCGGCTTTGGCGGGCAGAAGTTTATCCCGGAGGTACTGCCTAAAATCCGCGCGATCAAAGCCCTTGCGGATCAATGGAACCCCCGGCTTGAAATCGAGGTGGACGGCGGCATCAACCCCGAGACTGCGGCTTTGTGCCGGGAGGCGGGGGCGAATGTGCTGGTGGCGGGAAGCGCGGTGTTTGGGGCGCCAGACCCGAAAGCGGCGGTCCGCGCCATCCGGGGCGGGGAACTGTAAAACAGTAGGGTAACTTATAAAGCCTAAGTCAAAGTGAAGGATCAGTGGAACAAGGAATTTTGATATGAGTGGTATTGCGCAAAAGGAGGGCATATTATGATAGACATTGCCATCATCGGCGGCGGCCCGGCGGGGCTGGCGGCAGGCCTGTACGCGGCCCGGGGCGGCGCGAAGGCCGTTTTGTTTGAGGAATTGTTTCCCGGCGGGCAGGCGGCAAAAACACACCAGATCGACAACTATCCCGGGTTTCCAGAGGGGCTCATGGGCAGCGAGCTGGGCATGCGGCTCCAACAGCAGGCGGAACGCTTCAAGCTGCAAATCGAATACGACGGGGTCATGGGGCTGGAGCTTGCCGGCCCGGTGAAAAAAATCGTGACAGCCAGCGGCCCGGTGGAGGCCAAGGCGGTTATTCTCACCATGGGCGCGGCCCCGAGAAAGCTGGGGCTTTCCAACGAAGAAGCTCTCACGGGCGCAGGGGTTTCCTATTGCGCCACCTGCGACGGGGCGTTTTTCAAGGACAAACCGGTGGCTGTTGTGGGCGGCGGGGATACCGCGCTGTCCGACGCTGTGTATTTAAGCCGATTTGCGAAGAAGGTGTATCTCATTCACCGTCGGGACGCGTTTCGGGGCAGCCCGGCGCTGGAGGAAATGGTAAGGGGGTTGTCCAATGTGGAGCTTATATTGGACAGCGTGCCCAAAGCCCTGCTGGGCGAAGGAAAGCTTTCGGGGCTGGAAACCGAAAACGTGAAGACTGGAGACAGGCAAACCCTTATGATCGACGGGCTGTTTGTGGCGGTGGGCGTACTGCCCAGAAGCGAGATCGTGTTGGGGCAGCTTTCATTGAACGAAGGAAATTATATCATCACCGACGAGCGGATGCAGACCTCGCTTTCCGGGGTGTACGCAGCCGGCGACGTGCGAAACACGCCGCTGCGCCAGGTGGTAACGGCGGTGGCCGATGGCGCGGTGGCGGCCACGATGGCGCTGGAGTATATTGGCGGGTAGCCTAAGCAATATAATCCGCCGCCGCAAACCGGGTTATGTTTACATTGCTTAGGCTAAGGAAAGAAGAAATTGGTTGGAGGGATTATGGCACGGTTATTTGGGACGGATGGGGTGCGGGGCATCGCCAACGAGGCGCTGACCTGCGAACTGGCCATGCAGTTGGGCGCGGCTGGGGCGTATGTGGTGGCCAGCGCGGTACATGCCCCCCGGGTTCTTGTGGGAATGGACACGAGGAAATCCGGGGACATGCTGGAAGCGGCGCTTGTGGCGGGGATTTGCTCTGTGGGCGGCGAGGCGATCCGGGTGGGGGTTGTACCAACGCCTGCCATCGCGTATTTGGCGCGGCTGTATCACGCGGATGCGGCGGTGATGATTTCCGCCTCCCACAATTCCATGGAATTCAACGGCATCAAATGGTTTAATAAAGATGGGTTCAAGCTTTCCGATGCAAAAGAGGAGCGGATTGAGGGTATCATAAACACAGCGGAAGAACCGCTTCCCCGGCCTGTGGGCGGGGAAGTGGGATACGTCACACAGGCGCGGCGGGCGGCGGATGAATACCGGTCGTTCCTGCTATCGTGCTCCACCTCCCGGCTGGACGGGCTGAAGCTGGTGCTGGACTGCGCAAACGGCGCGGCCTCCGACATTGCGCCCAAGGTGTTTTCCCAATTGGGGGCGGAGGTGCTGCCCTTCTTTGACGAGCCGGACGGCTATAACATCAACGACCAGTGCGGCTCTACCCATCCGGAGCGGCTTCGGCAGCTGGTGCTGAAAAATGGCGCCGACGTGGGCCTTGCGTTCGATGGGGACGCGGACCGCCTCATTGCCGTTGACGAGCGGGGCATGATCGTGGACGGGGACCGCATCCTGGGCATCTGCGCTTTGGCCATGCAAAAACAGGGCATGCTGAAAAAGGACACCCTCGTCATCACGGTTATGTCCAACCTGGGCCTGAAGAGGCGCATGCGGCAGGCGGGCATCGGCATCGAGGAAACCGGCGTCGGCGACCGCTATGTCCTTGAACGCATGGAGGAAAACGGGTATAATCTTGGCGGCGAACAGTCCGGGCACATTATATTTCGGGATCACCACACCACCGGCGACGGCATGCTTTCCGCCATACAGCTATTAAACGTGCTGGTAGAAAGCGGGCGGCCTATGAGCGAGGTGATGGAGGAAATCCCCATCTATCCCCAAGTGCTGGTCAACGTCCTGGTCAAGGAAAGCGACAAGCATAATGCCATGGAGGATGCGGCCCTTCGCGGGCGGATCGCAAAGGTAGAAGCGCAGCTGGGTGACGCGGGCCGGGTGTTGGTGCGCGCTTCCGGGACGGAGCCGCTCATCCGCATCATGCTGGAGGGCAAGGATGTAGAGGAGCTTCGCACGCTGGCGGGGGATCTCGCGGGGGTGCTTGTCAAAGGATACGGCGGCAAGATCCGGGTGTAGGGGGAAAATTATGTTAGAGCAAGACCAAGTGAAAAAACTGCTTGCGGCGTTGCGCGCGGCGTATCCCAACCCCAAACCGGCGCTGGAGTTTTCCTCGCCCTTTGAGCTGTTGATCGCCACGATGTTGAGCGCCCAATGTACGGACAAGCAGGTGAACAAATGCACCCGGGTGCTGTTTCAACACTATCATACGCCGGAGGCATTCGCGGCGCTCCAGCAGGAGGAGCTTGCCCCCTATATCAAGGGCTGCGGACTTTACAGAACAAAGGGAAAGAACATCATCGCCACAAGCCAGCTTCTGCTCACACAGTTTGGCGGCGAAGTTCCGGCGGACCGGGACGCGCTCATGACGCTGCCCGGCGTGGGGCGAAAGACGGCGAACGTGGTGGTTTCAAACGCGTTTCAAATCCCTGCCATCGCGGTGGACACCCATGTGTTCCGGGTGGCAAACCGCATGGGCCTTGCCTGCGCCAAGAACGTGCTGGAAACGGAAAAGCAGCTGATGGCGGCCATCCCCGAAGAGGACTGGGGGGACGCCCATCACTGGATCATATTCCATGGGCGGCAGGTTTGTTCCGCCCGAAACCCCAAATGCGGAAGCTGCTGTGTCGCGGACATATGCGAGCACCGGCAGCGGCCGCTTTAGCAGGAAGGATAAAACAGGATGCAGTTTATCGACAAAGCGAGAATAGTCATCAAGTCCGGGGACGGCGGGGACGGATGCTCCGCATTCCACCGGGAGAAATACGTGGCCCGGGGCGGGCCATCGGGCGGCGACGGCGGCAACGGCGGCGACCTAATTCTGCTGGCGGACCCGGGGAAAACCACGCTGCTGGATTTTAAGTTCAGCCGGCATTTTCGCGCGCCCCGGGGGGAGGACGGCAAGGGGGAGCTTTCCCGGGGCAAGGACGGCGAGAAGCTGGTGATCCCGGTGCCTGTGGGCACCGTTGTCAGGGACCTGGAGACCGGGGCCGTGATTGCGGACATGAACAAGCCCGGGAAAGAAAAATTGCTGCTTCGCGGCGGGCGCGGCGGAAAGGGCAACGCCCGGTTTGCCACACCCACCCGGCAGGCGCCCCGGTTTGCCCAGCCGGGACAAAAGACCGTGGAGCGGGAGGTGGAGCTGGAATTAAAGACAATCGCAGACGTGGGGCTCATAGGGCTTCCCAACGTGGGCAAGTCCACGCTGCTGTCCGTGCTCACCGCCGCCAAGCCGAAAATCGCCAATTACCATTTCACAACCCTCACCCCCAATCTGGGCGTGGTACAGCGCTATGAAAAGGATTTCGTGCTGGCGGACATACCGGGGCTGATCGAGGGCGCGGCGCAAGGAGCGGGCCTTGGGCACGAGTTTTTACGGCATATCGAGCGCACCAGGATGCTGGTGCACGTGGTGGATGTGTCCGGAAGCGAGGGCCGGAACCCAGTGGAGGATCTTCGGCAGATCAACGCGGAGCTTGCCGCCTACAGCGAAAAGCTGGCGGCTTTGCCCCAGATCATCGCCGCCAACAAAACCGACATACTGCCCCCGGACAGCGATGCGCTCTCCAATTTTCAAAAGGCGGCGGAGCCTTTGGGCTCTCTCGTGGTTCCGGTGTCTGCGGCTGCCCATCAGGGGCTTGACAGGCTGTTGGACGAAATCGTGCGGCTGCTCAAGACGCTTCCGCCGGTGCAGGAGTTTGAGGAGGAGGAGCTGGAGCTGAAACCCCAGTACGAGCCGGGCTTTGCCATCGTCCGGGAGGACGACGGGGCGTATGTGCTCTCCGGCGGGGATGTGGAGCGAATACTCGATACCACCGACCCCAACGACGAGGAGTCCATGCGCCGGTTCCAGCAACTGCTCATCAAAACCGGGATCATCCAAGCACTTCGCGAGCGCGGCGCGGGGGACGGGGATACCGTACGCATGGGCGAGTGGGAATTCGATTTTACAGATTAGTTTGCCCATCAGGGCGGAAGGGATCATACATGGAACTCAACAGCAGACAACGCGCCCAGCTTCGCGGGCTTGCCAACACGCTCACGCCGATTTTCCAGATCGGGAAGGAGGGCATCGGCCCTCATTTGGCTCAGCAGGTCGACCTCGCTTTGGAAGCGCGGGAACTGATCAAATTCAGCGTTCTTGAAACAGCGCCGCTATCCTGCAAGGAGGCCGCCGACATGCTGGCCCCCCGGGTACGCGCCAGTGTTGTGCAGTGTATTGGGCGGAAATTTGTGCTGTATCGGGAGAGCGAGGAGAATAAGAAAATTCAATTGCTGAAGTGATTTATGAAAATAGGGCAACGGTATTTTAAGTAAAAATTGGCTGCCGCTCACATGCATTCTAGCGGCAGCCAATTTTTCATACCAGGAACTTCTTTTTACTTTGCGTCTTTTCTGTACATCAGCGTCTTCATGAGGATTAACACGCCCACCATTGCCACAATAGCAAGGGGCAGTACGATGAATGCGTTGCGGACAAACCCCGCGAGTATGTAGAACACGGCGGACACGCCCGCCACCAGCATCGCGTAGGGTAGCTGGGTGGACACGTGATTGACATGGTCGCACTGGCCGCCTGTAGAGGCCATGATGGTGGTATCCGAGATGGGGGAGCAGTGGTCGCCGCACACGGCGCCGGCCAGGCAAGCGGACACGGCGATGATCAAAAGTTCGCTTCCCGCAGGCAGCACTCTGACCACGATGGGCAGCAGGATGCCGAACGTGCCCCAGCTGGTGCCGGTGGCAAAGGACAATCCAACCGCTACCAGGAATATGATGACTGGAAGGAAGGACTCCAGGCTTTCTGCGCCGCTTTCCACGAGACGAGCCACATACACATCCGCGCCCAGAAGCCCGGTCATGGCGGACAGCGTCCACGCGAACGTCAGGATCAGGATAGCGGGAACCATGGCCTTAAAGCCCTCCGGAACCGCAGCCATAAACTCCTTAAACGACAAAACTTTCCGGAACATATAATAGATGAACGTCAGGATCAAGGATATGATGGAGCCCATGGACAGGCCTACGGAAGCGTCACAATTGGCAAACGCGTTGATGAAGCTTTCCCCGGAGAAGAACCCGCCGGTATACACCATGCCCAGCACGCAGCACACGATCAGCACCGCGATGGGGATGACGAGATCCTTCACCTGGCCCTTGCCCTTCACGATCTCTTCCGTGCCGTCGCCATAGGGGCGGGCGTCGGTGGTGAACAGGTCTCCCTTTTCGGCGTTTTGCTCGTGTATGCGCATGGGGCCGAAGTCAAATTTCAGGAGCGTGATTGTGATGATCATGGCGATTGTTAAAAGAGAATAGAAATTATATGGGATGGCACGGATAAACAGCGTCAGCCCGTCGGTGCCCTCAATCACCCCGGTAACCGCCGCCGCCCAGCTGGAGATGGGGGCGATCATGCAGATGGGGGCCGCCGTGGCGTCGATGAGGTAGGACAGTTTGGCCCGGGAAACGCCATGGGTGTCGGTAATGGGCCGCATGACGTTGCCCACGGTGAGGCAGTTGAAATAATCGTCTACGAATATGAGGCAGCCCAGGGCGAACGTGGCCAGTGTGGCGCTCTTTTTCGTCTTGATCTTCTTGCGCGCCCATTCGCCGTACGCGGCGGAGCCGCCCGCCCGGTTCATGACCACCACCAAGATGCCCAACACAACCAGGAATATGAGAATACCCACATTCCAGCCATCGGCAAGGCTCCCGATAAAGCCGTCGTTGAGCATTGTGTTAAACGCAAGTTCCGGATTGAAATTCGCGTGGAACAGCGCGCCTGCCACAATCCCCACAAACAACGAGGAATATACCTCTTTGGTGATCAGCGCCAGACCGATGGCGATGATAGGGGGCACCAGGGACCAGAAGGTAGCCCACATGCCGCTTACATAGACCTCCTCGCCACTTTCTGCCAACGCAAAAGAGCAGGCGAACAGCAACAGGGCGGCCAGGGCATATCCGAATATACGCCGGCCATTAGAAACACGTCTCATGAAAAAACCTCCCCGAAATATAGTGATATTCCTGCCCCGGCCACCGGGGCTTAGCAAGCAATGTCATTCAAAATATGGATGGGCTTTCAGAAACAAAAAACGGCCGGGCGCTACGCTCCGGCCGCAAATGGGCAGGTTTTGGCGATAGCGCACCACAACAGCGGTTGTGACAGCCATGGGGATTTTTTCCTCATGTCCAGCAAAGCACCTGGGGCGGGGCTTGGCTTCGGCAAGCGGCCCTTTCCCTCCCGGTCATCGTCCTGCCCCGGACTCCCGAAAGATACTGATGCAAGCCTGCGCCTCTATCCAAATAGGACATGCATGTCCTGTTTCTCAATTATCATGCATTCATACCTCCATGTCAAGCATACGTGTACATTTCATAAAGATTTCCACAGTATTCGCCAGCATTCCATGGTCAGTTTTTCGCCCCGTTTGTGAAAGCGCCGCTAAAACCGGGGACTTCGTGGTAAAACATGGCGGCTGCTGGCGGCGGATCGACAAAAGGGGGGTACGGTAGTACGACATTGTTTGTAAGCATATTACTCCATACTATTGCATACGCCGCAAATATCATTTCTTTTTAATATATAGGGGAGGAACGCATATGGAAACCAGCAGATTAACAGGGCAGATATGGACGCAGCGGGTTGCGCCGTATTTGAAAAGCCGCAGTTTTATGATGGGCGCGGGGTACTGCCTTTTTGTAATGCTGCTGGGCCGGGCGCAGCTTCTCGGGGGAATGACCCCGCTGGGGCTTGCGCTATTCATCGCGTTGCATATGGCGGGATTAACCCCGGTGTGGTACCCTCTCGTGGGCGCGGCGCTGGGCGCGCTCCTCTGCACCCCCATCCATTGGACGGGGCTTATGGCGCCTGCGGCGTATGTGGGGCTTTGCGTATTGTATAAAGCCTGGCGGGAGCGGGTTGCTGGGAACATGGACAAGCTCCTGCTGTTTGGGATGTCCCAGCTGTTGCTGCTGCCGCTTACGGCTGGAGGCACGCTGGATGGATGGCTTTCGGGACTGGGGTCCCTGGGGCTGTCGCTGCTGTTGGGGGCGGCGTTCTTCCGGGGACTGGCGGTGTTGCGGTCGGTACAAAAGCGCCGGGCGCTGCTGGAAGAAGAGCAGATCTGCCTGTGCCTGTTTATCGGCGCGGCGGCGCTGGCGGTGACGCCGGCGGAGGCCTGGGGTTTTTCACTCAGCCTGGTGATGCTTTCCTATGTGTGCATGTTTGCCTCCTATGCCCGGGGCATGCAGGGCGTGGCGGCAGCGGTGGCGCTTTCGGGGATGCTGGTGCTGGGGGAATGGGGGGAGCCGCTCATTGTGGCAAACCTTGCGGTATGCACCCTGTGCGCGGTTTTCTGCCGCCGGATGGGCCGGTATGGGGTGGCGGCGGCGTTCGTGCTGTGTGCGGCGGTAATCGGCGTGTATGTGGACGGCGTCACGCGGCAGGTGGGGTTGCTCAACGCGCTGGTGGCAGGCGTGGGATTTGCCCTTACGCCAAAGCCCATGATGCTTGCCATGCGCGCCGCCGTCGACGCCCGGGCCCGGGAATTGCGCCTGGGCCGCATTGCCTATACCCGGATGCAGCGGCGTATGGCCCAGAGCCTTACAAAAACCGCGGAAGCCGTTGAAAATATCGCAGCGCTTTTGCCCGAAAAGGCCGTGGAAAGCTACGACCGGGGGACGGAAAAGCAATATGTCATGCAGGCCGCGTCCCATATCTGCAGCGATTGCATCCGGCGCACCGTCTGCTGGCGGGAGCCGGAGGAGGCGCTTTGTGCGGTGTATGATCTGCTGCCCGCGTACAGCCGTGGCCTTCGCCCCAGGCCCGTGGCCCCGCTTGAAAGCGATTGCCCCCGGAGCATGGCGGTGGCGGCCGCTGTCAGCCAGGCCCAGGCGCAGTACAAGGAAAGCTATGCAAAGCAGCGGCTTACCGGTGCGCAATGCGCCTTTGCCCGGCGGCAGATGGCAGGCGTAAGCGGCGTGATTGACGCGTTGGCGGATCAAGCCCGGGCGGATGTGTGGCAGGATATCGAGATGGAGCAGGCGATTGCCCAGGCGCTGGATGAAAAAGGGCTGCGGATCAGGGGCATAAGCGCCATGCGCGGGCATAATGGGCTGCAGCTGGAGATCACGATGCCGCTCTGGCAGGAAAAAAACCGGCAGAAAATCATCGATTGCGCAGCCAGAACCCTTGGACGGTCCCTGCGGCTCTTACAGGTGTCCCGGGGGAAAAAAGTCTGTATATTGGAACTGGAGCTTGCCAGGCCGCTGACGGTACAGGTGGGCGCCGCAACAAAGCCCAAGGCCGGAAGCCCACAAAGCGGGGACTTTTCCGGCCGGAAAAGCCTGCCGGGCGGGCAGGAGCTGCTGGTGTTAAGCGACGGCATGGGTACGGGGAAAATAGCCCGCAGGCAAAGCGTAAAGGCGGTGGAGCTGTTGCTAAACCTATATAGCCTTGGCTTTTCCCGTGAGGACGCCCTGGCCTGCGTCAATCAGCTGCGGCAGGGGGATGCGGACATGTACGCCACCATCGACGCCGTGCATCTCGACCTTAAGTCCGGCCAGGTGGAGTTTATCAAATGCGGCGCGCCGCCCTGCTTTGTATTGCGCCACGGAGAGGTATATCCCATCTATGGCGAGGCGCTGCCCGCTGGCATTTTGGAGGAGGCGCGCCCAGCGGTTCAGCGGGCGAACCTGAATAAAAACGACGCGGTGGTGCTGCTTACCGACGGCGCATTGGACGCCCTTGGAGAGGACACGGCGGACGAAATCCGCTTAAACGTAGGCAGCGCCAACACGCCTCAGGACGCGGCGGAGTCATTGCTTGGCGCGGCGCGCTCCCGAAGCGACGCGGATGATATGAGCGTGCTGGTGGTGCGGGTGGCATAGAAAAAGATAAGGAGCGTTGTGTAAGATCCTTCTTTCCGGGGTATTAACAGGATAGAGAAGCCCCGTGAGGAGGAAAAATGATGGAAAAAGAACTGTATTTGGCAGGCGGATGCTTTTGGGGAACCCAGGCGTTGCTGCAATCTCTTGCAGGCGTAATAAAGACCCAGGGGGGGTATGCCAACGGATGGCTGAAAAATCCCACGTATGAACAGGTATGCGCTGGGGATACCGGGTATGCGGAAGCGGTGCGGGTGGAATATAATGGCGAAATACTGCCCCTTACCACATTGGTGGATTGGTATTTGAAAAGCATCGACCCCATGGCGGTGGACCGGCAGGGGCCGGACAGGGGAAAGCAGTACCGAAGCGGTATTTACTATACAGACCCGGCGGACGCGGCGCCCATCCAGGCGCAGCTTGCGGCGCTTTCAAAGACATTGCCTGGGCCGCTGGCGGTGGAGCTAAGGCCCCTTGCATGTTTTTATCCTGCGGAGGAATATCATCAGGACTATTTGAAGAAAAACCCCGGCGGATATTGCCATATTCCGTCGGCGCTGCTTGCACAGGCAAGAAAGCGGCCCCTGAAAGTCAAGCCCGCATATCCCATGGGGGATACGGGTACGCTTTCGCCCTTGTCCCAAGCGGTGCTGTTTGATAACGCCACGGAGCCGCCCTTTTCTCATCCCGAGTGGAACCGGTTTGACTCCGGCATCTATGTGGACGCCGCCACTGGTGAGCCGCTGTTTGGCTCCGGGGATAAAATCTGGAGCGATTGCGGATGGCCCAGCTTCGCAAAGCCCATCGTCCCTGAGGTGGTGAAGGAGCGGCCGGACCACAGCCATGGGATGGAGCGAACCGAGGTCAGAAGCCGCAGCGGGGACCTGCATTTGGGACATGTATTTGATGAGCCCAGCGGCCTTAGATATTGCATCAACGGCGCGGCGCTGCGGTTTATACCCAGAGAAAAGATGAAAGAAGAGGGTTACGGCGATTTGTTGCCGGCGGCAGATTGATTTCGCTCCCCATGAAAATGCCCCGACAAGACGGTTTTTGCTTGCCTGGGGCATTTTTTTCGAGTCCGTTTTTAGCCCGTGGCGCTTTTTTCAAGGACGCCCTCGATTGCTTTCGAGAGCTGATCTGCGCAGGAGGTGGTGCGAAATCCGCATTGGTTTCCCTGCAGCATGCCCATGACTTCGCTGGCGGACATGCCCTCGATCAGGATGGAAATAGCTTTCAGGTTGCCGTTGCAGCCTCCGGTAAACACCACGTTTTTGATGAGGCCGTCCTCCAGGTCAAAATCGATGTGGGAAGAACATACGCCGCTGGGGCGGTATTGATAATGCATGCTTAGATGGCTCCCTCTTTTTTCTATACTATATGCCGGTTGCGTATATTTCTTGAATTTGCGCTACAGCTGCGCGATGTCGGCGGCCAGCGCGTCAACCTGAGTCAGCTGAGTGGCCCAGCTGGTGCAAAACCGCACGGCGGAATGTGCTTCGTCCACCCGGCACCAATAGGTATAGACATATTTTTCTCCGAGGGTTCTGAGGGCCGCATCCGGCAGAATAGGGAACTGCTGGTTGGTTGGCGACTCGATGAGCATCGCAAACCCCTTTTTGACAAACGCGTCCCGTATCCGCAGCGCTTGTGTTACCGCATGCCGGCCCATCTTCAGGTATAGCCCGCCGGTAAACAGCGCCTCAAACTGCAGGCCCAACAGCCGCCCTTTCGCCAGCATGGCGCCTTTTTGCTTGATGAGGTACCTAAAATCCTTTTGATAGGCCGGGTTTGGAATGACGATCGCCTCTCCGAACAGCGCGCCTACCTTTGTGCCGCCGATATAAAACACGTCGCACAGGGCCGCCACGTCCGGGAGCGTCACGTCGCTTTGCGGGGCCGCAAGGCCGTAGCCCAGCCGCGCGCCGTCGAGAAACAGCGGCAGCCCCAATTCCCGGCAGGCGACGCTGAGCGCAGTTAGCTCCGCCTTGGTATACAACGTGCCCACCTCGCTGGGATGGGAGATGTATACCATTCCCGGCTGCACCATATGCTCGTGGGTGGCGTCGTTCCAGTGGGCGGCATAGGCATCGCGCACCTGCGTCGCGGTGATCTTTCCGTCGGCGGACGGCAGGGACAGCACCTTGTGTCCCGTGGCCTCCACCGCGCCGCTTTCATGCACGTTGATATGCCCGGTTTCGGCGCAGAGCACGCCCTGATGAGGGCGCAGGATGGAGCTGATGACCAGGAGGTTCGCCTGGGTTCCGCCCACGACAAACTGCACCAGCGCGTCTTCGCGCCTGCATGCGCCCTTGATCAGCGCCCGGGCCGCGTCGCAGTATTCGTCCTCGCCGTATCCGGGGGACTGGGTGAGGTTGGTTTCAATGAGCCGCGAAAGAACAGCCGGATGCGCGCCCTCGTTATAGTCACTGGCAAAGTTTAACATCCATATTCTCCTCATCTGTAATAATTCTTTTATTATACAAAAGAAAAGGCTCCCCGGCAATACAACAGGGGCCTTGCAAATGACGTGGGGATTGGATATAATACTGTACCGGGCGATAAGGAAAGAAAGCGAAAACGCCCAATACAGGAAAGCGAGGGTTCTTTCATGATCATGCACGCCGGCCGGATTTGGTAAGCCAAGCGGATTGCCGCCTTCTGTCAAGCAGGCGTATTTGTGCATCACAATCAGGAAAGGATCTTCCAATATGAAGGCATCTCATCTCGGGGAGAAGTCTGCCCCGAAGACAAATTGGAAACGCAATTTTTATACCATGACCGCCGGCCAGGCCGTGTCGCTGATCGGCAGCTCCGCCGTGCAGTTTTCGCTGATCTGGTGGCTGACAAGCGTCACCAATTCCCCCATGGTGCTGTCCATCGCGGGGCTGGTGGCCATGCTGCCCATGATGCTCTTAGGCCCCTTCGCAGGGGTCTGGGTGGATCGGATGAAGCGAAAATCCGTCATGATCGCGGCGGACCTGTTCATGGGTGCTGCTGCGGCTATATTTGCGCTACTGTTTATCGGGGGAACGCCGCCGCATTGGGCGGCGTATGTGGTGCTGGGCCTGCGGGGGCTGGGGGAGGTATTCCACTCTCCCGCCATCCAGGCGGCGGTGCCGATGCTGGTGCCGCAAGAGGAGCTTGTGCGCGCCAACTCCGTGAGCCAGTTTTTGCAGTCCGGCTCCTTCATGCTGGGGCCGGTGCTGGGGGCCGCTATGTTCGCGGCGCTTCCGCTGCCTGTGATTATGTTAACCGACGTCCTTGGCGCTGCGATCGCAAGCGTCACGGTGGCGGTTATCCCCATTCCAGACCCCGAAAAGACACAGCGGCAGACCCCGCAATTTTTCCGGGAAATGAAGGAAGGGGTCAAGGTGATCGTGAGGGATAAGCCGCTTGCGGTGCTCACACTTGCCTCCACGCTGTGCATGGTGTTCTATATGCCCCTGTCCTCCCTATATCCCCTTTTAACCACAGCCATGAACGGCACCGCCTGGCACGCAGGAGCCATCGAGCTGGCGTACGCGGCGGGGATGCTGGCCTGCACAGGGCTTGTGAGCCTTCACGGGGACATCAAAAACAAGTTTCGGGCCATCCATATCGCCCTTGTGGCGCTGGGGCTGACTTGCTTTGCCTGCAGCGTGTTCCCAAATAAAATCAGTTGGTTTGTGGCGTATGCCGTTGCCTGTGCGCTGATGGGCGCAAGCGGAAGTTTTTATAACATCCCCTTCGTGGCGCATATGCAGCAGACAATCCCGCCGGAAGCCCAGGGCCGGGCGTTTTCCTTGCTGTCCAGCCTGATGAGCTTTGCCATGCCCGTGGGACTTTTGCTGGCCGGGCCTGCTGCAGAAGCCCGGGGCGTTCACTTCTGGTTTTTTGTTTCCGGCATCGCCATCGTGGCAATTGCCATCCTCAGCAGAATTATTACGATGCGCTTGACAAGAGGAAAAAATACCCGCACAATTTAATAAAGTGCTATGTTTGGAGGAGAAGTAATGACAACATATCAGAGCTTTTCGCCGGCGCAGAGGGCGGCGGAGTATCAGTTGGTTGTGAAATCCTTTGAAGCCGCAAAGAACAGGGGGTTGAAGCTGGACATGTCCCGGGGCAAGCCCGGCAAAGCCCAGCTGGATCTGGTGAGCGGTATCCTTACCATACTCGCCGATTCCGCGGACTGCGTGGACACAGGGGTCGATGTGCGCAATTATGGGTTCTTCGACGGCATCCCTTCGGCAAAGGCGCTGTTTGCACAGCTTCTGGGCGTACAGCCTGAAGAGGTTTTCGTCGGCGGCAACGCCAGTCTCCAGCTGATGTATGACACCATCGCGAAGGCGTATACCCATGGCCTGCTGCACAGCCCCGTCCCATGGGCGAAGCTTCCTGCGGTAAAGTTCCTTTGCCCGTCCCCGGGCTATGACCGGCATTTTAAGGTGACGGAAAGTTTCGGTGCGGAATTGATCACAATTCCCATGACCCCCGCAGGCCCGGATATGGACGCGGTGGAGGAGGCAGTGAAGGATCCGGCGGTGAAAGGCATCTGGTGCGTACCCAAGTACTCCAATCCCGAGGGCATTATCTACAGCAATGAAACAATCAGCCGGATTGCGAACCTGAAGCCCGCTGCCCCGGATTTTATCATCATGTGGGATAATGCATATTGCGTCCACGAATTTCAGGGGGAGTTCGTGCCCTTCCCGGATATTCTGACATTGTGCCGGGAGGCGGGACGAGGGGACATGGTATTTGAGTTTGCCTCCACATCCAAAATCACCATGCCTGGGGCCGGCGTGTCCGTGATGTGCGCAAGCCCGGCGAACCTTCAGTATATGATCAGGCTCATGGGCATACAGACCATCGGCTATGATAAGGTCAACCAGCTGCGGCATGTGCGGTATTTGAAGGACAAGGCGCATGTTCTCGCGCTGATGAAGCAGCATGCCGCCATCATGCGCCCCAAGTTTGAGGCGGTGCTCAATGCCCTCGACGAGGAGATTGCGCCCCTGGAAATCGCAACCTGGAATAGGCCCAAGGGCGGCTATTTCATCAGCCTGGACGCCATGCCGGGTTGTGCCAGGCGTACCCTTGCGCTCTGCAAGGAAGCGGGTGTTGTGATGACCGGCGCGGGGGCTGCCTATCCCTATGGCAAGGACCCTAAGGACAGCAATATCCGCATCGCCCCCAGCATGCCGCCGGTAGAGGAATTGTTGGGCGCAATCGATGTATTTTGCATTTGCTTGAAGATGGCCGCGCTGGAAAAGCTGGGCGTGTAAACAAATACAATATCAAGATGCCTCAGTTGAAATGCTGAGGCTTCCTGTCGTTGCGAAGAATATTTAAGAAGCGCTGTCAACCATACATGCATCTATTACCAACCAAAATACTTACTTTTTCCTTTCTACTTTCCTTACGCCCTTGCTCTGGCGGGAAATCCCGCTTACAATGGATAAAAGAATGAAACCGGTGTATAGGGAGTGTGAAAGATGGCTGTTTCAAAGCGGATATACGGAATGGACAAGCAGGGGCGTGAGGTATACGCCTTCGATATGGACAACGGTGGGGGGCTGCAAGTGACGGTGCTCAGCTACGGCGTCACCATTGAGCGCCTTTTAGCCTTGGATCGCGGGGGGCGCGTGGCGGATGTTGTGATGGGCTATGACTCTATAGAGGGATATATTGATGGCTCCTCCTATTTGGGGGCGACGGTGGGCCGATGCGCCAACCGGATCAAAAATGGACGATTTAATTTAAACGGCAGGGAGTATACCCTCGCGCTAAACGACGGCGCAAACCACCTGCACGGCGGCCCACAGGGGTATTCCTTCCAAAACTGGGACGCCCGAATGATCGAAAACGGCGTGGTGTTTTCCAGGCTGAGCCCGGATGGAGAGGGCGGGTACCCAGGCAACCTGCAGGCTGAGGTCACGGTGCAGCTGACGAAGGAAAACGGCCTGCTGTTTTGCTATCGGGGGATTGCGGATCAGGATACGGTATATAACCCCACCAATCACTGTTATTTCAATCTGGCGGGGCATGATAGAGGAGACGCAGGCGAACATTCCCTGTGGCTCAACGCGCCCTTTTTTACCCCCAGCGGCCCGGACGCTCTGCCCAATGGCGAAATACGCTGTGTTGTGAACACCCCCATGGATTTTTACACTGCCCCCAAGCCCTTAAGTGAATACGCGTCGCTATACCCGGTCATTGCCCAATTCGGCGGGTATGACCACAACTACGTGCTTGCAACGGGAGAGGTTGCGGCCATCGCCTATGATCCCGCCTCTGGCAGGCGGATGCGGGTGTATACGGACATGCCCGGGATACAGCTTTACACCGCCAACAGCACCCGGGGACAGGGGAAAGGCGGCGCTTGTTATGAGCCTCATGGCGCGTTTTGCCTGGAAACTCAGTTTTTCCCGGACGCGGTCAACCAGCCGCATTTCATCTCCCCTGTGCTGCGGGCGGGAATGAAGTTTGAAAGCAGAACGGAATACCGGTTTGATGCGGAATAGGAGTATCAAATATGCCGTCGAGTCAGGCATACATGGAATTCAATGCCAACAGCTGCGGCTTGAAAGAAATCTTGAATGGCTATTTTATGGCGGCGCAATCATAGGATGTAAGGGGGACGCAGTATGATCGTCATCGGCATATGTGGCGCCAGCGGCAGTGGAAAAAGCACGCTGGCACAGCGCATTGCGCAAAGCCTGACCTGTACCCATGAGATTATCGGGCAGGACTGCTATTATAAGGACCATGGGGATTTGCCCTATGAGGAACGGGCCAAGGTGAATTATGACGAGCCGGATGTGTTTGACCACGACGCGCTGTATGCGGATGTGTGCGATCTCTCCGAGGGGCGGGCCGTCACGGTGAAGGGCTATGACTATACGGAGCACCGCCGGGCGGATCGGAGTGACCTGTTGATCGAGCCGCCGGAGGTGCTGATCCTGGAGGGCATTCACATGTTCCGGGATTTTAGGCTCAGGGACCGGATGAGCCTGAAGGTTTTTTTGCGGGTGGATGTGGATGTATGCTTATTGCGGCGCATCCGCCGGGACATCAAGGTGCGGGGCAGGGACATCGACAGCATCGCGGCCCAGTACCTCTCAACCGTCAAGCCCATGTATGAGCGGTATATCAGCAAGTACGAGCTGGACGCGGATTTTCTCGTCACCCGGGGCGGCAAAAACCGCATGGCCATCGACGCCATCAGCGCCTATATCAGCGCGAAACTGCTGGCAGAGCGGTTTGACCGCGAGTCCCGGAGTGAGGCCGGGCAAACCGCATTGGAGGTATAGTATTTGAGCAAGCTTGACGGATCCCCCCCGCCGGAATGGAAAAGCCTGAGAAGGCCCATGTTTTTGATCGCTTTCGCCATCATATTCTTCCTGCTGCTGCTGCGGCTTGACGCGGTATGGAGCGCCGTCAGGTGGGTGCTTGGCAGCATGTCGGCGCTGTTTCTGGGCGTTGCGGTGGCGTATGTCATCAACCTGCCCATGGTTTTTTTTGAAAAGAGCATATTAAAAGGCTGGGAAATGAGCCACCGCCCATGGCAGCGGAAGCTGCGGCGGCCGCTTAGCCTGCTGCTTTCCTATCTGGTGGTGGTGGTGGTGCTTGGCGGGCTGATTTGGATGGTACTGCCCAAGGTGGTGGAGAGCATGAGCCAGCTTGCGGGCAATTTCACGTCCTATCTCAACAGATTTCAAACCTGGGTGGACGGCACCCTAAGCTCCACCAGATGGGATCCCGACGGTCTTCCGTTTATCAACCAGCTGTGGGATGAAACGGTAAGCTTTCTGCAAAATTTGCTGAGCGCCGCCGTGCCTGCCGCGCTGTCGTTTACCGTGTCCTTTACCAACGGCATCTTTCAGTTTGTTCTTTCCACCATGCTGGCGGGATTTATGCTTTACAACAAGGAAACGCTGCTGGGGCAGTTTGCCCGGCTCAGCCGCGCGGTGATCGGCCCCCGGCGCACAAGGGAGATCGCCCGGGTGTGCACCATGGCAAACGGCATATTCGGCCGGTTCGTGATGGGGCAGCTGATCAGCGCGATTATTATGGGGGGCATCTGCTTTATCGGCATGCGGATATTTCGAATGCCCTATGCCATCCTCATCAGCACCGTGATGGGGATCACGGAAATGATTCCCATCGTGGGCCCCATCGTGGGCACCGTCCTGTGCGCCATCATATTATTGATGATCGAGCCGGTACAGGCATTTTGGTTTGTGCTGTTTATCGTCATCATACAGCAGCTTCAGGGGAACATTCTATATCCCCGGATTGTGGGCAATGCCATCGGTTTGCCGGGGCTGTGGGTGCTGGCAGGCATTCTCATAGGCGGCGGGCTGTTTGGGCCCTGGGGTCTGCTTCTTGCGGTGCCCATCAGCGCCGTGGTATACCGGCTTGTCGGGGAATGGGTTCGAAATCGGGAAAAGAAAGAGAACAAGACGACATAACAGAAATGAGGCAGCCTTGGCAGACTGCCTTTTTTATTGATTGAAATTCAATTCTATAGCCGGGTCAAAATCCGTTCGCCCCGGACAAAATGGGCGCTGTATTTTATATTTGCCGCTTTGGCCAATTCGATGGCCTCCGGAAAGCGCCAGCCGATCCGGGCCGCGTTATGGGCGTCGGAGGCAAACGTAATCGCCTCGCCGCCCAATTCCGCATACCGCTTTAGCAAATCCAGCCCCCAGAGCGGGACATTTTTGTCCTTCTGGGCGGAGGTATTGAACTCCAGCACGCGCCCGGTTTGGATGAGGTAACAAAATATTTCGTCAAACAGCTCCGGCGCAAGGCTGTAGCGCATGGCGGAGTCGGGATAGGGCGCCCATTTCGCCACATAATCGATGTGTCCCAGCACATGATAATACCCGCATGTGCGCATCCGGGACGCGATTGCCGTGAGGTACTCGAGATACGCCTCCTCCATCGTTCGGCCCTGATAATACCCGGGCTCGTAGGGGTCGCCGCGTTTTGGCGTGTTGTGTACCGAGCCGATGATCAGATCCCAGGGCTCTGTGCCATTGATGCGTGGAAGGGTGCGTTTCGCGCAGTCCGCGTCCATCAAAGCCATTTCAATGCCCAGGTGCGCCTGCCCTGACCGGCGAAAGGGCTCCGCGCAGAGAAGATACGCGCCGGCGTCCACCGGTGTCAGCTCCGGGGGCGTTTCGTCGTAGTCCGCATGCTCGGTAAAGCAAAGACCATAGCCAAGCTTCGCCGCCTGCCGGATGGCGGCTTCCGGCTCCTGCTCCGAGTCATAGGAATATTTGCTGTGTACATGGCTGTCTACAATCATAAAACTCCTAGCCTTGGCCCATTTTCATGAATTCAAGTATAACACTTCAAAGGAACTGTGGTATACTGAAAAGCATGAAGAAATGGATGCTACCCGCATGGGCCGCGCTTATGGTTATACTAGCGGTTATCGCCGCGCTCGTCAAGGGCGGGGGGTGGCTTCCCATTGGATATTATCGGGCGAAAGAAGCGGCGGCGATGGTATCCCTGGACTTCACCCCTGAGGACAAAGCCAACGTTACGCCCACCGTCGTCCCCGCGCCGGAAGGGGCGGTGGATGTGCTGGCGGATGGGGTGCGGGTGTGTACGGTTGTGGACAAGGATACGGCGGTGCAGGTATTATCGGGGCTTTTGTCCCGCTACGGCCAGGCGCCGGACGGGGAACAGCTAATCCGTGTGTCGTTTTCCCGGGAGATGACGCTTGCCCCTGCCGCAAGCGGGGAGCAGGTTCTTGACGCGGAGCAAGCGTTTTTGGCATTAGACCGTCCGGACATTTGCCCGGTGGAGCAGCTGACCAGAACCGTAATCGATACGCCGGTGGAATTTGCCGTGGATGAAGCTGTAAAGACAAAGCTTTTGCCCAAGGGCTCCCGGCTCATCGTTCAGGCTGGGCGGGAAGGGCTTAGCCGGACGGTTGTGGAGGCGGTATATATCAACGGCGTGGAAAAGCAAAGGCAGGAGCCCCTGGAGGAGCAAGTTTATCCTCCGTTGTCCCGGCAGGTTTCCTTGGGAAGCTTTAAGGACGGCATATCGGACAAAGAACCGGGGAAATCCCGTGGCGAGCCTGGGCCTGAGCTGGATATCGAGCTCAACAAACCCTGTGAAAAAGGGAGCATTGTTTCGAACTTCGGCTTCCGTGAGGGGCGCATGCATTACGGCGTAGATTATGACGCCAAGGCGGGGACAGAGGCGCTTGCGCCCGCCGGGGGCGTGGTGGTATATGCTGGAAAGCGTGGCAGTTTCCATGGCGTTGTGGACATTGATCACGGCGGCGGGCTTGTGACAAGGCTCGCCAGGCTTACCGGCATCCGGGTTGCTCCCGGGGAAACGGTGGAGGCGGGGCAGCCTGTGGGCCTGGTGATTGAGCCGGAGGAGGACGAGGAAGCGGTGCTGCATTTAGAGACGCTGGTGAACCTCATTGCTTACAATCCCCGCCAATACCTCAAGTAGGTTTCATCTCAACTATCACTTTCATTTATAAACACATCTGGTGCGGGGTTGCCCCGTGGGGATTTCTGCGGTAAACTATATAGGCTGAATGGAAGAGCGGCAGATGGGCAGGTGATACTTTGATACAGGTTTTCAAAACCACAGACGGAAAGCTGATGGAACTTACGGCCTTTGAGGAAGGCGCGTGGCTGCATTTGACGGATCCCGACGAGGAGGAAGTCAAACAGACGGCGCGTACACTGGGTATCGAAGAGGATTACCTGTTGGCGGCGCTGGACGAAGAGGAAAGCCCCCGGGTGGAAACCGACGACGGACAGACGCTCATCATCGTGGATTTGCCCACAGTGCAGCCCGAGGGGCGCACGTTTGTATACAATACAATTCCCCTTGGCATCGTGTATTTTGACAAGGGGATCGTCACAGTCTGCCTGAAGGAAAGCTCCATACTGGAAAACTTCATGGACGGCCGGGTGCGCGGGTTTTCCACTGTGAAGAAAACCCGGTTTATCCTGCAATTGCTCTATCGCAACGCTTCCCGCTTTTTGCAGTACTTAAAGCAGATCGACAAGGCCTCCACCCTGGTGGAGAACGAGCTGCACAAATCCATGAAAAACCGGGAGCTTATTCAGATGCTGAAGCTGGAAAAATCCCTGGTATACTTTTCCACCTCCCTGACCGCCAATGAAGTGGTGATGGAAAAGCTTCTCAAAAGCGAGTATATCAGAAAATACCCCGAGGATATGGACCTTCTTGAGGACGTCATCATTGAATACAAGCAGGCCATCGAGATGTGTAATATCTATCGGGACATTCTCTCAGGCACAATGGACGCGTTTGCGTCAGTGATCTCCAACAATCTCAATATTGTGATGAAGCTCTTGGCCTCGCTTACGATCGTGTTGTCCATCCCCACAATCGTATCGAGCTTTTTTGGCATGAACACCGGCGTCCCATGGGAGGGAAATCCCATGGGGTTCTGGTTTGCGATCGGGGTTGCCACATTGATCAGCGGCGTGGTTGCCATCATACTGTGGCGCAAAAAAATGTTTTAACGGAAGGCTTATGCAATCATGAAGCAATGGTATACCATCCATGGGGGAAGAAGACTTGAGGGAACGGTGACAATCAGCGGCGCGAAAAACGCGGCCGTTGCCATCATTCCCGCCGCGATTTTGGCGGAAGAGTGCTGTATTCTGGAGAACCTGCCTGACATTGAGGATGTGAACATCCTTAAGGAAATCCTGTCTCAAATGGGGGCGGATGTTGGCTTTACCGCTGGCGGCTGCATGCGCATCGACGCGTCCAACATCAACTGCTTTTCGGTGACATTCGACATGGTCAGCTCTTTGCGCGCCTCGTATTATCTGCTGGGCGCCATGCTGGGCCGCTTTGGACATGCGGAGCTGGCGCTGCCCGGCGGCTGTGTGATCGGCCCCCGGCCCATCGACCAGCACATCAAAGGCCTGCGCGCCCTGGGCGCCCAGGTGGTGATTGAGGGCGGGATCGTCCGCGCCACCGCGAAAAAGCTCATGGGCGCTGAAATCTACTTCGATGTGGTCAGCGTGGGCGCCACCATCAATGTCATGCTGGCCGCTGTGCTTGCACAGGGGCAGACCATCCTCTCCAATGCCGCCAAGGAGCCGCATGTGGTGGACGTGGCGAACTTCCTCAATATGATGGGCGCCAAGGTCAAGGGCGCTGGTACCGACGTGATCCGCATCAACGGCGTGAAAAAGCTGAGGGGCTGCAACTATGCCATCATTCCGGACCAGATCGAGGCTGGAACATACATGATCGCCGCCGCCGCCACCGGCGGGGACGTGATCATCAAAAACATCATTCCCATTCACTTGGAGGCCGTCTCCGCCAAGCTCATGGAAAGCGGCGCCACAGTCATAGAAGGAGACGACGGGCGGGATTTCTATATGCAGGTGGTGGGCAACGGGCGGCCAAGGGCCGTGAACATCAAAACCCTGCCGTATCCCGGGTTTCCCACGGATCTGCAGCAGCCCATGATGGCGTACCTCACCACGGGCATGGGCAACAGCATCATAATGGAAAACATATTCGAGGAGCGGTTTAACCATGTGGGCGAGCTGCAAAGGATGGGCGCGTCCATCCTCCTCAACGGGCGTATGGCAATGGTGGAGGGCGTCAGCCGGTTGACCGGCGCGCCGCTGTACGCCACGGACCTTCGGGCTGGTGCCGCATTGATCGTGGCGGGGCTTATGGCGCAAGGCGAGTCCATGATCCACAATATCGAGTTTATCGACCGGGGATACGAGTATCTGGAGCAGAAGTTTGCGGCACTTGGAGCGGATATTCGGCGGCATAGCAAGGGGTAGCCGGCAGGAAAAAGAATGTGAAGGAACTTTTTGTGGAAAGCGGCGGCAGGGTGAAAACGGCTCTGCCGCCGCTTTGATTGTTTGACTTTCCATGCGGCACAACGTAAAATAGAAGCATCTTCCTCTCCTGTGTGGGAGGACGGCATTTGTAAAGACCCTGATGGGCAAACCATTCAGGGGAAGGAGTTACAGGAACTTGGAAGGGACGAAAAAACGCCCGGGCTTGTGGCAAATGCTTCTGATCGGCATGGGTTTTGCCATCAGCGGGTTTTTGCCGGCATTGCAGCTTGTTTTGCCGGGCTTTC
Organism: uncultured Oscillospiraceae bacterium; assembly: GCA_964411275.1. Taxonomy (GTDB): domain Bacteria; phylum Bacillota; class Clostridia; order Christensenellales; family CAG-138; genus CAYPKG01. Next base: position 45,235 of record CAYPKG010000006.1, on the reverse strand, counting down.
TGGCATATCTTGGCGTATCCGGAGGCTGGTTCGCCTTGGGAGTGGCGGCGCTTGCAGGGGCGGCGGCGGTGCTTACGCTTGCGGGTACATCGGGGCTGTGGCTGCTGCTGCCCGTATGCCTTCCTGGAATAGGGATTGCGGCGGCGGTGCGCAGGAAGGCCGCTTGGTTTGAAACGGCGCTGCTGGCCAGCTGCCTTGCGGCGGGGGCGTTGTACGCCGTAACCTGCGGGCCGGATCTTTTGGCAGGGCGAAACGCGTTTTTTACCGTCCAGGAAACCATTGCGCAAATCTGGGAAGTGTTGGAGCAGCAGCTGAAAACCCTTCCCAACGAATTGCTTGCAGGCATAGATGGTAAGATGATCGCACGCATCGGCGCAAACCTTCGGGCGCAGGCGCCGATCATCATGCCTGCGATAATTTGCTTTTTTGGCGCGTGTATCGGGCTGTTTAGCGTTCTTATATGCAGGCGGCTTGCTCTAAGCGCAGGCGCGCAATTAAAGCCCATGCGCCCCTTTATGTTCTGGCGCGTGCCCGGCAGCTTTATCAAAGGGCTTTTGACGATGGCGGCAGGGATCATCATCCTGGCTTTGCTGCAATTGCCTGCGCTGGACGCGGTGCTGCCTGCGGTGATTGTGGTGGCCTGTGTGCCGTTTTGTGTCCAGGGGATCAGCCTCACCATGTTCTTTTTCATGCTGCGCAAGCGCCGCCGCGGGACGGGGCTATTGATCGCTGGGCTGGTGGTGCTCTCACTGCTTGGCGCTATGATGTATTTCATCACATTGTTTACCTCAATGGGCCTTTTGGAGCAGGTGCTGCATATCAGGAGGCGGATGTTGGAACAAATGCAAAACAATCAGGACCGGCAGGAATAGCCTCAGAGCGCAGGAGGGCTGCGGCACAGCAGCAGCACAGCAGCGGCCTTTGGTCCACCGACGCAAACCGGGTTTGGTTACATTGCTTAGGCGAAGCGGGGGGTGTTCATGAACAAGAAATACCAAAATGCTTTGATACCCATAGGAATTTGTATGCTCCTTGCCTGCGCCGCATTGGGGTATTTCCACACGACGGCTGGACTTGTGGCGGGGGCTGTTTGCTGCATTTGCCTCGTGGCCTGCTGGCGCTATCTGGCATTGTTTAATAAAGCGCAGCGCAGGGCAATGGACGACCTGTTTCAGGAAAACTCCGCGGCGGCCGGACGGCTGATTGCGCATGTGGGCGTCCCCTGCATGGTGTTTGATGAGGAGGGCCGCATCGTCTGGCGCAATAAGACGATGATGAAGCTTTATCAAGATGCGGATTTGAAGCGGCTGCCCGCCGCGTGCGATCCGAGCAAGCGGGGGAAGTCCTCCGTGATGGAGTTTGCTTCCGGTGCGTATCAGGTAGTGAACATCCCCATCGAGCGGGGCAGCAAGGGCCGCGAGCTGATGTTTCAGTACTGGCTGGACCGGACGGAAACGGAGCACTATAAGCGGCTGTATGAGGAGCAGATGCCCCATGTGGCGCTGATATACGTGGACAATTACGAGGAGCTGGCGGCGGACATGCAATTTCGCCGGAACACCGTTTTGACGGAGGTGGAGCGGCTGGTATCCGATATGGCGGCCTCCATCGAGGGCATATACCGCCGGTATGAAAACGGGCGCTTCGTGCTGGTGTTTGAGGCGAAATATTTGGCCAGCCTGGAAAAGGAGCGCTTTGCGCTGCTGGAGCAGGCCCATGCCATCGATACCGGTACGGAGCAGCAGGTGACGCTGTCCGTGGCCGTGGGCGCCGCCAACCGCATTTCGTCCTCGGACGAGGGGGCCAGACAGGCGATGGAGCTTGCGCTGGGCCGGGGCGGAGACCAGGCGGTGGTCAAGAGCGGCTCCAACTATACATTCTATGGCGGAAAGCGGGTTGTGGAGGCGCGGCAATCCCGGGTGAAAACCCGCCTGTTTGCCAAAGCATTTCGGCAGTTGATGGAGAACGCCAGCGAGGTGTTCGTCATGGGCCATAAAATGCCGGATATGGACTGCGTCGGCGCGGCGCTGGGTATACTCGCCTGTGCCAGGCAGGTAGGCTGCCGGGGATATCTGGTGCTGGATCAGTCCAACCCCAGCATTCAGCAGGCGGTGGACGCCATGAACCAGAACAGGGCTTACGAAGGCGTTCTGCTGACGCCTGACGCGGTGCGTTCTAAGCTTCGCTCCACCTCCATGCTGGTGGTTGTGGACACCCAGCGGGCCAGCACCACGATCGCGCCTGACCTGGTCGAACGGGCCAACAAGCTGGTGCTGATCGACCATCACCGGCGCAGCGCGGATTATATCGATAACGCCACCCTCAACTACCTGGAGGCCAGGGCCTCGTCCACCAGCGAAATGGTGACGGAGACCATGCAGTATTTTGACGAAAGTACCCGCCCCACAGCATTTGAGTGCAGCGCGCTCCTGGCGGGGATCACGGTAGATACCAAGCATTTTGCCTTTAACGTGGGTGCGCGTACATTTGAGGCGGCGGGATACCTGCGCAAAAACGGCGCGGACATCGGCATGGTGAAGACCATGTTCCAGAACGACCCGCAGACATACGCAGACCGGGTGGATGTGGTGAAAAATGCAATGCTGTTAAGCGGCGGAGTTGCCATCTCTACCTGTCCGCAGGGTGTTAAGAACGCGAGCTTGATCGCTGCCCAGGCGGCGGATGAGCTTATCAGCATTCGCGGCACCCAGGCGGCGTTTGTGCTGGGCTATGAAAACGATTATATTTCCGTCAGCGGGAGGTCGCTGGGCAGCATCAATGTCCAGATTATATTGGAAAGGCTGGGCGGCGGCGGGCATCTTACGATGGCAGGCGCCCAGCTTCGGGGATATACCATGGAGCGGGCGGTGAGCGAGCTTAAGGAAACGATAACGGCGTATATCAGAGAAAACGGCAGCGCGTAGCGGGCTGACGCTAGATTTTTAAGGTATTTGAAAAAAAGGTTCATGTTGACCACATACGAGGGAGGATCGGGCAATGAAGGTATTATTGGAACAAGACGTCAAAGGAACAGGCAAGCAGGGGCAGATCGTGGAGGTGTCCGACGGATACGCGAGAAATTTTCTGTTGCCGCGCAAGCTGGCGACCCCGGCGGACGCGGCCAGCATCAATGCCGCCAACATCAGGAAATCTGCAGCGCAGCATAAAAAGTTCCAGGCGGGGGTTCAGGCGCGGGAGCAGGCCAAGAGCTTAAGCGGCGTTACGGTCAAGGTGCCCTGTAAGGTGGGGGAAAATGGCAAGCTGTTCGGCTCCGTCACCGCTAAGGAAATCGCGGCGGCGCTCCAGGAGCAGCATGGCGTGGAGGTGGACCGCAAAAAGATTGTATTGAGCGAGCCCATCAAAGCCCTGGGCAGCCAGGAGGTCGCGGTGAAGCTTTTTGAGGGCGTGGACGCCAAGTTCACGGTGATGGTGGTGGAAGCAAAATAACGAGGGCATAAAAAGGCGGTTCCAGGCTGGAACCGCCTTTAGCTTGTCAAAAAACCGCCGCTGCTGCGCAGCTTGCGCTTTTTTGAGAATTCACGTTTTGATTGTTCGACTATGTCTCACGGTCATCAAAACGTGCAAAGTACCCAATTTTCATTAGAAAATTGGTTCCGAATTCGCCGCGCACAAGGTGAATTGCCGCAAGGCGGCAAGAGAGGGCACCCTGGGGTGTGTCGCCGAATTCGGCTGAACATCCCCCCGAAATCATTGGATTTCGGGGATTTCAGTAAGGTTCTATGTCAAAGTCTTCGACTTTGACCACCCTAAGGGGTTACGACCCCTTGATAATCCCCAAAGGACTTTTCGGCAGGCAAGTGGTGGCTTTTATAAAGCCTACAATTCCACCTCGGGATGTTCCCGATCCACAAACGCGATCCGGGCCTCGCAGTGGAACATGCTCTCGCAAAGCCTCATAAGCTCCTCCTGGGCCACGGAAATTCGTTCGCCGTTCACGCTTTTGAACCCGTCGATGGGAAAGAATATGTTTCGGCTGCCTTCCCCCATCTTCCCGATCTCGCTTTGCCGCCAGATCCAGCGCCGGGTGCGGATTTCAGAACCCACGGCGTACACCAGCTCTCCCTCGGGCATTTCCTCGCGCTGTGTTTCCCCAAACGGCAGGAAGGTGTCCGTTTTTCTAGAAAAGCGCTCCTCAATATCCGCGTCCATCTGATCGATGTCGTGGGAGCCCATGGGCAGCTGATACTTGATGGAAACGGCATTGAGCAAATCCACCACGGGATTGATATGGGGAACACCCTTGCCCTTGCTAATTCTTGTAAACAGCGATTCGATGGAGCACATGAATTTATTGGGATTGATCCCCAGCTTCAAAAACGCTTCCCGGTATGGGATGATGGCGGGATCCTCCTTCACCTTCGCGCCCCGGAACCGTTCCTCGGCCGCGGCCACGCTCAGCTCCAGCATCTGTTCAATCTGCGGATAATTCCGGGTATTGTCGATCCCCTTCGCGATGATAACCCCGAAACACACCTCTGGCAAAGTCTCAAATACCCGGTCCTCTACTCGAAATCGCATTCGTCGTCTCCTGTCCGATCCTGCTCGCGCCGGATCTCCTTTAAGTATTTATATAATGTGGGCTGGGCAATCTCCAGCATGTCGCATACCTTTGTCCCGGCATAGCGCACCTCAAATACGCCTTTTTCATCAAGGCTTTTTAAGATTCGCAGCCGCGCCTCCCGGGAATCCAGGGAAAACGGCTTCGCCTTTTCAATTTCTCCCACGATGATATCCATGATGAGGTTGTCCACCGTATTACCATCCTCCTCGGACTTGAAACGCGGGTTTTCCATAAGATATTCGTCCATAAATCCCTTAAACTGCATGAGCGGGGAGATGTCCTGATTGACGCAGATGGAATACCGGTACTCGCCGTCCTCTCCCCGCATAAACAGGTTGGAAGAGCGCAGAGGCGTCGCGTTGCTCGCAAAGCTGCGATAGCCTATGATCGTCCCCGGCGTGGGGCCGTTTTCTGTACGGTTGGCAACCACGCGGATGGTGTGTAAATGCTCCGTCTTGCCGGTGCTTCTTCCGGTGATTTCACCGTTGGCAATCCAGACGATTTCGCCGGTCTGCATGTCGTGTATAACGACTTCCGTTTTCGGGCCGAATACAGCGGCAAAAAAACCGCAGACCTGCTGTAAAAGCGATAGAGGGTTCATTTTGGCTCCTTTCAATACGGGGTGTGCGCGGTGCAATACATTTTACAATATATAAAAAAATTATATCAAACCATCATACAAGTGACAACCCCTTCTTGACAGCATGGTTATGAAAAAAATATCGCGTTTTAACTTGCCATATACGCAAAATTATACTAGCATGGGGGAAAGTGTTCGAAGAGATACGGTATACCCGGACACAGAAAGGCGTCGGCATGAAAATTGTAATCGTGGGCGATGGTAAGGTTGGCTATACGCTTGCAAAAAACCTCTCCCAGGAGGGACATGATATTGTGGTCATTGACAACGATCCGGAGGTTTTAAGAGAGTCCCAGGAGGTTCTCGATGTGATGGTGGTCAATGGCAATGGCGCAACGCTGGAAACCCAGCGGGCGGCGGACGTTGGAAGCAGCGATTTATTGATCGCGGCCACCAGCGGGGATGAAATCAATCTGCTGTGCTGTGTGCTGGCCAGGAAGCTGGGCTGCCGCAACACCATCGCCCGGGTGCGCAATCCGGAGTATACCCAGCAAATCAGCTTTTTAAGGGAAGAGCTGGGGCTGTCCATGACAATAAACCCGGAGAAGGCCGCCGCGCGGGAGATTTACCGGCTGCTGCAGCTGCCCTCGTTTCTCAAACGGGATTCATTTGCCCGGGGGCGCGTGGAGCTGGTCGAGCTCAAGCTTCGGGAGGGGAACCCCTTGTGCGGCGTTCGGCTTGACAAGCTGGAGGACGCCATCGGGATGAAAATACTCGTATGTACCGTGGAGCGGGATGGCGAAATCACAATCCCCACCGGCAACTTTCAGCTGGAGCTAGGAGATAAAATTACAATCACCGCCCCGACAAAGGCGCTGGGCGCGCTGATCAAGGGCCTTGGCATCACCCAGCAAAAGGTGCATAACGTCATGCTGATCGGCGGAAGCCGGATCGCGGCGTATCTTGCGAAAAATCTGCTGGAAAGCCGGATCAAGGTAAAGATCATCGAGGAAAAGCGGGGCCGCTGTGAAGAACTGGCGGACGCGCTACCCGGCGCGCTGATCATCCACGGGGACGGATCGTCCCAGGAGCTGCTGCTGGCAGAAGGGATTGAGCAGATGGACGCCGTGGTGACGTTGACCGGATTTGACGAGGAAAATCTGTTTATCTCCATGTATGCCGATTATATGGGAGTTCCCAAGTGCATTACGAAAATCAACCGCATGGAATATGCGCACCTGATGAAAAGCATCGGCCTGGAAACGCTGATGAGTCCGAAAAGCCTTACGGCCAACGAAATTCTCCAGTATGTCCGGGCCATGGGCAACACCTCCGGCGGTTCCGTGGTGACCCTGCACCGGATCGTGGACGGGAAAGCGGAGGCGCTGGAGTTTGAGGTGAAAAAGGGAATTAGCTGTCTGAATATGACCCTGGCCCAGATCAACCTCAAAAAGGATATTCTCATCACCTGCATCAACCGAGGGAACCAAATCATACTGCCCCGGGGCAGCGATTGTCTCAGGGAGGGAGATTCCGTCATCATCGTCACCACCGCCGATCACGCCATCAGCGACCTCAACGATATATTCGCGGACGGCAGGCCCGGAAAGGACGCAGGCGTATGAATAAGCGCGCCATAGGCTTTTTCATAGGGCACATTATGCGCCTGGAGGGGCTGTTTATGCTGCCCGCAGTGCTGATTGCCCTTTTTAAGGGCGAGCAAGCCGCCATGATCGCGCTTGTGGCCACCTCGGTGGGGCTCATCGTACTTGGAAGCCTTCTGTTGCTGCTAAAATACAATCGCGAGAAGAACATTTACGCCCGGGAGGGGTTTGTCATCGTGGCGCTGGCCTGGGTGCTGCTGTCGTTGTTCGGCGCCCTGCCGTTCTGGATCAGCGGCGCGATTCCCAGCTTTATTGACGCCTGGTTTGAAACCGTATCAGGCTTCACCACCACCGGCTCCAGCATATTGGTCAATGTGGAACTTCTGCCCATGAGCCTTTTGTATTGGCGCAGCTTTACCCATTGGCTGGGGGGGATGGGGGTGCTGGTGTTCATGCTGGCGGTGGTGCCCATGTCCAAGGGCAGCGGCGACAGCTTCCACGTATTGCGGGCGGAAAGCCCCGGGCCTGTGGTGGGGAAGCTTGTGCCCACCATGCTTAGAAGCGCGCGCATTCTGTATGGGATTTATGTCGTGATGACAATCGTGCAGATCATATTGCTGCTGTTGGGCGGCATGCCTGTGTTCGACAGCATTTGTACGGCATTTGGCACCGCCGGAACCGGCGGCTTTGGTGTCAGGGTGGATAGCATGGCCTCGTATAGCCCGTATTTGCAGACGGTGACAGCGGTATTCATGATGCTGTTTGGCATAAACTTTGGCATTTACTACTTGCTTTTGATTAAGGAAGTGCGCCAGGTGCTGTTCAATGAGGAGCTCAGGGCGTATCTTGGCATTATCCTGTGCTCTACCGTGGTGATTGCCATCAATATATTCCCGTATTTTTCCTCCGTGTTTGAAAGCTTTCACCAGGCATTCTTTCAGGTGTCGTCCATCGTCACCACCACCGGGTTTGCCACCACGGATTTTAACAGCTGGCCGGAGCTAAGCCGGATCATACTGGTGCTGCTGATGATTTTGGGCGCCTGCGCAGGCTCTACCGGCGGCGGCATCAAAACGGTACGCGCGCTGCTGCTGTGTAAAACCATCAAAAATGAAATATATAAGCTGCTGCACCCCCGCTCCGTCAAACTGATCAAGATGGACGGCAAAACGATGGACGATACGGTTTTGCGCAACCTGAACGTATACTTTGTGGTGTATTGCATCATAATAGCCGCGTCCATTTTGCTGTTGTCCATGGACAATTTCGATTTTGAAAGCACAACCACAGCGGTGCTGGCCTGTATCAATAACATCGGCCCAGGCCTGGGCATGGTTGGGCCGGCAGGGAATTTTTCCGCGTTCTCCTGGTTTGGGAAGCTGGTGCTTTCGGCGGATATGCTGCTGGGCAGGCTGGAGATATTCCCCATGATCATGTTGTTTATGCCATCGGTGTGGAAACGGGGATAAGAGCTGTGCGGTATCAAAAAACCGCCGCTGCGCAGCGGCGGTTTTTTGACACTAAGAAAATTCTTTATCCAATATACTTCTTCACGCAATACCCGGTATCGTTGCCTACCTGTACTTCATACCACTCCCCGGTTTCCGAGAGGATTGTCACGCTGGTGCCCTTGGACAGCAGCTTGATTACCTTTGCGCTGGTGCTGGCACTTTTGCGCATGTTCACCTGCGCGGTGGTTTTAGCCGCGCGGCCGGTGGCGGCGGTGCCGGTGATTGAAACATAATCCTCGAACATATATCCTGTGTTGCCGTCCGGCGTTTTAACATAGTACCAGGAGCCGGACTTCTGATAAACCGTCAGCTGGGTGCCTACGTCATAATCCCCGATGATATTGCTTTGGGTATTGTAGTCGGCGGAGGAGCGCAGCCGCACCCATTCGTTGACAACCTCGCCGGTCCAGATCGTGGAAGAACCAGAGGACGACGAACCAGAGGAAGAGGAACCAGAGGACGAGGAGCCGGATGACGAGGAGCCGGAACCGGAAGCGCTGGCGGTAATTTTCACATACGAGGCGCTGATGTACCCTTCTTTGCCGTCCACCTGTACGGCATACCAGCCCCCCTGCTTGGAATAGACGGTGACTGTTGTTCCCTTTGCCAGCATCCCCCTGCTGGAGTAGCTGGTGCCTGGGCCTTTTCTGAAGTTTACCTTGCCCGTGGTCTTCCCGGTACCCAGCGTACTGCTTGCGCCGCCGCCGGAGTTGGGAGAGGTACTGCCAGCGCTTTGGGAAATGGTGAGATCCGGATAGTGTACATATCCCATGACGTTGTTAATCGTGACGATATAGAACTCGCCGGAGACGCCCTCCACCGTCAGCTGTGTCCCGTTGGGGAAGCGGCCCATGATGGCGTTGGTGGACAGTGTCGGGGTTTGATACCAGTAGGCGGTTTCGTTGTTGATAATGCCTACGGAGCCTGCGGCGGCCATGGAGGAGCTGCCCGTGGAGCTGCCCGTGGAGCTGCCGGTAGCGGAAGGGGTACCAGTCAGCTTCACATACTGGGCGCTGACGTAGCCCTTGATGCCCTTGGCCTCGCAATAATACCAGGTGGAGTTTTCCACATATCCGTAAATATCAATGGAGTCGCCCCTTGTCAGCCGCTGCAGCACGGTGCCGTTGATTGCGGCTGCACGCATGTTTAACGTGCTTGCGGAGACCTCGCCGTATGCTACGACGCCGCTGCCCGAAGGTGTGCTGCCTGGGGTGCTGCCGTTGTCTATGACGGCTGTTTTCTTCAAATAGCCGTCGCTGACATATCCGGACGCGCCGTTATACTGGACAAGGCTCCAGCCAGCGCTTTCGGCGTAAACATTGAGTGTAACGCCCTTGGGCACCTCATTGATTTTTGTATAGCCCGTGCCCGGACCCTGCCTGAGGTTGACATTGCCGGTGGTAACGGCGGTGGCGATGACGGCGCCGATGCCCGCGGGGGGCGGTGTACTGGGGGAAACGCTGCCGCCGCCCGTTGTATTGACGGGGTTTGTCGGCGCGCTGATGCTCATGGTTTTAATGGAAGCGCCGGGATAATAAAACTGGAGAATGCGCTGATAATCCCAGCCCTCATTCGCCATCTGCTGGGCGCCGCGCTGGGACATGCCTACGCCGTGACCGTAACGGCCCCGGTAGATCTGATAGCCGTCCCCGGTATCCGAAATGGTATACAGCCGCAGGCTTTGGGTTTTTGTAAACACGCCGTTCCATTTGAACTCATCCATGTAGAAGGTATAATCGATCCGGGTGTTTTCCGTTCCGCCGTAAGCGTCCTGCACCGTTACGGTCATGTCGATATATCCCATGACGTTGGAGCTGCCGGTATTGCTGTTTTTATAGATCGAGCAATCGTTGATGGCGTTGATGGCCATGACGGTGGCCCCAGAATAACGGCGGCTGTCGTTCAATGCCTTTGCGGCTCTGGCCCGGAGGTAATTGCTAAGCGCTGTGGACATCCTGCCGTTTTCGCCGCTTCTAGGGAGGAATATGGTTTCCTGCACGCTCTCCGCATTTTTCGTGTCATACGGATCGCTGGCCCGGGCGAAGGCTCTGTCCCAGATATACCGGTTTGTGCCGCTCCACACGTCCGAGGGGAGCAGGGTAGAGCCGCCGTTGCTGGCGGCAAAATACGCGCTTACGATAGAGTTCCCCAGATACAGGCCGATGTTCCAGGTGGCGTCCACGGCCGCTCTTACATTGGTGGCGGAGGAATCGTATCCCTTATACACCTGATCGGAAGAGGTATCCCCGATGTCGTAATTGGAGCTGGCGCTTAAGTTGGCCAGCACATAGCATTTGGCGGCGACGGCCTGGGCTTTTAATGCTTCCAGGGGGAACAGGTTGTTCATTTCATAATTGACGACGCCGTAGAGATAATGGGCGAGGGGCACGGTGTTGACCGTCTGGATATAGCCGGCGCTGGTGGCGCGCAGCGTCAAATGCCCCAGATAGCTTTTTGTCCCGTGGGAGGTGGTCACCCGCAAATAACCCGCCGAAGGCTCGATGTTTTCGCGCAGGATGTTTGCGGTGCTGCCGGCATACAGCTGGCCGCTGGCGGAGTGGGATACCATAAGCTGGCCGCCTGCTGCCTGTACGGTCAAAGTTCCGTTCTTAAACGTCGCGCCGTTTTCCTTGATAAAGTAGCTGCCGCTGACCGGGATTGTCAGGGTGTTAACGCTTCCAGTGGAGAGAAGCACCCGCACCGTGGAATAATCCGTTGCCGCAAGCGCATGCTGGCCAAAGGCGCCCAGCGCGAGCGTTAGCAGAAGGATCGCTGTAAGCAGCATTGAAATACGTCTTCGCATGTTTTGTACCCCTTTTAGTGATGGCCTGTCCGAATGTTCTTTACAGTTTTATGAATATAGCTATTCACATTGTACCAAAGTTCCGCCCATTTGTGTCAAAAACCGGGCTTTTTTCTTTTTTTGTTCACAGATGAATGGGATCTCAACCTTTCATGCGCGGCTGCGTATAAAAAGTTTACATTTATATTATTGATCGCAATAGGCCAAAAGCCCGTCGGCGATGGCGGATGCCAGCTTTTTTTGATACGCCGGTGAGCTCAAGTTTTGCTCCTCCTTCTCGTTTGTCAAAAACCCGCATTCGATGAGCACGCCGGGCATATGCCCTTCCGCTGCGGAAAGCACCTTGAGCTGCTGCTCCATGGGCTTTCGGGAGGTGCCGGTGAGCCCGTCCAGATACGGCTGCATACTCTCGGCAAAATCCCGGCCAATCTTGGAGTCCGTATTGAATATGGTCTGGGGGCCATGGACGCTGGCGTCCGAGGGGAAGCTGTTCATATGAATGCTGACGAACACCACGGCATTGCTTTCCCGGATGGCATTCGCCCTAAATTCCATATCCTCTTCCTTGGTTTCCCCCAGCGCGCCACCGTCCTGCCGCAGGAGGGTGGCGGGAACGTCCCGCGCTTCCAGTTCGTCTTTGAGCAGGATTGCCACAGCGAGGTTAAGCTTGTCCTCCTCCGCGCCTGAGGCTCCCAGCGCGCCCACGTCAAAGCCGCCGTGGCCCGGGTCGATGAGCACTCCCCGGTTTAGAAGCTCCGCGCTTGCCGGGTGTGACGGGGGGTCAAGCCGTTCCATCAGCCGCTTTGCTTTATGCGGCAGGGGCAATACCCCCGCAAGCAGCAGGGCCGCTATCGCCAGTGCCACCGCCAGCGCCAATAATACGATGATCCTAAAGGTTTTTCTCATACAGCCGCTTCTCCTGTCGCAATGGATATCATAAAATTTACCGTACCACAATCCGACACAAAAAACCATGGACGGTCTGTAAACGAGCAATGGGAATTCTAAACATTATGTTTCATCCGGTAAATTTCGTGATTTTTGACACATCAGCGAATTCACCGTATACTCATGATGCCCGGATGCGGTAGAATAGAATGGTACAGAAAACCCTGAGGAGGTTGGATATGGAAACTAAAACAAAGGCCGGAGGGCGCAAGAAGCTGCAGCCCTGGCCGGGCTTTACATGGAAGAATGAGCTGATTACGCTCTTTGTCATCCTTTTGACCTGTTCCATACAGGCGCTGTTGATTTCCGGCTTGTACCAACCCTCTGGGCTGGCGGGTGGCGGCGTGACGGGTATCGCCATGCTGTGCGAATATGCATTTGGCCTGCCCAGCTGGATCATCATATTGGGACTCAATATCCCCATCATGCTGTTGGGGTTAAAACTGCTCAATATCAGGCTAATAGTGTACAGCATACTTGCTACCGGCATGTTCACATTGGTGCTGGGGCTGACGCCGGATTTTGTGATACCTGTCAGCGAGCCCATCATAGCGGCGATTTTCGGCGGTGCGCTGATGGGCGCCGCAGGCGCGCCGGTAATCCGCTTGGGCGCGTCCATGGGCGGCATGGACGTGGTGTCCTTGATGCTCAACAAGCGGTTTTCCTTTTCCCTGGGCAGCATCAATGCCGGGCTTAACGTGGTGATCATCGGCCTTTTGGGGCTGGTGAAGGGGCTGGACGCCATGCTGCTGTCTTTGATCGCCATGTTCGTGTCCAATGTGGCGTACAACAATGTATTGCAGGGGATGAACCGGACGAAGACGGTATTCATCATCTCCGATCACTGGAACGAAATCGCGCCCCAGGTGCTTGAAAAGCTGCACCGGGGGGTCACCTACATCCCCGCAAAGGGCGCGTATACCGGGCAGGACAAGACGCTTGTATATTGTATCGTGCGCACGGTGGAGCTTGGGACGCTGCGCCGCATCCTGAGGGAAAAGGACCCCCACGCCATATTCTCCATCATCGACACCAGAGAGGTGCTTGGGCGGGGCTTTAGCGCCAACAACTAAATATAGCCAATTTCGTATCAGGGAAGGAGAAAGCCATGAAACTGTCCGATGCACAGAAACGGGAGATATTTGAAAATATCGACAGGGATTTGGAGGAGTTGATCGCGTCGCTGCAGGCGCTCATTCGCTATCCCAGCGTAAAAAAAGAGCCGGAGGGCAAACTGCCCTTTGGAAAAACCATGCAGGACTGCCTAACAGCCGCGCTGGAGCTAAGCGAAAAGCTTGGCTTCGCCACCCGGGATCTGGACGGATATATCGGCATCGCCGAGGCGGGCGCGGGGGAGGAAAGCCTGGGGGTTTTGTGCCATCTGGATGTGGTGCCCGCAGGCGCGGGCTGGTCCATGGATCCTTTTGAAGGGGTGAGGAAAGACGAGAAGATATACGGCCGGGGGACGATGGACGACAAGGGCCCGGCGGTGTGCGCGCTGTATGCCTTGAAGGCTGTGCTCGACGCGGGGATACCGCTCAAGCGCCGGGTGCAGGTGATACTGGGCTGTGACGAGGAAAGCGGCTGGGCCTGTATCGACCGGTTTAAGCAGACAGAACCCATGCCCACCATGTCCATTTCCCCAGACGGCACTTATCCCCTGGTGTTTTCAGAGAAAGGGATTTATCAAGGGACGTTTTTCAATTCCCTTCAAAGCCGGGTACGCATCGACTGCGGCGAACGGGCCAACGTTGTGCCGGGGATAGGGAAAGCATGGGTGCCGGTTCAGGTGAAACCGGAGGATTGCCCCCTATGGAACGGGATTGAGGTTACCTGCGCGCCGGAGGGTGTGGGCACTGAAATCGTGGTAAAGGGGCTTGGCGCTCACGCGTCTACCCCGGAGGAAGGGCGAAGCGCGCTGTTGTATCTTGTGAAACTCTTAAGCAGCCTGCCGCTGTCCGAGGCGGACGGGCATCATGTGTTTGCGGGGCTTGCGGACATCCTTCGCGGGGACTTGCATGGGGAAGGCTTTGGCTTGGACATGGCGGATGAAAGCGGGCGGCTGACGCTGAACCCCGGGGTTTTAAGACTGGATGAGAATGGGCTGAAGCTGGTCGTCGACATCCGATGGCCGCTCTCCTGCGACCCAGAGAGGCTCCAGGACAGATTGCTGGGGAAGCTGTCGCCTCTTGGGTTTACACAGGTCTTCCATCATGTGCAGCCCGGGCATGCGGTGCCCAGGGATTGCGATCTGGTCAAAACGCTCATGGCTGTGTATCAGGAGCAGACGGGAGACATGAAATCCGAACCCATGGCCATCGGCGGGGGCACCTATGCCCGGGCATTTCCCAACGCCGTGGCCTTTGGCTGCGAATTTCCCGGGGAGCCCATGCTGGCCCACATGCCGGATGAGCATATGAGCATAGCCGATATCCGCCTAAACGCCCGCATGCTCGCCCAGGCCATTGCGGAGCTGGCGATGTAGAAGCGGGTATACGATAAATCCATTGCTAACCTGCGGCTGCACCCCACAAAAAAACGGAGCAATTTGCCCCGTTTTTTTCATTCAACCTTATTTTCTTACTTTTTGATTGCCGCTATGAGTGCGTCCGCCAACCCGTCGATGGCGGTAAAATCCGCCTTGTCCGGCTGGAACCGGGCCTTGACCCCGGGGGCGGACAGCTTGCAGCCCAGGGCTGATAAACGCGCTTCCACAAGGGGTACCGCCTCCCCGCTCCAGCCGAAGGAGCCGAAGGCCACGGCGCGTTTGCCCCGCATGACGGGTACAGAAAGCTCCGTCAAAAGCCCATGCACCGGCGCCAGCGCGTCCGCGTTTACTGTGGGGCAGCCGATGGCAAGCCCGTCGGCGGCGTAAATGCGCTTTACAGCTTCCTCAGGGGCAATCTCCACCAGATCGTGGCATTCGCTCTCCAGCCCTGCCGCCTGCAGCCGAGCTGTCAGCCGCTCCGCCAGCCTCTTCGTATAGCCATAGCAGCTGACGAAACCCACAAACACCTTATTCTTCGTAAGAGCCACCCGCTCTCCCGCCCAGTCTGCGTACAGCGCCACCGCGCCCATGGGGTCTTTGTCCAACACCGGGCCATGGGAGGGGAGTATGGCGGAAATGTTGATGCCAAGCTCCGACACATGCCGGATGGCCTTTGTCACATAGGGCGCGAAGGGGCTGACGATGCAATCGTAATAATAGCGGCGGGCCTCTTGGAATTCCGGGTCTGTTTTGCTTTCAAGCACCTGGGCCGCAGCGTAATGGCAGCCGAACGCATCGCAGGTAAACAATGCGCCGGTGCTTTCGTCATAGGTGAACATGGTGTCCGGCCAGTGCAAAAACGGCGCCATGATAAATGTAAGGGTGCGTCCGCCAAGCGCAAGTGTATCCCCTTCTTTTACCACCGTGATGGGAAGCTCCCGGTTGGCGATAGCTGGCAGGTACAGGCTTGCGGCCTTCGTGCAATACACTTGTGCGTTCACCGCCACGTCCAGCAGCGCCTTAAGCGCGCCGGAATGATCCGGCTCCGTATGCTGGAGTATAATATAATCGATCTTTGCGGGATCCATGATATTAGCGATAAGCCCAAGGCTTTCCTCTAGAAATCCGTCCTTTACCGTATCGATGAGCGCTGTTTTCTCCGTCCCCTGCACCAGATACGCGTTATAGCTGGTGCCATATTGTGTCTCCATCACCACGTCAAACCGGCGCAGCTCAGGGTTCTGCGCCCCCACCCAATGGATGCCAGGAAGGATTTTCACAGGCAATTCAGGTTTCTTCATCGTCGTTCTCCTTTACGCAGTACATTTTTCTATTTGCTAATACCCCAACGGGTCAAAAAGAAACAGTGAATAATCCGTGCGCCCCTGCGCATAAGCTGAAAGGAACACGAAAGGGAGGGGAGCGCACGATGCTTTCGTACATGCCTTCACTGGTATTACGCACCCGGTATACCGCCGCCGCCGTGGAATTAAACGGCGCCCTTGCGGGGGAATGCGCCCCGGAGGAGGGGCGGTATCTGGCGTTTCCGCTGTCCGGCAGCGGGGATTATTACATCTCGATCATGCCCTTGGAGGACCATATCCGGCGCTATTATCCGGTTATGCGCAAGCTGGCGTTTCGCGACGGGCTCATAGAGCCTGTGCAAAGCGACGATGTGGAGGTGTACGCTTGGCCGGGCGGCGTATACGAGGCGGTGCTTTCCCCCGGGATATTGCCCAAAGAGCCGTTTGCGTCGTTTCCGTTCACCGTGGACCGGCTGGAGTTAGCCGACGGCTTAGTCGCCACAATGTATTTTGAGGGCGGCATGCGCCTTGCGGTGGAGGAGGGCACCCGTGTGATCTACGGCACCGCGTTCTCTTCGAGCCAGACAGGCCGCATCATCCCCTGGGAGCAGGGTGGGCTGGCAGCGGTGGCGGGAGACGGGCCGCAAACCATACTGGTTTTGAGCCGGGAGTACGAGGAGCTGTTGCGGGTTTCCGGCGACGCGGTGGAGTGGGACGACGGTACCCTTACATGCATCGAGCGCCTGCCGACGCTGTGCGGCCACGAGCGAAAGCGCGTCTGGCGCTATGTAGCCCCAGAGGGCGCGCCCTTTTCCGGCGGGTTTGAGGCACAGCCAACCGAGGCAGGCTTTTTTACCAGGGAGCCCCCCGTGGGGCTTGCCGGCCCGGCATTGTTGCAGGCGTTTTGCGAGGCCGTTCGCGAGGGGATGCTGGAAGAGGCCAGGGCGTACATGACGCCCTCCTTGCAGGAGACGCTGGATCTCGATACGCTGCAGGCGTTTTTCGGCGGGTTTGAGGACTGCCGCCCGCCGATCACCGACCGGGACCGGTTGATTGGCCTCACATACCCCCCCAACGGCGGCGTGCGTCCCGTCCGGTTATTTGAGTTCGCGCTGATAAACGGATTGATCGATGACGTCAGCGAGGGATAAAATGGCTTAGCCCCTACAGCAACTTCTTCGTCTGCAAATACACGTCCCCGGAGCCCAGCGTCACCACAAGGTCGCCGGGCTTCGCGTTTTTATCCAGATACTCCCGGATTTCCTCAAATGTCGGGAGATAGTTGGCGTTCTTTGTGGCGCTGTTGATCCCCGCCACCATATCCCTGGCATGGACAAGCCCAGTGTCCACTTCCCGGCCGGGAAAGATGTCCGGCACCAGCACCTCGTCCGCGTCCATAAAGCAGTCCACCTGTTCGGTAAACAGGGTCTTTGCCCGGGTGTAGCTATTGCATTGGAACACGCACCAGAGCTTGTTATGGGGATAGTGCTTTGCCCCGTCCAGCGTGGCCCGGATTTCCGCCGGGTGATGGGCAAAATCGTGGAAATACTTGACATTTTCCCGCTCGCCGTAGTATTCAAACCGGCGGTGGATGAGGGTATACGCGGCGAGAGCCTCAGCAATCAGCGAAAAGGGCGCTTTTAATTCCAGCGCTACCGCCGTGGCCGCTAAAGCGTTGACGATATTGTGGCGGCCCGGCACGTTCAAGGCTATGCGGCCCAGGGCCTCTCCCCGGAGCACTACATCGAACCCGGGGCTTCCCATCTCATCATAGGCGATGTTGGCGGCAGTGAGCTCCGCGTCCTCCATGCCATATGTCATGGTGCGCACCCGGGATTTTTTAAGAAGCTCCCGAACCCGCAAGTCGTCCGTGCAGCCGATGAATACGCCGTCGTCCGGCAGCAGGGCGAGAAATTTTTCGAAGGCCTCTGTGATGTGCTCAATGTCCCGGTAATAATCGAGATGATCGTCATCGATGTTATTGATCAGGGCGATTGTAGGCCGCAGCGTCAAAAAGCTTTCCACATACTCGCAGGCCTCCGTGATAAACAGGTCCGCCTGTCCCAGCCTTGTGCCGCCAGAAAGGAAGTCCACGTAGCCGCCCACATGCACCGTGGCGTCCAGGGCGTCCCGCTCTGCGATGAGGGCGAGCATGGATGTGATTGTGGTTTTGCCGTGACAGCCCGCGATGCCCACCACCTGATGGAATTTTTCGCTGATCTGCCCCAGGGCGACGGAACGCTCCATCTCCGGGATCGAAAGGGTCTTGGCGGCCGCGCGCTCGGGGTTGTCGGGCTTGATGGCGGCGGAATAGATCAAGAGCTGGGCGTCTCCCACGTTTTCCGGGTGGTGGCCGATGGTACAGGGGATGCCGAGTTGTGCAAGGCGTCTGGTAAAGGGGGACTCGCTTTTGTCCGATCCTGTGACGGCATATCCCTTTGCCGAAAGAATTTGGGCAAGGCCGTTCATGCTGCAACCGCCGATGCCTACCAGATGTACCCGTTTTACGTCCTCAAGCCGTACCATTTTGTTGCCTCCCTTATATCAATGAAATTATAATCATTTTGCCGTTCTTCGGATCACACGGACTATTATTGTGTCTTATTATACGCTCTGGCGGCATTTCTGTCCACAAAACGGTTGAGTCCGGGGCCTACAGGTACTATACTGGATACAGGAAATCAGCCGCGGATGGAATATGCGGGCGTTCTACCTTTTGATAAAAGGAAGGGGCATTGTGCAATGATAGAATTTAAGGACATGAGCTGGAGCGACGCGCTTGTAGCGCTCAGGGTTCCCTTCGAGCGGCTGACGGTGCTGCGGCCACTGCTGGAGCAGCCGCCCATGGTGGCGCTAAGAAGGCTAATCGGGGATTTGGAGCGGGGGGACATGTGGGCTGCCACCGATAGCTATCACGCGCTGACAGGCGCGCTGATCGGCGCCCGCTGCCGCCGGGTCAGCGGGGATTTGTTTCTGGATTTTCTCATGCATTTGCTGTTGATGATACCCAACGAGTTCTCGAAAAGCGCCGCCCTGGACGAGTGGGACGAGCCGGTTTGCGCGGCGATGCGCTATGATCTCACCATATTGGGCCGCCTAAACGGCCTCAACAGCGTCACGCTCAAGCGCTGGGTGGGCGAGCGCTACCGGGAGCTGAAGGCAAAGCCCAGGCAGGCCCGGGACGCCATCAGCGCAATGTCCAGCGCCATTTGGACGGGAAATACCAATAGGCCCCTGCCCACACCTTCCCAGGAGCCGGCGTCCGTCCCAGCCTCCGCGCATTTGCCGGGCAACCTTGGGGAGACGGAATGGGTCAGCTGGCGGTATGCCAACGACGAGTTGGGGAAACCCTATGTGGCGGACGAGGCATTGGAGGAAATGTATCATAGGCTCATGCATCATCATGACTGGGGGGTGCTGCTGGACGATGTGTGGAATTTCCACAACGCCTATGGCGTGGGCGGCATTTTCTTACAAAGCCGGGTGTTCCGGCTGCAACCCGACGGGGTGCTTGCAACCCTTGGAAATGGCGCGCTGCCGCCGGAGGACGCGTTTACCCTTTATGAGCGGGAGCGGGAGCGGTTGGAGCGCAATGTCATCCGCTTTATGCAGGGAGAGCGGGCGAAAAACATGCTGATCACCGGCCCTGCCGGCGCGGGGAAAACCACCCAGGTGCTGTCTCTCGCCCGGGAACTGCCGGAGGTGCGCATCGTGCTCGCACCGGGGGTGGGGGCACAGGGTTTAAGCCGGGCGCTTGAGGCGCTTTCCCGGCAGCCGCTGCGGTTTTTGCTGTTTCTTGACGAGCTGGATTTCTCCGCACCCGGGTACCCGGAGCTTCGGGCTGCCCTGGGGCTAAGAGGGTATCTCCCGGAAAACGTGCTGCTGTGCGCCGCCGCCCGGACTGGGGACGACACGTTGTTTCCCATGGTGGTGGAGCTAAAACCCCCGCAGCTCAAAGAGTTTATCGAGCTTGTGCAGAATATATTGTTGCGTTCCGGGCAGGATGAGGATTTTGAGCGGATACAAAACGCCTGTATTGACCACGCGGCGGCGAAGCGGCCCCTGTCCTTTCAATGGGCGTATGCCATTGCGGACCAGCTTTTAGAGGATGACGATGGCGGGACTTCATGATATACTATTGTAATTTCAGTGATGGTTGATTGGCAAGATTTGGCCGGTCATTTAGGAGGATAAGACATGGAAGAAAGGCATACAAAGTACGAACCGTTTGTATTGTCGCCGCTGAGGCTGCAAGGGATATTCGGCATTACTTGGAGGATATACAAGCGCGGGTTTTTCTCAATGCTGCTGCTAACGCTGCTGCTCACCGGCCTGCCCGCAGGCATTATGCTGCTGCCTTGGACGGGTATCATAGATGAATTATTCAAAGCCGGGGCGTCCTTATATGAACACGGCAATTTCGAGATCGCCCTGCGTATGCTTTCCGGCATGGGGTTCACGAGTCTTGTGGCATTGCTGAGCATGTTTTTACTCACGCCCATGTACAGCGGAACCGCTTATGCGGAGTATGGCCGGCGGATGCGCGGCGAAGGGCGCTCAGCAGGGGAACTGATCCGGGGCTGCGGCAAGGGGCTCAAGCGCTATTACGGCACCTATTGGGCCAACGTGCTGGTTATGTTCGGGCTGTCCATCGCCCTGTCCATAGTCCTTTCGGTTGTGCTGTCCTTCACGGCTTTAAGCTTTGCGTTTTCCATGATCCCCGGCTTTGACGCCGCCAGAATAGGGGGGATGGTAGCGGTGGTTGTGGTGGTGACAGTGGTGTCCGCCATACTCGAAACCATTGCGGTGATGTTCCTTTCCTTTGTATATCCTGCGGCGGTGGCAGAAGGCAAGCTGAACTTCAGGGCCATCGGCCAGAGCTTCCGGCTGGTGGGCCGCCGGTTCTGGCGGGTGCTTGGCGTGTCCCTGATTTCGGTGCTGGCGTTAGGGCTCTTGTCCCTCTTGCTGTCCGGCGCAGGGATTGCTATGAGCATTTCCACAGTCATTGCAGGGGAGTTTGAGGAGCTTGGCAGCGGCATCACGATGATACTTGCCGGCAGCATCCTTGCCACCATGCTGTATACCCCCTATGCCATGGCATTGAACACCGTATTGTATTATGATGCGGTGTCCCGTGACGAGAAAAACCCGCCGCCCTTTGATCCCGCGGGCCCTATCGTAGAGGATATGCCGGCTGGCGGCCCGGCGGGCAACGGGTATTATGACGCAGCGGCCCCGCCGGCACAGCCGCCTGCGGCTAAGAGGGCGGGGCTTTATGACGTACCACCGGCAGCGCCGCCGACAGCCAATGTTGTGGAGCCGCCGGAGCCGTTTTCCTGGGTCAGGCAGGAGGAAGTTTCCGGGGAGGTTGAAGATGAGAATGACCGGTCGCAAGGGCCGGAAGGCATTTGACGGACGGATTGTGAGGGAGTATGACAAAAGCCATTGTAACGGTAGTAGGACATGACCGGGTGGGTATTATCGCCAGGGTCAGCACGCTTCTGGCCCAGCATGGGGTGAACATCCTCGACATCAGCCAGACGGTGATGAGCGAGTTTTTTACCATGGTGATGCTGACGGATGTGACGGGCTGCAGGGTTGAATTCCAGACGCTGCGGGAAGAGTTGGGGGCCCTTGGCAAGGAGCTGGAGCTTTCCATTCGCATTCAGCATCAGGAGATATTCGACGCGATGCACGCCATCGGATAGGGGCTAGCGCATGATTGAACAACAGCAAATATTAGAAACGGTGCGCATGATCGAGCAGCAGCATCTGGATATCCGCACCATCACAATGGGTATTTCCCTTTTGGACTGCGCCCATGAAAACCCCAAAACCGCTTGTACACGCATTTACGATAAGATCACAAGGCTTTCTCAAAATCTTGTGAAAACAGGGGAGGATATTGAAACCGAGTTCGGCATCCCCATTGTCAACAAGCGCATCAGCGTCACGCCAATGGCGCTGGTGGCCGCCCCCAGCAAAGCGGAGGATTATGCCTGCTTTGCCCGGGCCATGGACGAGGCGGCCAAAGCGGTGGGCGTGAACTTCATCGGCGGGTTTTCCGCGCTGGTGCATAAGGGGTCTACGCAAGCGGACGAAAAGCTTTTGAACAGCATTCCAGAGGCCCTTGCTATGACGGATTTTGTCTGCGCCAGCGTGAATGTAGGCTCCACAAAGGCCGGGATCAATATGGACGTGGTGGCGAAAATGGGCGTTCTCATAAAGGACGCCGCAAAGAGAACCGCCGATAGGGACGGGCTTGCCTGCGCCAAGCTGGTTGTGTTTGCAAACGCCGTGGAGGACAACCCTTTTATGGCGGGCGCGTTCCACGGCGTGAGGGAACCGGAATGCTGCATCAACGTCGGCGTGTCCGGGCCGGGGGTGGTGAAGTCCGCCTTGGAGCTTGTCAAGGGCCAGCCTTTCGATGCGGTGGCGGAAACAATCAAGCGCACGTCCTTCCGGGTGACGCGCATGGGCCAGCTGGTGGCGATGGAAGCCTCCAGGCGGCTTGGAATGCCCTTTGGGATCGTTGATTTATCCCTGGCGCCCACCCCAGCAAAGGGGGACAGCGTGGCCCGGATTTTAGAGGAAATGGGGCTGGAGGCCGCAGGCGCTCCCGGCACCACCGCTGCGCTGGCGATGCTCAACGACGCTGTGAAGAAGGGCGGGGTCATGGCCTCGTCCCATGTGGGCGGCCTGTCCGGCGCGTTTATCCCTGTCAGCGAGGACGAGGGGATGATTGCCGCCGTGGAAAAGGGGGCGCTGACATTGGAAAAGCTGGAAGCCATGACCTGCGTGTGCTCCGTAGGCCTCGATATGATCGCCATCCCAGGGGACACCCCCGCCTCCACCATTTCCGCCATTATCGCGGACGAGGCGGCCATCGGCATGATCAACAACAAAACCACCGCCGTGCGCATCATTCCCGTGCCCGGGAAAGCCGTGGGCGATATCGTGGAGTTTGGCGGGCTTCTGGGCTACGCCCCCGTGATGCGGGTCAATCCCTTTGGCGCGGAGGATTTTATCGCCCGGGGGGGCCGCATCCCGGCGCCCATCCACTCATTGCGCAATTAAGGCACATAAGTCGCCCTTAAAGACTTTGAAAAATGGGCATGCTAATCAAAGGTTCATACAAACGGAGGAAAAGCGCATGGCAATCAAGACGAGAGCAGAGGCCGATCAGGCCTTCACATGGAAATTAGAGGACATTTACGAGAATGACGCCGCCTGGGAGGCGGAGCTTCAAAGGACGAAGGAGATGGCCGCCGGGTATGCCGCAATCTATCAGGGTACCCTGGGCAGTTCGCCGGAGGCGCTCTTTGCTGCGATGGCGGCCAATGATGATATCTGTTTGCTGTTGGAGCGGCTGTATGTATACGCCCATATGCGCCGGGATGAGGACAACGCCAACCCCAAATACCAGGGCATGACCGACCGGGCCATGCAATTGAACGTGGACTTTGGCGCGCGCACCGCCTTCATGACGCCGGAAATACTGGAAATACCGGGGGAAACGCTGCGGGCATGGGCGGCGCTGCCTGAACTTACAATATACCGCCACGGATTGTTGCATATTGACCGCCAGCGGGCGCATGTCCTCACCGAGGGCGAGGAAAAGCTCATGGCGCTTGTCAGCGAGCCGCTGCAGGGCGCGGACAATATATTCACCATGCTGGACAGCGTAGACCTGCGCTTTGGCGAAGTGACGGACGAAAAAGGCGAAACTCACGAGCTGACCCATGGCAGCTTTCGAAACTATCTCGAAAGCCGGGACAGGAGCGTGCGCAAAAACGCCTTTGAGACGTTTTACGCATCTTATCAGAAATTGACCAACACATACGCCGCCGCCTATTCCTCAAGCGTCAAGGGCGACGTGTTCTTCGCCCGGGCCCGGCATTACAAGGGATGCCTGGAGGCGGCCCTCGCCGGCGGGAATGTGCCCGTATCGGTGTATGAGGGGCTTCTTACGGCTGTACACCAGCGCTTGCCTGCCATGGGGGAATACCTCGCCTTGCGCAAAAAGGCCCTGAATGTTGATACGCTCCACATGTACGACCTGTATGTGCCAATGGTGCCGGAAATCGAAATGCCCATGACATATGAGGAGGCCCAGGCTTTGGTGAAGGAGGCCTTGGCGCCTTTGGGGGAGCGGTACCAATCGTTGCTGGATGAGGCATATCGGGGCCGCTGGATCGACGTGTATGAAAACCGGGGCAAGACCACCGGCGCGTTCTCCTGGGGGTGCTATGGAACCCACCCCTATGTGCTGCTGAACTTCCAGCCCAATGTGGACTATGCTTTTACTTTGGCCCATGAGCTGGGTCACGCCATGCACACGTATTTTTCGGATGAAGCCCAGGCGTATCCCAATGCCCAATATAAAATCATGGCGGCGGAGGTAGCGTCCACCGTCAACGAGGTGCTGCTGTTGCAGCATATGCTAAAACGCGAGACGGAGCCGGCTCGCCGGGCGTACCTGCTCAATCATTTTCTGGAGCAGTTTCGCACAACCGTATTCCGTCAGACCATGTTTGCGGAATTTGAGAAGATCGCCCATGAAATGGCGCAGCAGGGGGAGCCGCTGACGGTGGAAAGCCTGTCGAATGTATACCGCGGATTAAACGAGAAGTATTATCAGGGCGTGGTTGTGGACGAGCAGATCCACATCGAATGGATGCGCATTCCGCATTTCTATAACGCGTTTTATGTGTATCAGTACGCCACGGGCTTTTGTGCGGCGGTGGCCATCGCCAAAGAGATATTGGAGGGGAAAGGCCCTGGGGACTATATGCGGTTTTTGCAAAGCGGCGGCAGCGATTATCCCATCGAGCTGTTGAAGCTTGCCGGGGTGGATTTGACGAAGCCTGAAAGCATATCCTCGTCCCTCGATGTGTTTGAGGACAGCATTGCGCAGTTGAACGAGCTTTTATAAGAAAGGGAAGAAAATGGAGCAAACCCAAAAGGAATTTATCGTCGCTAAGTTTCAGGAGCGTGGGGATTTCGGGTTCCTGCCGGTGGACAAGCTCAGCAGCATGGTGGAAGCGCTGCTGCAGCTGGACGAGGGGTACATGCTGTCAGCCAAAGTTCATGATGGCGAGGAATATGACGACGACGCGGCGTATACCGTGCTGTTTTCAGGGATGCAGACCCGGTTCCCCGAATATAAGATGTATATGATGCGTATGTGTGAGGACTATCTCGATTATAACGAGGAGTATTTGGAAACCACGGATCAAATCGAGTGGGATTGATCGAAAGGGGTACGGGCTTATGAAGCTGGCGTTTTCAACATTAGGCTGTCCCGGCTGGAGCTGGGGGGATATACTGGCCACGGCGAAGGACTTGGGGTTCCAAGGGATCGAGCTAAGGGGCGTTCAGCACGAAACCCACATGCCCGGCATCCGGGAGCTGCGCCCGGCGCATATTGAAAAAACCCGGGAACAGCTTTTGAATATGGGGCTTTCCATCCCCTGCATCACCGGCGGCTGTAAGCTCAACGATCCCGACCAGGCGGAGGCCATCGTGGAATACCTCCATACCGCTGCGGCCCTCCAAGCGCCGTATGTCCGGGTGCTGGGGGACGACACCGTCGGCCCGGAAAAGCCGGTGGATTTGGATGCGCTTGTCAAAAACGCGAAAGCCCTCGCGCCGGAGGCTATAAAGCGAAATGTAACGATCCTCATCGAGACCAACGGCGCGTTCGCGAAAAGCGCGCTGTTAAAAGAGCTTTTAGACCGCATCGGCAGCCCTGCCTTCGCAGCACTGTGGGACGTGCACCATACCTATCGCTTCTTCCACGAGCCCCCCGCCGATACCCTAAGGACACTGGGCGGGTATGTCAAGCATGTCCATTGCAAGGACAGCGTCATGGAGGATGGCAATGTTCGTTATCGCATTATGGGCCAGGGGGACGTGCCCCTGCGAAATGCCGTGGTCTGCCTTCAGGATGCGGGATATGATGGGTACTATTGCCTGGAATGGGTCAAGCGCTGGGATTTGACGCTGGAAGAGCCGGGCATCGCCTTTGCCCAATACCTCAAATATATGCGCGGATAATACGCGCTGTAGCCGGAAGTGATAAACAAACCCTGATTTGGCTTATGATTGCCGCATCAGGGTTTTTTTCAATTTGGCGGAACGCACCCGGCTCTTTCGTTTGCATTTTTACTGGAGCGTCACCGCCACCAATTCCGGCGGGTTATTCACCCGGTAGGGGATTTTACCGTGGCCAAGGCCCCGGTTCACAACCATATGGGTGTTTTCAATCTCGTACATCCCGGCGGAATACGGGGGTATCCATCCCTGATCCGGGGCAAAAATCGCGCCTACGAAGGGCAGGCGGATGCCGCCGCCGTGGACATGCCCTGTAAACACCAAGTCTGCCTGTGCATCGGCATAGCCTTCCGCCTTTTCCGGCCGGTGGCAAAGCACGATTGTAAAACGATCCCCCGCCTCGGCGCAAAGGCCGTTTAGCGTATCCTCAAAAATCTCGCTGTTATTACCATAGGATAGGGGATCCGCAAGGCCGATGAGGGCGATTTCGTCACCCTCCCGGGACAGGAGGATCATTTCATTTTCAAGAACCACGGCTCCGGCTTCTTCAAGCTTTGCCGTAAATTCCCCATATACGCCGCAATAGTATTCGTGATTGCCGGACACGTAATAAACCGGTGCGATTTTTGCCGCCCCCGCCACAAACAGCAGCGCGTTCTCCATAGGCTCCCGGTCGATCATGTCCCCCGTAAGAAAAATATAATCCGGCTTTGCTTCTTGTAGCTTTTCCAACAGCCGGGCCTGCCCCTGCCCAAACAGGTTGTTGTGCAGGTCGCTGGCCTGGACAAACCGGCAGCCCACAAATCCCTCCGGCACCCGGCTTGTCCCTAGCGCCAATTCCGTTATGACGATGTGCCCGTTGTGATATAAAAGCAATCCCAACAGCAGCCCCAGCGCCACGAGCAGCAGGATCACCCGCCGGGGATTTCGTTTCAACCTTTCCTTCATACAATGCCTTCTTCTGTATACACCCATTTCATTGCGGCTACAAGCACATTGCGGTTGCGAAGCCAGACCATGTCAAATTCCCTGAGCGGTAGCGGGCAGGATCGGGAACCCACCTCGATTGTCAGCGATGGAATGCTCATCGTTTCTATGGCCCAGTCCTTGTAGCCGCCAAAGGAGGTGCCGCTGTCCGGCACCGGGGGATACCCTGATACCTCTTGTATCGCAAGGCCCAGCCGCGCGCCGGCTTCGTTGGCGGGGCTGTTGGGGCCGAAGTCGTAATACAGCTCGCTGCCCATGGCGTGGTAGCTCAGCGTGGCCGCAAAGGCATACCGCTTGGTATAGTCCATCAGCGCCTGGGTTTCCGGCTCGCTTGCGGCATAGTCCCCCCGGTAACCCTCGCTGGACGGCTCCGGCCTGGAGTTGATGTTGGCGAACCCGGCAGGGAAATTCCGATTGAGGTCTACACCCCCGGCGTTTGCCTTCCATTCCTCGAAATACCCGCTGACCGTCAGCCCGCTGGCAAACCCCTGTTGGGCGTCCCGGGCGTAAACAGCTTCCTGGGCTTTGCCGCCCCGGCCCCGCTGGCTGATGGTGACCCCGTCGGGATTGGACATGGGGAGTATATGAACCCGTATCCCCTCGTCCACCCCCTGCTGCAACAGACGCTCCAGCTGCGCCATCACGAGAAGGCTTGTCATATGCTCCCTGCCATGGATGGCGGCCTGTACGAGAATGTGGACAGGCGCCGCCGGGTTGCCCACCGCCGCCGCCAGGATGTCCCGGCCCTCGCCGGAAGTGCCGATGATCTCTACAGCAAGGGCATCGGGATATTTAGCCTCCAGCGCGGCCATATCTTCCCGCATTCGGTCATAGGAATACGCCGCTGTGGGCTGTACGATATTCGCCCCTCGCAATACCCCGTCCGGTTCTTCCGGCGTGAGGTACCCGGCAAGGACATAGCCCTCCAGCCCATCCGGCAGTTGAATTTTAGCAAAACGCTCACTAAGGCCCAGCAGCTGAACCCGCGCGCCTTTATCCGCCCTGCCGATCTTGTCCTCGTCTGGGCTGGGGCCCGCCCGCAGGGGGAGGTATGCCTCGCAATCCACGGTATACCACAGCGGGATTGGCTCTATGGTAGCAGCGGCGCTTGTGCCGGGGCTGGGGCTGGGGGAGCCGGCGCTTTCCGGCGGAATGGCCGGGTCTTTTGCTTTCGTACAGGCGGTGACGGCCAAAAGGCACATAAGCATCACTCCTGCGATTGAAATACTGCGCAAATACGCTCCTCCTATTCTATGCGTCTTGGAACTGCAAAATCCCCCGACACATGAGGCCGGGGGATTAGTCTATGCAATGATGCGGCCGATTAACCGAATGTCAGACAAGAGACGCTTAAGTATCCCATTTGCCCGTTGATATCCGCGTAATACCAGCTGCCGTTGAGGTCGAGAAGCGTCACTGCCGTGCCGCCCATATACTCCCCAATCACCGGGTAGGCGGTACCGGGGCCGGAGCGGAAGTTGGCGATGATGCCCTCCTTGATG
Source organism: uncultured Oscillospiraceae bacterium (assembly GCA_964411275.1). Lineage (GTDB taxonomy): Bacteria > Bacillota > Clostridia > Christensenellales > CAG-138 > CAYPKG01. The sequence goes on along the minus strand of CAYPKG010000006.1, from coordinate 16,870 downwards.
GTAGCCGTAGCGCCGGACTCAAACGTTGGCTCCTCCGGCATAATGGGGTATGCTGCGCCCTCTCTGGCGGTGACATACCGGGAGCGGACATACCCGGTTACGCCGTTTATGGTGGCGGTATACCAAAATCTGTCCCGAGTGTTGATCACGGGAATTTCCGTGCCCTTGGGGATAGAGAGCAGCTGCTTGGCATCGGTATGGGCTGTCTGATACAGGGCCGTGTCGCTTTTGGCGGTATAGCTGTACTGTATGCGGTTGGCAGTGCCGTCCGGGTCAAACTGCAGGTATGTGGTTTTTACATATCCCAGCTTGCCCTTGGCGGTTTCCACCTTGCACCAGTCGGAGGCGATTTGCAGCACCTTGACCTGATCGCCGTAGTTCAGCGTCGCCACGGTGGTATCCTTGGATGTGGAAAAACCCGTGCGCAGGGGGACGCTGTTGGAGCGCAGCGTGGCTGTCATGATCATGGGGTCGGCCTTGTAATCGGTAATATTGTACAAGCTCTTGAAGCTGGGCTTTGCGTTTTTGAGAGCCTTTACAAGGGCGGGATCCGCCGCCCTATTCTTCGTGATCTGGCAGGTGGTGCCCGGCGGGCAGTTGTAGAAGATCCATTTGGCATGCTCCGGCAACACCCGGACGCAGCCGTGGGACAGGTTTTTGCCAAGGCCGTTATAGGCGGACTTGGAAAGCTTTGTCAGATCCTTGGCGTCGTACATGATGGAATGGATGTAAATCCCCCGCACCACCTGGGTCCAATACTGGGCATACTGGCCAAACGCCACGAAATAGCCGAAGCGCTCTTTCATCTGTCCGAGCTTATATGTGCCAGCGCCTGTGGGATTTTCCTCGTTGCCGGTGGTGCACAGCCCCTGGAGAACCAGGCCCGTATAGTTGCCCAAACCGTCCCGCTCGTAAACGGAAATGACCTGATTGATCAAATCGATTTCGATTTTATACCGGTCCGGATCGGTATTGTCGTAATCTACCTTGCTGGTATAGCCCGACAGCACCGCCGCCTGGGCCGTTTGCGGGCAGCATTGCCGCAAGCAGCAGCGCCAGTGTAACCACTACGGTCAAAATGCGTTTCATGCGGTATCCTCCATTCGGGGAGCAGCCTCTCCCAATTATAATTCGCTATACTATACTCTACCAATATTCACCCGTATAATACAAGCCTTTCGGGATAATCTCCAAGGGTTTTACAAATTATTCATCTATTGCGATTTTCCGGATGACATATCCGGCAATTGTGAGCCCTGCCGCGGCGGTGACGCACGAAAGGCTTCCCGGGGTTTGCCGCCTGCCTGTTTCCCTTTCCTCCGGCTGCATCTTAGGAGTGCGCGCCGGTTCTTTAGAGCACACCACCGGCAGCGCCGCAATTCCCCCCTTGCGAAGACCCTGGCGCATGGCCCGGGCAAGGCCGCAACCCGCGGTGGAGAACACGTCCGTTACATAAAACCCGCTGGGGTCCAGCCGGTTTCCCGCGCCCATACAGGAGATGATGGGAAGCCCCCTGTCCGCTGCCGCCTTGGCAAGGGCCAGCTTGGCGCTAACGGTGTCTACGGCGTCTACGAGAAATGTTAAATTTTCAGGCAGGAATTCCTCCACGTTTTCCGGCAATACAAACCCCTGTTTTACCGTAACAATACAGTCGGACACGGCTTGGATCCGCTTTGCCATTGCCGCGGTTTTTTCCATGCCGATGGTGGATTTTTCCGCCACGATCTGCCGGTTGAGGTTTGTGGCGTCCACCCGGTCGCCGTCTACGAGATGCAGACGGCCCACCCCGGCCCGGGCCAAAGCCTCCGCGCAATGGCCGCCCACGCCGCCCAGGCCGATGATAGCCACATACGCGTTTTGCAGTTTTTCCATGCCGGACTCGCCCAGAAGATAGGCTGTCCGCTCTTGATATTCGTGCATTTCATTCGCCCCCGGCTGTTCTTTCCTAATATATAGTATAGGCTGGGGATGGGAAATACTCAAACAATTATTTTGTCCGCCTCGCGGATGAGCTTGCGCTGGATTTTGCCGCTGACGGTCTTGGGCAGCTCGTCCACGAACTCTACCACCCGGGGATATTTGTAGGGGGCGGTGGCCTGCTTCACGTGGGACTGCAATTCCTTCTTCAGCATGTCGCTGGGGGTATATCCCTTTGCCAGCACGACGGAGGCTTTCACCGCCTGGCCCCGCACCGGGTCAGGAACTGCGGTGACCGCGCACTCCAGCACCCCCGGATGCTCCATGAGCGCGCTTTCCACCTCAAACGGCCCAATGCGGTAGCCTGAGGATTTGATGACATCGTCCGTCCTGCCCACATACCAGAAATAGCCCCGCGCGTCCTTCCAGGCCATGTCGCCGGTGTGATACCAGCCGTCGTGCCAGGCAGCGGCTGTCAGCGCCTCATCGTGATAGTAGCCGGTAAACAGGCCCATAGGACGCCCGTTCTTGGTGTTGATGCAGATTTCCCCAGGCTCGCCGATTGTGGCAAGCTCGCCCTTAGCCGTGAGGATGCGCACGTCAAAGCCCGGGGTCGGGCGGCCCATGGAGCCGGGGCGCACCTGCATGAATGGGAACGTGGCCAGGGCAAGGGTGGTTTCGGACTGGCCAAAGCCCTCGTGGATGGTGAGCCCGGTGCCGCGCTTAAACTGGGCGCCTACCTCAGGGTTCAGCGCCTCGCCGGCGGTGGTGGCCCAGTGGATGGAGGAAAGGTCGTAGCAGCGAAGCGGCTCCTTGATCATAAACCGGTACATGGTGGGCGGCGTACAGAATGTGTTGATCCGGTATTGCTGCATTTTCTCCAGCATGTCCCGGGCGTTGAACCGGTCAAAATCGTACACGAAGATGCAGCCTTGCGCAAACCACTGGCCGTATATCTTCCCCCACGCAGCCTTGGCCCAGCCTGTGTCGGAAATGGTGAAATGTAGTCCGCCGGGTTTAATGCAGTGCCAGTACCGGGCGGTGGGGATGTGCCCGAGAGGATACCGGTGGTCATGGAGCACCATCTTGGGGTACCCGGTGGTGCCGGAGGTGAAGTACATCAGCATGGGGTCAGCCCCGCCGATGCCTGTGGGCGCAAATTCCTCGCTGGAATTCTCCAGCAGGGCGTCAAAGTCCAGAAAACCTTCCGGGAGGGGCGCGTTCAGCCCATGGGGGGCACGGGCCAGCAGCACGGTTTTCACGCTGGGGCATTCGGGGAGCGCGGCCCCGATGTGCTCCGGGGTGCCGTCGTCCGCGGTGCAAAGTACGGCCTTTACGTTGGCGGCGTGGAAGCGGTACACAAAATCCTTTTTCAACAGCTGATGGGTGGCGGGGATGGCCACAGCCCCCAGCTTATGAAGCCCCAATATGGCGATCCAGAACTGGTAATGGCGCTTTAGCACCAGCAGCACCATGTCCCCCTCTTGGATGCCCTGGGCCTTGAACAGGTTGGCCGCCTTGTCGCTGAGCCGCTTCATGTCCGCGAACGTGAATGTTTTTTCTGTTCCTTCCGGGTCCACCCAAAGCATGGCCCGGGCATCCGGCGTTTCTTCCGCCAGGGCGTCCATCACGTCGTAGGCGAAGTTGAAGTTTTCCGGCGCGTGGAGGGCATACCCATCATAAAACTCCCGGTAGGAGCCAAAGTCCCTGTTCTCAATAAACCGGTCCAACAATGCCATTTTCGTATCCTCCCAATAAAAATTTAAAACAAAAAACGTCCCTGCATTTTCATGCAGGGACGTAATGGTTTCATCACGCGGTACCACCCGGCTTGGCGTTTTATAAAAAGCGCCCACTTTAACAGGATTCAATCAAATCCCCGGCCTGTAACGGGACCACCCGTGCCCTTCTACTCGGCGTAATACGCCTTTCTTGCGGCAAGCTCTGGAGTGACCGGCTTAAGTGCTGCCCGTACCGGTTTTCACCAACCACCGGCTCTCTGAACGGACGTTATGCCCTTTGCACCCTCCATCATTGCGATGTTCTTCATGAGGTTTGTTCTATACACTACCCCAACAGCCGAAACTTGTCAAAGGGTATTTTTTAGGCACGGCATCCCTGGGCGTTGCTCCCGCTGCGGTCCGCCTCCCGGATTTCCCGGCGCATGATTTTCCCGCTGATCGTCTTGGGCAGGCTTTCCACAAACTCTACCACCCGCGGATATTTATACGGCGCCGTGGTGTTCTTTACATGATCCTGCAATTCCTTCACCAGGGCGTCGCTGGGAGAAAATCCCTTTGCCAGCACGATGGTGGCCTTTACCGCCTGGCCGCGCACCGGGTCGGAAACGGCGGTGATGGCGCATTCCAGCACCCCCGGATGCTCCATGAGGGCGCTTTCCACCTCGAAAGGCCCGATCCGGTAGCCGGAGGATTTGATGACATCGTCCGTCCTGCCCACGTACCAGAAATACCCCCGGGCGTCCTTCCAGGCCATGTCGCCGGTGTGATACCAGCCGTCGTGCCAGACGGATGCCGTTAGCGCTTCGTCCTGATAATAGCCCATAAACATCCCGGCGGGCTTGCCATGCTTGGTGTTGATGCAGATCTCACCTGGCTGGCCGAATGTGGCAAGCTCTCCGTCAGGGGTGAGGACGCTCACCTGAAACCCGGCGGTGGGCCGGCCCATGGACCCCGGGCGCACGTCCATGAAATGATAAGTGGCCAGCGCAAGGGTGGTTTCGGTTTGGCCAAATCCCTCGTGGATGGTAAGGCCGGTGGATTTTTCAAACTGCAACGCCACCTCGGGGTTGAGCGCCTCCCCGGCGGTGGTGGCCCACTGGATGGAGGAGAGGTCGTACCCGGACAATGGCTCCTTGATCATAAACCGGTACATGGTGGGCGGCGCGCAAAACGTGGTGATTTTGTATTTGGCGATCTTTTCCAGTATGTCCTTCGCCTGGAACCGGTCAAAATCATAGGTAAAAACCGCCGCTTCGCTGAGCCACTGGCCGTAAAGCTTGCCCCACACCGCCTTGCCCCAGCCCGTGTCAGAGATGGTGAAATGCAGTCCATCAGGCGACACCCGGTGCCAGTACCGGGCTGTAGGCACGTGGCCAAGGGGATAACAAAAGTCGTGGAGCACCATCTTTGGATACCCGGTGGTGCCGGAGGTAAAGTACAGGAGCATCGGGTCTAAGCCGCCGGGAGCCGGGGCGGGCTTTTCAAAGGCGTCCGAAGCCGCCTCCACCATCATGTCAAAATCCAGAAACCCACTGCCAAAGGGCAGCTTCGTGTCCGCCGCGTGAGGCGCGCGCGCCGTCAGCACCGTGCGCACGCTGGGGCTTTGTGCCAGCGCCGCGAGGACGTGCTTGGGCACGTTGTCATCCACGGTGCACACCACCGTCTTTACTTTCGCTGCGTTAAAGCGGTACACGAAATCCTTTTGCATCAGCTGATGGGTGGCGGGGATGGCCACCGCTCCCAGCTTGTGCAGGGCCATCAAAGCGTACCAGAACTGATAATGCCGCTTTAATACCAGCATCACCATGTCCCCCTTTTGTACGCCCAGGGACTGGAACATATTGGCGGCCTTGTCGCTTAACTCCTTGAGCTCGCCAAATGAGAAATCCCGCTCTGTCCCGTCGGCGCCCACCCATAGCATCGCCCGTTTATCCGGGGATTGCGCCGCCAACTCGTCCACCACGTCATAAGCAAAATTGAAATTGTCCGGCGCGGTGACTTTGTAATTTTCATAAAAATCCCGATAGGAGGTATACTCCCGGTTTTCGCAATATCGATCCAGCAAAGGCATAACGAACCCTCCGAATTATTTGATTACCACGGCGATAAATTCCGCGTTTTCCCCGTTAAGCGCCCGAAGCGCATGGGGGATGGAAGAGTCAAAGTACACAGCGTCACCCTGATGCAGGATAAACGTGGTTTCTCCAATTGTCATTTCCGCGTCCCCAGAGAGCAGGTATTGAAACTCCTGCCCCTCGTGGCCATGGAGGTCCGGCATGTTGGTGGGGGAAACGGTTACGTGGAAGGGCTCCGCCTTTTTGTTGCGGAATGTAAACGCCAGCGCCATGTAGGAATACGCGCTCCTGCGCTCTACCTTAAACCCTTTGCCCGCCCGCACAACAGAGCAGGTGGACAGCTTCGGCGAATAGCCGCTCATGATATCCACCACGTCCACATGAAGGGCCCGGGCGGCATTGTACAGGAAGCTGAAGGAGAAATCCTTTTTGCCGTTTTCATACGCGAGATAGGTGTCCACATCCACATTGCATGCCTGCGCCAGCTCGTAAGCCTCCAGCCCCATAATCTCCCGAAGCGCCCTCAAGCGAATACCAATCTCAACCAATTGCTCTGTCATACTTGCGTCCTCCTATAATTTTTGATAAATAAAAACGCCCCCGCAATCTCTTGCAGGGGCGCAATGTTTTTTATTTGCGCGGTACCACCCGGCTTGGCGTTATTACGCCCGCTCTGTAGGATTCTATCAAATCCCCGGCCTGTAACGGGACCGCCCGCGTCCGTCTACTTGGCAAAATGCCGTTCGGGGACAAGCTCAGGAGTGATCAGCATGGGTTTGTGTCCGCCGGTTCGCACCAACCACCGGCTCTCTGTGGGGGACGCTATAATCCAGCAAGCTCCTTCATAGCGTGGGTTTATGTAATTGTGTATGACTATACACGCAAGTTTTCTAAATGTCAACCGGTATTTTTCTTTTTTCTTATATTGCTATGGGGAAGCAAAAACACTATGATAATGACAAGAACAGGGCCTATGCCCTTACAGGAGGAACCACATATGTCCATTACGTTGGAACAGATCCGGGAAGCGCGGGTGCGCATCGCGCCGTATGTCCGGCATACGGACATGACGCAGATGACCCTGCCAAACGGGGGCGAGCTGCTGATCAAAATGGAGAATTTGCAGGCCACCGGCGCGTTTAAGGTGCGCGGCGCCGCCAACTGCATTCTGCAATTGACAGACGGGCAGAAAAAAGCGGGGGTACTCGCCGCCTCAGCCGGAAACCATGCCCAGGGCGTCGCCCGCGCCGCGCGGGAGCTAGGCATCGCCGCCACCATCGTGATGCCCGAGGGCGCGCCGCTATCGAAAATCGCCGCCACGGAGCGCTATGGCGCGAGGGTGGTACTGTACGGCGCAAACTATGACGACGCCTGCGCCTACGCGCTGGAGCTGGTGGAGCGCACGGGCGCAACATTTATCCATCCATTTAACGACGAACAGGTGATCGCCGGGCAGGGGACCCTGGCACTGGAAATCTTAGAGGACGTGCCGAATGTGGGCCAAATTCTTGTGCCTGTGGGCGGCGGCGGGCTTATCAGCGGCATTGCCATCGCCATTAAGAACATCGATCCCACCATCCGCGTCATCGGTGTGGAGCCCTCCACCGCCGCTTCCATGCAGGCGTCGCTGAAGGCGCACCGGGCGGTGACGCTGGCCTCCGCCGCTACCATCGCGGACGGCATTGCCGTGAAAACCCCCGGGGACTTGACGTTCCGGTACTGCCAGGAATACCTGGATGATGTGGTCACGGTGGACGATGATGAAATCGCCAAGGCCATACTGCATCTGCTTGAAAAGGGCAAGATCGTCAGCGAAGGCGCGGGAGCAGCCGGGGTTGCCGCCATGCACGCTGGTAAGGTTCAGCTGCTGGAGGACCGAAGCACCGTGGCGGTGCTGTCCGGCGGCAACATAGACGTCACGATGGTAGCGCGCATCATCGACAAGGGCCTCATGCAGGCAGGGCGCAAGACCATTATCAATACGGAGCTCACGGATAAGCCGGGGCAATTGGTAAAGCTATTGTCCAGCATCTCCGCCACAGGCGCCAACATCGTCACCGTGGAGCACGACCGGATACGCCCGGACATGAGCGTCTCCGCCTCCGCCGTGCGGGTGGAGCTGGAAACACGGGACAGACAGCATATATTCGAGATTAAGGCGCTGTTGGAGGATCAGGGATACCGGTTGTTTTCGTAGGCCATCGACAAAGCCTTCGCTTTGTCGATGGGGTCACTGCGGTGGGCCTTCCATGCAGCTGCGACCTCGGACGACTGCATCGTCTGTCGGTCTTACTGCATGCAAGGTGTCAAAATCACCGCACACAAGGTGAATTGCCGCAAGGCGGCAAGAGAGGGCACCCTGGGGTGTGTCGCCGAATTCGGCTGAACATCCCCCCGAAATCATTGGATTTCGGGGATTTCAGTAAGGTTCTATGTCAAAGTCTTCGACTTTGACCACCCTAAGGGGCTACGGCCCCTTGATAATCCCCGGATATTTCGGCAGTCTGCGTCGGGCGGCAAAAGGCCGCCCGACGCAGTTAAAGTGCTCGGGATTGGATTTGTGAACCATTTATCGCTTGCGACTATTTTCTATATTTGAATGCCAGATAGGACACGTATTGGTTGTACTCTTCCTGCGCCGATGCCGGAAGCCCAGTATCGTCAAAATGCGCCGCCACGCCCTCCAGTGCGGCGGTGTCCCGCTCCGCCAGTTCATCAAGGCTGATGCCAAGGGCATCCGCCAGCGCCCGGGCGTTTTTCAGGGAGGGCACCTTTCGATCCTTGCAGTAATCCGAAATCAGCGACTGGCTGACCCCGCTCAGCTCGCTTAAATCATTCTGCCGCAAATTTTTCGCGGCCAGCGCCTGCTTTAGTCGGCTTCCTATACTCATCATATCACCTCAGTTTGTAACCTAAGCAATATCATCCAAACCCACCGAACATGCCGCCATCCAGACGGCGGCCTTAATCCGCCGCCGCAAACCGGGTTCAGGTTGCATTGCTGAGGCTAGTATATCACGGGTTTTATAAAATCGCAATAGTAATTGACAAATTCTCTTAAAAGAATTATAATAATAGAGAATTGATATCGCAATGGAGGATAATTATGGAGCATGGGACGATTGACCCGGGCTGGCGGGAGCGGCTAAAGCAGCATGCCCGCAGGCAGCGGGCGGCGCGCAAGGTCCGGCTGCGGGCTCGGCCGGAAAAAGAGATGCCTGAGGCGGCTGCCCGGCTTTGGGAGGAGGAGCGGGAGCGCCAGGAGATTGAGCGGCTGGTGGACAATTTGGAGCCGGTGAGCGCCGGGATATTGTATTACCGCTACCTCCAGGGGCTGAAATGGTCCCAGGTGGCAGCCAGGATGGGCTATTCCGAAAGCCATTGCAAGCGGCTGCACGCGCGGCTGTTTCAGAAAAAATAATAGGGTGAAATCTATATACCAAAACAAATACCCCCCTGCCCGAAGCGGACAGGGGGTTCTAAGCGATGATCGCCGATCCGTTTTATTTGGACATCCGGGTGGAGCTGGTATAGCCATCCTTTTCATAGATGCTGACCCACTCCTTGAGCCGCGCCAGGAACTGATCGTTGTTGTTGGTTTTATCCAGCATACCGATGAACTGCTCCGTAACGTCCGCAGGGTTGCCGCCGCCAAGAACCCGGCGGATGGTGTACACGCCGTCCAGTTCTTCCTTGGAGAGGAGGAGATCCTCCCGGCGGGTGCCGGACTTGTAAATGTCGATGGCTGGGAAAATCCGCTTTTCCGACAGCTTTCGGTCCAGATGGATTTCCATATTGCCGGTGCCCTTGAATTCTTCGAATATGATGTCGTCCATACGGCTTCCGGTTTCCACCAGCGCCGTGGCGATTACCGTCAGGCTTCCGCCGTGCTCGATGTTGCGCGCCGCGCCGAAGAACCGCTTGGGCTTGTGCAGCGCTCCCGGATCAAGGCCCCCGGACAGCGTTCTGCCGGTGGGGGGGATTGTGAGGTTATACGCCCTGGCAAGTCGGGTCAGGCTGTCCATCAAAATGACCACATCCTTGCCCTGCTCCACCAGGCGCATGGCCCGCTCCAGCACCATTTCCGCCACCCGGGTGTGATGCTCGGGCAGCTCGTCGAAAGTGGAATACAGCACCTCGCCCTTGATGCAGCGCTGCATATCCGTGACCTCCTCAGGCCGCTCATCGATGAGCAGCACCATGAGATGGATGTCCGGATGGTTATTGGAAATGCCGTTTGCGATGTTCTTTAACAGCGTAGTTTTACCGGCCTTGGGCTGGGCCACAATCATGCCGCGCTGGCCCTTGCCGATGGGTGCGATCAGGTCGATAAGCCGGATGGCCAGCTTATTGTGCTCGCCGGGGCTCTCAAGTGTCAGCCGCTCGTCCGGGTAAATGGGCACCAGGGTTTCAAAGGGCCGGCGGGAGGCGATTGCCTCCGGCGCGCCGCCGTTGATGGCCGTGATGTACAAAAGTGCTAAAAACCGCTCGCCCTCTTTGGAGGGGCGGGTTTTGCCCGTGACCAGGTCGCCGGTTTTCAGGCTGAAGCGGCGGATCTGGGCGATGGACACATATACGTCCCGGTTGCCAGGGAGATAGTTTTCAGAGCGCAGGAACCCGTAGCCGTCGGGCAGCACCTCCAGCACGCCTTCCGCGTCGCCGCATTCGCCGCCCTGCAAAAGCTCCGGTACGGCGGGGTTGCTGGTGCCATATTCCTTATTGTAATAGCCCTCCTGCCGGGCTGTGGTGCGCAGGCGCAGTTCTTCCTCGGTCTCGGGTATGTCGGGGGCGGGGTAATTCGGCTGGGCTGGCGGGGCGTTGTATGTCTGCTGGTAGCCGCCTTGGGCCTGATAGGGCTGTTGCTGCTGCTGATACCCGCCCTGCTGCTGGTAGCCGCCCTGTTGCTGATACCCTGGGTTATAGGGGCGGCGCTGCTGATAATTGTTGTAGGTGCGCCGCTGCTGATATCCGGTGTCCCCCTGTTGCTGATACCCCGGGTTATAGGGGCGGCGTTGCTGATACCCGTCCCCCTGCTGCTGATAATTGTTGTAAGAGCGCCGTGGCTGATACCCTTCGGTTTGCTGCCGTGGCTGATAGGAAGGCGCAACGTACGCGGGCTTCATCTTCGGATCGATGCCAATCCCGGACGTGGGGGGAACGGCTTCCTCTGGTTCTGCTTGAGCAGGTGCGGCAGGCTCGTGCTGGGCAGGCTGGACGCTCTCCGGCTGTGGCGCAGGCTGTGCTTCGGTCTGCTTGCTTGTGCGGCGGGTGCGGAGTGCGGGTTTTTTTGCCACGGCCTCCGCATCCGGCTCAGGTTCCGGGACGGGCGCAGGCGCGGCGGCAGGCGCGGCTTTTGCTGCGGCAGCCCTGCGGCGCGGCTTTTGCTGAACCTCTGCGGCCACAACGGAAACGGGCGCCTCGCTTTCATCCGGCGCAGCTGCATCATTCGCGGGCTGGCTCGCGGTAATTTCCTGCACGGCAGACGCGGCCTTGGCAGCTTCGCCGCTCAGCAGAAGCACCAGTTCGTGTTTTCGAAATTTTGTTACCGATTTTATGCCCTGTGCCTTTGCTTGCTCGCGTAATTCGGCAAGGCTCATGACTTGCAGGGCTTCTTTGTTTAGCATGGTTATCCCCCTTTGCACTAAGTAAGAAATATTTTCGTCGTCCTTGACGGGATTAACTTAAATTGAATGGGCGATGAAGGCCAGTCAAGCGAAATGAATGTGTTTCCACTAAAAGGATAACCAATTTTTCACGCTTTCAAACGGCCGCAAAGACAAAACCCATCATAAAGAATGCTCGCAAAAACGAATGTAACTTGTTCATTTTTACTGTCTGGGGTATCTGGCATATTTCCTGATGATTTATTTCGAGAGAGGAATGCGTCTGATCTTACCCATTTTCTAAATTTTAAGTGATAGAGCGGGGGGTTGTCAAGGGCGCAAACACACTATTCGAGCACTTTCCTATAATGCTACAAAATTTTTACATTTTTAATCCATTTATTTGTGACATACCTGCGCCATAGGCCGCATACCGTAAAGCAAGGCGGGCTATAAATGTCAAAAAACCGCCGTGCGCTTTTTTTAGGGTACATGTTTTGATTGTTGGCGACAGCCGTCAAAACATGCATGGTACCCAATTTCCCAAGTTGATAATCCCTAAGGGGTTTGAAAGGAGGACACAATGGCGGATTATCGGGAATTGGAAGCTGGGGCGGCCAAGCCGCGGTTTCGTGCCCACAGCGTACATATGGACAACCGCTCCCGGCTGAACATCACAGGGGTGCTGGATGTGGAAAGCTTTCACGAGCAGGAGGTGCTTCTGTCCACAGAGGCAGGGGACCTGCGCATCGAGGGGGACGCCATACATATGTCGAAGCTGAACCTGGAGGACGGGCAGATCATCCTGGAGGGGGACATCCTTGCGCTGGAATACGAGCCGGCCCAGGAGCGGCGCGGTCTGTTTGGCAGGGTCTTCCGGTGAGTTCGCCTTTGTTACAGCCTGCGGCCCTGCTTGTGATGTTTTATGGAGGCATTCTCGCGGGCGGGGCATATGACCTCTGCCGCCTGGTGCGCCGGATATGCAACAACCGGGCGGTGAATGTAATATGCGACGGGATATTTGTCCTGCTTTTTGGCGCGCTGGCGGCGTTTTCCCTTTTGTGGGCAACGGGCGGCGCGTTTCGCCCGTATGCCGCCTTGGGCTTTATAATTGGCTTTGGCGCGGAACAAGTCTCCATCAGCAAGATTTTTTTCAGCATTTATCATAAAATTTCAGAAACAGTTTATAAATTATCTTTTTCGAGGCAGGAAAACAAATAAGAACGGCGAATACTTTTAATATGACTATTGTTGCCTAATTAGAGCCGGAGGCGCGATGAAGCAACCGCAAAGAAAAAACAGAAAAGGGCGAAAATTCCGTCCGCTGCATGTGTTGTTGTGCTGCGTTGTTGTGTCGTGCGCGCTGTTGGGGATTATGCTAACCCAGAAAAACAAGCTGGCGGAAATCGCGGCGGAGCAGGCCGCGCTGCAAGCGGAAAAGGAAAGCCTGCTTGTGGAAGAGCAGCGCCTGCAGCGCATGCTCGATTATGTGGGAACGGACGAGTATCTCTCCCAGTTCGCCCGGGACAAGCTGGGATATGTCCTGCCTGGGGACTATAAATTCTATCGCGAAGGAGACTGAATTTGGCAGCTTCACACCCCGCCGATATCGCTGTGATCGATGTGGGCAGCAATTCAATCCGAACGATGCATGCCGCCGTTACGCCAGATGGTGTGGCGGCGTTTTATAAGCGCCTTTTTACAACCCGGCTGGCCGAGGGCCTGGATGAAACCGGATTTTTGCAGGACGCGCCCATGGATCGCACCGTGGCCGCCATCGCCGCGTTTGTGGAGCAGGCCGGGGATTTACCCCTTTATGCCTATGGCACCAGCGCCGTCAGGGACGCGAAAAACAGGGACGCGTTTCTCGCCCGGGTGAAACGGGAAACCGGCGTGACAATTGACGTGCTTTCCGGGGAGGAGGAGGCCAGGATCGCCTATCTGGGCGCGGTGGGCACTAGGGGCGGCGGGATGATTGACATCGGCGGCGGCAGCGCCCAGGTGATCAACGAAGCGTGCCGCATCAGCTTTCCCATCGGCTGCGTGCGGCTAAGGGATGCGTTTTCCGGCCTCCCGTTTTCAGCGGCCCGGCCCCTGATTAAAAGCTGGTTGGACGCCCGCTGCGGCCCGGCGCTTTGCGAAGGGAGCGCTTCAAGGTTTACCGGGATTGGCGGGACGATTACCACCCTGGGCGCGCTGTCGCTGGGGCTGACCGGGTATGATAGTAACGCGCTTTCCCAGGCAAGGATTACGCCAGGGGGGCTTGAAGCATTGATATTGGAGCTGGATTTTATGGGGGAAAAACGCAAAAAGCATCCCCTGTTAAAGGAGCGGCACGACATCATACTCTATGGCAGCGCGGCCCTTGCATATCTGATGGAGCGGCTGAAAATCCATTGTCTTTTCGTCAGCGACGCCGACGGTATGGAGGGATATGCGGCGGCTATGGCGAAGCGCGCATAAACCCGCATTTTTTTGCCCCATACTGGGAGCAGGAGGTGAGGAGAATGGAACAAAAACCATTACAGCCCAAGCAGGATCCCCTGGCGCCCAGGCGTTACGAGGAGCTTCCGCCGCTTAAGCCCGACGAGATCAAACACGTGGGCTAATTTAGGCCATCGACAAAGCCTCGGCTTTGTCGATGGGGTCAGGTTGCCTCTCTTCCTTATTTTACCAAAACGACAAACATCGACAAAAGAAATAAATCACGTTACAATCCTAATATTATGCATATTAGGGGTGATTTCATGGGCAGCCGTATCCATGCCGTTTATGCCAGACAATCCATCGACAAAGCGGACAGCATTTCCATTCAAAGCCAAATTGAATTTTGCAAATATGACTTAAAGGGCGAACCCTGCAAGGAATACGCAGACAGCGGATATTCGGGAAAAAACATGGACCGGCCCCAGTTTCAGGAGCTGCTAAAGGACATCGCCCGGGGCGTCATCGCAAAGGTGATCGTCTACAAGCTGGACAGGATCAGCCGCTCGATACTGGATTTTTCCAATATGATGGAGCTGTTTCAAAAGCATCAGGTGGAATTCGTCTCCTCCACCGAAAAATTTGACACATCAACCCCCATGGGCCGCGCGATGCTTAATATCTGCATCGTGTTTGCCCAGCTGGAGCGGGAAACAATCCAGAACCGCGTCAGCGACGCGTACTATTCCCGCAGCCAGAAGGGTTTTTACATGGGCGGCAAGCCGCCTTATGGCTACGCGCTGGAGCCGGCGGTGATCGGGGGCGTCAATACAAAGCGGCTGGTTCCGGCGCCGGAGGAGGCGGCGCTGGTGCAAACCATATTCGGGCTGTATGCTAAACAGTCCGTTTCCTACGGGGATATCACAAGGCATTTTGCCCAGCAGGGCGCGTCGCTTCGGGGCAAGGAGCTGGGCCGCTCCACACTGGCCCAGCTGTTGCGCAATCCCGTGTATGTCCGGGCGGACCGGAGCGTCTATCAGTTTTTTCATAATCAGGGCGCAGAAATCCAAAACGCCCCCTCGGAATTTGATGGCGTCAGGGGCTGTTATCTATACCAGGGGCGGGGGTAAAAGAGGACAAGCGCCAGACACTGCAGGGGCATATGCTGGTGCTGGCGCACCATGAGGGGATTGTTCCGGCGGAGGTTTGGCTCGCCTGCCGCCGCAAGACGCTGAACAATAAAACAATCCAGATCGCCAGAAAAGCCACTCACACCTGGCTGGAAAGATCAAATGCGGCAATTGCGGCTATGCTCTGATGAGCATTCAAACCGGCGCCCGGCATGAGTATATGCGCTGCACCAAGCGGCTGGACAACAAAGCCTGTCCCGGCTGTGGAAAGATTTACACCCATGAGCTGGAAGAAATGGTAGCGTCTGCCATGAATGCATATCTTGAACGCTATCAGGCAAGGCGCATGCAAAGCCGGGATCCTTATCAAAATCCCGAGATCGCTGTGCTCAACTCGCGGTTGAAGCGGGTGGAAACCGACATCGAAAAACTGCTGGATGCGCTTACCGGCGCAAACGCCGTGCTGTTTTCCTATGTTAATGCCCGTATTATCCGTCTGGATGAGGAGAAAAAGGAAACGGAGCGGTCGATTGCCAAGCTGAACGAGGATAGCATTTGCCCCAGCCGCCTGGACGAAATCGCCGCCGCCTTTACACATTGGGAGCCGGTGGCCTTTGAGGAAAAGCGAAAGATACTGAACGAGATGGTTGAAGTAATCCATGCCACCAGCGAGGCGGTGGATATAAAATGGAAGCTCTGACCGCCTTGTTTTGCGGCCAGAGCTTTTGTATGCTTTGGTACAATGCGATTTACCCCATCGCACACATTTATGATAGCAGGGCGCTGCTCAAATGTCAACAGCCATTTACAAAAATATTTCGAAAGTATTACATAACGATTATTTGCCTGCCACATATGTGCGTTCTTATTTATTTTTCTCACTATAGCCCTAACTCCCCGTGAAATCGCATTATGCATGCCTCGAAACAGGCAAAATACCTAAGATTGTTCGATTTTACAAGCAAAACAATCGTGATGAAATACACGATACAATGGCCTCCGTTTTTGAGGGTGCGACTCTGCGAAAGGCCCTAAATATCTAGGATTTCAATAATGTATAGTAGAATCTTTGAAGAACTCAGGCTATAGGCACAAAATTGCTACAAAGATTGCTTTGCGGGCGTAGCATATTTCATGCGCGGGAATGCCCCAAAAAAGAATATGTGTTTTGCACAATAAGGTAAACTCAGTTGCAAGCAAAAAAATGAAAAGGGGTACAAACATAATGAAGAAAGTATTGACTTTCGTTCTGGCTCTGGTCATGGTTCTGGCCATTGCCGCTCCCGCGTTGGCTTTCACCGGCGCTGAGGAGTCCACCTCCACCAAGGATGCTTGGAAGGTTTCCGTTCAGTTGGTTGACTATTATTCCGCTTCCTATGCCAACGGCGTTTACACCACCCTGCCCGCGGCTGACCGTGGCTATCTCTACAACGAGATGGTAGGCGCGATCGTTGCTGTGTACATTCCCGAAGGCGCGAAGGGCGCCGGAGAAGCTACCCTCCAGTTCAAGACAGAAAACGTCAAGATCTGGGATGTGAAGACCGAGAAGGATGAAACCTGCGTACACCATGAGAACGGCGTTGGACTGCTGAAGGATGGCAAAAAGGCCGCGATCTACGGAAAAGACGGCTATGACAACACCGAAAAGACATTCCGTTTCCTGGTACTTGGCCAGCTGACCGGCGCCTCCGGCTCCATCACTGCCAAGATTGCTGACACCACCGACAAAAAGAAGCTTCCCGTGTTCGGCACCGAAGGTTTCAAACCTGCAAAGATTAAAGACTACGACGTCTACATCTATAAAGACGACTTCTACATTACTGATCCGGAGTCCGACGACAATGATGGCATGATCATCGAAGTGGACGAGGATGACCTCTGCAAGGCCATGCACATCCGTCTTGAAGGCAACAAGCACAAGGTCGTTACTTACAACAGCAAGGTGCTTTTGAGTTCACCAAAGATGGACACAAGTACAT